>CAYRWR010000026.1:0-51956 GCA_964428015.1 uncultured Brevinematales bacterium | reverse complement strand
TGGACAATGACACATTATTATTGCCGGGGTTCTTATCCCCTTTCTCTTTCCCAAATGTCTTGACTACTCCCCCATTTGTTATCCAGAACAATCCCAGCTGGTTGGTGTAGTTAGCCCAGTTGGTATACGTCGGAGGCAGGTCTATATACAGATCCCCTATCCCCGCGTAATTCGCTCCATACGTAGTGAAGTCTGCGCTCACTACCCCGTGTATGTCGGCTGTACCCCCTGCTTTGATCGTAGCAGGGCTCAACTCACTGGTGATGCTGTCGGCTATCGAACGAATGGTGAAATTTGTCATCCTTATATCATGTACATCAGTTTCCCTAGTACGGGTAGCTATACCCATAAGGAAACTCAGAGTGTTACTAAAAGATAAAGGCCTGGAATCTATCATATAAAAAGTGTTACTGTATCCAGTGTTGATGCCATTGGGACTGGGATTCACATAGAAATATAAATAAGAACCGTCAGTCTGTAATCTATAAGTAAAAGTTTTATTATTAGGGTGTGTGGCCAATAACAAAGCTGAGAGGTTATTTACAAGACCTGATTTATTGGTAACTGATACCAGTGACATCTGACTATTAGAGGAAGCCTGTTGATTCCAGGAATATATGGGATTATTGCCAAATTTATTTATGGCATACAGTTCAGAAACGGTGATGTAATTAGGAAATCTTTCTCCTTCTCGGGCTGTACCATTTCCATTGGTAATTGCCCTGGAAAACTCTATTAGGGAAAAATTAAAAATATTTTCATCGAAAGAGGCACCGGAATCACTATTATCCCCGTAGGTTCTGGTAATTTCAAAACCAACAGGATGATCGGGAGCCGCATCAAATTGTTTATTGGTAAATACCGCGTAAATTCCAAATAGGGAAGAAAAATAGGTGGTTCCGGATGGGCTGCCACACCGGGCATTATTATACCGGGCTTGGCCAGCCATAGTCCAGGAATTACCTCCGGTGACACCTTCAGTCCAGATTCCATAATCCATATTGTATTTAAGATTATTAATCCAGTTATTGGCATTAGCAAAACTATCAGAGACATAATATTGGGGATACACTACTCTGAAAAACAGGATCCCGCAAAGTATGAGTAAATTTCTGCTAATTTTTGACCATTGTGACATGGTTTCCTCCTGATTGAATCAACCCTCTCAAATTAAGATACAATGCCCCCATATTATAAGCAAAAACTGTACCGAAAAATATTCTTCAAGTAATTTTATGCAGGGTAAACAAATATAACATGTGATAAAAAACTGTTGCTTTATTCATGCCGTATAAAAACTAAGCATTGTGCAAAAAGTACACACTGATATATTGCTGAATAGAATAACATTTTTATTATCGGTATCAAGGCCACAATAATGGAGCTAATTATTGAATATGAATTGATTTTTTACTTTTATTAAAGATTTTTGATGACTATAAATAATACCACTAAACATATATGATATGTGAAATCATTCCCGGAATTTATCCAATTCTTCCAATAAAACTGGAAGTATCTGGTCTTTCTGTAATTTTTTATCAATCCTGCCTTTTTTAAACAGGAGGGCATGGTTCTGCCCCACCGCTACCCCCAGATCAGCTTCGGAGGCTTCACCCGGTCCATTGACTATACAGCCCATGATGGCTACTTTTACATGGCTGCGGATATGCCGGGTTTTTTCCAGAAACGCTTCCACAGTGGATTCAACATCAAATTCCTTGCGCGCGCAGGTAGGACAGGATACTATCTCCACCCCCTCCATACGCTGACCCAGGGAGCGCAGGATGAGTCTCCCAGCCTCTACCTCTTTGACCACGTCTCCTGTGATCGATACCCGAATAGTGTCGCCTATACCCTGGTGCAGCAGTACTCCCATCCCGATTGCCGACTTGACCAGGGCCTGTGCCCAGTCACCGGCTTCGGTGACACCCAGATGGAGAGGGTAATCGCTCTGACGGGAAAACAACTGGTAGGCCTCGATCATACTCAGCACGTCAGAACTCTTGAGGCTTACTTTAATTTCATGATAATCCATCTCTTCCAGTATCCTGATATGTCCCAGAGCACTGTCCACCAGAGCCTCGGGGGTGGGATGGGGATACTTTTTCTTATCGATGGATCCGCCATTGACGCCTATTCGGATAGGGACATCACGTTTCCGGCAAGCCTGAACCACTTCCTGAACATATTCTTTTTTCTTGATGTTACCCGGATTGAGACGCAGGCCATCCACCCCAGCCTCCAGACAAGCCAAAGCCAGCTCATGATCGAAATGAATATCAGCCACCAGGGGCAAGGGAGAATGCGTGTGGATATCTTTAAAAGCACGGGCTGAATCCATATCCGGCACACCCAGGCGGACTATGTCACAGCCTGCCTCCTGTAGCCTGTGTATCTCCCGGAGACATAGATCTATATCCGTAGTGGGAACACTCAGCATACTCTGAATGGAGATGGGAGCGTTTCCTCCTACAGCCACATTGCCAATATGTATCTGCCGGGTAGTTTTTCTGTTTATCATAAACCCATCCTTTCTTTTTTAATAAAACGATAGTTGACATTAAAGTATTAGAATTATAGTCTATAACCATGAATTTGAAAAATTTCCGGGAGGGTGGTGAATAATATGAAAATAATTGTAATACTTTTGCTGTGCATCACGCTGTTTTCTCAGGGTTTTACCCGGGAAAAAATCCTGATAGGCCAGAGTGAAGGATTTACTGAATATACCCAGGCCAGAATATTATATCTGCCCGATGGTAAGCATTTATTGTGCGGTATCGATTACAGCGTCAAACTCATCAGAATCAGGGACGGGAAAAAACTCCGCACCTGGTATCTGGATTATCCCCTATGGGCACTGGCAATCTCCCCGGATGGTAAAACTTTTGCCACAACCTGTTCTTCACAATCGGGAAACGCCACTGCCAAAATCCAAATCTGGGATATGGAATCCTCTAAAAGTATCCAGCGGCTGGAAGCTGTCAAGGGTCTGGGATACATCAGTTGTCTGGAATACAGCCCGGATGGCCGCTATCTGGCCGGGGCAGGAGATCCGGCTACTGTACTGGTCTGGAATGTAAAGACAGCGGTCAAAAAAGAACTTTCCGGCGCTACCTATGGCAATATTCCCAGTCTGGACTGGTCACCTGACGGAACCTATCTGGCTGCGGGAAATCTGCACCGGGAGCTGCCTGTAGTCACTCAGCTTTTTCCTGACGCCAAAGCTTACATCTGGACAGTGAATGATGAAAATATGACTGGCTTAATTTCCCTATGGCCCCTGCCTCAGAAAGCCGGTGAGGGCGGAGTAGATACGCGGGATGTCCCCACAGAGAATCCCGGTTACTTTGAATGGGAAGTGTATACACTGATCGATTACTACTCAGAAAATTATGCCCCGCAAAGTCTTAAATACAGCAGTAAAGGCCGATTTCTGCTGGCAGCCGGACGGGAAGTCTCCGCCTATAATGCCCAGACTGGTGAAAAATTACTGACCTACACCTCCGGGGAATCCACTCATTACCTGGCAGACTGGCACCCCACCAGAAAAAATATCCTGATTTCCGGAATGAAGGCATTTGAGTGGCGGGATGGAGTAAAAGGGACTTTGCTGAAAAGTTATCCCTCTATAAATCACCCGGGGTTTTATCCCTTGAGTTTTACTTTTTCACCGGATGGCGCGACTTTTGTGCATGCGGAATATGACAGACAGACTGAAAAAACCCTGGTCTATGCTGTCATAGAAGAGCTTCCTCTGGAATAAAAAAAGGCCGGTCTTCAAACCAGACCGGCCTTTTGAGTATTAACCTTTTTGATACTTCAGCGCTTCCCTGAGGGTGAACTTGCCTTCATACAGGGCTTTTCCGATGATCACTCCCTTCATACCCATCGATTCATACTGCTTCAGACGCTCCAGATCTTCCAGACGGGAAATCCCGCCGGATACAATGATGGGAATATCCGTGACTGTCAGCATAGTTTCGATTGAATCATAATTAGGACCTTCCAGGGTACCATCCCGGGAGATATCGGTATAGATGACTTCTTCCACGCCGAATTCTTCCAGCTCTTTGATCAGGTCTACGGCCCGTTTAGAAGTAGTTTCCTGCCAGCCCTTGGTCACCACAAAGCCGTCAGAGGCGTCTATGGCTATTATTATTGAGCCCGGGTCGTTCTTACAGAGATTTTTAATAAATTTTTTGTTTTCCACGGCAGCGGTACCAATGATGATCTTATGTACCCCCCGGTTTTTTAATGCCCGGATGATACGGTTGTCTCTGATGCCTCCGCCTACCTCAATCTCTATATTCAGCTCTTCCACAATGCGCTGTATGATATCCAGATTCTTAGTCTTGCCTTCAAATGCCCCATCCAGGTCCACCAGGTGCAGACGGGTCGCTCCCTCTCTCTCCCAGTAGGTAGCCTGAAAAACCGGCTCTTTAGAATATACCGTCTCAAACTGGGGATTACCCTGAACCAGTCGAACGCATTTTCTATCTTTAATATCAATTGCTGGAATTATTAACACCGGTCTCTCCTATTCAACCCTTATTTACTATACCGCAAAATCTTCTGATCAGATCCAGACCCTGGTCGTGGCTTTTTTCCGGGTGGAATTGGGTAGCAAACACATTCTGCCGTCCCGCCACGGAACAAAACTCAAAACCGCCGTACTCTGTCAGACCTGACACTATACTTTTATCACCCGGAACTGCATAATACGCATGATCAAAGTAGTAATAATATTCCTGGTTGTTCAGCTCGGAATATATTCCATTACATCCCGTAAAACGAGTCTGGTTCCAACCCATATGGGGCACCGGTTCACTGATCTCAAATCTTCTGACATCTCCCGGCAATATACCCAAACCTTCCCATTCTCCATTTTCAAAACTGCGGTCAAATATCAGCTGAAAACCCAGGCAAATACCCAGAAAAGGACGTCCCGATTCCACAAAATTTCGGATAGCTTTGGACATCCCTGATTTATTCAGGACCTTCATGGCATCTTCAAAAGCACCGACTCCCGGAAGTATTACTCTATCCGCTTTCTCAACTTCCGAAGGTGTTGAAGTAATCCTGACATCCGTCTCACCTACCTTAATAAAGGCATTGTAAACACTGGCCAGATTTCCCATGCCGTAATCTATAATAACTGTCATTTAACCCTCAATAAAATCTTTGGTGGAAGGGATACTCCCCCTGCTCCTCTCATCCGTTTCCAGAGCCATACGTAATGCCCGGGCAAAGGCTTTTGCTGAAGCCTCCAGTATATGGTGCAGGTTCCGTCCCGATTTAACTGTTATGTGCAGGGTGTACCCCTGGCTGGCAAAACCGGAATAAAACACTTCACCCAGTTCGAAATTAAAATCACCTATTACACCCTGAAAATCATAGAGATTGGTGTTAAAATAAGGCCTGCCGCTGACATCCACAACTGCTTCAACCAGTGCTTCATCCAGAGGGACAGTAGCATAACCAAAGCGGCGGAAACCTTTTTTATCCCCCAGAGCCTGGTGTATAGCCTGCCCCAGGGTGATTCCGGTATCTTCTACCAGATGGTGAAAATCCACATGTATATCTCCGCTGCCGTTCACTGTCAGGTCGATCAGGCTATGCTTGGTCACCGCTTCCAGCAGGTGATTAAAAAACCCAATTCCCGTATTAATATCATAACGACCCTGGCCATCCAGTTCCAGCTGGATTTCCACTTTTGTTTCACGGGTCTTACGGGTCACTTTAGCACTTCTCACTGCCTACTCCTCAGGGTAATCTTTGCGAAATACCCTTAGAAAAACGGTACAATATGCCCAGAACTTAATTATTTTATCAGAAATTAGCAATTAGTCAATAGCATCCAGCGGCTTTTTCTGATTTTTACGGATAATTAGTACAAGAATCACATCCAGGATACTCAGCACTATCAGCCCGGTAAACAGAAAATTCTCCAGACTACCTTGTTTCAAAACCAGTACATATAAAACACCAATCGGTACCAGAAGCAGCCATAACAGGTAAGGCACTGCTTTGATTTCCCGGGCTATGGAGTAATTCAGCAGATGCTGCATTACTCCTAAGGGCAGTGTCGCTGTAATATAGAGAGGCAAATATCCGGCAGCCGGGATAAAATTTTCCCCCAGTAAAGTGCCCATGATCCAGGTTCCCAGTGGGAACATTGCTACAGCAGCTATGATAAAAGTAATCGCTGTCAGAACCATACCCCACCAAAGTGTAGAGTCATCATGTTTTAAAGTATAAGAAAATACCACATTGGCAAAAACCATGGAAAGTACGATCAGATTCTTACCAAATAACGCGCAGGCATTGAGATATCCCGCCTGTTCGCCTCCCACCATGTACTGTACTAAAGTAGTATCCAGACTCATAATCAGACCAAAAGGTAAGAGCACCAGAGCCGCACTAAAAAAGCCTTTTATAATATCAATATCCAGTCCGATTTTAAAACCCTTCAGATCCAGACCTTTCAGCCAGGGAAGAATCAGTATCAGTATAGAGAATAATCCGCTGAACAAAGAAGCAGCCAGGGCTCCCCCTATTCTGTAACCCAGGACTAAAAATGCCAGACCAAAAACCATCCTTAGTATACCTTCTATGCCCAGATTATAACCATAGTGCCTGAAATCCATAGCTCCCTGATAAATACCCCGTATACCAGCCAGAATGATCCATAAAGCCAGGATCACACCTCCCAGTACAGCCACACCGGGATTAGGCAGATTATACAGATTTCTTATGAACCAGGATAAGCTGATAAACAGACCTGAGATAATCAGTAGAAACAGGACCAGTGTGGGCAGCAGCCTCTGGAACATATCCTGACCCTTCAGTTGGTGTCTGGTGCTGAATTTTGCAACTGCCAGCTGAAAGGAATTCAACGGCTGGGTAAAAGCTATCAGCAGATAAAAAAATGAATTAAAGATACCCCAGTCAGTTACATCCAATTGACGTGCAGCATATGCATTAAACCCAAAATTCGCGCTGACCAATACTACAAAGCCCAGAATGGAAAAGAGGGAATTTTGGGCAAAAGATTTTCTTTGTGACATTCAGATGATCCCTTATTCTATGATTTTAAACCGGGATTTTACTTCCTGGTTGGAAAAAGCATTAAAATGCCACCACTCATTACGTATCATCTGGAAACCCGCCTCCAACATAATATTGCGGAGAAGCAGACGATTGGACAGCTGCATTTGAGTCAAACGCCCTGACTGAAGATACTTTTCTTCATAGCGGGGTTGAGCCTCAGGTCCAAAAAAATCAAAAGGGGTCCCCATGTCCAGAGGGTAACCCTGGGCATCTGTGATGCTGAGGTCTACCGCACATCCATAATTATGTATTGAACCGGTGGCAGGATTGGCTACATAGCCTTCTCCATCCGTACCTTTCACAATATCCCACATCTTCCACTGGACGCTACGGGGCCGGACACCATCATAGACAATGAGGTGATAGCCGGGCTGCTTTTCTATAAGCTTTTTCTGAGCAGACGCCAGCATGCGGGCTACCACAGGCTGCAGGTAACAACGGGTTAGATCTCCGTATACATCCTTGTGCAGGAAATTATTTGTTGTAGAATAAGCCAAATGTACTAAAATGTCTGGTGAAACAGAATGTATATCCACCAATCCCTGATCGATTAACTGTTGTTCAACAGGAGCTTTCTGTATTTCCTTACAGGATCCTAGATTTAAAGGCAAAAGTAAAAAAACAAGTAATAGTACACGAATCATGATCTTTCCTGATTGTTATTGATAACTCATATTTTAGCTTATCTGGCCCTTACTTTCAAGGGCTTTTTAATAAAATTAAATATCTCTGTCAATGTTTGAGGGTTTTTCCTCAAAAACTTATAATATTCCAACAATTTTCAGGATATCAAATGAAATTTTCCAGTAAAAATATCTCAGAAACCAGGGAAATTGCTCTTAAACTGGGGGAGAAGCTGCCCCGGGGGACAACAGTACTGCTGGAAGGTGATCTAGGTGCCGGAAAGACTGCTTTTACCCGAGGCTTTGTATCCCGTTGGGGGTTGGAAGATCTGGTCTCCAGCCCCACCTTTACTGTAATGAATGAATACAGGAATGAGGAAATATGCATCTACCATTTTGACCTCTACCGCTTGTCCAGCCCGGAAGAACTGGTGGAGCTGGGGCTGGATGAATTTCTGGAGACCGGCGATTATAGCCTGATTGAATGGCCGGGGATTGCACAGGATTGGCTGCCGGGAAAGACGGTCCAAGTCAGTCTCAGACTGGGCCAAGATGAAAATGAAAGGATTATCGAAATAGAAGGGGCATAATATGCGGGATATCAGAATAGGGATCATCGGAGGCAGCGGAGTATACCAGCTGGACCAGGTAGAAATACTGGAAGAAAGGTCTATGGATACACCCTGGGGACCTCCCTCTGATAAAATTATCATTGCCCGGGTGGGAGACCGTCTTGCCGCCTTTTTGCCCCGCCATGGGGTGGGCCACCGCCTGCTGCCTTCGGAAGTCAACAGCCGTGCCAATATCTACGCCCTCAAGTCCCTGGGAGTGGAGAAAATCATCAGTGTATCTGCAGTAGGCAGTCTTAAAGAAGAAATCCGGCCCACGGATATCGTTCTGCCTGCTCAGATCATAGATAAAACTATGGGACGGCCTTCCACGTTTTTTGGGAACGGTGCCGCGGGGCATGTGGCTTTTGCCGAACCCTTTTGTGAAGAGTCACGAGAGCAGGCAATAAGCATTGTAAGTAACTGGATCAAAGAGAATAAGTCCACTAAACGGTTGTTTACAGAAGAGACCTATGTATGCATGGAAGGCCCCCAGTTTTCTACCCGGGCGGAAAGTGCCCTGCACCGCAGCTGGGGCGTGGGCGTAATCGGTATGACCGCCGTCCCCGAAGCCAAACTGGCCCGCGAAGCGGAAATGTGCTATATCACACTGGCTATGCCCACGGACTATGACTGCTGGAAGGTCGAAGAAGAAGCTGTAGACGTCAATATGGTATTGGGGTATATGAAGGAGAACAACCGCACCGTTAATGCACTACTGCCCATACTCATCCGGGAACTGGATATGGAGCGGCATTGCGCCTGTCAGAATGCGGCGAGAGGGGCTCTTATGACTCCAGCTGACAGAATACCTGAAGTTACCCGGAAAAATCTGGAGTTTATCTATAGTAAATATTGGAAATAAAGCTCAAAATTTCAAGCCGATGGGATTTAAAATTCCCACCAGGAATTATAATCAGAAAACTTCCCCAAAAAACCGGCATCATGGCCTGACATATAATCCACAATAGATTTATCAATAAAATCTTCCAGCATGATGTACACTTCTTTTCCGCTTTTGAGGAGTTTCTCTGTCCCTTCCAGCACTGACTGCTCCATTCCTTCTACATCTATCTTCAGGATCACAACATCTATATCCTTTAACAGGGGCAGAATATTTTTATCCAGGGTTTTGATTCTGAATTTTTCAATCCGGAATGCATCGGTGTCCGCAGACATGCCTTCATTGATAGAGGCTGTTGAAGATCCGGGAGCATTTATATTCAGGGCAATTTCAACTTCCTTATCCTCTTCATTTCCCAGGGCATAGGGCATCACAGTCACTCTGTCTGATAATCCATTCAGTTCCAGATTGGTCCTGATCAACTCTACCGATGGTGCGATAGGTTCAAAGCAATAGATACTGAGTTGAGGAAAGCGATTGCCCATCAGGATACTGTAGGTGCCGATATCCCCCCCCACATCCAGAAACACTACCTTTTTATCCTGGGCCAGCAGTTTACCTGTCAGTTTCAGGAGATGATTGACATCTCTTCTCTCAAAAGCAGGCGAGACATTAGCCGCGTCCGATGTACCGGGACGAATGTTGAATTTTCCAAAACGGGTCTGTATTACCCTGTCCTGATATGGCCAGGGATAACTGGATTCATAGCGTATAAATTTATTTAATGTGTAAACAATTTCATAAATCAGCATCTTCAGACGGGGCCGTCTTACCTCAAACAGCAGGATAAATTTATACCAGAAATAGCTGAAATAAAATGCCAGCCTCTGGAAAAAAGTATAGCGGTACATTAATTCTCTCCGTCTTTTTTCCTAGAAATCAAATTAACCCACACAAGAAGGAAAACGGCAGTTAAACTACCCAGCCAAACCAATAACTGTGCCAGATTAGCCCATATTAAATTTGGTTCAAACCTGAATTCAATTACATGACTTCCCTGAGGAACGGTTACTGCTTGAACCAGATAATTTGCCCTCTGCAAATCTTCTTTTTTACCATCTACGTAAACTTTCCAGTCCTTGTCATATCGGGCATTATGCATTACCCATCCTGCAGAGGGAGCGTTTACATTCCCTTTGATTAGCCAAGGCTTAAAATCGGTGATCTGCACTTCCAACAGGTCCTGAGGTTGAGGCAGTCCCAGATGATTACTGGTATTTGACTCCAGAACTAAAGATTTTTTAATATCCCAATCAGGACTTGTTATTGTCCTTAAATGCTGTGCGAGGGGCAGCATCTCCGCTGATTGGAAAAAAGCCAATCGCGGTAAGCTGTCCTTTACTTCAAAAATAAAGTGGTCTCTACCCTGCTTGGATTTAGCATTACCTTTGAATGTATAAGATTGATTGGATAACAGACTGTAAAAGATCACCATGGGTTTTTGGCTATTATACAAAAAACCATCTGTAATTACAAAACGGGTTCCGGTCAAACGGTATACAAAGGTATTCATATCAATAAGATCATTTAAACTTTGCAGACCCTGAGGGCCCACTTTTGCCGTTAATAATCGGATCAGGTATTCATTAAACAGCTGATCCGGCCGGGAGGACTGTGAGATTTCCAGTAATTCCAGATCTTTATAATTAAACTGAAACTGCCGGTAATCATAATACTGGTTATTTTCCGTGATGGGGATAGGTATTACCTGGCCCTGATTGGGCACTAGCATAGTAAGACTGAATCTGCTGGTTTTATCAAAATGATCCAGGGTATTCATCAGCGCATCTCCGGAATAATAATCCTGGGGTTTGAAATAGGACTTTTCCTGATAATATTTATTCACGGTCCATAATTCCAGTATCAATATAGGTATTAAGGCCCAGGATACAACAGCAGCAGAGAGCTTGAACTTGTCGCGCAAGCGCAGTAGCGTGATAATTCCGGCTAAAGACGCAGATAACAATATAAACCGGCCTAAGGATGTGATCATGTTGTTCACTGCGGCGGCAGCAAAATCCCTGTTTTTAAACTGATAAAAGAATGTATCAATAGTGTTTTCTTTACCTATTAAAGTTATCAGAAATAAAATAATTGCCAGTCCAGTCAGAAACAGACTTCCTTTCCAAATGAGATTCAGTTTTTTATCATTTTGTTTCGAATCTTCAAGGAGATTGATAAACGATTGGACCCCAAATGCAGATACTATGACCCAGGAATATGCCGTTACCGCGAAAAACTTCACGGCTATACGGAACTTATCCATAAAGGGAATATGATAGTACAACCAGAAAAGAGGCCGGCCCGGCAGATATTTTCCCATGGAAAGGAACCAGGCGGTCAGCCCCAACCAGAAAAATATCCGTACTACAGGTTGTTCTATTACAGGGAGATTAAATTCTTTGCCGAATATTTTTTTCTTTCTAACATGTGTATTTAACGCGACTCCCAGAATCATAAAGATTAGTACTAAAAATCCCAGTACTTCACTGGATGCAAAATATTCAAATTTTCCCCAATAAGGAGATTCAGGATTATAAGATTCCTTACCAAAATAACCCCAGGCTAGATTCTCAAAAATCTCCGTAGGATAATAGGACCAGGAAGTCGAGAACTCCCATTTCTGTTCCGGAGACATCTGGGTCTGCGCTGTAGACGAACTACCGCTGTCTAACTGCGCAAAACTCAGCCAGCCTTTCATGGAATGGAAAAATGTAAAAAACAGAATGATCGCTATTAGTACAGGCTTCATTATTGTAAGATAAAAAAATCTATTGTTTAGATATTTTTTTCTATCCTTGATTTGTGTATGCAAAGATTGGACGATAAGGAAAAGCATATATGTCCCTACCATTACAGATACATATAGACCGCGCTGTGGCTCCTGACTCATGACCACTCCCCACGCTACACCTGCAGGAATAATAGACAAAATATTCTGCCAGGGATTTATTTCCGCATCGAAAATAAGGTGGATAAAATATATCAACATGGAAATCATAGCCGGCATTTCTACAATAGTCATGTGACCGCCGAAGATGAGGCTGATAAAGTGAGGTGAAAAAGCAAAGGCAACCGCACCAAAAACCGATGGGATAAGATCCAGTTTATATCTCTGGAAAAGAAGGAAGGTAAAAATAAAAGTCATGATCATAGCGAAAAAATAGCTGAGACTTAGCGCTATATTTAAAGGAAATATTTTCATGAAGACTACATAAAGTGATAAAGGTGTATTTACCTTGGTCCCCATTCCTAAAGGGGCATGCCAGCGCAACGGGGATCCATGCTGTACCCATTGCTGTATCATGTGCTGTGAAGAATAATTACCGTCATTCCCCTTGATGGAATATCCGCCTACAATTCCTTTAGAATAAAAAATAAATGCGAGTACAACAAAGAGAATTATAATTATTATCGGAGAATATTTTTTTATTTTTTCCATTAGAATCTCCTCACCAGGCTTTTTTGCCGGTCAATTTTATTTTGAACCAATTCCAGGCATAGATTACCGTTGTTAACCAAGCCATGGGGGCATGTACCAGCCATAACACGTCTCCTGTCGTGATAAGCTTAACTATTGAATATAAAAAAGGGAAGATAAAGGTTAAGTGCAATAAAGCAAAAATATATAACCTTTTACCGGTGTAATGTACCCAGGTTTTACGTTCCTGTATTCTAGTCTGATGTTTTAAAGCAATTTTGGCTCTTTTTTGCAAATATCCCCGGAAAGTAGGTGTAAAAAAATGATAAATGCCATGTCCTTCAATTTGTGCAAAATAGGCGTCTCCCTTCAGTCCAAAATCCAGAGCAACCTGACCCTCTTCAAAGGTATCCATATTAATATATTTCTTTAAAGAATCCATTTTAAACATAAAACCATTGGCGCCAGTAGGGTATCCCGGACGTATTAAAAATTTACTTATTTTCTTGTTTGCTACCATTTTTCTATCCACCCGAAGGGGAGATACTGCAGCATCCCGTGCCAAAGGGTCGGATATATGCAGAGTATGGGTTAAATAATTATTGAACCAGCTTCCGCCGGGAATTTTTAAGTATTGTGCTTCTATTCCAAAAATCTCGGGATAGGTATCAAACGCCAGTAGAGCAGTCTGTATCCAGTTTGTTCCTACCAAATGATTGTCTGCAGCAAAAAGTACAAAATATCTTCCCCGGGCTTTTTTAAGTGCCAAAGCAGTACCAAATTCCGTAATGCGGCGGGGGTTATCAATTATTTCAATTGAGAGATCGTGGTTTTTCTTCCATTCCTGGATCACACTACGGGTATTATCTTCTGACATGCCATCCGGAATAAAAATTTCAATGAAGGTATGATTATATTCCTGAGCCGCAATACTATCCAGACAGGACAGAATTCTTTTTTCTTCATTAAAAACCGGGATGATAAAAGTGATGATGTCTGAAGAGTTCAAATTAGTTTACCGCCTTTTTTAAGATATCAGTAATATATGAAATTTCTACCTCTTTTATCTCCGGGAACATAGGCAGGCTGATTACGCGTGAACAAATCTTTTCCGCTACCGGAAAATCACCTGGTTGATACCCCCCAACCTGCATGGCAGGCTGTAAATGGATAGGAACCGGATAATGAATCCCGGCTTCTATTCCCGCTTGATTTAATGTTTTCAGCACTTTATCCCGGTTATCGACCTGGATTACATAGAGATGATATACATGTTTTGCCAGAGGACCTTCCTGAGGAATGATGACCTTCTCTATATCTTTTAGAATCGAGTTATATTGAGCCGCAACTGCTCTTCTTTGTTCCGTCCATTGCTGAATATATTTCATTTTCACACTGAGTACCGCTCCCTGTATCCCATCCATACGGTGATTATATGCCAAGGTATCATGCAGATATTTTTCCGCACGTCCATGGTTGAGCATCTTTCTAATTACACCCGTCAAATTCCCATTTGAAGTAATTACAGCCCCGGCATCTCCATATGCACCCAAATTTTTGCCCGGATAAAAACTGAAGCAGCCAGTGTCACCGAAGGTCCCCACAAATTTATTATTATATTTTGCCATATGAGCCTGGGCACAATCTTCTACCACCTGAAGATTATTTTTACGGGCGATGGACATTAATCTATCCATATTAACAGGATTGCCGTAAATGTGTACTGGAATGATGGCTTTGGTCTTGGATGTTATTGAACTTTCTACCTGGTCCAGATCAAGATTATACGAAACCGGATCGATATCAACCAGGACGGGAGTGGCGCCGGTTTCAACAATTGCTTCTACTGTAGCAATAAAGGTGAGAGTAGAAGTAATGACTTCATCTCCGGGTTGGATGCCCAGTGCTTTTAAAGACAAAAACAGGGCTGAAGTGCCGCTGGAACAACCTATAGTATTTTCGGTATTTAGCATTGAAGAAAAGGCGTTTTCAAAATCCTGGACATACTTACCCTGGATAAAGGCTGCATCATCCAGAACCCGACTTAAAGCTTCCATTATCTCGGGTTTGATATTCTGATATTGTTTTACTAGGTCGACTAAGGGGATCTTCATTTTGCACTCACTTTTTACTTAATAAGCTATTGTAGTTTTATGTATTGGGTTACAGGAATAACTTTTGTACCCCGCTTCACTAAAAACTTTTTCCACATAAATACTGGTCTCTTTTCCATCTACAATATGATAGGACGCAATAGCGGATTCACGCACCACTTTATTTTTCAAACAATTTTTGGCACCATGCAAAGCTTCAATTTCCGCCCCTTCTATATCCATTTTTAAAAGGTCAATCCGTGATATTTTATATTCTTGAACTAAATTATCCAAAGAAGTGACTTTGATTTCTGAATTAGCCTGATGCGGATCCTCGCTATCCCTGACAATCATGGAAGTCGCACTGGATTGAGCGTTAAAGTGCAAAACAGTTTTTTTGTCCCATAAACCTAAATCCAAAGGGATCACATTATTCACGTCATTTAAAGCAAGATTTCTTTTTAGTATCTCAAAAGTCCCAGGATCCGGTTCAAGAGCATAAATTTTACCCTTTTCTCCGATCAATTTTGCCAATAAAATCGTAAACCCACCAATCCCGGCACCAGCATCAACAATAATCTGCCCTGAAGCAGGGACGAAATGTTCCAGATAGCCATATCTGGATTCCGTGAACTCATTATAGGGGTTAGTTACATATTTCAATACAAAATCATAGTTGGTAAAACTTACATAAAACATTTTGTTCTTATATCTGATTTTAAAATCTCTTTTTAAAATGTGATTATAAATGAAACAGGCTAATCTATGCTTTAATCCGATTTCCGGCAGCAAAGCAAATATTTTTACAAAAATTTTATGCATTATTCACTCCTTGTCCCAAAGTGCAGAAATTGCTGCTATCATTTTAGCCTCTCTTTCTTCCATAGAAAATTTTGTTAAAATCCTCTTCCTGGCTAGTTCCCCTTTTTTATTATCCTGTAGGGCTTTTTTGATTCCCTCAGCAATACTTTCAGGATTATTAAATTCCACATAAAACCCCGTATCCCCCACTACTTCCGGTATAGCTGCTCTATCCGTAACAACTGGTACACATTTATGGAGCATAGCTTCTGCGATCGATAAACCGAAGGATTCATGACAGGAAGCTTGCACATACACTGATGATTTATTAAAAAGTATTTCCAGCTCTTCATTACTGGGAAATTCAATAAACCTTACATTGGAAGAGGCTATCTTTTTTAAATCTTCAGTCCCCGCCCCAAATTTACCAGCAATAATAAATTCTGTTTTTGGCAATAAAGCTGCTGCTTCCACAAATCCCTTTTGCCCTTTTCTTAAAAAATTACCTGTATTGATCTCTCCCACGGTAAGAACGGTTTTTTCTTTTAAATGTGATATTCTTACATCACTCTTTTTTTCGAGTAATCCCAGATAGATTACCGGAGATTTTAATTCAGGAATCCCCAGTTTCCGGAGATCATTCTGATTATCTTCCGAAATAGGCAGCAGAAGGGAAGCTTTATTCAGAATATAAAGCACAAACCTTTTATAAAATCTGCTTTTTAATAAACCATAGTCAATTTCAGGGACATACACTACCGTATATCCCGCTGGAACAACCACGGCTTTTTTTCTAAACAATCTGGCGAAAAAAACTGCAAACAGAGCAGGATGACTGGCAAAAAACACATAAGCAGCATCATGTGAAGGCATATACCAGACTATTTTCAGGATGTTTAAAATGTTTTTTAGTATTACTCCCAGTAGTGATCCTCTAGCGGAAAAGGAAATAACTTTCACCTGGAAATGTTTCTTAAGTATATCAAGATCATCTTTGATGAATGTAGATTTTGAAGATTCAATAAACAATATCTTTTTCATTTTATCCTTCAACCATTTTAATTTCTTTATTTACATCATTTATTATTGCTTTCAGCCCATTTCAGAGTTTTGTCCTCTTGAAAAGGTGGCAACTCCAGTCATTTTTTCCTAGCAATAACACGGAAGTGATGGAAGAAAAATCTCCAGGGAGTAAACAGCCAAAATTTTTCCAGCCATCTAAACAGTATGAGATAAAAAACATTCCAAATATCCAGCAAAATACCTGGGAAAAAATCAATATAAGGATGAGTCCGTTCCAATCTTACGATTTCAAATCCATTTCTTTCAATCAGTTCAGCCAGTTCATTTTTCCTGAATAATTTATCATGGTGGGATATCTTTAAAAATCCGGCAAGATTTTCAGAAAAAGAAAATTTGGAGGGGCACCAGGAGATATGCAAAATACCGTCCTTTTTTAAAACCCGGTTGATTTCTTTAAGCCATTCGTCTCTTTTTTCATTGGTCAGTGCATTATTATCCACATGTTCAATCACCGCCTGTGCTTCCACCAGATCTGCGGATTGATCTTTGGCTGGGATGTGGAACCCGTCAAAGAAGTCATACGCCAGATTTTCAGGATTTCTTTTTAGAAATTCATCCCAGAATAATTTTTGCCATCTGTGAATTTGATTGAGCCCCATATGTTCTCTAATGGAGTATTCCAGATCATATCCTTTGACTGACTTTACAAATTTCGACAAGAGATAACTTGTCCAGCCTTTACCTACACCGATATCTATAACATCCAGGTTTTCCATTTTAATGTCATTTCTGTTGTAAAAAGAGAATAGTGATAAAAAACTGTCCTGATAGGCAAATGCAGCTGATTTGGAATATAAATCAACTTTTCTTATTGGTGATTGAGAAATTTGTTGAGCTAGGGGTAGTGTCTCTCTAAAAACCTTTTTAATAATCTTCCGCTGTTCACTTCTATTCATATTTAACCCCATTTTATATACTTCTTAATTAACTTTATCAGCATCATTCCTGCCTATCAATCTCTCATCATTTCAGTAATAATATTTTGCATAGACATTTTATTCTCCCATTTTAACTTCTTTGTGATTTTAGTAATATCCCCGCGGATCCCAACATCCGGTCCTTTCCTGTAGAATTCCGGATTGATTTTGATTAAAATTTTTCCTGAAACAGTGTCAATGCCTACTTCATTCAGCTCTTTACCTTTCCACTCCAGTTTATAACCGGCTTGTTGTGCCGCTATTTCTACCCATTCTCTGAGGCTATGCAATTTCCCGGAAGCGATAATAAAATCATCACTTTCCTTTGTTTGCAACATTAACCACATGGCTTGTACATAATCCGGGGCATAACCCCAGTCTCTTTCTGCATCCAGATTTCCTAATTCCAAAACTTCCAATCTGCCTGCCCTAATTTCTTTTAAAGATTGACAGACTTTTTGAGTTACAAAATCTCTCCCTCTGCGGGGGGATTCATGATTAAATAATATACCGCAATTTACATTCAGGGAATAAGCTTGCCGAAAAAAACGGCTAAGCTGTAATCCCATGGCTTTAGATATCCCATATGGATTTTGAGGAAAAAGAGGTGAATCTTCCCTATAAACTGCTCCCGGTACTTTGCTGAATATCTCAGAGGAACAGGCAAAAAATACTCTGGTACTGCTTATAGAATTTAAAAGCGCATAGTAGATGTAGTATAAAGGCTGGATATTAATATCCATGGTCTGGATTTCACTACCAAAAGACTTACCCACATGACTCTGTGCTGCTAAAAGGTATAACTCATCCAATTTCAATTTCTTAAAGATTTCAAGCCAGGATTTGTAATCCAATAAATCAAAAACATGAAGTGTAATTTGTCCGGTTAAGTGTTTAATATGGAAACCAGGATCTCCCTTCATTATTAAACCATGAACTTCATAATTCTTTGACAGTAATAGTTCAGCAAGATAACTGCCATCCTGTCCTGTTATACCTGTAATAAACGCCTTTTTTTTCATGTTATTAGTAGACAAGTTTTCCAGTTGTCACCTGTTCATAATCATGTTTTGCCATACGACCTGCTAAATCAGAAAACAGAGTCTTAGCTTTCCATCCCAAGACCTTTTGGGCTTTACTTGGGTCTCCTATCAGTAATTCCACTTCAGTGGGTCGAAAATACCGGGAGTTAACACTTACAATTTTTTTACCATTTGACTTATCAATGCCTACTTCATTTACCCCTTCGCCCTGCCACTCCAGATTCATATCCAATGCCCCCGCACAAGCATCCACAAATTCTCTCACAGTATGTGTCTCTCCTGTGGCTAAGACAAAATCATCAGGGGAATCCTGTTGTAGTATGCGCCACATGCCTTCCACATATTCGGGAGCGTATCCCCAGTCTCTCTGGGCGGAAAGATTTCCCAGCTCCAGACTATCCTGCTGACCTGCTTTTATCCGGGCTATGGCCAGACTGATCTTTCGGGTAACAAAGGTAATCCCTCTGCGCTCAGATTCATGATTAAACAGGATGCCGTTGCTGGCAAAAATATTGTAGGCTTCGCGATAGTTCTTAATAATCCAGAAACCATACTGTTTGGCTACACCATAAGGACTTCGGGGATAAAAGGGAGTGGTCTCTTTTTGAGGAATCTCCTGGACTTTCCCGTATAATTCTGAAGTAGAGGCCTGATAAAACTTTACTTTTTTTTCCAGTCCCAAGACACGGATTGCTTCCAGAACTTTCAGGGTCCCTAAAGCGTCGATATCAGCAGTCACAATGGGTATTTCAAAAGAGACTTTTACATGGCTCTGAGCAGCCAGATTGTAAAACTCATCCGGCTCTACTTTTTTCATAATATCCGCGATAGAGGTAAAATCGGTCATATCTCCATAATGAAGAAAGAATTTTTTATTATAGATTTTTTTATCATTATAGAGATGGTCAATTCTCCAGGTATTGATTGAGCTGGACCTTCTTATAATACCATGTACCTCATAACCTTTATCTAATAGCAATTCTGCCAGATAGCTTCCATCCTGACCAGTTATACCGGTAATCAAGGCTTTTTTCAAGAGAATCTCCTCATTATGATAATCAGTATTTTAACAGGAAAAGATATTTATCACAAATCACTAAAATTTTAAGAATAGACTCTGGTGATGATTTTTTCAAATTGATCGGTTGATGTCTGAATAGTCAAAGAGCGGGCATATTCCCAAGCTTTCTTCTGAATTTCCCTGTATCTTTTTGAATCCAGAAACAGTTCCCTTACCCCACGAGCCAGATCCTCTGGACGATTTATATCACAAATCCAGCCTGTCTCCAGATGACGGGTAGAGTCCCGCAGGCCATGTACATTATAAACTACAGCAGGTGTGCCCTGGGCATTGGCTTCATTTACCACCAGACCCCATCCTTCACGGACCGAAGCCATAAGAATAAAATGTGAGGAACGTAGTATATGGGCTTTCTTTTCATCATCTACGAATCCGTGAAATTCAATATTCTGCTCCAGACCCAATTGCCCTGCTAACCGGTGCAGGTAGTGCAGATAGCTCTGGTCCCCGCTTCCTACTATATTGAGTTTCATTTTGGGAAAATCAGATTGCAATATTTTAGCCGCACGCACTATGTGATGGACACGTTTGGAATTCTTGAGTCTGCCCAGATAGACTATTTCCAGATCAGCCGATTTTTTGACCTTTGCTAAATCAGGCACTACCTGATAGTCACAGGGAGGGTCAATCACATGCACCTTTTCCTGAGAAAATCCCAGGTCACACAAATCCTGCCGGGTAGACTGTGAATCTGTGATAACACAGCGGGTATGCCGATAGGGTCTGATTAGAAAAGGCTCCACCAGATACCCGGCCAGAGAAACCGGGAAAGGAGTCTCATGGAACCAGACATTACGGGCCAATTGGTAGATTAGAACCATTCGTTTATTTTCTAATTCCGGAAATCTCCAGGTCTGAAAAGGTATGGTGTTTATTTCATCAATAATAAGGTCATACTCAGAACCTTTTTCCTTTAAATAACGTAAAGCTTCACGGTATACACCTAAAGTTCCGCCTTTACGGATAACATTGATGCCTGACCTGTTCTCCTGAACCAGACATCCTGGGAATTCAGCCGTAAAGAGGTCCACCTGATAGCCACGATTCACCAATTCTGACAGGATGTTTTCACCATACTTTTCAGCCCCACCCCCTTTGGGATTAGCCGTATCACGCCAATTCAGGCAGAGAATTTTTTGGAGCTTCATTTTATTTAACTCCCACTCCTTCATATCTGAACATCAACCTAATTTGTTTCTCACGAGAGTAGACATTTCTCAAGTCAAAAAAATAATCATCTTTCATTACTTGTCTCATTTTAACAAGATCCATACCGCGAAATTGATTCCATTCTGTCACAATAACTACTGCATCAGCATCAGTCGCTGCTTGATATTCGTCTTCACAATAAGATATAGATGGTTCAATATCAGACAATCTCCACTTTGCTTCGTCCATTCCTTTTGGACAAAATGTTTTTATCCTCGCCCCTTTTTCAACCAACCTTCTAACAATGTGTAAAGCCGGGGCTTCCCGTACATCATCAGTCTCAGGTTTAAAGGAAAGGCCAAGGATTGAGATCGTTTTACCTGACACCCCTTTCATTTTGCTTTCTATTTTTTTTACCATTTGCTCTTTTTGATTATCATTTGCTACCACAGCGGCTTGGACTACATTTAATTCCAACCCTTTAGATTTTGCAAAACTGACTAAAGCTAAAGTGTCCTTTGGAAAACAAGATCCCCCATAACCTGGTCCGGCATGAAGAAACTTTGGACTGATCCTTCCATCCATTCCCATGGTGCGAGCTATATCCTGAATATTAGCTCCTACTTCTTCTGCAAGCAATGCCAACTCATTTATATAACTTATTTTTACTGCCAGGAATGCATTAGAGGCATATTTTATCATTTCAGCAGTTTCCAGATTGGTACAGACAAAAGGGACCTGGTTTACATGTAAAACTCTATACATATCAATAATAATATCTTTTGCTTTTTCATTTTCAAAGCCAAGGACTACTCTATCCGGATGATTAAAATCATATACAGCCTTACCTTCCCGAAGAAATTCAGGATTTGAAATAATATCGAATTCCTGAGTTTCCTTTCTGGATTCCAGTGTTTGTCTAATAATATTTTTAACTTTCTGGCCAGTACCAATCGGTACAGTGGATTTATCCACTATAACTTTATATCCATTAATATATCTTCCAATATCTTCTGCAACAGAAAGAACATGTTGCAAATCAGCTGAACCATCTTCCAAAGGCGGGGTACCCACAGCAATAAAAATTACTTCATTCTGTTCAACTAATGCTTTTATATCTTCTGTAAAGTTTAATCGCTTATAATATACATTTCTTTCTACTAAATCTACTATACCAGGTTCATAAATGGGAATTTGTCCTGAACGTAATTTTTCTATCTTTTCCGCATTATTGTCCATGCAGGTCACATTATGACCGAAATCAGCTAGACAAACTCCAGTCACCAGACCAACATATCCGGTTCCGATTACTCCGA
Organism: uncultured Brevinematales bacterium; assembly: GCA_964428015.1. GTDB lineage: Bacteria > Spirochaetota > Brevinematia > Brevinematales > CAYRWR01 > CAYRWR01. Next base: position 29,801 of record CAYRWR010000026.1, on the reverse strand, counting down.
TTTTCATGGGTTTTTCCTTTTAAATTATTAAGACTGAATAATAAGAGCATATGTATAGAAAATGGTTTCAAAAGTATAGCGTTGGATGTGAAAAAAATCATCTTTTTTAGAATGAATAGGTCAGGCTGATTCTTTTTGATGATCCTTTTTCCCGTCTACCCTTGACAGGATATCAGACACCATCTGATCTACAGAATCTGAATCATTCGGATAAGAAAGTGCGTCTGAGGTGAAATAGAGATTGCTCTTCTGGAAGAATTCCATCAATATCCTGTTCAATAGTTTACGCATAAATGATTTGTCCAGTTTGGGTGCCAGGAGCAGGATCTGATAATAACTGTAACGCCCTACCTGAACCGGGAAGTGGGCATGTTTTTTTACTATTTCAATCAGAACATCCAGGGCCTCTTTTCGTTCATTAGAAGGATGCTCTCCCAGGTATTCATACAGTGAGATAACGCCCAGGGTAAATCCAGAATCCTCCTGAATATATTTGTGCATCTGATCATAGAGGAAGGTATAGAGATATAATCCATCCATCAGATTGGTATTAAAAATCCTTTTGCGGAAATCATTGAGCAATTCCGGAATATGATACTCAGTACCTTCTTTCTGTTCAATCACTTCCAGACAGTTAAGTGCTACTTCGATGATATCTCCATCCCATTGAATACCAGCCCCGGTCCGCATGATATCAAACACCCGGTCCAAGGACATGGCTTTGCGATAAGGTCGGGTGGAAGTCATGGCATCGAAGGCATCAGCCACAGATATCACTCTTGACCCTAAGGGAATTTCGTTTCCTTTTAAACCATAGGGATAGCCAGTACCATCCAGATTTTCATGATGATAGCGTACCCAGGGGACCAGATCACCAAAACTGTCTATTCCGGAAACAATGGCCGCACTGATTTCCGGGTGCAGTTTCATAATTTCAAATTCATTTTTATTCAGAGCATTAGGTTTGAGCAGAACCCCATCAGGAATCCCCACCTTACCTACATCATGCAGCAGACCTGCAGTGCGCAGTCTATCCAGTTCATAATCGTCCCAACCCATATTACGGGCGATTTCTACCGCATAAGTAGCCACCCGTTCAGAATGTCCTTTGGTGTAAGGATCTCTGGTTTCTATTGCACTGGATAGGGTACTTACTATCGCTATATTAAGAGATTTCATTTTCTCAGTAGTGTTGAGGAGTTCCATAAAATTATTTCCGCGTTCCAGGATAAAATTAAATTCATTGACCACATTTTCCAAAATATCCAGACTTTCCCTCATCAACTGGTTCTGATGATCAAAATTAAGGGCAAAAATACCAGTGACTTCTTTGCCACTGAGTATGGGCTGAACCACCACCAGTTTACTGTGATTAAATTTCCAGAAATCCTCATACATCTGACCAAAACCGGCTTTAATATCCTCACATATAATAGTCTGTTTTGTCTGAAGTGCTTCCTGATATACGGGGACATCACCAATTTCATATTCCAGATGATCTGCCAGGTATTCACCAGGAACACCATCAGAAACATACTTTTCCAATAAGCGGCCATGTTTGACCAGTCTGATGATGACACTTTGTGCATTAAACAAACGTCTTACCATTTCCACACTTTTCCGGGCGGCCACTTTAGAAGAAGGTTCATTTATCAGCATCAATGACATATCTTTAAGTACATGTATAGAGCGGGCAAAAAGCTCATCTTTGGATCTTAACAGTGAATAATATTTTTCTACGGTGTCGATAGGACTGACTGCCAGTAATGTGATAGAATCCTCTCCCATATCAGTGGTTGAGGCAAATAAAGTCATATTTTCCACAATTTCCAGGTCTTTGAATTCCTGTCTTATCCAACTAATGGGGAAAGGCTGTGTATGCATCACACCGGGATGCTGTTCACACTTGACTATCACTTCCATCAAGACTGAAAGATGCGTCTCGTTTTCCAGAATCCGGTCTATCTGGACTCCAATCAGTCTTTTTTGACCAAAATAGCGTCTTAAAAGCGGATGAGCCTGTAAGACCACCCTATGTTTATCCAGTGAGAGTATTATTCCTTTCATCCAGTTTTACCTATTTCCCCTAATATGATACTGCACCAACAAGAAAATATTACTGTAAGCGCTTTCATAAATCTACTATTGCCTTGTGCAATTAATCCACCTCTATCAACGAGCAAATTTCATGCCAAACTTTACACAAATATACCCATCTATTGCCCTGAAAAAGAGTTACGGGTTTCAACATATCCGCTTCCTTGCTGTTTATGTGTCACCGTTGTTCATACTGCACATTCTTCATCTTGTTAAGCAGTGCAATTATAGCATTTCTAATGTAAAAGTCAATAGAAAAAATCAATGAAAAAAGCCTGTCTGAAAATCTCAGACAGGCTAATTATTGGAGCTGATGGGGATCGAACCCACGACCTTTTGAATGCCATTCAAACGCGCTCCCAACTGCGCCACAGCCCCATAGGAGCACATATTTTAGTAGAAAAACTCATAAAATGCAAATTTCTAAAAATAAGGAGGGGCTTACTACCCCTCCCTGATTGAATATATATTATTTCCAAAGACCCAGGTATAAATTTCCTCCCAGCATCAACTGGCGGTTAGAATCCATCAAATCCAGTCCAGCCAGATCCAGGGAAAAACTGGGAGTAAGTATTAAGCGAAGTCCCAGGTTAACAATACCCCGTCCTTCACTGGTTGCTCTCCAGGGGGTAAAATTATAACGGTAGGGAAAGTTGGAAATGTCCCCTATCAGATAAAGTTTGGGAATAAAGATATTTCTTTGGAAACCCAGGAAGAAGTTTATATTGGACCACTGCCCGAAAGTATAACCAAAGGCAAAAGTTGCTGTAGAGTCTGCCACTCCGCCTGCTTTAAGCTGCTCCACCCAGGCCAGATACAGGGAGAAGAAATTTTGCTGCCAGCTTTCCAGGCCCAGTTCTGCTTTAAATCCAATCGCCGCCTGTTTTACAAACTGAATTTTTGTACTTAATAAAAGAGGGGCCATAGAATTAGCGCCGAAATTAATATCCCAGCCGGCACCTATTTCCCAACCTTTTAAGGGCACGATATTAATAGCAGGGGTGAGAGTCGAAGAAGTGGTATATTTCAGACTAATACCCAGACGACCCTTGTCAGGTGTTTCAACTGTAGGCATGGTAATGTATCCATCAGAACCGTCATAAGTAGGGGCTGCCATTGCCCATGTGCTGCCTAAAAAAATCATAACAGCCATTATCAGGTGTTTTTTCATTGCTTCCTCCATAAATCTTTTGGGTTAATATTATTATTACAAATGAAAAAAATCAAAATTCAGTTTATTTTTATACATTTAAATTCAAATATAGCCGGTTTTTAAAAGTATAATTGAGTTTTTACCCTCCCTTCATTATAATAAACTATCAAATTTCGGGAGATTAATTATGTTACGTAAATACACTTCATTTATCTTCCTGTTTTTACTATTTATCTCCTGTACCCCACATGCAGTAAAGGGAGAACTCCCCCCTCATTCTGAACTTACCAAAGAGCTGATCCAAAATCAGGAGAAACAGCTGGTTACCCTGCAATCAACAAATCTATATCAGATAAATTATGAGATATTCAGACTCAATCTACTTACCAGCCTTTCCCGTCCCTATACTAATATAGACCCCTCCTATCTGCGGGCTCTTCAGAATGAATTTGACCATTTTGCATTGGATCCTAAAGAAAATCTGAACGAAGCTCTCAAAACTTACGCGGACCTGATATTGAAAGATCCATCTGAAACAAACATTTTTCTATTACAAAGAGCAGGGGTTGTTTACTTTAAATTAGGTATCTATAGCCGTGCCAGTTCTTTTTTAGCAAAATGCCTCCTGAGTGGAGAACAGAATCCTGAACTGTTTTACTATAAAGCCCTGTTAAGTGCCTATCATGATCATGACTACCGTACTGCTGCCTGGTATCTAAAACGTATTCCTGCTAACAAAACTATCATTCCGGCCCAGGATATTCTTTATTTCCAGGGTAAAATGGAAGAAGAACAGGGAAATTTTGCCGCAGCAGAAAGATTTTATCTTTCTGCGATTCAGGATTCCCCGTCCCGCTTTTATATCTTATATGATATTCTTCCTTTCTATGTTAAATGGGATAAAATGTCTCAGGCTGGTAAGTATATTTCAGATTCTTTTGCTTATCTTACATCTTTAAGTAATAATCAATACAACCTTAAAGCCTACCGTCAGAAAATGGAATATAATGCATCATTTGCTAAAAATAATCTTCGCTACCAGTTTAAGATTGAAAGTCCCTATAATTACTTCCCCAATCTGTATATGTTTATGAGAAGTCCTGGACTGGCAGCTAAAAGGCTGTCTGACTCTCTGGTCCTGCCGGTAAATGAACAGAAAAACACCAGGGCAGACGTGCTCATGTACCTGACAATGGAAGATCTCTATGACGCCCCGGATACCACTGGACTGGTGATTATTGCAGGCGGGTTGAGTATCACTAACTTTCGCTATGCAAAAAAGAGACTTTATACACCCGTGACCAAACATTTTTTCTATACCAATGTTGTTGCACTGATGTCACCTACCAATCAGTACTTTGTCATCACAAACCACTCCCGTAGTACCAATCATCCCGAATATATAGTTACCAATATAGACAATGCTCTGTATAAACAAACTTTAAAATTCAAATATTATATGGATAATCAAAAATTTGATGTGGATGGCGATTCTAATTGGGACTACCTAATTTTCGGTATAAATAATTCCAACCAGATCGGAATGAGCATTTTTTATCCTGCTTTACGCAAAACAGAAACATATATGTTTCCATTGACCAGGTATAATGCTGAGTTGTATGTTGACGACATTAATGCCGATGGAAAAAAAGAGATTGTTTTATTGGATGACGCTGTATATTTTTTAAAACCTGAATCAGTCGTCAAATAGATCAATTACTCCATCCCGACTGACTTTATAACGGCTGGCTTTTAATATTGCAAATTCATTCTCTCTTAGTCCGGGTGTGACACTATTCATTTTTATGTAATTTGAGGTATACCCTACCCAGCCCTGATCCTGCCAGGTTTCAACCAAGACCTTATGTTCCTGTCCCACCAGATATTTTTCAGCAAAGAGCTTTGCAGATTTTTGAGCAGTATCCAAAAGGGTTTTTTCCCGGCTTTTTTTGATTTCCTGACTCATATCCGTCCATCGCGCAGCTCTGGTCCCCTCTCTGGATGAATAAGGGAAGATATGGATGCGGGAAAATCCAATTTTTTCACAGAACTCCCTGGTTTCTTCAAATTCCTGGTCTGTTTCCTGGGGAAAGCCCAGAATAATATCGGTGGTGATACCACACTCCGGACTTCGCTCTCTTATCCTGTCTACCAATCTCATGAAATCATGCGGAGTATAGTGGCGATTCATTCTTTGAAGCACACTTTCACTACCGCTTTGCAGTGATAAATGGAAATGATTAGCAAAGCGGGCATTTCCCAGAAAATCCAGCAGACTATCTTCAAACTGATCCGGCTGTAAAGAGGACAATCGCAACCTGAATTCTCCATCCAGGGTCAGAATATCTCCAATGAGATGCGACAAAGTGATATCACCGGAATGATAGTCACTGATATTGACCCCTGTCAGTACAATCTCTTTGTAGCCGTTATTTACCAGCTGTCTGACCTGACTTAATATATCTTCCAGGTTGAAACTGCGGCTTCGCCCCCGGGCAGCAGGTATTTTACAATAGCTGCAAAACCGATCACATCCATCCTGAATCTTGATAAAAGCACGTGTCCTTTCAAAAGATGAGACCACGGGAAATTCCGTGATATCTTTTTCACTTTCCGGTATCCAGGTTTTTTCCTGAAGATATTCTCCTATCTGAAATTTATTGTCATTCTGCACCACCAGGTCAATATAATCAAATTCCCTGAGTAGTTCAAAATCCGTGGTGGCATAGCATCCTGTGGCCACCACATATTTACCGTCTTTCTTGGCTTTCCGCATGATCTGACGTGATTTTGCATCAGCACGGGCTGTCACTGTACAGGAATTCACAACCAGGGCTTCACTTTCTTCCATTTGATCTACTACAACATGCCCTTCCTGTTCCAGTTTTTCCCGAAGCGCCTGGGATTCAAACTGGTTTAATTTACATCCAATAGTACTGATATATACTTTCAAGTGCGTCTCCAAAAAAAAATAATGCGGGTAATTCACCCGCATTATTTTAACCTATTACCTGTGGGGAGTAAAGCTCTAAGCCATTCCTCTGCCTACCTGATTCACTGCCTTACCCAAGGTCTCATCATGAGTCTGAATTGTCTTTTGATTGGCTTCGTACAAGCGTTGTATTTCTATCATTCGTGTCATCTCGATCACCGGATTGACATTGGATTTTTCCAGGAAGCCCTGCAGTACGTTAGGACGATTGTTTCCATTCAATATCCGGGCCGGACCGGAAAATTCCCCTTCCTTGAACCAGGTGTATCCTTCTTTGATGGCATGACGCTTATAGGGAAAATCTACCACTTTCAGTCTGTCCAGTTTGATCATGCCCTTCCATTCATTGCCGGATTTGGAAGTAAACTCATCGGGACGGATATCCGAGTTCACATAGATGTTTCCTTCTTTGTCCACCTGAAAATTGTTTCTACCTATTTTGATGATACCCTTTTCACCCAATACCGGATTACCATGTTTGTCCACTAGTATGCCGTCTTTAGAGATATTAAAATTTCCGTTGCGAGTATATTTTTCCCCTTCATCTGTCATAACTGAGAAAAACCCTTCACCATCCAGGGCAAAGTCAAAATCATTTTCCGTCCCTTCCAGGCTCCCCTGTTCAAAACGAATATAATTTTCATTAAATTCGACACCTGTCCCCATCTTGCCGACTACCGGTGCGAGATCGTATGAGCCCAGAGGAAATGTCACCAGGCCATTATTATTTATACTACGTATCAGTAATTCCGGAAAAGCTTTAGTCACACTGGTTTCTCTTTTATAACCATCTGTATTTACATTTGCCAGATTGTTAGCAATTGTGTTCATCTCATCCATGCTGACCATCATGCCGCTGGCGCCGGTATAAATCCCTCTGACCATAAAAGCCTCCTTGATTACACTTATGATTATCGGTCTTTTTGAGCAAGGGTTAAGCACAGACTGAGTTAAAAATGTGTGATTTTACTCCCGGGTGATGATCTTTATTTCTACCCTGCGGTTGAGTGCACGTCCTTCCGTAGTCAGATTAGTAGCCACCGGTTTATCAGGGCCATACCCAATGTAGGAAATCCGATTGGAAGATAATCCCTTCAGCACAAAATAATCTGCCACAGCCTTGGCTCGGTTTTCCGATAACACCTGGTTGTAGGGGTTCTGGCCGGTGTTGTCCGTATGACCGCTAATTTCGATATCCAGATTGGGGTACTTTCGTAAGAATTCTACCACTTTGTCCAGGGTTTTAAATGAATCTGTCTTGAGGTCCGCTTTATTAACATCAAAAAGAATATGCCCCAGGTTCACTATGATCCCGTCATCGCTTTCTTTTACGGTTGTACCAGCATCGCTGGACACGCTGTTAGAAATCTGTGCCACCATATCCTTTTTATTCGCAGCCAGGATATCTGACACCTCTTCCACAATAGCCTGGGATTGACCTTTATACAGTACTGTTTCTCCATTCACCAGTGTCACCATAAAGGAGAAGGTATCTTCATATGAATAAGGTGCTCCCGCAGCAATATCCCAATAGAAATTGTTATATGAAAATCCCGTAATAGAGCTCATCTCAGGATGGGCTTTGGGATAGTACATTACATGATAATCAATCAGCAGATGTGCCAAAGCCTTCCCATCATTTGTGACCACTTCCAGGAATTTATAATTCACATCAATATTGAATTTAAACCAATTTTTAGGGTCCACTATCCCTTCATGGATCTCTTCACCCACAGCCTGCCAGACATCACCAGGTTTAACCTGATTGGTAGGAAATAAAGGAATATTTCGGGAAGTAGGCATCATGTATTGGTCACTAATCTTCATGGCACCGGTTTTATCCCTGAGAAAATCGGTAAGATACACATTTTCCAGACGAAATGATTCATGATAGTTCATATTCCGGGTATAGTAATAATACTTGCCGGTTACTTTACCCCAATCACGGTTGGTTTCCACCACTTCCAGGGTTGCTTTATTCATGGCTTCCCGGCTGGAATGAAATTGACCATTTAAATAGATATCCTGGCGGATGATATTTTTTATGCGGTATTTTCTTCCCAGGTTATTCTTGTATTCCAGTTTTATAGTGTATCCGTGAACAACAGATAGAATTATTATTAGAAAGGCCATAAACGGCTTTATTTTGAGCTTCATGTCTCCTCCGTGATACATGAGATTTCCTTATATCTGAATATCGGATATTTAATTTTTTTAGCAATAGCTCACCGACTATTTATTAATTAAAATTCTTCATCTCTCTATCCATATCCCTTTTGATATCTTTTTCCTTGAGCGCGTCTCGTTTATCATGAAGTTTTTTACCTTTTACTAAGGCTATTTGCAATTTAGCATATTTTCCTTTGATATAAAGTGACAAGGGTACCAGACTGTAGCCTTTTTGACTGAGTTGGGAATCTATTTTTAGGATTTCTTTCTTTTTGAGAAGGAGTCTTCTCATCCGGGTAGGTTCATGATTATAGATGTTACCGTGCCCATAGGGGCTGATGTGCATGTTATGAACTGTGACCACATACCCCCGGATCTGGCAAAAGCTGTCTTTCAGGTTACAAAGATGTTCCCGGATAGACTTGATTTCAGTACCGCGGAGTTCTATCCCTGCTTCATATTTTTCGATGACTTCATAATCATGCAGGGCTTTTTTATTCTGGGCTATTGATACAATCTCTTTTTCTTTCATCTTTTATTGTACAATTCCGCCCTGGGCCATGGGATTGTTGTTTTCCTGTATCTGAATTTCACCAAATTTCTGCTCATAGTTTGCGATATTAGTCTGCAAGGCCCCTAAAAACAACTTTGCGTTTTGTGGTGTCATAATGACTCGAGAAATGACCCTGGCTCCCTCTCTTCCCGGAAGGATACGCGCGAAATCAAGTACCAATTCCTGGGGAGAATGTGAGACAATTACAAAATTGGAATATTGGGTGAAATTTTCATCATTGGGAAGTTCTACTTTCATGGAATTGGGATTATTGGCTTCGTTCATATCTGCTCCTTGTCATTTACTCAGAACACTATTTTAAGGAACAGAACCAAATAAAGCAATGTTGGGTATTTTCAGAAATCATATTCCAGTCCGAATTCAATACGGGCTGTATTGTAGGAGGTTTTATAAGGGCGCAGATGCATGTAAGCGGACAAGTGAGGTAAAAATGTGAGTTTCACATCAGGTCCCAATAGACCCCATCCAAAATCAACATAATTGGGAAATATCACCCCGGCTCTTACAAATAATCCAAACATGATTTTAAAAGCCGGCATTGTAAAAAGTGAACCGATAGGAATATTCACCACTTTCAATCCAATCATAGCCGGAGCCCCCAGTCCTACCAGGACGTATCCCAACCCGCCATTCACCTGCATGGCTTCTTCATAAGTATAGGAAGTCACAAGAAGAGGATCAATAATCGGGTTTTTAAAAGACAGAACTGCCCCATAAAAATTCAACCCCACCTGGTAAGAAATGCCTGAGACATCCTCTAAATCTCGTGCCAGCCACACTCCAGACTCAGCCTCAATATACAGAGTATTGGTATTCCCCCAGTACGGAGAAACAAAAAGATCCAGATAGGCTGCGCCCAATTGCAAACCCAGTTTTGGCCCCCACATTCTGTCAGCCACAATCAGATTATTGAGCATATCCGCAGAATCCTTGGTAAGATAAGGATTATCCGCATTTGTTCCCCAAAAGTAATTATTATATCTGGCCTGGGCCATACCCAGACTGATCTGAAGACCTTCCGGATTTTTAAGGAAGCGGTATATCTGACCTCTGACTCCGGCATTTTCCTGCCATCCCAGGAAACTGCCTTTGGATTTCGGCTGAAATGTTTTGCGTTCTGAGGCAGTAGAATAATCACTGGGTTCTTCTACATAATAACTATCATCGGTAGTCTCACTATCTTCATCACCGTATCTGGCCCAGGAAAGTGAGAACATATGAAGAAAGACAATAAGCACTATTAATGAAATTATATTTTTCATTACCAGGGCTCCCTGTATATAGGTTCAAACTGAGCAGTAAAATTGCGGTCCATCCCCATCTCAATTCTCCCATATACCATAAAAGCATCAGCTGTAAAAGGCAGATTGGGCATGGTCTCATCCAGATTGTAAGATACTCCGGCTACTAATCTGCCTGAAAACGGGAAGAAAAATCCCGCTTCAGCCTGAAAGCCATATTGTCGGGAGCTTCCTCTCATATAACTGACCGCCGATCCATTCAGATTAAAGGCAAAAATCCCATATTTTGAATCTGTAATTTTGAAATTCATGTCCAGACCCAGCTTGAGATATTCAGCTGCGTTAAAGGGTTTCAAACTAAGCTGATAATCATACAATATAGCCGCATTTCTACCCAGAGAAATGGCTCCGTCTATATCAAAGGTGAATTTATCCAGGTTTTTGAGATAATTGAAATAGGTACTAAGATCCAGTCCTCTCCAGAAATCCAGAATAAAACCCAGTCCCAGTAAATCCAGTACACTTTCAGAATCGAGATTTAATAATGTCCGTATCTGGAAAAAGTCCAGAAAATTATTATATAAAAAGACCTGAGTACGGGTATAGAACAGCAGATTGGCATTATTGGCAGAACTATCTCCTCCGGAGTAGGATTCACTATAATATCGGGAGACCCAAACAGAATTAGAAAAACCGGGGTCTGTGTTGATAAAAGTATTCCAGCCGGAAATGGGCGGAATATGGACAAACTGGAAGCCGGCGAAAAAATAGTTTGATTCCAGTAAGCGAAATGCCAGACCGGCATAAGACCGGCCCATCAGGGATTTTGAAGTCTTGGGATAAATATCTGCTCCCACACTTTTAAAATCAAACATCAGGATGTCAGAAGTAAACAGTACATTTATCCGAAACAGAGAGGAAAACGATACATCTTCTCTGCTCATCATGGCATTGGCTTTCATACTCATTTCCAGGGCTTTGATGGGTAATTTTGTCAGACCCAGCCATTCCCCTGTCAGCAATGCTAGTACCAGATCAGCGGTAAACATGGGGACTTCCCAAACTGCGGTTGTAAATAGGGGTCCCCAGAACATACCCTGGAAGGTAAGATGTTCCACACTGGATTCACAGACCTGATCCACCCCGCCATTATCCAGTAAAATATAGGCAGGTGTCAGACGGGCGGCATAGTCCACTTTAAAGGCCAGCATATCAGTGCGTAAGGTTTCTTCAAAAAGATTCAGAGAGCGCCGGGAATCTTTCATCCAATATGCCAGGTCATTGAAACGAACCGGATATTTAGGACTGGATCCTAGGGGTAGCGCGGCATAAAGTGACTGAATACCGGTAAAGAAAAATAGTCCCAATAGGATGAATTTTAAACTGAATTTACCATGTGGCATCGATCATGACCCTCCCGGTAGAACTCCCATCCCGTACTGTAATATAAATCTCATTGGTACCATAATACACAAAAGGAGTAAACCCTGTAAAAACGGAATCCGTGGTACTCACAGCCAGGGTTTGTTCTACCAGTACGTTGTATTTCCGGGGATAAGCGATCCTTACGTAAGCATTTCCATCCTGTCGGAAGCTGAGCTTAAAATTTTCGATTGTCATGCCGTTAAGCTGATTGGTGATATTATTATACTCAAAATAGGTCAAAAGGTAATAATCTGAACTTGCTGCAAAAGCTTTTATAAAAGCCACATAGTTATCTTCATCATCCGCATCCAGAGACCCCGTAGTACGGCTTCCCATGCTGCAGGAAAATAACAGGTATAAAGCTAAGAATATAAAGAAGAGATTCTTCAAAACACCCCCACCTCTCTTTTGAATGATTATCCATTCTAGTATTTTGTAGATTAAAAGTCAAATCCTGAGAATATAGATATGATTGACAGATATGTATACTGATATAAAATATACCATACCTATTGGAGAATAAAGATGATATATCTAGACCATTCAGCCACTTCTTTTCCCAAGGCTCCTCAGGTAGGAGTACAACTAAAGCAATGCCTGGATGAGATGCCGGGAAATCCCGGGCGAGGCAGCCATCGCTGGTCTATGGATGCAGAGAATAAAGTGGACCAGGTCCGGTCCAAAATCAGCCGGTACTTCCATGCACCGGGATCCAGAAACTGCATTTTTCATTTAAATGCCACAGACGCCATCAATATGGCTCTGCGCGGCTGTCTGCGTGAGGGTGATCATGTGATCACCACTACCATGTCCCACAATGCTATTAGCCGGCCATTGTACCTCCTTAAAAACCAGGGTGTCATCCAGACTACTATCCTTAAAGTGGTGGCCGGTAAAACAGACCCTCAACATCTGAAAAATGCTATTAATCCCAACACCCGACTGCTGGTACTGAATCACATGTCCAATGTCACTGGCGAAACAGAAGATTTCTATCAGATCAAAAAAATCCTGTCCGCATATCCTGAGGTTTTGCTTATGGTAGATGCCGCCCAATCTGCCGGCCACCTGGACATAGATATGCTGGATATGGGCATCGATATTTTGGTTTTCACAGGTCATAAAGGTCTTCTGGGGCCTATGGGGACAGGCGGGATGCTGTTGTCGGAAAAAGCAGCAGAGCAGATAGCACCTCACCGGGTAGGCGGTTCCGGGGGGGATTCCAGTGATCCTGACCAGCCTCGGGAGTTACCCTGGAGACTGGAAGCAGGTACACCCAATGTCCCGGGTATTTTGGGGTTGGGGACAGCAATAGATTTTATTATTGAAACAGGCACTGACTCACTCCACAAAAAATGTCTGGAAAACGGCAGATTATTATATGACGGGCTGCTTAGCCTACCCGGCATGCGTATATTTACCGACCCTCTCGCTCCTTTTATTATTTCTTTCAGTCATCCCATCATGCGGGTTGCGGAATGGTCGGCTCTTTTAGACAGCGAGTTTGGTATTGCCAGCCGTTCCGGTCTGCACTGTGCCCCTGATATGCATAGGGCTTTAGGCACCTTTCCCGAGGGGCTGGTGCGGCTGAGTTGCGGCCCCTTCAACACCAGAGAAGAAATACTGGCAGTGATTGATTCTATTAAATCACTTATTTGTATTTAATTTGAATGCAGTCAGAGCTAGCCTGGAAAAATAAGAATTTATCAGAGTTGTATAAAATTAGACAGCATCTTCACCATATTGGAATCGGTTGAGCCGCCCAATTCCAAATATTCCTCAACGGCTTTGCGGGAAGGCCAGCCTGACTGGTATACGCGATAGAGGATTCCCAATAGAGCAGCACGGTGTGTGCCTCCGTGACAATGGACATATACTTTTCCGTGCCCTTGATCCAACACAGACAAGAATAATTCCACCTGACTCTGAGTAAGAGGTGTTTTCTGGTCAAAAGGTAATTCTATCAGTTGAATTCCCTTCTGTTTAGCCCATTGACGTTCCTGTTCATCTGGGGTAATGGTTACTATTGTAGAAATCCCCAGCTTTTTTAAAGCAGACAAAGCACTTTTTCTTTCAGGCATCCCCCCCCGATAGAATTCCGGACTATAGCGTACCACAAAATTATGAATACCAGCTAACCTGCCCAGAACGAAATGCTCTTCTGTGGATGGGGGCAATGTGCTGTGCGTCCCTACTGGTGTCTTCATGCTAGCCTGACTGATAGTATCAGGAGTTTTACAACCGGACCACAGACACAGAATAAATATACTAATATACAAAATTTCTTTCATATTTTTACCTTTCTAGAATATATTAATAGTTCAGGGTGTTGGACTTATTTTTAAGAGGGTCGCGGGACCGGTCACTGCTTCATTGGAAATATACAATTTCCCCTCCGGACTGAAGCATAAACCCTCGGGTTGAGGATAAAGTTCTGTTTTTAAAAAACCCCCGTCTATAATTTTACCCTTCCGGCTTATTTCCAGCCACAAGTGATTCACTGATGAAAGTACAAAAAAATGCCCTGACAGGGGATGCACAGCCGCTGCTGAGACTTTGAATTCCCATTTTTTGCCCTTTTTTTCCCATTCCAGTACTTCCTGATAACGGGGTAAATCCTTTTTTTCCAGAAAATTCCGTACACTTTTCACATCCACTGTCAAAAATGGTTTCTTTTCAATTTTGAGGTTCTTCCAGTGAATATAATAGAATTGAATCTCATTGTGAAACTTCTTTTTTTCACTTTTAGCTTTGGGGACCAGGAGCAGTTTATGGGCAAAAGGGTCAAAACATAATGCTTCGGATTCCTTATTTTTAATTCCGGATCGGGATTTTTCAGCTTTTCCGGATTGCCCAGGAATAAAAGTAAAAAGACTGCCGTCACTACGTAGTAAATAGATAGTATTTTCTACTAAGGCAATGTCTTCAAAATCTCCTTTCTCTTTGATAAAGATATCTGATGTGATCTTACTTGTTTTTATATCATAAATAAATACTTTGCCATTTTCATCCTGGACACAGGCCAGCCTGGTACTATCTATGAAACAGATACCCGAAATTTCCCGAAGAACATCAGGCAGGACCACAATTTTATCCGGTTTATCCGGCTGATAATGTGCCATCCCAGCCTGAAAAGTCCCCATGGCGATAAACACTATAATAAAGATTGATTTCAAGGGCATGCATTTCTCCTCACAAATAAGTATAACATGCATATCAAAAAAATACTTTCAACATACCTGATATTTCTTGACAGCCGTGGGAGTAGTGTATAAAGTTAAGGTGTACGGAACAAGGAGGTTATTATGTTGGATGTCAGACAGGCTGCCGTAGCCAATCTTTTTTATCCAGGCGACAAGATCAACCTCAAACGCACTATCAACACTTTTCTTTCCGGTGTGCCAGCGGATATCGCGGATTTCACCAAGAAGAACAATATCGAAAAAATCTATGGTCTGATTGCTCCCCACGCCGGATATACCTATTCCGGTCAGGTGGCGGCTTTTTCCTACTCCTTACTAAAAAATAAATCCATTGACACTATTGTGATTCTGGGGCCCAGTCATTATACCTATTTTCAGGGTTTTGCCCTGAGTCAGGCCAAAGCCTATAATACTCCCTTGGGTAAAATTTCGTTGGACTATGACCTGGGAGAGAGACTAATCAGCAACAGCAATGGACTGGCGGATTATGTGGATACAGCCCATGTCAAGGAGCATTGTATCGAAGTCCAGTTGCCCTTTTTACAGGAAACCCTCTTAAACAATTTTAAAATACTGCCCATATTGATGGGTGAGCAAAGCCTGGACACTATTAAAGCAGGGATAAACATACTTAAAAAGACCCTGGATGAATATGACCACAGTGTGGTGATAGTAGTATCCACTGACCTTTCCCATTATCACAGTGACGAACAGGCTCGTTCTATGGATAGCGAGATCATGCACCTGGCGGAAGAAATGAAATGGGAAAAAATTATGAACGCAGTAGAAAAGGGTGAAGTGGAAGCCTGCGGGGCCGGTCCCATTGCCATTCTCCTGGGTTTAGCCAAAAAGATGGGCTGGGAAAACATTAAACACCTTATTTACCGTAATTCCGGTGACAGCGGCGGGGATAAAGAGCGTGTGGTGGGATATCTCAGCTCAGTAATCTGGTAAAAGAGTTCCCCTTGACAGTTCCTGTGACCAGGATGCGCTGCCTCCTGGAAAATCCTGTGACACGCGGTCCGGTAGTCTACTGGATGAGCCGTAATCAAAGAGTCAAAGACAACTGGGCCTTGCTCTATGCTCAGCAGGAAGCCCTGGAAAAAAAATCCCCCTTAGTAGTCCTGTTCTGTCTGCAGCCTCATTTCCTGGAAGCGACCTGGAGACAATACTATTTCATGATCGAAGGTCTCAAGGAAACAGAACTGCAATTAAAAAATCTGGGAATCACTTTTATTCTTTTACCCGGCACTCCAGCTGACCTTATTCCAGCCTGGACCAGGACTACCCGGTCTTCATCCTTATATTGTGACTTTGACCCTCTTAAAATCAAACAAAAATGGCTGAAAGAGCTATTACCCCAGCTAACAATTCCGGTCTATCAGGTAGACAGTTCCAACATAATCCCCGTTTGGAATGCTTCAAACAAGCAGGAATACGCTGCCTATACTTTAAGGCCTAAAATTAATCGCCTGCTCCCGGAATATCTCAGCCCTTTTCCTGCAGTATTACCCCACCCTTTTCCTTTTATTCCCCGCAAATCTTTTGGTGATTGGGCCAGACTAAGCAAAGGTCTGGAAATAGACAAGAGTATTTCACCAGTATACCAGACTATTCCCGGAGAGACTGCCGCTCAGGCATGCCTGCAGGATTTTATACGTGAGAGACTTTCCTATTATCATCAATACAGTAATGATCCCACCCGGGACAATGTATCCCGGCTTTCCGGTTATCTTCATTTTGGCCAGATTTCCGCCCAGAGAATCGCCCTGACTGTACAGCAATCAGACTTGCCTTCTGAAGCCAGGCTGGCCTTTCTGGAACAATTGATTATCAGACGTGAATTATCCGACAATTTCTGTTATTATAACACGGATTATGACAACCCCCGGTGTTTTCCCGACTGGGCTGCAGCGACTCTTCGGGAACATAACGGTGATCCCAGAGAGTATCTTTACAGTAAAGATGATTTTGAAAATGCACGTACCCATGATGCCCTGTGGAATGCCGCCCAGATGCAAATGATACAACAGGGTTATATGCATGGATATATGCGTATGTATTGGGCCAAAAAGATTCTGGAATGGAGTAAGGATGTAGCCACTGCCCAGCAGACTGCAATATATCTGAATGACCGTTATCAGCTGGACGGCAGAGACCCCAATGGTTATACCGGCATTGCCTGGAGTATGGGCGGAGTACATGACCGTGCCTGGCCCAGTCATCCGGTTTTCGGTAAAATCAGGATCATGACTTTGAGTGGGGCTTTAAGAAAATTCCCCGTTCAGAAATATATCCAGCAATTCTCAGCGGAATAAGTCCCTCTATTATTTAAGGGTGGTCTCTATAGTCTTAAAAATATGCAAGGCTGTTGTGAGTTTGGAAACATCCTGTTGGATATTCCCCTGACTGTCTACCCAACCGGTCAGTGTCAGTACAGTTTTTCCTTTTCGTGAACTATCTACCCAACCGGAATACACCACACTGGGCTGACCATCTTTGAGTTGCCCGTTAGGATAGTTTTCATTTTCATCAAAGGCATTATTTGCTTCTAAAAAAATCTTCCATTTTCCCGCACCTGGAAGTAAGAGATCCAGTTCAAGATCTGAATAGGGTGATGCTCCGGTTACACTATCCGGTAATGGTTTTTCCGAAGTAGGGACCTGTTCCGGGAAGCGGCTGATCCAACGTGGAAAGGTATATCCCCGGAAGACCTTACTGGTATCGTAGGACTGTCCGGCCCAAAGCTGTTTGGCAAATTTTTTTGTCATCCAGAGAGTCTGACGCTGGCTGCCGTCTTCAGATTCTACCCATATTGCTATCTGGGGGGTGGTATTCAGTTTCTTGGGGCCGATTTTTCCCGTTGATTGAAAATATTCACCAGCCTTGATTACTAGGTGGAGTTGATTTTTTGTGGAGTCTGTATAACTTCTGGTATATATTACCAAAATAAACAGAATAAAGATTATTTTTTTCATGATCGTCTCCTTTTAATAGACAATATACCTGAAATCTTTATGAACGGCAAGCATTAGTCCGGTGTAGGAGGATAAAAATCTATTTGTTGCGGGATGATTCCTATTTGGGGTAATATCTTTTCTTCAAAAACAGGCCATGGAATATCCGAATCCCGTATTTTCATAATATTAGAATTGGAGAATAAGATTACATAATGCTTTTCTTCACGAATGCTACCATTGGGTACAACCATACGATATACCAGATACACCTCTTTGATATCTTTGTAGGGGTATTCAACAGGCAAAATCCGGAAGTAGCGGTTTTCGCTGATTTTTTCTGAATTGAAAAGGCGGTACTGATTGATCCCGGCCGCCAGGAAAATCAACATCACAGGCATTATGAAATGGAAGAGTCCCCGAAAAAGTTTCAGATTATCCAGGGTTATCCAACTTTCCCGGGTTATTATATATTCACCATACATTGCGGGGAATTTTATTTTGAGGAAAAGAAATGTGAAATATCCCGCTGCTAATATAGCCAGAAATATCGCAGCAACCGTCCAGTAGGCTGGATCGATAGTCTGCAAATAAATTTCACCTTTCCATTGCCGTTCAGAAAGTCCGGCCAACAGGGTTAAAAACCAGCTGATAATCACAGTCCCGACTATGAGGACTGTCAGGAACAGCACAGCGGCTCTGATATTTATAGTCTTTTCTGTTTTTTCTTTATTCAGGTCCGATCTTTTTTCAATTCCATCCCCTTGGACAGGAGATAAAAGCCCCAGCACTGCCGGTCCCCACCAGGGATATGTCACCAGCAGCCCCAGATATATCCACACAAAACCGCTCATTCCATAACTCCAGATTTACTTACAGAATGACTTTCAATATAATCCAATGCCTGCACAGGGTTATCCACGATAACAAAAAGTTCTGCGTCATTTTTGGAAACAAAATGCTCAACCGCCAGATGATCCAGAAAAGGCATCAATTTATCAAAAAAACCGCAGCAATTCACCAGGACAATGGGTTTTTCCATGAAACCCAATTGCTTCAATGTAATAGATTCAAATAACTCATCCAGAGTACCGTACCCCCCGGGTAGTGCTATAAATGCCTGAGACATTTTATCCATGAGGTGTTTGCGTTCCTGCATTTTACCGGTCACAATCAGCTCATCCCCCTCATGAAATCCCAGCTCCCTGTCCTGAAGGTCCTGCGGGATAACACCCACTACCTGACCATGGTATTCCTTTACACTCAATGCCAGACTGCCCATGAGACCGACATTCCCCCCTCCGTAGACCAGGGTGTGCCCCCGCTCTGCCATCAGGCGCCCCAGCTCCCGTGCGTTATCATAATATCCTGGAGAGAGGTGATTACTAGCCGAGCAATATACACAGATATGCATACAGACCTCATTTTGTTTTCAGAGTCATATAGATTAAAATCAGGGGTTTAAAATGTCAATTATGCCTTGTTCCTGAGGAAAATAAAATAATCCCGTTGAAACAACAGGGGCTTTCTTTTCAGAAAGCCCCTGTTTACTAGCCTTACTATGAGAAAATTTTTTTTTGCGGTTAAGAGGCGTCCCCCCGGGTTCCGCGTCGGTAATCTTCACTTAGGCGCGGGGTGGCGGTTTTCCCTCCCACCCGGTTTAAAGAGGTACAACTTATTCTTTGCTTATTCCCTATAGTTACTAAATTCTGACATAGTCAGGTGCCGTTTTTTGTAACGACTCCGTCGTGACCCCGGGTCTATTCTGTATGTGAGCATCCCGGTGGAATAGCTCAACTGGATTATCAGAAATTAACAATCCATGATTAGGCAGGTTCCTGTTTTAATTTAGCCAGGATGAGTTCCGACGGTACAAATTCCTCTTTTTCTTCCAAATGGACAATCTGGTAGAAATTGCAGGATTCGCAGTTTTTGATCTTTTGAGCGTATTCACCCTGTACCTTGCCTCCGCAGAGTGTACCCGCTACAGCCCAACAGGCTCTTCCCGCGTTGGTTCCCTTATTGATGCCATCGGCACTGGTTTCTGTGTATACGGGACAAACTCCTAATTCTTCCACTTTATATCCACCGGGCTGACGTCCGCAGTTTTTAAATTCCCAGCAATTCATTTTAATGAGATCCATAAATTCCCCCTCTAGAGAAAATATATTCCTATTTATACAATAAGTATATAAAATCCCGATTTTCTGTCAAGGGGAAAATCATTTACTAGGGGGTTTGAATAAAATTCAGAGTATCTCCCAATACTTCCAGACGGTCCTGCAGTCCATCCACACCAGCTTCTTCCATCAGGAAGAATAAAAATGATTTCGACCCATTTTTATTATCCAGGGTCAGGAACCCGCCCCGCCAGTTTTCATCCTCACTAGCTGGCTGGATATTTTCAAGCTCATAGGCGGTCCCTTTAATCTTACCAATATTCTGTTCTTTTCCCTCTTTGTTGATGGTAAATTGTTTACCCAGAGTGGATAAACCTAAAGAATTGAGTTTTTTAAAGGCTTCTTTTTGATCTTTGGCCATTCCCAGATTTCCAATATAAAGCACAAAGGGTGAATCCTGATAGGTAATTTTTAGCAGACTATCCTTTTCCACCCAGGTCAGATCCAGACCGGGATCCAGTTGAAAAGTGAGGTTCGCCTTGGAGATTTCGACTAATTCTTTTCCCAGACTGAAACTTTCTTCAAATTCATCAAAGCTTTCCTGATACTGGTTGTCTTCATTTTCTGAGATTAATGCCATCATATAAGCGTAGCCATTTTTGACCGGTGTCAGAAAAATCCCGCCTTCCATGTCATGATCTTCATCCAGTTCTCCGCTAATTTCTATGGTAATCCCGGGGACGTCATTGAAATCATCGTCTAAATCCGGCTCATCCAATCCGATAACCACAGGTACACTGTCAATAGCCATATGCTGCAGCTGGCGAATAGCCTGGGTCTGGTCCTTCTCAGGGATTAAGCCGATCTCGATCATCACGCTTTTATCAGGGCTGGTGACTTTAACCCTACCGCCGCCGGTGTCCCAATTCCAGCTGTCAGGTAAAGTAAAGGATATTCCGGTGGGCTCATGTTTATAAGTACGTGAATAAAGCGGTAAAACTACACTCATGAATAACAACAGGCTTAAAATTCTTTTCATCACTTCCTCCAAAAGTTTCTGTATACTGGTTTATTGCATCTTTTTTTGAATATATCTCTGGTAATACAGAAGTTTATCATCCATGGGGACATCCTGCAGGCCCTGTTCACAGATTTCCAGGGCTTTTTTATAATCCTTAGCCTCTATATAAGAGTATACCCATTCCCGGTAGGATATTTTCAGATTTTCTTTCATACTCTCGTCATAGGGCAGATATTTCAGAGCCAGTTTCACATAAATCAACCCATTTTGAAAATCTCTCTGGTTCAAAAATTTTACTGCCGTATTTCCGGTGATATAGGCTCCGTTGTTGCGCAACACATCGGAGGCGGGAAGAAATTTGAGTCCACTATCTATGACTTTGATACCGGTGTCCAGTTTGCCGTTTTCATAGAATTTTATAGCTACTTTGGAATAATAACTTTCCAGTATGGTTTTAAAATTCTGGTCGTTTTTCATGAGGTCATACCACTTCAGGAATAATTCTTCACCCTGAGGGTATTTTTCCCAGTTGATGGCCAGGTACTTGTAGTATTCGTTGAGTCCATTCACCAGTAGCCCCTTGATAGTCTCAGAAAAGGGCATCTTCTGCAAAGCCACCTGTGAATATTCAAAAGCTTTCTGGAAATCTTTTTCCTGATTTAC
The DNA here is from genome assembly GCA_964428015.1 of uncultured Brevinematales bacterium. Lineage (GTDB taxonomy): Bacteria > Spirochaetota > Brevinematia > Brevinematales > CAYRWR01 > CAYRWR01. Next base: position 8,186 of record CAYRWR010000026.1, on the reverse strand, counting down.
CACACGATAGATGAGCCGGGTAAACAGGTTTTCCTGGATTTTGGGAAGCCCGTCCTTAGTCACTGAGTCACCTTTTTTAAATGCTTCAAATGCTTTGTCATACTGACCGTTTTCAATGAGATAATTGAGGTAACGGTCCAGTGCTGCTTTATAATTCTGAATAAAATCTTTCTGAACCGGGAAGTGTTCAATAGCCTCTTCCAGGATAGCCATGGCTTGTGTATAATCTTTTCGGGTATTGATCAGATAATAACTGTAGGATGAAAACCCAGCGGCGACATTGGTGTAGATATTTTTACCCTCAGGAAAAAGAGCATAGGCTTTGAGCGCGTTTTGAAAAGCCAGATAGTCCTGATGAGCCTGGTCGGCAAAATAGGCCCGGTTGGCGTAGGTATAGGCCAGGAGACCTCTTTTATCCACTACTTCCCCTTCCCGCTGCGCGTCTGTATAGCTGTATCCGGTGAGTTTCTTGAGATTTTCCTGCGCGGCAGGATTATGGGCCACATCAAAACCCAGAGGGGTGGTATTCTCCACATCGATCTCATTGGTACCAAAGTGGAGGATGCTGTAGGTGTGAGAAGGCAGGATCATGCTTTTAGCTTTTATCCCGTTTTCTTCCAGCAAAATATTATAGAGCAATGTGGATGAAAGGCAGTTATAATCGCCTCTCTTCAGTGCTACATCCAATGTGGTGGAAGATCTCTTATACTGTTTTAGGATCATCCTGTGCATATAGTCAAAAATGCCTGAACTTTTTTTGACAGGGTCTTTGGTATTCAGAGTAGTACTGATTTCTTTCTGAGCATTGTCGATGATTTTATAGTACTCCGGCAGATTGGGGTCTGATACTCCGGAAGCGATCAGCCCGCCCTGGCGCAGTGAAAAGCTTTCCGGCGATAGCAGCAGCTGATATTCAGTGGAATCTTTAGGCACATCCAGAAAACGTGAAAAATAGGCATATTGCTGTGAGTACCCCAGAACTATCATGAAAAGAACAAAAAATATCTGTTTAACTCTGTTTATCATATATTTCTCCTTTGCAATCTATAAAGCAACTTATACTCTTTTTTTCTTTATTAAGATAACACAAATATAGAAGGGAAACAAATAAACATGCTATTCCTGGTCTGACTCGTAAATATTTTTATTGGCATAAAGAGGGATCATGAATAATATACGCGCGAGAGAATAAGCAGACTCAAATATCTGTCCCCAGGGGACCGGTTTCCATAGTGATATACCCAGGACTCCTGCCAGTACAATCAGGCTAATGAGTAATGAATTTAACAGTACCGTATGCTTACCTTCTGAATTTTTTAAGAGCAGGATAATAGCCAGGCTAATCCAGAAAATCAGACTGATAATACTGAAGAACTGAGGTAAGGGCACAATCACACTGATTAGTAACAGCACTAGTATCAACTTCAGGTATAGACCTCTGAATTTTCCTGGAAAATATAAAATACCGAACAATATCAGGCCATATCCCAGGATAGCATAGGGTATTTGAATATTCCCTGCCATCAGTACAGCAGGTGAAAGCGTTAATACACATCCGGAGATTAACAGAATCTGGCTCATATTCCTGTTTTCCTGATTAAACTGATACACAAACATGGCAATGAGAGCCATAGTTTGTACCAGACTCAGCCATTTATGCATACCCAGCACAACCAGGATTATCACCAGGATCAGAAAACCTAGTGCTATCCAGTCAGGAATCTGGATTTTATTGAAAATAGAAGTAATGAAAATGAAGAAAAAGATTCCTAATGTAATAAAAAATAGAAATGGAAAATCATGCAATAATAAAGGATTGAGGGAAAGTAAGAGAGCCGTGTATATCGGGACTCTCAGTATCACAGCTTGACCTTGTTCCATTCAAATACCGGGCCATCCACACAACATAATTTCATTTCCTGAGTGTCAGGCTGCTCCACACTACATCCCTTGCAGGCACCAAACCCGCATCCCATATAGGTCTCCAGGGAATACCAAGCCTTGATATCCTGTTGAGTTTCAAAATAGCTGCTCATGGCTTTAAACATAGGAGTAGGCCCGCAGGCAAAGATCTCATGTTTTGACAGGTCAAATTTTTTCAGGAGGTCGATGACATTTCCCTTGATTCCCCTGCTGCCATCGTCTGTGGCAATATGACAGGGGCAGTATTTCTCCCAGTGTTTAATATCGGGCAGCATATTATGGTTGCGAGCTCCATATAACAAAATTCCACTCTTCCTTTGATGCGACATAAGAAGAAAAGGAGCTATACCTATACCGCCGGCTACATACAGTGCGTCCCGCCCCGGGGTGGGATCAGGAAAACTTTTTCCCAGAGGTCCAATGATATTGACACTGTCCCCCGGCCGTTTTTGTGCCAGGATGCGGGTCCCTTTTCCTACCGGATGAAACAGGATCCAGATCACATCATTCTCCACATCTCCTATGGAAAAAGGTCTGCGCAGAAGGGGATCATAACCTTCGGAAACCCGGATATTGATAAATTGTCCCGGTTTACTTTCACTGGCTATCTTTTCCGACTGAAGCGCCAGCCAGTAATAAGGTCCTTCTTTTCTGGCATCCACTACCAGAGCACTTTCTTTATACTTCATCCCTTAATCTCCCGGCATAGTTTAAATCAGGAGAATGTCTTTGTCAAAGCCTGACACTCTTTGACCGTCTTGAAAAGCTGTACTATAATATAAGAAAAGGAATCTCTGTGGAATTGTATAAAAAAAGCACCTTACCCCTCTCCAAGCGTATGATGCCGCGGGATCTGGCAAATTTCCAGGGCCAGGAGCATCTCACTTCTCCCGGCAAGCCCATACACACAATGCTGGCCAATCACCTAGTCCATTCCATGATTTTCTACGGTCCTCCCGCCTGTGGTAAAACCAGTCTGGCTGAGATTATTACAGCACAGACTAGCTGCCATTTTATACGCAGCAATGCCCTCAATCTGGATAGTGAAGAGATCCGTAAGTACCTCAAAGAAGCGGAACAGGCACGTCTTCAGGGAAAAGATACCATCCTGTTTATTGATGAAATACATCGCCTGTATAAGCCTAAGCAGGATGCTTTTCTTTCTGCCGTGGAAAATGGGCTGCTGCATATCATTGGTGCTACTACTGAAAATCCGTATTTTATCATCCAGCCTGCTTTACGCAGCCGTCTTTTTATCTATGAATTTAAAGAACTCAGCCAAATTGCACGTGCCAAGATCCTGGATAATGCACTCACCCAGGACGAATTCCTTAAAAAAATGAATATAAAGCTGGATGACGATGCGCGTACTGGCCTACTGGAAATCTGTTCTGATGCCCGGATGATCCTGAATACTCTGGAAATGTGTATTCTTTCCAAAGGGGTAGCTGAAACCATAAATATTTCAGCAGATGACGTAGAGAATATCCTGCAGAAAACTGACACACGTTATTCCAGTGACGAAGGACATTATGATACTATCTCCGCGTTTATTAAATCAGTACGGGGCAGTGACCCTGACGCGGCCATCTATTATATGATGGTGATGCTGGAAAGCGGGGAAGACCCTCTGTTTATAGCCCGGCGTCTGATCATACTGGCAGGGGAAGATATCGGTTTGGCTTATCCTGAAGGACTAAATATAGCGGTATCCGCATATCAGGCCGTAGAGAGGATAGGCATGCCGGAAGCAGTCTATCCTCTGGCCCATACTACACTCCTCCTGGCTGGTGTCCCCAAGAGCAATTCTGCCACAATTGCCATCAGTAGGGCCAGAGCAGATATCCAGTCCGGTAAAAGACTGCCTATTCCCCCGTATTTAAAAGAAGCGGGCTTTAGCGGAGCTAAAGATTTGGGCCGAGGTATCGGTTACAAGTACCCTCATGACTACCCTAACCATTTTGTATCTCAGGATTACACTTCAGAACCCCTATCTTACTATACTCCCGGCGATCTGGGCTTTGAGAAAAAAATACTGGATTGGCTTTCCAAACTAAAAAATAAATAAATCTCTTTCTCTACCTCATCTTGATTTTTCTCTTTTTCCGTTCTACAATCACCTATAATTAGAGTAGGAGTTTTTTTGGTAAAAAAAATTCTGCTTTTTTGCGCAATTCTGATCCATGTAACATTTTTAAATAGAATCAATGCTACAACTATTAAAGTTGGTGTATTCAATAATCATCCTCTAATCTTCCTGGATGAAAACGGTCATGCCCAGGGTGTATTTGTGGATATTTTGGATGAATTATCTGTTATAAATCACTGGAAGATAATATATATCCCCGGTTCCTGGGCAGAAGGTATAGACAGAATTACTAATGATCAGATAGATTTGATTTGTTCTGTAATGAATTCTTCAGAACGCCAACAATATCTGGATTATTCACACGAAAATGTATTTACAATATGGGGTCAATTATATATCCAGAAAAACTCCACCCTGGATAATGTGTCTCATCTCAAAGACAAAAAAATCGGACTGATGAAACAGGACCGAAATGGTAAAAATTTTATTGAACTGTGTGAGAAATTAAAAATTGTTCCTCGATACCTGTATTTTGACCACTTTGAAGAAATATTTCAAGCTATAGAAAAAGGGTATCTAGACGGTGGTGTAGTAGCCAACAGTTTTGGCCTGACTTCAGAGAAGTATTTCCAGGTGAAAAGAAGTCCAATTATATTTTCTCCTAATGAATTGTTTTTTGCGGTCCATAAAGGTAAAAATACAGAAATATTAAACGAAATAGATAAAACAATTAGTAAATGGAAAAAAGATTTGGATTCACCATATAACCAGTCTTTATCCTATTGGATGGGTGAAAATCAGAGAAAAGTCATAGAGATACCCCTCTGGTTGAAAGTGGGATTAGTCATTTCAGGAATAATTATTATCATAATAATTTTCCTTCTTTTACTCAGCCGATTGAATTCTCAAAGAGAAAAACTCCTGCTTCAGGAACAATTATCACATAGCCAAAAAATGGAATCCATCGGAAAACTCTCCGGGGGTATTGCCCATGACTTTAATAATCTTTTAACTGTTATCAAAGGTAATGCAGAATTAATTCAAATTTCAGAAGATTCACAATCAATACAGGAAAGCGTAAAGCAAATACTCGATGCAACTGATAATGCTGCCTTTCTCACCACACAATTACTTACCTTCAGTAGAAAAAATATTTCTACCCCTACATTCATCAATGTCAATGACCAGTTGAAAAACTCAGTAAGAATGTTTGAAAGGATACTAGGTGAAAATATACGACTACAGCTTAATTTAGAAGACAATGATTTGATTCTTAAGATAGATCCAGGTCAATTTATGCAGATAATAATGAATCTTGTCATCAATGCCAGAGATGCTGTCACTGAGGGCGGAACCATTACTTTGGATACCAAATCCATTTTATTTAATGAAGATATTCTTAGATTTAATCGGGAATACCATCCGGGTAATTTTATCGTTTTCAGTATTATCGACAACGGTTCCGGAATACCACCAGAAATCCAAAAACAAATCTTTGATCCATTTTTTACCACAAAAGAATTAGGAAAAGGTACTGGTCTGGGTCTTTCTGTGGTTTACGGCATAGTTAAAGAACTAAATGGTTGGATTGAAGTAGAAAGTAAGTTGGGCAATGGCACCCGAATCAGCATCTTTTTTCCAAGATATATGGAATCAGATGCACAGAAGATCGCGAATAAACCGGAAGATATATCACCCTCTATGTTTACAGGAAAAAATAAAACAATTTTAATTATTGAAGATGATAGGGCTGTATTGAAATATACAGAATCCGTCCTGAATAAGTACAATATGAAAGTTATAAAAGCCCAGACTGCAACACAAGCCAGATATCTTTATACCAAACATAAAGATATCGATATTATACTTAGCGATGTTATTTTAATGGACGGTAACGGTATCCAGGTAGTAAAAGAACTTTTCAATTCTGCTCATCAAGTACCAGTTATTTTTTATAGCGGGTACTCTGATGAACTTTCACGTAAAAACCTTATTCAAGATGAAGGTCACTACTTTCTCCAAAAACCATTTTCAATTCAAAAACTTATCAGACTTATTCATAATATTTTCTAAATAATTGCAGTACGATAATTGCAGTACGGTTCTGAAATAGCATTTTTAGTATCAAAAATAAAAAAGCCCCCCTCTGGAAGAGGGGGGCGATAAAGACAATCTGGTGACACCTACTTTCCCGTAAAACAGTATCATCGGCGATAGCGGGCTTAACTTCCGGGTTCGGAATGGGACCGGGTGTGACCCCGCTACTATGGTCACCAGAATTAAGACGTGTCGGTAAAAAAGACCGACAGAAATAAAAACGGAGACGGTAGATAGGATGAGTTTGAGAAAGGTCAAGGCTAATAATCGATTAGTACTGCTCGGCTGAATATGTTACCATACTTACACCTGCAGCCTATCAACCTGGTAGTCTTCCAGGGATTATATGGGGAACCTCATCTTGAGGCAGGCTTCCCGCTTAGATGCTTTCAGCGGTTATCCTTTCCGGACATAGCTACCCAGCGACTGCCACTGGCGTGACAACTGGTACACTAGCGGTCCGTCCACTCCGGTCCTCTCGTACTAGGAGCAGCTCCTCTCAAGTTCCCGAACGCCTACGGCGGATAGGGACCATACTGTCTCACGACGTATTGAACCCAGCTCGCGTACCGCTTTAATGGGCGAACAGACCAACCCTTGGGACCTTCTACAGCCCCAGGATGCGATGAGCCGACATCGAGGTGCCAAACCTTCCCGTCGATATGAACTCTTGGGGAAGATCAGCCTGTTATCCCCGGGGTACCTTTTATCCGTTGAGCGATGGCGCTTCCACACGCAACCACCGGATCACTAGATCCTACTTTCGTACCTGCTCGACTTGTCAGTCTCACAGTCAAGCTCCCTTATACTCTTACACTCTACGCACGATTTCCAACCGTGCTGAGGGAACCTTTGGGCGCCTCCGTTACACTTTAGGAGGCGACCGCCCCAGTCAAACTGCCCACCAGACAATGTCCTTGCTAAACATTGGAATAGCTAAGTTAGAAACCCAATGATACAAGGGTGGTATCTCAACAACGACTCCACGGAAACTGGCGTTCCCGCTTCAGAGTCTCCCACCTATCCTGCACATGCAACACCAAGCTTCAATGCCAAGTTGCAGTAAAGGTCCACGGGGTCTTACTGTCCTGCCGTAGGTACTTGGCATCTTAACCAAGCATGCAATTTCACCGAGCCTCTCGTTGAGACAGTGTCCACATCGTTATACCATTCATGCGGGTCGGAACTTACCCGACAAGGAATTTCGCTACCTTAGGACCGTTATAGTTACGGCCGCCGTTTACCAGGGCTTAAATTCAGTGCTTCTCCGAAGATAACACCTCCTCTTGACCTTCCGGCACTGGGCAGGCATCAGTCCCTATACTTCCACTTACGTGTTTGCAGAGACCTGTGTTTTTGGTAAACAGTCGCATGGACGTCTTTACTGTGACCGACCGAAATCGGTACCCCTTATCCCGAAGTTACGGGGCTATTTTGCAGAGTTCCTTAACGAGAGTTATCTCGAACACCTTAGGATATTCTCCCCACACACCTGTGTCGGTTTTAGTACGGTCAGTAAGCTTCATCACTTAGAGGTTCTTTCTCGGCGACTGACTCGTTGGGCTTCGCTTCCCCTAAGAGAAGATCGCTCACAGCCCGGGCTTTGTCGCGCAAGCATTTAACTCACGCAGCCCTCACTGCTTCGACGGACAACCATCAGTCCGCCCCAATCTGCCATCCGCGTCACCCCATCGCTCCACTCACTGGCTTCTGAATATCAACAGAATTCCCATCGGCTACGCCTGTCGGCTTCACCTAAGGGGCCGGCTAACCCTGGGTCGAAAATCGTAGCCCAGGAAACCTTGTGTTTTCGGCGAACGGGTTTTTCACCCGTTTGATCGTGTACTCATGCCTGCATTCTCACTTCCAGCCGCTCCACAATTCCTTCCGGAACTGCTTCAGCGCAACTGGAACGCTTCCCTACCAATCTTTCGATTCCATAGTTTCGGTATACCGCTTAGCCCCGAATATTTGTGGCGCAGAAGTGCTCGACCAGTGAGCTATTACGCACTCTTTAAAGGATGGCTGCTTCTAAGCCAACCTCCTGGCTGTTTTAGCACTTTCACTTCCTTATCCA
>CAYRWR010000025.1:0-53894 GCA_964428015.1 uncultured Brevinematales bacterium | reverse complement strand
AACTCCATGCAAATATCTTATTTCTCTTTTTTATCATAACATCGAAAGTCAAAAGTCGGAAAGAGGGAGTCGGGAGTCGGGAGTCGGAAAGAGGGGATGAGACTATAGTATATTGCCATGTGTTTACGAGTTATGATAGTGAAATATTTGAAGATAGTGCCTAATTCCCAATAGACTACCCCAAAATCTTGAATCCCAAATCTCAGCTTTGTGAACTTTTTTTAAACAGTAAAACAAAATCTTCCCTATTGGCTGTTCCGGTTTTTTGATAAAGACTGGAAATATGATTGCGTAACGTACCATCAGCTATAAATAACCGTTCTCTGATATGCCTGTTATTCAGTCCTTTGAGTAAGAGGTTGGCTACTTCCACTTCCCGGCGGGAAAGATTGTAGGCCAAAGACTGATCCATGGTAATGGTCTCCTGTGGCGGGTCCGGATGAGCTTCTTTAAAATAATATCTGGCAATGTAAAATATACTGATACTGTGAAACATTAGATGGTACATTACAGGAAAGTAATGCATGATATTTTCGATGATACTGGTATTATGGATCCTGGCTAATAGAAAGGTCACAAGATCCACTGACCATCCGAAACAGAAAAAATACACCGTGAAAATAAAGTACTGTAAAGGCAGATAGATGCCTGCCGCGATCATGATGGCCAGTGTCGATTTTCTGATGGCAAAAGATTCGATATCAGAATATTTTCTGATAAACCTAATCAGTAAATCCAGATAATTAACGATATGCAGAATTCCGCTGAATAGCATAATGAACCAGAGTATTTTGAATAAAAGATTCTGGTCGCGGATAAAAATAAAAAGTATCAGGAGTATGGTTGAAATAACCAGGGCTATAGGACCCAGTCGTGTCCAGTCCTTTTCTGCTTTTTCAATAGCCCATAAGAATAGATTTCGTAAAGCCGCGATCATCAAAAAGACCGTTGCCACGGTAATCATGAGACCAATATTATACAGATATTCAAATCCCTCAATACCGACAAAAACTTCTTCAAATAGGAAAAAAACAAAACCCAGAAAGAACAAATTAAAAAAACCGATAAGGACCAGGTAGAAATAATTTCTGCTCAGATTATTGCGGTGCTTTTTATAAAAAAACAGGGATAAAAACGTGTTGGTAACACTAAGTGCCACTGTAATCTGTACTATCAACTTGATTATTACCATTTAGTCATCCGATACCTTTATTTTAAACTACTGTTATTATAGTGGTTAATTGGATTAAAAAAAAGGTATAATTAGTTTTAATTCAAAATTTTTATCCGTGACATTTTTATCCTGATTTTCTGGCATTTTGCATGATAATATTCTATAATCATATATATTAAATATGTTTTATTGTTTATAAGGAGAATATCATGATTGAAAAAGGCGCCAAATACGTGGTAATGGGCTTGCTGGACAGTGATTCTATCGCCTACTGGACGGGAAAAACCATCGAAGACATGGGCGGAAAGGTCATCTATACCGTACAAAACGAACGCATGAAAAAAATCTTTTTTGACCGCAGCAAGGCTTTTACCCCCGAGGAAAGAGACCGTCTGGATATCCGCTACTGTGATATCACCATAACTGATGAGATCAAGGCACTTTTTGCCGAACTGGGACCTATCAAAGGAGTGGTACATTCCATTGCTTTTGCCAATCCTCAGACCTGTCTGGGTGAGGAATTTCACACCGACGCGGTCGACGACCTCAAGCTGGGCTTTTATATCTCCGCGGCGTCCCTGGCTCCCGTGACACGCTACGCCCAGCCCAATATGAAAGAAGGCGGTGCAGTTGTGGCAATGACCTTTGACTCCCAGCGGGCCTACCCCTATTACAACTGGATGAGTGTGAACAAAGCGGCCCTGGAAGCAACCGTGCGGGGTCTGGCTCGTCGTCACGGCAAAGACCTAGTCAGAGTCAACGCGGTGTCAGCCGGTCCTCTGCAGACCAAAGCCGCCAGCAAGATACCCGGTTTCGGCGGACTCACCGAAATGTGGAATGCCGTCAGCCCCCTGCCCTGGGATACCGAAGCCGACAAGCAGGAAGTAGCCAATGCAGTGGTGTATCTATTAGGCCAGTACTCCAAAAAGATTACCGGGCAGGTCCTGTACGTGGACGGAGGTGCCAGTATCTGCGCCGGAGAACTGAGAGCTTTTGAGCGTTAGTGTTAAGCGGATATAGCTTATTATAGTGTTAATCAAACCAGACTATATCGCAGCTGAAAATAAATTTGTTTCCTGAGATGGAGAACAGCCTGATGTTGGAGACGGCATGATATTTATAGCTTTCCTTACTTAGACGCGCTTCGATATCAGCCAGTCCCACAAATCCGTTAATAGCAAATTTATATTTTTCATTAAAATCATTGTATTTGGCATTGACGGTGATTTCACTGATAAAGGGCTGAACTTTTTGAGCGGTTTTATCCTTAAAATAGGACAGATAGTCCCCGGTGGAACTGCCGTGGAAGGTGGAGGTTTCACCTGATAATAGCGGAGTCAAACCCATAATCAATACCAGACTCAGAATAAATGTTCTCATATATGCTCCTTTTTGATTATTAAAGCGCTTAGGCTTCTCAAATATTTTTGTAAAATTAATATAGCTTGATTGGCCGGATTTGTCCAAAATCATTTCTGTGAAAAATACGCTTGAATCAAGTTGGTTTTTTTCATGTATATCAGGAGTATGTAAGATTCATCGATTATTAAGGACGAAATAATTGAAGATCCAATCCCTGAATCGGCTTGTAGTGTTTGTCATTCCCAGTTATCAAAATAGTATTATGAACTATTGCAGTAGCTCCGATCAACGCGTCCGCCATTTCGAGGGAATGACTGAGAAAATTTTCTTCGATGTAAATCAGGGCTTTGGATGAGATATTTTCGTTGATATAGATAATCTGGGTATTCCAATCAGACATCTGTTTTCTCAGGATATTCAATTCCTGTTTATTCCGCATTCCCTGGATCAATTCTATATAAGTCACGACAGAAATATTAAATCCCGGATTGCTAGTGATAAAGTCATAAGCATGTTGGTTCCCTCTCAAGTACCATATTAATACATCTGTATCCAAAATCATTCAAAACGTCCTTTACGAATGGTTCTAATATATTCATCAATAGGTTTGATATCTTCACGGTCTTTCCAGATACCGAATAGAGATGTCTGCTCACTTTGAGTATTGCTTACTTTTTTAATAGGCACCAGACGGGCAGTAGGCTTGCCTCTATAGGTAATTACAACTTCCTCCCCGCGTGACACTGTGTCTAGCAATTCCTTTGTGTGAAACCTTAGGTCTTTTGTAGTGGCATCCATTTTAAACCTCCTAGTTTACACTTCATAGTATAACTATAGTGATATTTTGTCAAGATTTAGTATCTTTTTCTCCTCTGTCCGACCACCTCCTGACCACCTCCTGACCTCTCTCCTCTCCCCACTCACGCCCTGGATGTGGACCGCCTCAGCGCCTGGGTATGAACTATTCCCTTTTCCCACAGGAGTCATGGAGGTATACATCCTCCTGGCCCCAAGCCTGACCTGATCCTGAAAATCCTGATTCAATCCTGTGGACCCCGATAAAATTTAAATAACAGTTCGATAGTTTTAGACAATTTTTCCGTACAGAAGAAATTTCTCAAATTTCAGCAGGATTTTCAGGATTCAGCAGGATTCACTGGATTTGATTAGAAAAAGAATTGTACACAGAAAGGAAGAGTCACAGATTCAATCTGCACTAGTATTAGGATCAATATTTTTATAATTTGTATCTATATATACGAAACATGTCCGACAAAAATATTGATATGTGTTAATAAAATCTTTTTTTTGGGGGATAAATTTTTCCATTTCTTTTTTGCAGTTCGGACAGATTCTATGTCCTAATAATTTTTTCTCCCTGATTGATTGAGGAATAATATGAGAAAATGCCATGAAAAGTGCTACCATGATGGGAATGACAAAATAGTCGTTCATATGTGGAAAAATCCAAAGCACAATAATCCCAACCAAAAAACCAGCAATTGAAAAAATAAGAAATAGTGCAATTTTAAGCCAATCATACAGATTTTTATCTAAATATTTAATGTTATCTGGTATTCTGTAATATGTCTCATCCCTGTATTGGACATGATGCTCTTTATCTATTCTCATATTACAATTTTTCCATACATTGAAATTTCACTAAAACAACCCCGGCTGCTCCCCGGTAGGGTTATCCCACTGGATGCCCAGGTGGCGATAGGCGGCCTGGGGGGCTACCCGGCCGCGGGGCTGGCGTTGTAGGAGTCCCTGCTGTATGAGGTAGGGCTCGTACACATCCTCGATGGTCTCGGTTTCTTCCGACAGGGCCGCGGCGATGGCGGAGATGCCTACCGGGCCGCCCTGGTAATGGTCAATGATAATGCGCAGGAGCCGCCTGTCCATGATATCCAGACCCTTCTCGTCTACTTCCAGGCGCTTGAGGGCGCCGGCAGCAAAGTCGGCGGTGATACTGCTCTGCCCGTCCACCAGGGCGAAGTCGCTGACCCGCTTCAGGAGGCGGTTGGCGATACGGGGCGTGCCCCGGCTGCGGCGGGCTACCTCCCGGCTCCCCTCGGGATCGATGGTGATCTCCAGGATGCGGGACGACCGCCTGATAATCTCGTACAGGTCTTCCACTTCATAAAAGTCCAGCCGTTCGATGATGCCGAAGCGGCTGCGCAGAGGCGCGGTCACTGCCCCCACCCGCGTAGTGGCCCCGATCAGGGTAAAGTGCGGCAGGCTGATGGATAGAGTCCGGGCCCCGGCTCCCTCCCCGATCACAATGTCGACCTTAAAGTCCTCCATGGCGGAGTACAGCGTCTCCTCCAGCACTCGCTTGAGGCGATGGATCTCGTCGATAAACAGCACGTTGCCCTCTTCCAGCGACGTGAGGATAGCCATGAGGTCGCCCTGCTTTTCCAGGGCCGGCGCCGCGATGACCTTGATGTTCTGGCCCAGCTCGGCGGCCATGATATGCGCCAGCGTGGTCTTGCCCAGTCCCGGAGGCCCGTACAGCAGCGCGTGGTCCATGACCTTGCCCCGCATGCGTGCCGCCTCCACAAACACCCGGATATTATCCTTGACCTTGGTCTGCCCGATATAGTCGTCAAAGTGCGAGGGCCGCAGCGTTTCGTCGCTGTCGCCCTGCTGGACCTGGGGTGCCGTGATCTTTTCTTCTATCATACTTTTCGCCTCACTGTCGTCCTATTATTATCAGGGAAAAACCGGAAAAAATCAAAACCCGGACCCTAAATATTGGGGCACTGCTGATGCAGACCCGGACACCGCGTCCCAGGCGGAGACATGCACTCCCCGGTCTATGCACAGTGGTCAAGATACCCTGTCCCCGGTTCCGCTCAGGTCTCCTGGGCTGGCGGCGCTTTCCTCCCCGGTTATTCCCGGGATAGACAGGAGGGGACAGTCGACGGCATCGCCCTAAAGTTCAGGCGCAAGATCTTGCCTTTCTATTGCTAGACAGTTTCTCAAAAAATATTTTCAAAATCTCTTGTATTCTCTTTAAATATAAAGTATACTATTAGTATACTTTATATACCTGGAGTATACTATGACTTTGGATAACCGCCGTGAACAGGAGCGCCTGGCCCGCGAATCCCGCATCCTGGATGCCGCCCGTGACCTCCTGATAGAGAAGGGCCTGGCCGTGATGACCATGGACGAGGTCGCCGCCCGGGCCGACTTCACCAAGCGCACCCTCTACGCCTACTTCCCCGGAAAGGAAGAGCTCTATGCTGCGCTCATTACCTGGGCTCTAACAGAGCTCAATGACTGCTTCCGTACTGCCCTGACTCTTCCCGGTACCGGTCTGGAGCGCATCAGCCGGGTAGGTTCCGCTTTTGTGGACTTTTCCCGGGAACATCCTAAATCCTTCGCGGTTCTGTCCCGCTACCAGAATGTCTTCCACAAAGGGGAGACCATGCCAGCCTACCCCGCCCTCATGGAACAAAATCGTATCAACCTGACCCTCATGGCTGATACTATAGCCCAGGGCGTGGCAGACGGCAGTATCCGGCCTGACTGCGACCCTATGCTCAGCGCGGTGTATCTGGCCCGCTATTCTACTGCCATTGTCGCTACCACACACGAAGCCCCCGGGCTGATTGAGCATGTTCTGCGTTTGTCTGATAGTGATTTTATGCTGCAGGGTATGGAGTTTATCTCCCGTGCCCTGGCTAATCCATCCACAAGGAGATGACTATGAAAAAGATTCTGGTCCTCAACGGCAGTCCCAAAGGTGACAATTCCGTTACACTGCAATATCTGGAATTTGCACGCAAAAAAATACCCGGTTTTGAATATACAGTACATCATATCTCTCAGCCAATAAAAAGACTGGAAAAAGACCCGGTCAGATTAAAATCAATAGCAGAGGAAATTCAAACCGCGGACCTGGTAATTTGGTCCACTCCGGTCTACCATGAGTCCGTCCCCGGCCAGCTGATACGTTTCCTGGAGTTGATGGGTGAGCATGGACTGAACGAAGCTTTCCAGGGACGATTCGCGGCTGTCATCGTCACATCTATTCACTTTTATGACCACCGCGCGGTACAGTATCTGCGTATGATCTCAGAAGACCTGGGCATGCGTTTCCTGGACAGCCATACTCCCCACATGCAGGACCTGATGCGTCCGGCCGGACAGCAGTCCCTGCTGCACTGGGCGGAGGATCTATTAGCCTCTATGGAACTGCCCCTGATACAAAATACCCTATGTGCCCGTCCTGAAGCATACCAGGCCCCAGACTTGTCTCCAGTTGTATTACATGACAAACCAGTCAGCTCTCACAAGGTCACTGTACTGTATGATTCGCAGGACCCTCATCCTCATCCCCGGCGTCTGGCAGAGCACTTCGCAGCGGTCTACCCCTATGCCGTGGAGATACTGGATTTGCGGGAGAGCGGTATGCAGCACGGCTGCAGCGGTTGTACCCGCTGCGGCTATCAGGGAGAATGCAGGTACCAGGATGGCTATGAAGACTGGTATCGGCAGGCGGTACAGGATGCCGACGGCATTGTCTTCACGGGGACTATACGGGGACGCTACCTGTCCAGCTACTGGAAAATGTTCTATGACCGGAGCTTTTTCAACGGCCACCGTTCCAATCTGGAGGGCAAGCAGATAGCCTACCTCATCTCAGGACCTCTGTCGCAGAGCCCCCTGCTCCGGGAAGAACTGGAGACCAGGCCTGAAATGGGGCATGCCTCACTGGTGGGGATAGTCAGCGATGAAGGCGAACCGGAACAGGTGCTGGAGTCGATACAGGCACTGGCGGGGCGGATGCTTCGCTCACTGGAACAGCACCGGCACCGGCCCGTTACTTTTCTGAGTGTAGGCGGGACACTGATATTCAGAGATTTTGTTTATCTGGCTCATCCTATCTTCAGAGAGGACGATCGATTTTACCGCCGCCATGGCGTCTACGATTTTCCGCAGCGAAAGTGGTACTTCCGTCTGGCCGGCTTTATCCTGCGGGGACTCTTAAAAATCCCCGGATTTCGTAAGAAATTCTGGCAGATGGTACCTGCCCAGATGAATAGTCCCCAGCGTAGAGTAGTAAAAAAAGCCTGAGTCATCACAGAGGGTAGACCCGGGAAGCGTGACAATCAGCCCCACATCTTAAGATGTGGCATATAGAACGAACGTTCGATTGATGAGGTAACAATAGATTTTGTTTTCCCGGGTATGGTATATAGACTCAGTCTGCCTCCGCCGGAGGCGTTAACAACAACGGCACTGGATAATAATCAGAATTGTGCAGGATGGTACTCCTATCTACTCTACTGATGTGTGCAGGGCGGGAGCGCCCCCTACCGCCGCCCCCGACAGACGGCACATCATCCTGCAGCTGCTGCCCTGACGAAGGGCAGCCTCGTATTCCTGCTGTGTGAGTCAGTAGACTATTAAAAGTTGTATATACAGCAAGCCTAAAAAAAAAAGAGCCTTTCCGTCTGTGGAAAGGCTCTGGTAGGAAAATTTTCCCTGCTGCACTTATTCTATATCAAAACTTACGCGGCAGTTCTTGACATCTTTGGAATCGAGTCCTTTAGCCGGTTCACTGGAACCCATGCCTTTGATCTTGAATTTGTCTTTGTTCAGATTGGAGTTTTTCATGAGATAACGGAGTACTGCTTCCGCGCGTTCCTGGGACAACAGGATATTGCCGCCATAAGTCTTGGTACCCTGTTCCGGGCCTACGGCGCTGGCATGTCCCTTGATCACCACCACTTTGCCAGCGGGGAGAGCATTCACGACTTTGGCCAGAGCGGGGATAAACACTTTTTTCATAAAGGTATCGATGTCATAGCCGCCCACCTGGTACTTAGGGCTGCTCAGATTGAGCTTAGAGGAACGGAATTCAAAGGGGATATCCTTGGCAACTTCTTTGAAACTGGCAACACCCAGAGAGTTGGCCTGGTCTTTTAAGGCAGCGGTGTCAACTTTGGTATCTACCTTGGGGATCTGGCTGAAGGCCAGTCCGGAAATCACAGCCAGAGCCGTGATCAGTGCTATTCTTTTCATAAATCCTCCCAATATTTTGTTGGTTAATAATAAACAATAATTTCAAATACTGTCAACTTTTTCTATTTCAAAACCATAAAAATCTTGCCGATACTGTACTTATATTCTATCATATAGCATCTGCAATGGGAGGTCCTCATGTTCTCAAAAAATAAGTTCACTACCAGCCTGTTTATACTTTTCTTTAGTGCTTCTTTTTTGGCGATGGGGATCATAATCCTGCTGGGTATGCGGCAGATGAAAAATATCTATTCAACCGGGATGTCTACCAGCATCAATCAGGTCAGTGAATTTATCCAGGTATCGATGGAAGAAAGCGTAGAAAAAGCAGTCCGGCAGTTGTCCCTTCCATTGTTTCAAAAAGCCAGAAGCAGTTACCGTTCCGGCAGTCAATCCGCTATCCGTAAACTGGCACAACTGAGCAGTTCTGGTTCTGACAGCACTCTCCTGCTCAATAGCGAAGGCCGTATCCTGGAGTCCACCTCGGGTAGTCTGACTCAGTCGGAAATAGATGGACTTTTTGCAGAAATTAAAGAAAAAAAATCCGGTGACGCAGACACTGCCCATATAGTTTTTACAAAAAATGACGGTGTGGTCCTGGCTGTACAATATCTTCCCGATTGGAAGTGGTACCTGATCCAGACCTACCAGCCGGATTCCTATAGCAGACAACTGGATTCCCAGACTTTAGTGCGCAGCCTGCAGGGCATTCACCTACTGTACCATGGCTATGCTGAAATACTGGACGCTCAGGGACGGACCCGGATTCATCCTCTGGGCAAAGTACGGGATAGCGGTCTCTACCGTGATGTGCCCCAGCGTCTCTCCCAGGACCCGGGGTACTCTCTCCCCATCAAAGTCAGCCAGGACACCAATGATCTCTATGTCAGCAAAGATGACCGGTCTGTTTCCTGGGAAGGTACGAAAACCATTCATTTTATCCCGGTCAAAGGTCTTCCCTGGATCATAGCCCTGCACGAGTACAGACAGGACCAGACAGCATTGTTCAAGAAGACCCGTACCAATATTATTATCATCATTCTGATATATTTGATTTCCATTATGTTAATCAGCCTGTTTATCTCCCGATCCCTGGGTTCCAGGATACAGAACATAGATACCCGCCTGGAACAGATCATCTCCGGAAAGGAAAAATCGGATCTTACCCGCCGCATTGAAGTGCATTCGCATAATGAGCTGGACAGTATTGCCAATAAGTTCAACAGCCTGATGATGAGTTTTAACCGGGATATGCTCCAGGTAAAAAATGCCGCCGTCAATCTGTCCCAATCCAGTGAGCATTTGGGAGAACTGGTACTAAATAAAATCAAAGCCAGTATGGAAGTGATTACAAGCAGTATCCAGAGTATTCAGGAAAATACCCTCAACCAGACCAGTGGTGTGGAAGAAGTCAATGCCACCCTGGAAGAAATGAGCCGCTCTATTGACAGCATGAGCGACAATATGTCGCGCCAGTCCGCAGCTGTGGAAGAAAGCGCCTCGGCTATTGAAGAAATGAGCCGTAATATCGACCATGCCTCCGCCACCGCGGAAAAGACCATGAGTATCTCTAAAAATCTCAACCAGGTAGCCACAGAGGGCGGTGAAGCGGTCAAGAACAGCATGTCTTCTATCAAAGACGTGAGTGAATATTCCCAGCAGATCCTGAAAATGCTGAAACTGATCACGGATATTTCCAAACAGACTAATCTGCTGGCCATGAATGCCAGTATCGAAGCCGCACACGCCGGTGAAGCCGGTAAAGGATTCGCGATCGTGGCCGATGAAATACGCCGCCTGGCGGAAAACACCTCTAAGAATGCCAAAGATATTGGAGATGTGGTAAACGCCATCGTGGAAAAAATAGACCAGTCCGTGACTCTGTCTGAAAAAGCCGGTATGGGTCTGGATATGATCCTGGCCTATTCCAATCAGAACGTGAATATCATGGGCCAGTTGAATTCCGCTCTGGAAGAACAGAATCATTCCGCCAAAGAAATACTAAAATCCACTCAGGATATGGTATTGGTTACGGAAGAAGTCCAGGTCGCTATGAATGAACAGCGTACCGGTACTCATGAATTCGCAGAAATCATGCGCAACCTACGGGATATCTCCCTGGAGACCAAGGACAGCATTCAGAATCATATCACCAAACTCAACCAGCTCATCACTGCTGTAGAAGAGATCAAAGAAATCTCCGATCAGAATAACGGCATGTCGGGAGAATTAATGCAGCTCATCGACCATTTTGTCCTGGATGAGACTGAGGATGAGGCGGACAGTACCTCTCTGAAGCTGGTGGAATAATCACTACTCTGCTATACTAATAAAAAAAGGAAAGCCAGTGAGTGATGAAATATCCGAAAAGAAGACCCAGCAAAGATTCGCTCTGCTCATTGACGGGGATAATGCTCAGGCATCCCTGATTACCAAGATACTTTCAGAAGCTGGAAAATACGGCGTGCTCACCATAAGACGAATCTATGGTGACTGGACCACATCCAATATGAACAGCTGGAAAGAGACCGTCAACAACCATGCCGTTCAACCCATTCAGCAATTCCGCTATACTGTAGGCAAGAATGCCACCGACTCAGCTATGATTATAGACGCTATGGATATTCTGCATGGGGGCCTGGTGGACGGCTTCTGCATTGTATCCAGTGACTCCGATTATACCCGTCTGGCTACCCGGATTCGGGAGGCAGGTCTGTTTGTGATGGGTGTGGGAAAGAACCATACACCCAAAGCCTTCGTAAATGCCTGCAATGTTTTTATCTACACTGAAAACCTGGAAAGTTTTAAACGCACTCAAAAACCTGCCAAAGCCGTCAATAACAAAAAAGATGCTCCCACCGCTCAGAATGAAAGTCTTATCTCGCTGCTGCAGGAGGCCTTCGATATGAGTGTACAGGAAGACGGCTGGGCACATCTGGCTACCCTGGGTTCCAATCTCTATCAGCTGGATCCCGGATTTGACCCCCGCACCTATGGATTTAAGCAGCTCAGCCAGCTCATAAAAGCCAATACCGAGCTGTTTGATCTCCGCTTTGAAAAGGACCGGGGGCGTACCGTAGTTTACGTAGCTATCAAGGAATAAGGCGGGACTGAGATGCAGGATCCCGGGGTACGGCTCAATAAATACCTGGCACATCAGGGTCTTTGCTCGCGGCGTGAAGCAGATCGACTGATCCAGGCCGGCCAGGTCAAAGTAAATGGTGAAATAGAAATAAATCCCGCCCGGCATGTCCATTCCGGACTGGATCAGATAGAGACTCTGTTTGATTCCCAATCGTTTTCCTCTCAAAAAGTGACACTGGCACTGTATAAACCCCGGGGAGTAGTAGTTACCAGAAGCCGGGAAGAAGGTACAAATGTCTACCAGCTGCTCCAGGATTTGCCTGATGATCTGAATGCCATAGGGAGACTGGATAAAGATTCTGACGGCCTGCTGCTCTTAACCAATGATTCCAGTCTGCCCCGCTACATAATTGATGCCGGGAATCATTGCCCTAAACTCTACCATGTGAGGGTCGATCGCCCTATTCAGGATGAGAGTCTGGAAAAAATGCGAAAGGGCATGTATATTCTGGGTGAAAAGACCAAACCAGCTAAAGTAGAACGTCTGGCCACAGACCGATTCGCTATAACCCTGGTAGAAGGCCGCAACCGTCAGATCAGACGCATGTGCCGACAGGCCGGGCATGTAGTGTTAGAGCTACACCGGGTCAGTATAGGTTCTGTGACTTTGGGCCGTCTGGCCCCAGGACAATGGAGAATTCTGGATCAGGCAGAACTGGATAGCCTCAAAAAATAAAAAAGCCGGCAAAAAAATATATGCCGGCTTTTTTTTTACAAAGTTAATTTTAGTAAGAAGTGATTTCGATGTGATTTGTTTCAAAGGCGGAAAGTGAGACTGAAATAATATTTGTGTTTCTCACATTATTGGTCTTTCCAGAAACAAAAATGAATTGGTATGTCCCGGCTATGAACTCATTGGTGTAAATATATCCATCGTTAGGAATGAGAAAATTGGTCACACCTGGAGATGTAACACCCATAATGTGCATCAAATCATAGCTGTTGGTAGAATTAATATAGACATATCCCAAATTCAAAGCACTTTTATTGGATATGGTTAAATATGCAGGAAAAATGGTGTAGTCATTAGTTTGCCCTGTAACTATATTAAAATTATGTACATTGTTGTACACCATACCTTTTCCGCCTGTATCCAGGCCAAAATTAAAATTGGATAATTGTATTGAAACAGACACATCTCCTGAATCAAGGTCCCCCACAGTGATCGATTGATTTGTAGTTAATACTGTAGACGTCACACTTCCGCTGTTTATGGAAACATTCAGAAAGTCATACTCGGTAGTACTATTGATAATCTGTATGCCACCTTTCCCGCCACCTAAAAGTCCACAGGAAGAAACAAGAACTAACGAAACCATGAAAAATAATATTCTTTTCATACACCCTCCAGAATTGATATTTGACTATAATAACATCAGAATTCATAGACTGTCAAGAAAAAAAAAGACAGTGAAAATCATAAAAAAAAATCGAATTAAAAACGTTTGTTTAGTGATTAGAACATTGAAAATATTAACACATTAATGTACAATACAGATTAGTGAAAAGGGGATAAAGGAAAAGTGGACAAGCATTATTATGATTATCTTAAACTATTGGAGACTTTGTGGGCAGAGTCTCAGGCAGATAAATGTCGTTCAATTTTTTTTAATACAAATCAAAAGACTCATTTTTCCCCTTTTATAAAGAAGATTTTACCCCATCTCCGGCCTCATCCCCGTGTATTGCATTGCTGCCTGGAGTCATCTAATTTTGATCCTTATTTTCCTTTTTTAAATTGGATTCAGGATGAACTCAAAGATAAATCTGAAAAAGAACTTATTCAGATTTTCGAAAGCGCCAATTTATATCAATATCATATACCATTGTTACTCAGTTACTTTCAAAAAGGTACGGCGGAAAGATATGAAAATATTCTGGACGATGAACTAAGTTATGAACAGCACCGTATAATGGAAAGTATCTGGAATCTGTTTGTAAATTTATTAGGGGACGAACCTACGCTGATAATTGTCGAGAACTTCCACTTAATTCCCCATTCCACCTTTGAATTAATAGACCAGTTTATAATAAAGGCTACCCAATATCCTTTTCTATTTGTATTTTCAATCAACAAAACAGCCCGTCTTTCAAACCTAATTGAAGAAGAGCAATGGCGGAAAATGAATGATCTAATTCAAAACTACTCTATTCTTTTGGATTTTACCTCCAATGATCAGGATCTGGATGATAAAAATACTGAAATAAATGTAAGGAAGCCCGTTGAAAACCTGACCGTGGCCTGGAACGCATTCCAGCTTTTAGCATTGCAGGATAGCCTGGAATTATGCAATCAATTATATAAAAATCAGTTTCAGCTGGAAAATGGTTTGACTCTGGATGAAAACTGTACCCTGCTGCGGCTCATGGGAGACGTCAATTACCATCTAAAAGAACAGGATAAAGCATATATCAACTATCACGCTCTTCTGAATACTGCCCAGCAACAGGGTATGACCAATTTAATTATCTATGCTCATCAACAGTTGGGCTTTATCCATCTAAACAAAGAAGATCTGGAAACCGCTGAAAAGCTGGCAAACCAATGTCTGAAATTAGCCGGTGAAATTAAAGATGATAAAAGTGTGTTTTACGCTTTAATGTTGTTATTCCTGATTGAAGATAAAAGCAGAAAACATGATATTGAAAGCTGGCAGGAAATGTTTTACCGGGTAATTAAAATTGCCCAAAAACTCAAAATGGAAAATCATCTGGCTTTTTTCTCCACCAACCCTTTTGGTCAATATTCCCGTATGGACGATAATATTGAAAATATACACCACCTGGGTGTCAGCATCGCCAAAAAAAATGGAAATGAATTCCGTTTAGCTGTGGCATATCAAACTATGGGATTAGTGCAGGCGGTAAAAGGCAACTATGAAGAGGTAATCAAGTTATACCGAAAAAGTAAACAAATCAAAGCGCGCCTGGGTAACCCGCTGGAATTATCATATGTCCATAATGGCCTGGGTTTCTATCATTTTATGACGGGTACTTATGTACAAGCCGACAGAAATTTTCAAAAAGCTCTGGGTTTACTTAAAAAGGTCAAAGACTACCATGAGATCGCCATGACTTTCTTTAATCTGGCATATACTTATTTGTTTGCATACCGTGAAGATTGGGCTATTGACTACCTGGAAAAAACTCTTTATCTAATGGATGTGCTTCAGTTAAAAAACCTGGCTTATCATTCACTTTTCGGCATATATGCCACTTTGGGTGTAAGTTACTGCATGAACGGCAATTATGCCAAGGCTTATGAGTTTTGGACCCGCATTCAGGTAATGGGACTGGCACCATATACAGCTAAAAACGAAGAGTATTTTTTGTTCTACATGCTGAACGCATTTCTTCAGACACATGATGACAAAGTAGGCTTGGCCATCTTTTATTTCAATGGAGCCGGTCACTATTTAAATAAAACCAATGACAGCATTAAATACATGGGGCCATGGTATTGTCTGGAATATGCCCGATTCCTTAAGACAAATGGTATGATTGAAAAATCTCAATCCCTTCTGGAAGAAGGATTAAAACGATCCATGGATTTGGGTAATAAATTTTATCACAATTTAATCCAGGCTGAATTAGATGAAAATCCACCTCTTCCTTCTCCCTTCCACGGAAAACCTGCTAATATTGATTTTGAATGGATCATTGAATCCGCTAAGATGCAGAATACCCTGGTAATTCTTCATAAAAAATATGATGAAATACACTTCCTAAATTCTTTCCAGACTCTCATGAGCCAGTTTGAAGGTCATGACCTGTTGATCAGAAAAGCCGTTGATCACATTCACAACAGTTTTCTGGTAGATAGTGTCTATTTTCATATTTTCCAGAATGGTGAATGGATAGAGCTTTATTCACGGCATAGCTCACAGAGTCTTCTGGAAGATCACGGCAATGACCTCATTAATATACTTACTGTCAAGCCGGTAAATATCTTTATGCCTCATGTAGAACAGGAAGAATCACTGAATCATCTAAAACTCTGGGTCCATAGTCTGATGAGTTTTCCATTAATCACCGGCACAAAATGGCATGGGCATATTCTGTGTCTGGCTAATAAAGAAAACTATAATCTGGAACAGGAGGATATGGAAGTACTGAGTCTGGCTATACGTCAGTTGATATCAGCACTGGAAAAAATTGACCAGAAACGGCAGATTCTTCTCAATATGCAAAAGCTGAATGTTCTCAACAAACACCTGCAACAGGCTGCGGTGACTGATATTTTGACAAAATTAGGAAACCGGGCAGCTTTGATTGAAAAGGTAAAATCAGAGATCAACCGTATCAAACGTTATGGGGATTCACCACGCAGTATTTTTTCTCTGATGTTTATAGATCTGGATAATTTTAAATATTATAATGATACCTTTGGTCACCACGTGGGGGACATGCTTCTGGTAAAATTCAGTGTTCTATTGGAAAGTGCAGTTAGAGAGATCGACTTTCTGGCACGCTATGGGGGTGATGAATTTGTCTGTGTCTTACCCGAGACGGGTGAAGATGGCGCTATTGTTCTGGCCAACCGTATCTATCAGCTAATCAGGGAGAATGTTAATTTTAAGAATGATATAGAAGAATATGTCAGTCATCCTATACAGATTCCGGAACATCAGCTTTTAAACTGTTCCATAGGAATCTCAGTTTACACCAGCCAATATAGCGGAGACGTGCATGCGATTATCAGGGATGCTGACACTGCACTGTATATGGCAAAAAAGAAAGGAAAAGGTACATATTCCATTTCCGTATCAGAAAATCAGACATAATTGATCAATTATTGATTTATATATTTTTCCAGGTCTGCTATGTCCTGTTCAGATCCAAAGGTCATTAAAACATCGCCTTTCCGTAGAATTGTGTTGGGGTCCGGATTGTACACATACTTTTGAGTATCTGCCCGTTTAATAGCAAAAATCAATAAACCCACTTTTTGAAAGATGTTAGCTCCGCGAATGGTCCTGCCTATGACCTGTGAATTATCCCGGATGACTACATCACCCAGGAAGAAGGCTTCATCTTCGCCTACCATGGTTGTTTGTTCGATAAAGGCTGCAATATTTTTATTCAATAGTGATGTAGCCAACCTTTTACCAATCACAAAATCTCCACTGACTACTTCGTCCACTCCCACATGATAAAATTTGCTGATATTATTTTCTTCTTTGACATAGGTAGATATATGAATATTGGGGTTTATTTTTTTGGCTGTCAATGCAATAAATAGATTTTGATGATCTTCCGGTAAACAGGATACCAGGCCGTATGCCTGATCTACATTGGCTTCCAGTAGAATTTCTTCTCGGGTGGCATCTCCTTTGACAAACAAATAATCCGGCGTATTATGTAGATCTTCATAAAAAGTTCCCTGGTATTTTTCCTCTGAATCTACTACCACAAATGATTTTTTACTTTCCATCATGGCTCTAATAACATGCCGTCCCACCTTTCCGGATCCACATATAATGAAGTGATTTTTCATTTTTTTTATCTGTTTCAGCATTTTTTTAATCCTCCTGTCCCCCAAAACATAGTGCTCGATGACATGTGAACTGATCACGGAAATGGCTCCGGCCAGAATAAAAAATCCAGCCAGTGAATAAAATATGGTGAAAACTTTTCCCCAACGGCTCAAAGGGGCAACTTCATTGAATCCTATTGTGGTCAGAACGTTTACTGTCATATATAGACTATCTAAAAGATCCCAGCCTTCTATTAAAGAATATATCACAGTGCCGCTTAAGGTCATTATTACAAACAATAAGATGATCAGCCATAGAGATCGGTTCTGCATGGGAACTCCTCGTGCAGATTATCGGAATCAAATCTGGCAAAATGAAATGGGAAAGACAATTCACATAGTGCCTGAATCTGGACAGGTTTAATATTATTTGCTATAATCTTTGTCTGATGCGCCTATAGCTCAGCTGGATAGAGCGTTGGATTCCGGTTCCAAAGGCCACAGGTTCGAACCCTGTTAGGCGCGAGAGAAAACCTGCTTTCCGGCAGGTTTTTTTATTTTAAAAACTGCCAAAACGTACACTTACACCCCAATAGAAACCGTTAATATCATTCAAACCCACACCTAGTAGATCATTGAAATTAAAGTATAGCGGATATCTCCCTTCAATGGCAAACTGAATAAACTCCACCAATCGGATCTCAATTGCAATTTCCGGAATCATGACGAAGAAATTTTCCGTTGATTCAGCACCGGATACAGTGTTATACCCTATCCTCCCCGAACCAACTGTCATACTGGTAGAAAAGTGAATGGGGGAATAGGAAAAGTAATGTATACCCATGGTGAATCCCAGATAACTGTTTTTCAGAAAGGCATTTTCTCCACCTGTCTGTTGAGGCATGGTATATTGTCCCAACAGGTTTCTACCTGACACACCCAGCACAAAAAAGTGGTTCATCATTATAACGGCTCGCCAATTCAGAAAGGTGGGATATTGTGAGCCTACAGCTCCAAAATCTAATCCCACACTGCTATAAGCTCCCCAGTCAATATCCAGGATATCTACCAGATTTTTCATTGATTTAGAATGACCGGTAGTCACACCCATCATAAGGATCATGATAAATACTATAAGAAATTTTTTCATGACACACTCCTCTTACCATGCTAAAGATAGTATGCCATACAAATAATGAAAAAACAAGCATAAAAAAACACCCTCATTACAAGGGTGTCCAGTTAGATTTTTTAAAGCCATCCAAATCGAATATTAGCATCCAATCGAAAGTCATTCATACTATTTTGAGTTACAAGCTGGTAGTGTTCCGTATCCAGAAATTGGACTTTGCTGATACCAATAGCTGCCTGCATCCATCGGGTAATGCGGAATTCGATATTGATGCGCGGCTGTACAAAAAACCAGGTAGTACTAGCTTCATTACCATGTATATCAACACTTCCCAGATCCATCACGCCGGCAAAAGCATATACTGAAAAATGTATGGCTGATCGTGCAAAAAGATGATATCCCACCATCATGCCTCCATACGACATGGTTAGATAATTAATATCGGTGCCGCCTGCCGGTTGAGTCACCTGGTTTTGCAGGCTACCCCCGCCTCCCCCTATAGCCAAACGATGGTTAATCAGCAGTGCTCCTTCCCCTCCACTGATATAGGCGGGTTGACCGTTTATCATAGTCAGACTGGCCGTAGGCCCACCAAAACCTCCCCAGCTCATACGGGAATGACTGATAAGACTATTAAGTTCTTCCGACCATAGCATGGGTGAAATCAATATCATAATAAGCATAAAATATTTCTTCATTTTTTCCTCCTGTCTTTACTGATTTTTAACAACAGGAAGAGGCAGAAATGTCACTTTTTGAAAAATTAATCCAGAATTATACCTATGGGACAGTGGTCACTACCCATGATTTCTGTATTATGAAATGAGTCTTTGACCCGTGAAAAAAGTTCTTCATTTACATAAAAATAATCTATACGCCAGCCAATATTATTGGGTCGTCCATTGGTCCGCATATTCCACCATGTAAATTCCTGAATACCGGGATACAATTCCCGGAATGTATCGATGTAACCATGGGATAGGAATTTATCAATCCATTGCCTTTCTATAGGTAAAAATCCCGATTCTTTTTCATTTTGTTTGGGACGGGACAGATCGATGGGCTGATGAGCAGTATTAAAATCCCCGGTCATGATGAGATTTTTACCCTGCAGCTTATACTGATCCACAGTCTTGAGCCAATTTTCATAAAAATCCAGTTTAAACTTTAATCTATCTTCATTCATTTTACCATTGGGAAAATAGGTGTTCACAAAAACAAAATCATCATATTCCGCAATTATGGTTCGGCCTTCATGATTGAATGAATCGTCTAAAATTCCATATTTTACTTCGCGGGGCTTGATCTTGGTATAAATGACAGTACCGCTATAGCCCTTTTTTTCAGCGGAACTCCAAAAAGCATGATATCCGGGAATATCCAGCAGGTCTTCACTGAGTTGATCAGGGCTGGCTTTAGTTTCCTGGAGGCCAAGTATATCCGGATCAGTCTGTCTCATCCAGTCCAGAAACCCTTTTTTTTCCACGGCACGAATACCATTTACATTCCAGGACATGATTTTCAGACTCATGGCAGCATCTCAGTGATGGCGGTAATTGCAACTTTTCCTTTGGCATTTAACACTAAATTCTGTGATAAAATGCCTTGTTTCATAGGATAGGATACCCTCATATCCAAATCAATATCTTCAGATTGTATTTTACCTGCAGTGTTATCAAAGAGTATTTTAAAATTGGCTTTTATCACTGCAAAAGGTTGAGGATCTACTGATTCTTTATAATCCTTTTCTTCATATAAACGGTAGATATATGACCGGTTTATCATGATAAAAGTATCTTTCATACTGGCCGGTCCATCTACTTTAGAAATTGTGATATGATAGGGTTGTTGTTGGAGATTAATAAAAAAATTGGTGTCCTGACTGCTGCCTGACCATACCTGATCAGGATCAGTAAAATCCGGAAAAATCATGGCTCCATAGCTGCTTAATTCCGGTTGTACTCTGGATCCATATAGTACTGACAGTTTTCCGAAAGCAGTCAAATACAGATAGGCATAGTAACTTCTAAAATAGTTCATTCCCATCAAAATCCCGGCTTTTATGCGGGGATCATCTGACTGGACATCCAGATTTTTCATATTCATTTGTACTTTTTCACCAAATGGTGTATTGGTCATGACATTCTTCAATTCTATAATCGCATCCATGCCAATCTTGCCTTTATACTGGAAAAACCCGGCGTCAGCGTTGGCATCCACATCCATTTTAAAAGTATATGACAGTGGAGCTGCAGTAGGAAACACATATTTGACTGATGTGTCTGGCTTTATGGGTGCCTGACAAGCAGCCAGACCTAAAAGTGCCAGTAAGCTAAGGCTGATATTTCTGCATTTCTTTTTCATATAATTCTCCCATCTTACGGTCAATATCGGCCACATCAACCAGTTCTTTTTCGTCCGCGTCACGTAGTTTGACTTCCAGTTTATTCTCTGATGCAAAGGCTTTGCCAATAGTCACGCGTATAGGTATACCGATGAGATCAGCGTCGTTGAATTTAACTCCTGCCCTTTCATCTCTGTCATCCAACATGACTTCATACTTGCCGGATAGTCTGTCATGCAGCTCGTGTGCTGTACGCATCACGGTTTCATCTGTGACATTTATCGGCAAAATCAGAATATGATAGGGAGACACGCTCATGGGCCATTTAATTCCCTTATCATCATGCAGCTGTTCGATAATGCTGGCCATAGTGCGGGCCACTCCTATACCATAGCAACCCATGATGGGGTTCTTTTCCTTGCCATCTTTGTCCAGAAAAGTCACATTCATGGATTTAGTGTACTTATACCCTAACTTGAATATATGCCCTACTTCGATTCCCCTATAGGAATTCAATTCATGCCCGCACTCCGGGCATAAGTCTCCGGCATGAACGTGACGCAGGTCACCGGATTTTTCCACCTGGAAGTCTCGACCAATATTCACTCCCTGGAGATGCTTATCCTTTTTATTAGCACCGGTATAGGCATTGGCCATATAGGTTACAGAATCATCTGCCACAATCCGGATACCTTTCAGACCCACCGGCCCGGCAAAACCAACCGGTGCACCGGTGACTTCCCTGACTTTGTCTTCGTCTGCCAATTCCAGTTCTGCGGCACCCAGAAGATTTTTGAGTTTAATCTCATTTATTTCCAGATCTCCCCGTATCAATGCCATAACAGCTTGACCATCTGCCACACAGATGATGGATTTGATAAACCGGTTACCTCCCACCTGGAAGAACTTCTCCAGTTCTTCAATGGTGCGGGCATTGGGAGTATCGACTTCTGTCATTTGTTCCAATTTTTCAGTAGACTTGACATAATCAGTCTTACAGACAGCTCTTTCGGTATTGGCTACATAACCGCAGGAATGACATTTTACAATTTCTTCTTCACCTACTGCGGAAGGAACCATGAATTCTTCTGAATTTGATCCGCCCATAGCTCCGGTATCGGCCTGGACAGGATCTACATCCAGCCCACAGCGTTTGAATATTCGGCGATAACTGGTACGCATGGCCTGATAACTTTCATCCAGACCTGCTTCGTCAATGTCAAAAGAATAAGCGTCTTTCATAATAAATTCACGACTGCGCATCACTCCAAAGCGCGGACGGATTTCGTCTCGAAATTTCGTATTTATCTGATACAGATTAAGAGGCAGATCCCTATAGCTCTGCACATTGTCCCGCACTACCTGTGTAAAGGCTTCTTCATGTGTCGGTCCCAAAAGAAGTTCGATATCATGGCGGTCTTTAAAGCGGAGCAACTCCTTTCCATAGGCCTGGTAGCGTCCGCTTTCTTTCCATAAATCTGCCGGTGTCACAAAAGGGGGGCGGATTTCCAGCGCTCCTGCCAGGTTCATTTCTTCCCTGATAATCTTTTCAATTTTTTGCAGGACCCGAAGACCCAAAGGTAGAAAAGTATATAGTCCGGCCTGCTGCTTGCGTATGAGACCTGCTCTTAACATCAACTGATGGCTGGTAATCTCGGCATCGCTGGGTACTTCTCGTAATGTAGGAATAAGCATACGTGAATATAGCATGGATTTGTCCTTGAAAAGATTTTGGGTTAATTATAAAAGGTGCGGGCTAAAGCGTCAAATTGAGAACTGTGAATATATAGTCTTTTTAAAAATCCAGGTCCTGGGCAAAACCGCCATAGGAATTCATGACTTCGATTTGTACCAAAGAACCTGTACCATTTTCATCCAAATCCAGGCCTGTTTCTTTTAATAAGCCAAATAAACGGTCAGCTGCATCTTTTTCATCTGATATTCCCATGTAAGTTTTGGAGTATTTAGTCAGACTGGAAGATAAGCCGAATGTAGCCAGAAAAGGCATAAAGGAAGAAGCACTTTCCAGATTCCGCCCCTCTATTTCCACTGGAAGTTCCACACCCACTTCTGCCAGGAGGGCTGTAACCCTATCTTCTTTAAATGACTTGTTTATAGTCAGGATGATCAAATATTTTTTAGCGTTCAGATGCTCGGCTCTTTCAATCTGGACTTCACACTTTTTTATAGCATAAGAAACGTCATCCGGGATCTCAGAATTGATAAGATCCTGGACAAAATCTTCACGCATCATGAGACGAGAAATACCTGCCAATAGTTTTAAATATTCATTGCCTTCTTTGGGTACTCCCACCAATAGTACTATATGCCCCAGATTCTTTTTGGCACCTTTGTACTGAAAGCCATTTTTGCTGATCGCCAGGATCACAAATAACTTGTTGATATAGTCCGCGCGTACATGGGGCAAAATGATATGCGGCCCTAATTCCATGACACCGGATTGATCTTTTGCCAGGATATCATTATAGAATTGATTGTCTTTTCTTAAATAACCTAATTCTTCCGCTCTGTTAACCATAAGCTTTAAAAGTGTCTCTTTATTTTCTGACTCAGGATTGATCAGGATATTTTTTGCTTCAATAAATCTTTTTAGCATAACTTACTCCTTGATTAATTCGCCGGGGACTTTTTTGTCCCTGAAAAAGAATTTTAATAAAAAGGGTGTGACAAAAGCCGTACCTATAACCATAAACACCACTGCTGAAAACTGCTCCTGGGATAAATACCCCCCTTTTTCCAAAGTGACCAAGCTGGCTACCACCAGCCCCACTTCTCCCCGGGGAATCATACCTGAACCTATTACCATAGAACGGCGCCAATCAAATCCCAAGGCTTTTGCTGAAAGTCCCGCTCCTATCATTTTTGTAAAAACTGCCACCACCATAAAGAGGATTGTAAACAGCCAGTTGATATTCCCGCCCCTCAGGTTCGTATCAAATCCTATAAACACGAAAAACAGACTGACAAATAAAGCCTGCCCAATGGTATTCACCCCTTCTTCGATACGGTGTTTGAACTTGGTTTGTCCAATGGATAAACCCGCCAGGTATGCCCCGGTGATTCCGGCAACCTCCGCCTGTTCCGCGGCCCAGGCAAAGATAAACAGCATTGCCAGGGCAGTAGTGATGACGGGTACTTCACTTTTAAAATTTTCTACCCATTTCAACAGCCAGGGAAAAACAAATATACCCACGAGAGTAGCCCCGGTAATATAGAGTGCAATCATTCCTATAGATTGAGCTACACCATGCTCACTTCTTCCGGTCATTCCCAATACAATGGTCAGAATGATAATCCCGATAATATCATCCAGGATGGCCGCACCCAGAATGGTACTACCCTCCACCGTGTTGAACTTTTTCATATCCATGAGCGCCATGACACTCACTGAAACCGAAGTAGCAGTCAAAACCAATCCCATCATGACACTGATCATGATGTCATGATAAAAATAATAGGTAAGAAGAAAGCCGCCGATAAATGGGACGATAATCCCTGCCACGGCAATGATGAGCGCGTTTTTACCGATCTTTTTCATGTCGTTTATGTTGGTTTCCATCCCAGCCATAAACATCAACATAATAACACCGATGTCCGCAAAAAAATGTAATTTGTGTATATCCCCTTCATCTGCCAGAAGATGAAAACCGGTTGGACCCACTATGAGGCCTATCAGAATCATTCCCAGCACTGGCGGGAAGTTTATACGAGAAAACAGATCACTGACTATCTTTGAAAATAAGATAAAAACTGCCAGAAATAATAGTGCATTGCCTTCCATAGCCTGGTATACTCCGTTAGAAAATCTTTTTGTCCCAGGAAATATTTCCAGCTATGATTATACTTTGTTATCTCAAATAAAACAACCATACATATACAGAACTTATAGCCAGGTTAACTACAGTGACTATAACACCATATTTAGTGAACTCCATAAAGGAGATTTTATGGCCGTTTTTCTCTGAAATGCCTGCTGCTACCACATTGGCAGAAGCACCTATCAATGTCCCATTGCCTCCCAGACAGGCACCAATTGACAAGACCCACCAAAGTACCGTTATAGATTGAGCACCTGCCATGTGTCCATCCATACCCTTGATAAGAGGTATCATAGTGGCTACATAAGGAATGTTGTCAATGATAGCTGAGAGAAAGCCAGAACCCCATAAAAGTATAATGGAAGTCTTTTTTATATCTCCCTGAGTAAGATTGAGTAATCCATGAGACATGGCTTTGATAACCCCAAGTTCATCCAGAGTACCAACCATGATAAAGAGACCGATAAAAAAGAAAATTGTGGTCCACTCTACTTCATGGAAAATCTTTTCCACTTCTTTTTTGCCGGAAAGAATCATTAAAAGGGTGGCTCCAACCAAAGCCACGGTAGCCGCTTCTATTTTGAATACTCCATGTAAAACGAAGCCGGTAATTACCAGGCCCAGGACCAAAAGTGATTTGATCAAAAGCCCTTTATCTTTCAAAGACTTTTTTTCATCAAAATCCATAATACGGGCCTTTCTTTCATTGGTGACATGCATTTTTTTGCCCCAGAAGAGATAAGCCATGATGACAAATACACCTATGAGTATCAAAATCAAGGGACCCAGATTTAAAAGAAAATCATTAAAAGTGAGACCTGCAGCACTACCGATCATGATATTGGGGGGGTCACCGATGAGAGTCGCCGTACCACCAATATTAGAAGCTAATGCCTCTGATATGATGAAAGGGGTGGGAGAAAGTCCTAATTCGACCGCAATCAGGATGGTAATAGGTGCCAGAATCAGGACTGTAGTCACATTATCCAGAAAAGCTGAAAAGACAGCGGTAACTACTGAGAGCAATAATAATATTACAAAGCCATTTCCTCGGGACAATTTAGCTAGTTTTATCGCCACAAATTGAAAAAGTCCGGTGTCCTTGGTAATACCAACAATGATCATCATACTGATGAGCAGAAATATCACATTCCAATCGATAAGTTTAAAAGCTTCTTCCTGATGTAGAAAGGAAAAGGCTAAAAAGATAGATGCACCTAAAAGTGCCGCCAGAGTTTTATTTATGATTTCAAAAGTGATCAGGATATAGACTCCGATAAAGATTACCAGGGCTAATATTACATGAAATTCCATTTTAACCTCTCAGTACTTTATTGAGTACATCCATTACACTTACTACTCCTAAAACCTTACCATCTTTGATTACCGGAAGGTTTCTTTTATTGGTCTTGACCATCATATAGGTAGCTTCCAAAAATGTCTGCTCAGGAGAAAGAAAATGTTCTATAGGCTGCATGATCTCCTTGACCTGGATGCGGTCTTCATTTTTCAGAAGATCCTCGAAAGGCCCCATGGTAGACAGGAAACTGATATTTTCCAGCTGTAGCGCGTAGTCAGGTATACCTTTCTGAATGATATCATGCAGTGAAAGTTCATACCCCACCTGGCCGTTATTGCCCTGTACGGTAATATAGGATGTATTATTCTCATTCATCAGGTTGACTACTTCTCTCAGACTGGTATCTTCTTTTACCGGAGTCAGCCCTGAAGACATGATATCTTCTACCAACAGTTCCTTTTTGACCTTAAGATCAGAATTTTCTATCATCTCCACAAAATTCTGAGGAGTCTGAGCCACAAGTAATTTATTAAAAAGATCAGGTGAATCACCCAGTTTAGCCATAGCTGCTAAGGTATTCAGATGCAGGTGCGGCGAAACGGTGGATGCAATTATCAGAACTATCATCTTGATGGTAAGACCATTTTCCACTATGGGATTACTGGGAATACAAAAACTAATAATGAAATCATTAAATATCTTAAGTCTTATATGGGGTATGGATATTCCCACTTTCAGGTTAGTAGGACCCTGTTTTTCCCGTTCCATGACCTGAGTAAATATATCTTCTTTTACCAGTTCAAAAGAATAAGCCCGGGTGATATGGTCCACCATCATCCGGATAGCTTCTTCTTTACTTTTAATCGGAGAACCCAGAAAAATCAGATTCTTGTTGAGAAGGCTGGCTAATTTCATGCTAGTTCCTTTATTACTCATATAGAGGGAATAAGAGGATATTTTAGTGCAACCCAAAAAGAATGTCAAAAGACCAGCATTCTATTTTTTCAGATTTTATTGACAGCCCAATACATTATGTTACAATGAATAAAGGAGTAAAAAATTGCCAGAAAACCGGGATACAGCCAGTACTGCTGCCATTAATCAGACAATAGCCCTAGTCCTGGGGGGAGGCATGGGGAAACGTTTGTATCCCCTCACCCGAAACCGTTCCAAGCCTGCTGTACCCTTTGCGGGTAATTACAGGATCATTGATATCCCCATATCCAATTGTATACATTCCGCTATCAATCGAATTTTTGTACTGACACAATATAATTCTGCCAGTTTAAACCGGCATATTGTACAAACCTATAAATTTGATATTTTTCATCATGGATTTGTAGAGATACTGGCTGCGGAAGAGACCGTATCTAACAGTTTGCAGGGTTTTTCTCATGGTACTGCCCAGGCTGTTCGAGATGCTATCCATCACCTTCAGAATCATCATAATGTAAAGTATGTCTTAATACTGGCAGGAGACCAGCTCTACCAGATGGATTTTCATGCAATATTTGAAAAGCACCTGGAGCATGATGCGGATGTCACCTTGGGGGTTCTACCCATCAGCCGGCACGAAGCTATGCGTTTTGGTATCGTACATATGGATTCAAATGGTCTAATCAAGGACTTTCTGGAAAAACCAGACCCCAGCCATATCGATAAATCCTGGTCCTCTCATAACGACGAAATTTCTGAAAAATGTTTTGCTTCCATGAATATGTACCTTTTCAAAAAAGAGGTTTTAATGGATGTCCTGAAGGATCACCCTCAAATGATAGATTTCGGCAAGGAAATCATCCCACATATAGTACATGAAAACAAAATCTACGGCAGCATTCATAACGGATACTGGGAAGATATTGGTACTCTTTCCACTTTTCATGCCGCAAACCTGACTCTGACTGAAGATTTGCCCAGTTTCAATATTTATGATAAACATTACCATTTTTTTTCTCACCCCCGGTTTTTACCCCCATCTAAAATCCAGAATACAACACTGAACAAAGTTCTAGTGTCGGATGGGAGTATCCTCACCAACTGCTATATCGAATCCAGTGTCATAGGAGTCCGTTCAGTTATCGGTTCTGGCTGCCATATAGATCGTTCTGTCATTATGGGCAATGACTATTATGAAACTATTCAGGAACAAAAAGAGCAAAGTGAGAAAAACATCCCGTTATTGGGAATAGGAAGGGATTGCAGAATTCACAATGCCATCATAGATAAAAACTGCCGCATCGGTAATAATGTCATTATTGCCAATGATGAAAAAAAAGCAGATGGTCATTATGAACAATATTCCATTCAGGGTGATCTGATAGTGATTCCAAAAAACACAATCCTACCCGATAATACCATTATCTAGCAACAATTTTTTTATTGTTTTTTTTTGGTAAGCGATATACACTTAATCAGATGACACAAAGGAAAACGATATGTTTAATAAAACACTGGGTGAACTTCTGGTTGAAAACGGCATAGTTGATAAAACCGTTATTGACAACGCAATTTTACTGCAGGCCAAAAGCGGTAAAAAACTAGGGCGTATTCTTCAGGAACAGGGACACCTGGATGAAACAGTGCTGTATGATTTTCTCCAAAAACAGCTGGGTATCAAATTTCAGACCTTAATCGAAAGTGACGCTGATAAGGATATTCTCAATATTTTACCTCTACGCTATTGCCGCACCAAAGGTATCGCTCCGGTGCAGGCGGACAGTAAATCCATTCACGTCTTTATGTCTGAACCTACCAATACCGCCATGATTAACGAAATATCATTTATGACCGGCAGAGTAGTTGAAGTACAGTACGCCACTGAAAGTGCCATTCAGGATTTTCTGGCAAAATTTGCGGGTGCAGCTCCTGCCAGCCCTACTGACCCCAAAGCTAAAAAAGTTCCTGTAAAAAAAGAAGAAAAGCAGATCAATGAAAATGACTCACCTGTGGTTCGTTATGTGGAAGAAACCATTAATACCGCCATCAGCCGGAATGTCTCTGATATTCACTTTGAAAAATATGAGAAGTCCTGTATTTTACGATATAGAATAGATGGTGTTCTGATCAAGATTGAAGAAATGGATCTGGCCATGTACCCGGCAATCATTTCCCGTATCAAAATCCTGGCTGAACTGGACATTTCTGAAAAGCGTCTGCCTCAGGATGGACGTATCATGATCATCTATGAAGAAAGAAAAGTCGACATCCGCGTCTCCATTGTACCGACCGTACATGGCGAAAACGCTGTGCTGCGTATCCTGGATAAAGGAAAAACAGCCCTGGGCCTGGATGATGTGGGTCTGGATAGCCATCACCAATCCGAGATCAAGAAAGAAGCTAGGAAACCCTATGGGATGATACTGGTCACGGGTCCTACTGGTAGCGGTAAGACCACCACACTCTATGCTGTTCTGCAGTATCTGATGCAGTTTGAAAAGAAAATCCTGACAGTGGAAGACCCGGTGGAATACCAGATAGATGGCATATCGCAGACTCAGGTACACTCTGAGATCGGCCTGACTTTCGCCGCCGGTCTGCGTTCCTTCCTGCGCCATGACCCTGATATCATCATGGTGGGAGAAATTCGTGACCGGGAGACTGCCGATATCGCGGTACGTGCCGCACTCACCGGCCACCTGGTATTATCAACTGTACACACCAATGACGCAGCTTCATCTCTGACACGTTTTGTGGATATGGGTATCCCCCCCTACCTGCTCACTTCTACTGTGAATATTATTATCGCCCAACGTCTGGTCCGCAAGATCTGTACAAAATGTAAGACTGAAAAGAAACTCACCAAAGAAGATATAGCCTCAATGGAAATCTCAGATAGTTTTAAATCGGGAGATCTGGTCTATTATGGGAAAGGATGCAAATCCTGTCAGAAGACCGGTTATCAGGGTCGTACTCCTATTTTTGAAATAATGAAGCTGTCTGATCCTATAAAAAAAGGCCTGCTGCGCGGAGAGTCCAGTTTTGAACTCAAAGATATCGCACAACAGGAAGGTATGCTGACGCTAAGAGATTCCGGCATCTCCCTGGTAAAAAAAGGCATCACTACCCTGGAAGAAATAGAAAAGATAGTTGCTTTAGGAGATTAGCTTGATTTTCAGTTATGAAGCGTATAATTCTGCCGGGGAAAAAGTCTTCGGTACTATTGAAGCGGATACCAAGGAAGAGGTTAGCGCCCAGCTGTATAATCAGGAATTGATCCTCAGTCAGCTAAAACCCGTAAAGAATGTATCAAAATCAGCAGTCAAACCAGAAGAACTAATTGTTTTTACGCGATTATTGGCCACTGGGATAAATGCCAGTATCCCTCTCACCAAAGCTCTGGAAATCACCATGGAAGAACTTCCCCCCCAAAGTGCCCTGAGAATGGTGATTCTGTCACTCCTGCACCAGCTTAAAATTGGTAAAAATCTTTCAGACGCCATGGCCATGTATGTAACTATTTTTTCCGAGATGTATGTTAATATGGTACGTGCCGGAGAACGTTCCGGGCGCCTGGGTCAGGCCTTAACTGAAGTATTAAAATATCAAATGAAAAGATATGACATGAATAAAAAAATCTCTTCTGCCCTGCTCTACCCCGGAGTGATAATGAGCTTCGCAGTCATTATTTTGGTATTCTTTATCGTGGTCCTGATTCCCCGCTTTCAGGAATCCTATCAGTCTTTTGGAGGGGAAATCCCTGGTTTTACCCAGGGCCTGATTGCTGTGACAAACTGGATTAAAACTCATCTGTTGCTAATTGGCGGTATTATTGGCCTGGCGGTGTTTGGAGTCAATCGGGCTATCAAAACCCCCAAAGGGAAAAAGATCTATGAAACCGTACTTTTTGCCATACCTGTAGTGGGTGAACTGGTCAAAAAGGATATCTTATCCCGTTTCTCACGTACCCTGGGGGTACTGTTGGGTAATGGCATCACTCTGGTGGAATCACTGGACCTCTTACGCGGTATTGTAAATAATTCCATTTTTGAAGAAACCATCCGCAACGCCACCCATGACCTGACCCAGGGGAAAAACTTCACCGGTGCACTCAAAGCCAACCCTCACATTCCCGGCATCATGCTGCAGATGGCAGCAATGGGTGAAGAATCAGGACGTCTATCAGAACTGATGGGATCTATCGCCGATTTTTATGAAAAAGAAGTAGACAACAGTATTGAAAAGATAACCTCAGTGATTACTCCGGTCATGATACTGTTTATCGGACTGATAATCGGTGTCATCGTAGTAGGTTTATTCCTGCCGATCTTCGATATATCTCAGATTATAGAGCAGCGTTCCTGATTTATTTGACTAGATTGGTATTCAGAAATGATTATTCATTCAGGATTAGCAATTTCTCTTCCGGCTGTCCTAAATAAAATCCCTGAGAAAAATCAACCCCGATTTCTTTGATGATTTTCCAGACTTCTTCGTTGTGAACATATTCTGCAATGGTTTCAAAGCCCATCTTATGTGCAAAATTTGTGATATTTTCTACCAGGATGCGCGATTCCGCAATCTGATGGATGTCTTTGACTAATTCTCCCGAGATTTTGATATAATCAGGATTGATGCGCATCAGATATTCAAAGTTGGAATAGCCGCTACCGAAATCATCTATGGCAAAACGTACACCTTTACTGCGCATATTATGCATGAAAATAGTCAGCTGGGGACTGTTCTCCAATTCATAATTTTCCAGCAGTTCAAATATCATGTGACGAGCTACAAAGGGATGCCGATTCAGACTGCTTTCAATTATCAAGACAGTCTCCGGATTCTTAATATCCCGCATAGATAGATTGATGGAAATATCACAACCCGTCTGGCTGATCAACTGGGTGACGTAGTTGAACATGGTCTGTGTTATGCGGGGATAGAGTCGGGATTTTTGCGCAATATCCAGGAAAAAGAAGGGGCTGATGATCTTGCCTTCAGGATCACGCAGCCTTACCAGAGCTTCATATTTGGAAATCTTACCATTAGTATTATCGAAAATCGGCTGATAATAGGGTATGATCCTTTTTTCCTGAAGGGCATCTGTAAGAATGTTCAGCCACTTTACATTTGACTGGAATGTCTTTTCCTTGTCCTGATCTTCTGTAAAAATAAGTGCAGGTAAAGAATTGAGTTTGGCATTTTTTAGTGCTGTATTAGCCCGCGATAGTAAAGATGCTTTGGGATATTCCGGGGATCGGGTCATCCCGATGGTTATGGTGATATGGACATCATATTTCATGCCGTCTACGGTACCTTCAAACCGGATTTCAGAAATGGTTCGCACCATCTCTTTAGCAACCTGCATGTAGTCAAAATTAGGATTAGCACCCTGATGAGGAAAGACAATGAGAAAATCATCGCTATTCAAGCGATAAGGTTTATAATCCAAAGGATACAGGAAATCTCTGATTTCTTTTATCAGATCAATCAGAATCTGATTAGCCACTGCTGTACCAAAACCTTCGTTGACTTCTACAAATGAATCAATATCCAGTAAAAGCAGAAAAGGGTCAGGAATATTATTTAACTCATCCATATACTTCTGTCGATTTGGTAAACCGGTGAGTGAATCAGAATAGAGATTTTTTAAAGCAGTCTGTATCCTGCGGTCCCACATCCAGTATAAAAACATTATGAGTGCTGTCATTATTACCAGCACAAATATTTTAATCCACATTTCTGTCACTATATAATCAAAACTCAGAACTCCGAAACTGAATAAAAAAGCCGGTATCAGCATGACACCAATTAAGACAAAACAGGCTACAGCAGCATAATATTTTTCCAGGACAATAAAAGCAATGACCGGGTATAAAAATAACAGAGAAAAATTCCAGTCTATATGTATATTAAAAATCAGCGAAAAAGTCAGGTACAGTGGAAAGAGCAGCAGAATGAGAAGCTGCTTGAGATTGTTCCTGCGAAATATGAGGGAAGCTAACAAAAACACTCCACTGACAGAGAGGCTTAATATATGATACAACACATTTTCCCGGTGAAAATCCTGAATAAATGGTATGATGTGAAAAATCAGCATTAACACATAGATAGTGATAATAATGATCATCTGATTATTGGCAGCAATATACTGAAAATATTTGTTGGTCTGATTCTTTTTCTTTGAGATTTTTTCCAGTTTGTTACCCTTATTGTTTTTAAAATTATAGATTATTATAAAGAAAAATCAAGCGGTGAAATATTTATTCTCCTGAATCTATTTGCTTCTTAGGTGGAATACTGAACATTTGAAAAGCATGTTTTATTAATAAATTTTCAGATATTTCATTGACAGTTAAACAACTGGTAAAAGCTGTTGAAATTGACATTATATTTTTAGTGTATATAATATAGCCAGGGGGTGTAATGAATTTCTTTTCTCTGTTATCTTCATTTACCATGAGTCTATCCCTTTTCCTGGCTATTTTAGCTCTCAGCCGAAATAGAAAATCCAGGTTAAACCAGATTTTTGCGATATCTGCCATTCTATTGTCTGTTTGGTCACTATTCAT
The DNA here is from genome assembly GCA_964428015.1 of uncultured Brevinematales bacterium. Taxonomy (GTDB): domain Bacteria; phylum Spirochaetota; class Brevinematia; order Brevinematales; family CAYRWR01; genus CAYRWR01. The sequence goes on along the minus strand of CAYRWR010000025.1, from coordinate 20,576 downwards.
GATTTTTGTATATGACGCTCCTTCCAGAGAAAATCTTGAGAATCTCTTTCTGCTATCACGTATCTTTGCCTTTGCTACGATTTCTTCCCTACTCTTCCTATTTATAGAAATGACTCGTAGAACCCAAAAAAACCTGAATGTTATTTATGTTATCCTGATTTACCTGCCTTTTTTGATATGCACAATACTATCTGTGTTATATATCAGAAACTGGCTCGATCCTGTTCAATCCAGCTTGGGTTGGATAATACATACCAAACCAGGACAGCCCGTCGCGATACTGGTCACTTTTCTTACCGCTGCTACTTCTCTTTCAGGTCTGGTTTTTATAGCCATCTGGTGGAAGACTGCTCCCAATCAATCCTTTAAAATGATGGCAGGTATTCTTTTTATCACAAACCTGATACCCTATATTTTAACCGTTTTATTTGTCATACTGGTTCAATTTATGCATTGGAAAGAAATTCCTGCCATGATACATAATTTTGGTCTGATCTGGCTCCTGGGTGTTTGGTATGTAATGGTGAAATATCAGTTTTTAGATTTCCATGCAAATATTATTCTACAGGAACTGATGCAGACATCATCTGAACTTTTACTGATTACTGATGAAAAAGCCAGAATCTTAATATGCAATCATTCCTTTTTTGAAATTCTGCAGATTCCTCAGGAAGACGTTCAGTCCAGGTACCTCTATGAATATATTCACGATGAAAAACAGGCTTTTGAGCAAATCAAAACATATATGGCCAATCGGCAGTCTTTTAAGATTGATACTTCTATAATTGATTCTGCAGGTAATATTATCCCCGTATCAGTAATGGCTACGGCCTTTGGGACCTCATCTACCCAAAAAAACTCATTTCTTTTTCTGATCCATGACAAAAGAGAAATAGAAAAGCTTCACTATGAGATTAATCTGCAGAAGGAAAAAGAGCTGGCCATCAAGATTTCTGAAATTCAATACAGAAACACATTGGATGCCTTTGATGATATTCTTTTTGTCATTAACTCAGATTACCGTATAGTTGTACACAATCAGAGTATGGAAAGATTTCTCAGAGAAAAAGGCTATAAAGGGAAAATATTGGGTGAAGATGTTTTTTTATTATTCCCCCAATTTGATGAAGTGAACCGGCAGGAATACCGTACGGTGTTCAAGACAGGACAAATGGTGACAACTCAGGAAAATCATATTATAAATGGTCAGGATACTCATTTTGAGATAAGGAAGATCCCTGTTATTAATGACGGAAAAACAGATTTGGTTCTAACCATTATCCACAATCTCAAAAACCGTATTAAATTGGAAGAAATACAACTCCGTAATGATAAATTAGAGGCTCTGGCTATTCTGGCGGGGGGTATTGCCCATGATTTCAACAACATCCTGACAGGGGTGTTGGGCAACATATCCATAGCCAGCTACAAATCAAATCAACCGGAAATTGTCAGTATCTTGAAACGGGCGGAACAATCCGCCTATCGTGCTAAAAATCTGACCAGTCAGCTTTTAACCTTTTCCAAAGGGGGCAACAGTCAACGAGTCACCATGCCCCTGGTTGAATCTCTGGAAGAGACAACCCGGTTTATACTAAGCGGTTCTAATATCGAACTGATAGTTGATTTCCAGCATGAACGTGATCTGGTGGAATATAATGAATCCCAGATGCAGAGAGTGTTCCACAATCTGATTTTAAATGCCAAAGAAGCTATGCCTCAGGGGGGGAAACTGTCTATTAGCACAAAAAATCTGACTTTGGAAACTTTTAATCCCTCACTCTCTCTCCCACCTGGTGACTACATCATGGTACAAATAAGTGATCAGGGAGAGGGGATCAATAAAAATATTTTGCATCATATCTTTGATCCTTTCTTCACAACCAAACATCAGGGTACCGGACTGGGTTTGTCTACGTCTTTTTCTATTATCAAGAAGCACGGCGGAATGATAGATGTTGAATCAAAAAAGGGCGAAGGCAGTATTTTTACACTGTACCTGCCCCTGTCCCTAAAAAACCGAGAAGCAAAGGATTCCGATCAAAATCAACCCGCCACTGGCCACGGCAGGATTTTGGTGATGGATGATGAGGAAATCGTCAGAAACACGTCTCGGGTCATTCTGGAATTTCTAGGCTATGAAGTGACTTTATGTGAAAATGGCGAAAGTGCTCTACAGATAATGGCAGAACAAAAACAAAGAGGTGTCAGGTTTGACCTGACTTTACTCGATCTCACTATTCCCGGAGGAAAAGGCGCCAAGGATATCATTGACATTATAAAAAAAGAGTACCCACACACCCGAAATATATTGACCAGCGGATATTCAGAAATAGATATCCAGGACGAAAAGGCTGAAAAATTTGATACAACCTGCTCCAAACCTTTTGATGTCCAGAAACTGGGAGATATCATACATGGAGTATTAAAGGATACCTAAATCCTGACCACTTTGATCATATTGGTCTTACCTGAGCTGCCTACAGGTACCCCGGCAGTGATGACAATCATATCATCCTCCACTACCAGGTCTTTAAATTTCAGTGCTTCAGGAGCGCCTTCCAGCAGCTGATCTACTGTAGCCACATCTCCGATTTCCATGGGATAGACTCCCCAGGCCAGACACAGCTGGCGGATCGTAGCTAATGAGGGGGAAAATCCAATCACATGCATGGGAGGCCGCATCTTGGAAATCAGACGGGCTGTTCCGCCACTTTGGGTAAAACAGGCTATAAACTTAGCTCTCACTGTCTGGGCCAGTTCTACCGCGGCCATGCCCACCGCTTCCCAGGGACGGGTCCTTAGATTCATATTATAGTCTTCCCGGTTGAGACGTTTTTCAAATACCAGTCTCTGGAACATAATACTGGACTCCGTTTTTTTAGCGATGCGTGCCATCATTTCTACTGCCTCCACCGGGTATTTGCCGGCGGCGGTCTCTCCCGACAACATCACAGCAGAGGTACCATCCAGTATAGCATTGGCCACATCGGCCGCTTCTGCACGGGTAGGACGGGGATTCTGTATCATACTCTCCAGCATCTGGGTAGCAGTAATCACCGGTTTACCGGCCAGATTGCAGCGCCGGATGATGGTCTTTTGTATGATAGGGACTTCTTCGGCTGAGGTTTCCACGCCCAGGTCTCCCCGGGCTACCATGATGGCGTCCGCGAATTCGATAATGTTTTCCAGGTCATCCACTGCTTCCGGTTTTTCTATTTTGGCGATGATAGGCAGATGACGGCCATGTTTCTGCAGCATGAGGAGCTTGAGCTCCTTAACATCATCCGCATGGCGTACAAAGGACAATGCCACAAAATCTATCTCATGATTAAAAGCGAAGGCCAGGTCAGTCCTGTCTTTCTCAGTGATGGAAGAAATGTTCTTCAGCTTTATATGAGGAAGGTTGACCCCTTTATGTGGTTTCAGGATACCGGGGTTCATGACTTTGGTGTAAATGTCCTGCCCTTCCACTTTTTCCACTTCTAATTCCACCAGACCGTCATCCACCAGGATGCGGTGACCCGGCTGAGCTTCTTCATGCAGGTAGGGATAATCTATGGATACTCTCTGGTAGTCACCCTCAATCTCTTCTGTTGTAATGACCAGAGTGTCCCCTTCATGTAATTGGTACCTGTCTTTTTTTAACAGTCCAATGCGTATCTTGGGGCCCTGCAGATCCTGAAAAATGGCCACATGACGGTTCAGAGATTTGGAAGCAGTACGGATCAGCTTGACACTTTTTTCATGATCTTCAAAACTGCCATGTGAAAAATTAAGACGAAACACATTGACTCCTGCCTGCATCATCCTGGTAATGATATCCAGGTCGCTAGAAGCAGGACCAATGGTCGCTACAATCTTGGTGAATTTATCCAGCATTTTTTCCATCCTTTATAAAAAAAGACGGTAATCAAATGTCTGATACCGTCTTTTAATTATTATCCAGCGGCCAGCGGGAATCGAACCCGCACCATTAGCTTGGAAGGCTAAGATACTACCATTGTATGATGGCCGCGTTAAGGATAAATAGTATATATCAAGCCCCGTCTTCTGTCAACTCAATCAAGACTTAGAGAAAAATCTGCTTGAAAAAGGCCAGGTGCAGGATAGCGGAGACCAGAGTCACTATACCCATAAAATCCTTGATCTTGTCAATGAAGCCGTAGTATTTATCTTTGGCTTCCTGGGGTATATTGAGGAATTCTATAATCTCCACATCTATGATAAGGCCATCCACGATTAGGATCAAGGAAGGTAGCATCGCCCCGATTATGGAGGTACTGAATCCAGCGTTAAAATCAGGGGCAAACAGATTCCAGATCCCCAGGATCAGCGCGCTGATGGAAAAGATGAATTTTACACCTTTGTTTTCAAAGAAATGATCGATCTGCTGCAGAAACCTGGCGATACCGGTGACTTCGCCCTGACCGGCAGGAAATATCCGGTTGAGCAAAGACCGGGATAATACAAAACCATAGACTAAAAGAATCAGGACAAACAGAATGACGCCGAACATTATTTCCTCCTTGGTAAATACCCTATACAGTATCAGTATAAAAGAAGTGAAAAGCAAAGTCAAGATGCATAGAGTGCGGTTTTTTACACATTCTAGCCCGCCCTGACTTGACAAAAGCCCCGAACATTTCTATTATTAAAGATGCAAGGAGTATAGTTTGAATCAAAATCCTTTTCAGAACATTCTTTACGCGGTCGTAGGTATATTTCTATTTTTGCTACTATTCAGAGTATCATTGGCTTTTATAGGGGTCTTTATTCTGGCTGGTGCAGTATTTTTCCTGGGATACGGTATCTATTATCTCTATCAGCAGGCAGTCAGAAAAAAAGAAGCCCTAAAGTTCGATGAAGAGGGGCGGCGTATTATCCAGGCCAGTGTCCTGGAGATGAAAGACAGCGAGGAAGGCAGCGGTGAAGCCAGCAAACCCCATTGAACCGGAAGTACCTATCCAGGATATAGTCCGAAAAGTCCGCCATCTACAAATCCGTGCCCGCAAACTGGTCAATGACCAGATGCAGAGTGACTATCATTCCGTTTTTAAAGGCCAGGGCATCGAATTTAATGATGTAAGACAATACTTTCCGGGTGATGATATCCGAAATATCGACTGGAAAGTATCCGCACGTATGAATCAGACCTTTACCCGCACCTATATCGAAGAACGTCAGCTCAATATTATCTTCGCCCTTGATGTATCGGCGTCCAGCCATTTCGGCAGCGACCGCACCAAGCGAGACGTAATGGCCGAGATAGTGGGCCTGCTGGGCTTTGCCTCTTTTTTCAATAACGACAGGGCTGGACTTATTCTGTTCAGTGAAGAGATCGAAAAAATTCTCCCCCCTACCCGCAACCAGTCACAACTGCTGCGCCTCATTCGTGACGCCTGGTACTACCCCATGTCCAAACGGGGTACCAATATCCAGAACGCTCTGGCTAAGATGAACAATCTTCTCAAGAAAAGGTCCGTGATTTTCCTGATCAGTGATTTTCTGGATGAAGGCTACAAGAGCGGTCTGGGGACCCTGAGCCGTAAGCACGACGTCATCCCCATTGTGGTGCATGACCACCTGGAGTCCAGTCTGGAACTGACTATTAAAAGCAAACTGCCGGTACTGCTGGATTTGCAGGATATGGAGGATGACAGTATCCAGGCCCTGGAGCTTTCCGGTAACAGACTCAGCAATCTGGAGAAATATCAGGAATACTACCGCCGGCTGTTTAAGTCCATGGGACTGGACTTTCTGGAAGTGGATGACAGGACAGAGTATATGAAACGGCTGGAAGTGCTACTGAGACAGCGTATGCGCCGGAAATAGACCTGGCATCAGACCATTCCTTTTTTTAAAAAAAACATCATGACTTAAAGGTTTATTTTCAGGAATTTTTAATATCTCAACCACCATTTACTAAGTATGCAAATCTGACCTATAAGTAGGCTGGTTCATACTTATTTGCTCACTCTTTTTCTCTGTAAGATTTCTACTCTGGAAAAATATACAGTGTCATGAAAATCATTATGTACATACTGAATAGTAATAAAGATGGAATTTTGAAGATTTTTAGAGATTTTTACCCTAATAATATAGAATGATATGAAATTCACGGGCACTTATATATTTTTTTGGTAAGCCTGTGAGATGCAGAATGATCCAGATAGAGATCCCGGGATAATAAATTAAGGTGCATGCAGTATGAATAATTTAAATTTTTCCTTATTCTCGGTACTGTATCTGGCAATGATCCTTCTGCCGGGCTATATCGTCTCCACCCTGGTACGTAAGAAAACTAAACCGTCTTTTCTTCTATACTACCAAATTTATACTCTTATGACAGGACTTTATTTCCTGGTTTTGTTTCTGGAAAACAGCCTCACCAACTCTTTTGCAGTACTACTCACCTATATCGGGTCATCGTTCCTGTTCGGGGGTATTATTGCCGCGGTGTATTTTGCCTATAGCTTCGGTGAAAATTACCACAAGAAAAAAAGCCGCGTGGTAATGATAATACTGTTATTACTCCTGGCACTACAGCTGTTAGCCACTTTGCTGAATGTAACCAACAAGTCTGTACTTTTCAATATCAAAGATCAGCTGTATGTCAACATGGGGGATTTTGTCTATTTTTTACTGCTTCCCCTGGGAAATCTTCTGGTCTCCTTTATCTTTTTTAATAAAAGCCGTATTCGGGAAAAAGAGACTTTTCCTGAAAAAAACAGATTCTCCGTATTTAAGCTGCAAGACAGCAAAGCCCGTACTTTTGCCTACCTGGGCATAGTTTCTGTGGTTAAATTCTTCTCCTCGGTCGTAGTGGTCGTATCGGAAGTGGTATATGCTTATCAGGCGCATGATAACTTCTTCTATTTTTTCTATGTCTGTTTTTTGATGATCGAGACCCTGGTCATCTATCAGATCGTTATTTCCAGCCGGTTTGTGGAATACCGCTTATCCAACCGGATCATCAGTATCATGCTGGTACTACTGTTTATCCTCCTAAGTCTGAATTCCACACTATTTCATGCACTGTATGACAGGGATTATGATAAAAACAAATTCAGAGAAGTGGCCCTGCTGGAAGGGGATATTCTCCATCAGAAATTAAGTCACCTGCCCGGTGACATTAGCTATATTCTGGTCAGGAATACCAACAATATCCTGTTTGACACCAACTTTACGCTCCTGTACCGCGGTGAGACCAATGTCAGCAGGGAAAACATCCTCCAGGCGTATGATCTTCTATTTGAAGTCTTTATGACCCGTTACAATGATACCAACCAGGTTATCAGTAATACCGTCAAAAGGATGGAGCAGGAACTCCGCTTTCTAAATGTCAGAAATACCCGCATCATCGGTAATAACATGGTAGACCTGAAAAATTTCTACTACTGTTACTATTTTGAACGGGATGGCAGATTCTATGAGATCGGTTATCGGTATCTGGACTATCGGAAATACCTGAATGAACGCACCTTCCCGGCAGTAATGACCTTTCTCTTCGCCTTTCTGATCATTACATTTTTACTACCTCTTCTATTCCGGGATTCGGTGATCAATCCTTTGAACGGACTGCTTCAGGTCATTCATGATAAAGAATCCTCAAAAATCAACCCGATAAACACAGACGAACTGCCCCGGGATGAAATCGGATATTTTACCGGAGCATTTATCGAGGTAGTTTCCCAGCTGCAAAGTGCCCGGGACCGTTTATCAGACCTGAATCTGTCCCTGGAAAACAAAGTGGATGAAAGGACAAAAGAGTTAATTTTAGCCAGGGATACAGCACAGCAAGCCACCCTGGCAAAAAGCGCCTTCCTGGCCCATATGAGCCATGAGATACGCACCCCGCTGAACGCAATTATCAATATGAACAGACTGCTTATGGACACAGAGCTGGATGATTCTCAAAGAGAATTCAACACCACTTCCATGAAAGCTTCTGAGATCTTACTGGGATTAATCAATGACGTTCTGGACTTTTCCAAAATCGAAGCGGAAAAAATGTCGTTAAACCCTGTACCTCTGTCTTTAAGGGAGACCATCCTGTCGGTCTCCAGTATCATAAAGACCCGGGCTCTCAATAAATCCCTGGACTATTCTGTGAATATCGATGATGACATACCAGAAGTGCTTATTGGAGATCCTGTTAGGCTCAAGCAGATCCTGCTCAATCTGCTGAATAATGCTGTCAAATTTACAGAAGAGGGTGAAGTAAAACTGTCTGTAAAGTGTGACCAAAAAGACCAACACCAGATTTCTCTGAAATTTGTCATCAGTGATTCCGGAATAGGTATTTCTGAACAAAAACAGGCGCAGATGTTTGAACCTTTTTATCAGGGAGAAAGTATGGTACATCAAAAATATGGAGGAACAGGCCTGGGGCTGCCCATCACCCGTAATCTGGTAGAATTGATGCAGGGGGAATTAAGGATTTACAGTGAAGTTAATAAGGGTACTACTGTCTCTGTAATCCTTCCCTTTGGCATTGGATCTGACAGCAGTCTTCCCACCGCCTCCGGAACAGACGGGATAGTATTCACAGGACTGGACAATATGCAGGTATTAGCAGCTGAAGATAACAAATTTAATCGGCAGGTACTGACGGCCATACTGGAAAGATTTGGTATAAAACCGGTGATGGCGGAGAATGGCAAGGAAGCATTACAACTCTATGAAAACGGGGCATTTGACCTGGTACTCATGGATCTGGAAATGCCGGAAATGGATGGTGTGACTGCCGCCCGTAAGATGCGTTCATTAATGGGGACACAAAGTAAATCGGCTCTCATAGCTGTCAGCGCCTATTCTCCCAGAGAAATACAAGAGATAAGCGCACTAGATATTTTTGATGATTACCTGCAGAAACCTCTGCACTGGGAAGAGCTGGCCAAGGTCTTGTATAAATATTCTCTGGGACTGGTATCCGGCCATGTTTACGAAAAATCCCAACCGGAAAGAAAGGGGATTATCTTCAATAAATCCTGCTTGTTGGAGCGAATCAGTCATGATCAGACGGTCTATCTCAAACTGGTGGAAGCAGCTCTGGAAGACCTGCCCGATAAACTGGCCAGGCTGAAGGTGGCATTTATGGAGAATAATATAGTCAAAGCCCAGCGCCTGGTACATGACCTCAAAGGCTTTTCTGTTAATATCTGCGCTCCCGACTTCGCAGAGATTCTGACCACATTAAATGAACTATTGAAAACAGAGCCTATCACCCCCTGGGATCTTTATCTGGAAAAAGCCATGGAACGGGGAATGGTACTGGTACGTGTTCTACAGGAAGAGCAGGAATCCGGAAATGTCGTTTAAAAATCAGATCCCAGGTTTATCCTGCTCTTAATGACATAATTGATCAGCTCTACCCGGTTTTTCATACCGGTTTTCTTGAGGATAGAAGATACATGAGATTTGATGGTCTCAGTGGAAAGATTGAGCCGGGACGCGATCTCTTTATTGGACAGGCCTTTTACCAGGTATTTAGTGACCTCCGACTCCTTCTGAGTCATCCCCAGGTCATAAAGGGTTTTTCCTCCAGGGCTACTTTCTGAGGGGATGTTCCTTATATCCGGCTTGGAGTCTATTACCTTTACAAGGTCTTTGATCTGGGAAACAATCTTTTTCTGTTCATGTATCATCAATATATGGTGTGAGATATCACGCACGATTACACTGCTGTTAATGTCATCACCGGAATTGTATTTACTGTAGCTGACCTCTACCGGGAAGGGGACACGGTCTCTTTTCCAGTGCCACTGGATATCCGCATTATCGTAGGGTAAAAGTTCTTCCTGCAGGACATCACTTTCAAAATCATCTACCACAAATGAGCTGAAGGACCTGCTCAACATCTGGTCCCGGCTGTAGCCATACATATTTTCTGCTGCCTTGTTACAGTCATTGATCCTGCCCTCTTCATCCAGCAGAAAGATGGAGTCTGAACTGCACTGGAACAGCTCCCGGTACCGGGCATCACTCTGGCGGCGCTGATTTTCTGCGGCATGCCGGCTGATAGCCAGTCGGACCACGGTGAGCATGTCGGTATCCTTATAGGGTTTGGATAAAAAACCAAAGGTAGAGGTCTCAACTGCCCGGCTGACCAGTTCATCAGAACTGAATGCTGTGAGGAAAATGACGGGTATGTCGAAGTAGTCCTGCATAGCACGGGCTGCCTGGATGCCGTCCATGGCTCCGTCCAGAACTACATCCATGACTACCAGATCCACGGCATGCTGCTTAAGATGCCCGGCCATCTCTTCTCCGCTGGACAATACTCCGCTTATTCTGTAGCCGTTTTTTTCCAATATCTCACGCAGGAGCACCTGGGAGGTCAGGTCGTTTTCCACTATCAGTATACTGTTTTTCAATGTAAGTCCTTATCATTTCCAAATATAATTATAACCCGTATAGGTAGGAAAATCAATGCATTTTTGATTTACCCCCCCCGAATATCCCCCGTTTTTCGCCTTGAGTTATTAAACAATTAGTTTATTATTAATCCAGTATTTGTAAATGATACAAATACTATTTTGGGATAGATTAAAAAAATCAGAAAAATCTTTATTAAGGAGATAAATATATGAAGAGAATTGGTTTGTTTTTAGTGCTCACTCTGTTTATTATTTTGGGAGGGGTTAGTTTAGAATCATGTGGTCCTAGTGATCCACCAAGAGATATAACTATTTCAATTACCAATGTACCTGCTATGTACATTTTTAGTAATAGTTTCGTATTATCCTGGCAAATTGAATGTATTGGTGTTTTTGGTGCGCGTGTATCGTTTCTTACAAACGACAACCTGTTGAGCAACTACATCTACGATATTTATTTTAATACAAATACTAAGTTAAGTTTTGTAAGTAATACAACTTTCATTCTTCCTGATGGTGTCTATAAATTTACTGGTCAAGCACATGGTTATTTTGATGATCAAAGGAATGAAAATGGAGTCTTTAATAATACTTATTATTATATTGGTGTAAATACAGAAATCGAACCAAATGATGGGGGTGCTTCACTCAACAGGGTACAAGCTTTTACTGCTATTAAAGGTGAGCTGGTTTCTAATGATTTAGATGAATTTATGATTTGGCTTACAGCTGGCAATTCCTATACTATTACTATTACTCCTTCTGCGGGCCTAGACCCCAACCTGAATTTGTATTTTACTTCAGGTGGCAGTATTTGGGCTGACGGTGATTCAGATAGTGGCCCCGGTGTTGCTGAACAGATTATTAGTTATAACTGTACAAACAGCAAGTACTACTACATCACCACCTATAATGTAAATGGTGTCGAAGGAACCTATGTCCTGGATATATCTCAGGACTGAAGAACTTCTAAAATATTTGAAGTAAGAAAAAGGGCTTACGCCCCGAAACTCCATAGTTTAAAACTAATGGGGGGTCGGGGTCATTTTTTTAAGACAAAACTCCATTCTTTTCTGATTAAATTCCTGTATAATCAATTTCAATTTTGGATTTGAGTAAAATGTTCAAGGTGTAAAAAATTATTCTCTAAAAAATTCTCCTGCTGACTATTTTTATAAAGATTGTATACAAAAGGTAATTTTAATATAATGATTGAAGGAAAATTTAAAGTACTTAAAAATAGACCTATACTGAATTAATAGATATAATAGCTTCAGGAGTGGTCACTATGCGGAGATTGTTGTTAGTTAGCTTTGTATTTTTAGTTTCATGTAGCAAACCTGTATTGCAAACCATCCCTTTCCCCATCTGGAATGAAACCAAGGCGGAATTAACCAGAGAATATAACATCATCCATTACGGTCTTGATTCCTATATTCTCAAAAATCCCCAAATCATTGTCATACACTATACAGCGATAAATGATCTGACGAATTCCTTGTTATGCTTCCTGTCTAACACCCTACCCCCGGAACGAAAATATCTGGGAAAGTTCAGTACACTAAATGTAGGGGTTCATTTTCTCGTCGACAAAGATGGAACTGTTTATTCTCTGCTGCCGGAAAAGGTAATAGGCCGTCACACGATCGGCCTAAACTACACTTCTTTTGGAATTGAAAATGTGGGGGGGAGTTCTCACGATTTGACTGCTGCCCAATTAACAGCTGATGCTCAGATAGTTCATTATTTAACTTCGAAATATCCATCCATCAAATATCTGATTGGACATCATGAATATACCAACACTCAAATGCCCCATTATAAATTGTATCTTGAAAAAGACAAAAAATACAAACCTACCTACAAGATAGATCCAGGGATAAAATTTATGAAAGATTTAAAAGAACTTCTCTCCAGGGAATATCACCTTTCCTTTGGAACAAATGGAGGTAAAATATGAAGAAACTTGCAATGATTGTATGTATTTTTTGTCTGGCAGCTTGTGAGATAACCATCAATAACAGCGAACAGGCTCTCAGCATTATTAAAAAGGATCTTAACTCCAAAAAATATATTATGGATTCACAGCAGTTAGTCCTGTCAAATCTTATTCTTCCGGAAAAAGTGAATAAAGCACTGGAATATTTACAAGTCAGTCCATATACCTATCTGCGAAATGAAGTTTTTGCGCGGCATGGTTACCGATTTTCCAACATAGTCCTGGCTCAGATTTTTTCCCAGGCTACATGGTATAAGGTAGACCCGGACTTTAGTTTTACCGGGCTGAGTCCCCTAGAGGAAAAAAACATTGATTTCATCAAGCAGGTGGAAGATGAATATGATTATATCATCATAGCAGACTGGATAAATGAAAAGGGATATATTGGAGATAGTGAATACTATCTCTCAGATAATATGTTTACATTGCCCAATAAAATCTCTCTTTCTCTCCAGCACCTGAAAATCAAGCTGTCTGATGTATATATCAATGAAATTTTTGCCAGAAAAGGATATGATTTTAAGAAACCGCAATGGCAAAAAATATTCAGGCACACACAGTGGTATGTTTCCAAAGGTAGAACCCAGGAACAGGCGAAAAAAAGTATGAACCAATATGAAAGGGTAAACATTGAGATTATGCAGCAGAGACGCTGGGTAGACCTCCTGGATTCACTGAAAATTTCTTTACCCCAAGGGGTGACAGCCATCCCTACGCTTGGTTATGATTCTATGTTTCTGAAAAATTTTACCCATGCCAATGAGTCATACCATTTTTCTGCACAAGCCTTATATTTTCTGCCTCAGTTTGATCCTGCCCGTTTGGATGAGCACACTACTGATACAGACGATTTGTTAAATGCTGACATTATCGCTCAGATTGAAATGACCTCAGATCCATTACAAAAGTTTGTGCTTTTCTTTGAAAACAAAAAGTACCAGGATTATACTGATAAAATCATTTTTAATCATTCTGACATGCAGGAACCATCGTACTTGAAAGGTGTTGCTCAGCAATTGGGGACAACCTATCTGACACTCTTAAGAAAAGAAATCCATGCGCGCAAAGGAGCGAAATTTTCCGATCCTGTCGCCGGCCCTATTTTCCGTGCCTGTTCCTGGTATCAAAAAAAATATAGCTTGTCTCCTGATTCTATTACCCGATTCCCCGAACAGGTAAAATTTACTCAACCGGAATTATATAATTTTTCTTTGATGGAAGGTGAGGATCTGCACAGTAAACTAAATGAAATACAGGATGGTAGAAATTATTCCATGCTGATAGATTTATTCGGGAATACCTACTATATCATGTATGGACAGATAGCCAACAATAATTCCAGATTGACTCTGGGTCTGCTGGTACAAAAAAATGTGGGGGAAAGTATCTCCCAATATGGCACAGATACTATACTGGAAAATATGTTTGCTTTGATCATGAATGAACGCCCATATACTATTGAAGATGTTATCGACAAAATTGTTCAGGATGAAGAAGAAGCCAAGGAATTCAGGCAGAAAATGATGGAACAACGCTATCAGAATTACAGTGAAGATGAATACGAGGAAGGCTGCTAAATGAAAATATGGATTGGAATTTTATTAACAATACCATTATTAATGTTTTCGGTGGAATTGGATTTTAAAGACTCCAGCATGCGGCAGGATATTTTGGAAAAAAAACTCCCCCCGGAGGCTATAAAGTCTGTAAGAAAACCGGAATTATTGCCTATGAAAAAAGTCATTAAAGAAAAACTAATCCCTTATGTGAAGGATGAAGATTGGTTTATTCTGGTTCAAATGGGGAAACAAACCTATGCCTATCCCCTCTCCCCTCTCATCTGGCATGAGGTAGTGAATGAAAAAATAAATGGACAGAATATAGGAATTGCATATTGTGTACTTACCGGATCAGGGACAGTATTTCAGTCAAAGGGTAAGCAGAACTACCAACGCACTTTCGGAGTATCCGGTTATCTGTATAACTCAAATTTGGTCATGTATGACTATCAAACCGGTTCTTTATGGCCACAGTTAAGTCTGGGAGCTATGTCAGGAAATGACTCAGGATTTAAACAGACTCTGCTGCCATACCACTGGGTGAGATTTTCGTATCTGAAAAAGCATTATCCTCAGGCACTGGTGTTTGTAGGTGGAGAAAATCTGGAAGGATATAGAGAGAAATATAATAAAATGCCTTTTGCCGGACTGGAAAATTACGAAACCGAAGACACCATGATTCGCGCCAAAGTTGACGAATCCGCTCTAAAGCAGAAGCAATATAACTATAAAGATAGATTTGTATATTTTCCCGATACCGGAGAAGCTGCTTCTTTTTCTTATCTGACAACTCATACTTGCCAGGGCGTGGCAGTTGTGATTCAAAAAGGAGAGATTCAGGCTTTAATAAATAAAACTGAAAAACCATTTATCGTTCTATACTATTTTGCCCTCAATGCCTTTTTCCCGGATGCGAAAATACTGGGATAAAGTCTGTGACACTGAGACAATCTCGATAAACTGATTTCTGATAATAAAATACACTCTCATTTGATGTTTTTGAGCTATATCCAGTCTTGCTCTATTTGCTTATCATGCCGTAAAATAACCGTGCTGATCAATACTAAGAAAATAAATAACGTATTTCGTGGAATTTTTCCCGGCATCAATCTGTTTTTCTGAATCTTTTTATACTAGAAAAGTTTAAAGGCTTTTTCGCTATGTCCTTAAATGTGGATAAATCAGATTGAGTTATATCACAAATTACGGCACAATTTTAAGGGATGATTACTATCCTGGATTAAATGAAATGGGGCATACCCAAATACAGATAGTGGACTTTACCCTGAAACGAGCAAAATCTGTGAAAATTCCATCTCAAGTCTGGGTTAAAGTCTATACCAGTGTAAGGTAATAATATTTTAAAGAACCCCATCCTGTTTCAGCTGGTCCCGGAGAACCCTGCCAAACTGACCGGCATCGATATAATCCAGAGAGAGTAATATTTCACCGATTTTACGCTGCGGTTCCTGTTTCTGGACCGCCAGGGCATCGGACAACTGGGGATAGGAGATTACTCCTTCATTCAGGAGCATGGTGCCTATTTTCACTTCAGCCTCCTTGAACAAAAATTAAGTTTAATACTTAATCAGAGAGTGTCAAGTTAATGCAGGGTAGATTTTAGTGGATTTGCAATTCAGACAGGCTGAATCAGATCCAGGTTTCCAGTTCTTCCAGGCTGTTTATAGTGAAATTCTGGCCGAAAAACTCCCTGGACCCTGCCCTGTCTATGAGCACCGCTACCATACCGGCAGCTTTGGCTGCGGTAATGTCCTTTTTTTCATTTCCGATATACAGCATCTTATCCGGCTTGACCTCCAGGCTGGAAGCCAGTTTGATCAGGCCGTCGGGTTGCGGTTTCCGGATACCGGTATCCACCGAGGTGAGAAACACATCCACCCAGTCCTGGAATGCGGAGATATCCTTTTCCGCCAGAGCATGAGGCATACCGTAGGGGGCATCGGACAGGATGCCCGTTTTGATCCCCGTCCGGCGCAGAGTCCTCAGGATGGACAAAGTGTCCTCATATACCGTGACACTCCGCTGGTAATAATCGAAGAATATCTCCATGGCTAATGCCTTATCGAAACCTTCCCCCCACTCCCTGAACACTTCCTGGAAAATGACAGAGGCGTCAACTTCCCCGATGCGGGTATTTACCCGGGTATTGTACTTCAACAGCGCGGTGGCGGCGCTACGGGTCTGGGCTTCAGTCACCGCTAAGTTAAGCTGTTGGGCTACCTGCGACAAAGCCGCCGGATAGTGTTCACTCCAGTCCAGGCCCATTCCGGGATAACCGATAAGCGTCCCGACCAGGTCGAAACCGACCGCTTCTATATTCACTTATGTCCCAACCCTTCTTCCCATCGGAAAGCCAGGTCGATCAGCACCATGCCCGCGCCGATCACGGCCACGCACAGCCACTGCACCCAGGACAGCCGCTCCGCGAAGAACACCTGCCCCCCGATCAGGGGTACCAGCACGGCAGTGGCGTTGAAATAGGGAATCACGGTGATGGCCCGGTGGCGGCGGTAGGCCAGCTGCATGGACGAAAAGCTCAGCAGGAACAGCGCCAGAAAAATATAAAAGCTGGACTGGAGGTACAGAGGAATGTTCTCCGTACTGGAGACCTTTTGGTAGATCTGGGAGAAGCCGGTCATGCTCCCCGCCAGGAGGGCCAGGATGGTACCCACGGTATTACCCCGGCGCTTTTCGATCAGGATGAGGAGGAGGCACACCATGAGGATGACCGCCGCCGTCCCCAGGAAGAGGAGGTCGTTGCGCACATACCGGGCCGTGTTCTCCAGGGGCCACAGAGGCAGAAACAGCACCCCCAGGAAGATCAGAATCACACCCCAGAGCTCTTTGGCCTGGATTTTTTCTTTGAGTACAAAGTGTGAAAATAATACCAGTGTAATCAGACCGCTGCCCGAAAGAGTCCCCACAATAGTAGTATGCCCCAGGGCGATACCTTTGTAGATCAGGACCAGGCCCAGGTTGGAAGACAGGATACCCACCCCCCACAACAGCAGGCGGCGGAATTTATGCCCCCGGGACTCATGAGCCTGTATGGAGCCTACCTGGGACTTCTGCGTCCCCTGCCCTACCGCGATCAGCGAGTTCCCCGCCAGCGCCAGCCCCACACTTTTAATCAGATTAATATCCATATTTCACTCTTCTGGTTTATTTAGATTAACGAATCGGGCTCGACGACGGGCGTTAGCCTGTCGACTGGCCTTAGTAATAGGGAGTACTATCCAATTTTAGAAAGTATACACAAAATTGCTGTAACTATCGAAAGATATAAAACTGGAATCCCTATGTAAAAAACTAATTGAATTCTATTGTTATTCTCGTCGTTTGTAATTTCAATATGATCAGGAAAAGAGCACCCTTTCGAAAAGACAACTTTGGAATTCTTATCAAAGCCGTTATGAAATTTTGTAAGTATAAATCGTCTAATTGATTTAGTATATTGATTCGCTTTGTTTTGTAGGTAATATTGGTAAAGTGTATAAAAGGTGGATATTAGAAATACAGCAATCAGTATGAATCCAATCCAAAAGCGGTTATTTGCAATTATATCCTTGATGTCTTTTTTATGTTTAAATATAAAACTCAAAAAGGGTATCATAAAAGTGAAATAGATTGTTAGTCCTTTCCATACATTTTTTTCTTTTGCATTATGATAATTTTCATAGTTCTGTAATTGGTTAGTGTAAAATAAAATTAATTCTTTTTGTTTTTCAGTCATTATTTATTCTGCCTAATTACTTCATCCATGGTTTTCCCCTCTTTGTTTTTCCATTCAGTCCAACCATTGGCACTTCTCGCCAGTACTACAGCTGCGGAAGCGCTTGGTGAACTAAAAGTAAAGTCTTCATTGAAAACTAATATCCCATTTTCCGGTTCTAAAATCTTTTTATCCAATAGATTGTTTCGTAATTCTATAACCCATGAGCCAACTGAATTTGTTGTTTCTAAGGTAGCTTTTGAACCTTTAAATACTGTAAAACCTTCTTCTGTATATTCACCAGTGGCACTTGCATCCTTCCCTTTACAATAGAAATAATTGGATTTATCTCTTTTTGACTCTTCAAAGATAGGGTGACCCAGTGTTGCTATTAGAAGTTTTAAATCATCGAAAAAACTTAATACGAAGTCTTCATCCTGTTCAGTTAAACTTGATTGCGTAGGGGTTGAACTATTCTCTAATTCACACTTATTTATCCGCTTGGCTTCTTTGCAGCTAAAATATTCTAAAAATTTTATATGTGCTTTATTGATATTCCTTTTTTCAGATACGAAACAAATCACTGAACTCCAAAAGTCTTTGGTAGAGTTATGTTGTTTGATTCTAGTCAGTAATACTTCTGCCTCACCGATATATACTTTAACCTTTCCTACTTCATTTTTTTCACCAATTAGAAAATAAACTCCAGGTTCCTTTAATTCATCTCTTTTACATGCCTCATTAAGTTTATTTCTAGGAATTGAAATTGCTTTGACGATACTATCTGCAATATCACATATTTTGATACTTCTAGGGTTTGCATCTGGAATATATATAGAAATGGTCCTTCCTCTCATAAATCTATCCTTTTATGGTTAACTCTTCATCCTTATAACTACTTCTTACCACCACCCCAAAAACTCTCCGTGCCCTCCGTGCCTCCGTGGTGAAACACCCCAAAATCCTCAGCGCCCTCAGCGTCCTCCGCGGTGACCCTCCTCCTGAAAAGCTCCACACAATCCCTATCGTCGACACCCATTAGACCCCTAACAACCACCACCTCCGTGCCCTCAGTGCCTCCGTGGTGAACCACCCCTAAAAATCCCAATAATTCCCTTGTGTTTTACAATCTTTATACTATAATAGGGTATACAAAAAAGCAAAAGCAGGAGCGCGAAATGGCAATATTGGTGGCAGGCGGATGCGGGTATATCGGATCTCATGTCAGTAAGCTTCTCAAAAAGAGAGGCTACGATGTAGTGGTGTATGACAACCTTTCCCACGGATACCGGGACAACGCCCAGTGGGGCGAATTCGTGATGGGCGATATCGGCGACAGCCACCAGCTGGACCTGGTGTTCCAGCACTATAAAATCGACGCGGTGATGCACTTCTGCGCCTTTATCGAAGTGGGTGAAAGCGTCATCGATCCCGAAAAGTACTACAAAAACAATATAAAGAACACCATCAATATGCTGGAAGCCATGCGACGCAACAACATCGATAAGTTTATCTTCTCCTCCACCGCCGCCGTGTACGGGATGCCGGAGCGCATCCCTATCCAGGAAGACGATGCCAAGATCCAGATCAACCCTTACGGGAATTCCAAGTGGATGGTAGAGCAGGTCCTGGACTCCTACGCATCAGCCTATGGTTTTAACAGCATCCGCTTCCGTTATTTCAACGCGGCGGGCTGCGACCCCGACGGTGATACCGGTGAAAACCACGTCCCTGAGACCCATCTCATACCATTAATCCTGGACGCCGCCATCGGCAAGCGCGACTCCATCAAGATCTTTGGTACCGACTATGAAACCAAGGACGGCACCTGCGTACGCGACTATGTGCATGTCAATGACCTGGCCGACGCTCATATCAAGGGCGTGCAGTATCTGCTGGACGGCAACAAAGGCACCGACTACTTCAACCTGGGATCAGGCGAAGGCTACACTGTGAAGGAAATGATCGATATGGTGAAGAAAGTCACTAAAAAGGATTTCAAAGTAGTGGAAGTGGAACGCCGTCCCGGCGACCCCGCCTACCTCATTGCCGACAGCTCCAAGGTCAAGAAGAAATTCGGCTGGAAGCTGGACTACGACCTGGAGAAGATCATCTCCACCGCCTGGAACTGGCACCAGAAGCTGCAGTCCATCAAAATGAAATAGGAAAAAGTAACAACATCTCAATATCAATGTAGGGGCGAATAATAATTCGCCCCTCTTTTTATGCCAAGTCCCCTCCACCTTCCACCTTTCTCTTCCGCACCGACGCCTTCCGGCGAGCACTTACCCCCAACATCGACTCCCTGGTGTGGTTATCCCCTCTCACGGGAGGTTATAGATGGACACTTTAAATTCGTCCCGAGCCACGGGCGTAGTCCCGACCTTTCGGCGGTGCCGTCACCTTAACACCTCTGGTGTGATGCTGTGTTTTCCATAATATCAGAGATATTTACAAATAATACCCCGTAATTCATGCTCACTTTCATGAGCAAATACATAAAATATATTTTTGATTAGTTAAACTGGATACTGTATCTCTTGTTTAAAAAATTCTAGCTAGTTAAAATGAGGTTATAAAAAAGTTAATTATTCCTTAGCACTAACATTTACAATCATATTTGCATATATATCATAAAGATATTTAATAATAGTTATTCTTTATTGAGAAAATAATTGATATATTATATAATTATATATTCAAAATGAATCATAAGTAGTGGAGAAATTTCATGTGGAAAAGCACGTTTCGACTTTTTTTTACCGTAGAGCTGCTTATATTAACTGCATGTTCATTAACACCTTCTGAAGTTCCAGAAATAACCGGTTGTACGAGTGATTTTCTGTGGTCTGAAAGAAATGGAGTAGTTACCATAAAAGGATATATAGGGAGCAATAAAAACA
>CAYRWR010000024.1:0-53989 GCA_964428015.1 uncultured Brevinematales bacterium | reverse complement strand
CCGCGCCCTTTTCTTTTCTAAAATTCCGGAATGGAGCCAGGATATCATCCCCGGGTTTGAAGAATAACACATAGGCTCCCAGCATCACTAATACCAGCCCTATAAATGCCCATAAAGTCACTGACTCTCCTAGTATGAGCCAGGAAGTGAGGGGCAGGAGCACCGGGGTAAAGGCCAGAAAAGGGACACAGATGGACAAGGGACTGATGGAAAGTGCGGAAAAATACAGGGTAAATACCGCGATATCCAAAGGCACCAGAATCAGCCATATCCACCCTACATCCGGCTGAAAATAGACTGAAGGGCTTTGATGATACAGCAGGACAAAAACTGCCGTGATCAGCATCCCGGAAACTAACTGGGACAGGGCTGTAACCCATAACACCGGATGATCCCTGGACAGGATCTTTATAAAAGTGTCCCTCAATGCCAGGGTTAGGGCTGAAGTCAGGGATATCCATACCCACATATTTTCCTCTTAAAGCACATTCTTCATCTGAAGTCTGGTGATACGGAGTAAGTATAAAGCGGTTTGTGTGATTGGGCCAATATTCAATTACTTATGCGCAATCAGTGCAGCAGTTCGTTACTGACTATGCTGAGGCGGCTCTCCACAAAGCGCTGGAAACTGGAATAATCCACATCCAGCCAGCCGGCCGGATCATCATGGATGATGTCCGGAGCGGTAGCGTAGGGTCTGACTATATCCTGCAATTTATTCATCTTTTCGCGCATAGCCGGCCAATTGTATAGACCGGGATGGGTGGCTAGTTCTTTGACACAGTCGTAAAAATACTGCCGGAATGCAGGCACAGCCAGAATTCTATTCATCAGTATAGCATTGGTGGAAGTAAAATTAGTGACTGACCGGTTGGTGATGGGTATATTTTGGGAAGCTACATCCATGATACCCTGATCCAGCATACAGCCGTCATAGTCATAGGGAATATAGATCAGCTTGCCGGTATCAGCATGTAAATATAGGTAATAATTATTGAAATTCATGAAATAGGAATCCCATTGCCCCAGCAGGGTATCCACAGCCAGGACACGCAGTAGTCCCCTGACATCGAATACGGAATCGATCCAAACCGGGAAATCAGCGTCACTCACCGTATAAAGGCCCCATACCAGGTCATCAATCACCTGCCGGGCCCGGGTAAGATCCCCCATACTGTTCACTACATCATAGCGGGGCCGGTAGACCCGGAGCGCTGTAGGGTCTATAGGCCAGTCATTGACATCCCAGGCTGCCGCCTGGATTATATCGACGGGGTCCATTTTCTCTATCCCTACCGAAACATTTTTGTTAAAATCATTGTCCCAGTCGAACAGCTTATTGACTTTAAGATCAGCTGGACCATCCGCGGTGATCAGACATTTGTAGAGCAGGCCCTTCTGGCCCCAGCGCCTCTTTGTAAAGTCATCATCAATGAGTTCCACTACTTCATACAGACCATAATTGATATTGGTGTATCCGGTTATCTCTATCTGCAGATTGGCATAGGTAGTGAGGGGGGCAGGTATGCCGTACTGACGCAGCAGGGCATAACTGTATTCCTCCTTGACCCAGGTGGAATCACCCCTGGTGTATTTTAGAGTGAAGCCTTTTACGCCATAGAGTTTTCTGTGCTTTTTGATGATGCCGGGCAGAGAGGGTGAACCATAGACATCTTCATTGCCCTCAAACTGGTGGCTAAAGGAAAATTTCCAATGCACCCAC
This sequence comes from uncultured Brevinematales bacterium, assembly GCA_964428015.1. Taxonomy (GTDB): domain Bacteria; phylum Spirochaetota; class Brevinematia; order Brevinematales; family CAYRWR01; genus CAYRWR01. The sequence continues at coordinate 52,266 of CAYRWR010000024.1, read as the reverse complement.
TTAAAACTGCCGTCCCAGTACTGTGGGACAAACCGGCTGGTAGACCCTCTGACTTTTAAGCCGATGTTTTCGAATACCACTCCAGTATCTAAATCCTGAAATTGGGCCTGGCGATAAATGGCGGAATTGAAGAAAAAATTGATGTTTGTGCCGTAATCTGTTCCCCGGCCCAGTGGTCCCCAATCCCGTGAACTTTTCCACATATCATTAGTGATGGCCTGCCATTCCGACAGACTGATGGTCAGCTTCAGGCGGTGGACTTTATCCATCCGAAAAAACTCTTCATAAGTCAGATCAGAATATATTCCATTGTGTGACAAATCACAAGCCTGCAATACGGAAAGTAATAATAAGAGTAACCCTAAAGTTTTCATCACTCCACTCCATTGCTATTACTGCTCTTAGTATAACCTCTTTGACCGTATTTATCAAACTAGAATTTTTAATAAAATGCAGGAATACATCATGGTTGACATGAACAGGAAGTTGATATATGCTCATGGTATGGAAAAATATAAGCGCCCTACTCCGCAACAAAAGAGTAATAAAGCCAATGCCCCTCTGGTGCTGATGATACTGAGCTGGAGTCTGGCTATTCTTTCACTCATGGGCTTATTACGTTTGTTCGGTCTGAGCCTGGATAATTTCTGGTATTACCTTATGGCCAGCGTCTCTGCGTTTTTTGGCTTGTTTTCATTATTATTTAAGAAAAACCCCTACAAACTGGCGGCTCTGTTCGCGCTGATTTTTAGCGGCGGTTTAATACTGTACTTTGCTACCGGCATAAATGCCTGGGACTGGATTCCCAAGAAGGGGAAATAAATGGATGGAACCAGACGCTCTGATATCCACCCCGGACTGGAGGTTGATATTATTCTGAAAAAAGACCAGCGCAGCGGGAAGCTGACCAGAGGGATTGTCAAAGATATCCTGACCAGTGCCCCTATTCACACCAGGGGGATCAAGGTCCGTCTGGAATCAGGAGATATCGGCCGGGTACATACCATTATATCATAAAAAAAGGCCTGCCGGGCAGACCTTTTTTCACAGTAAATTTATAGTTCCAGTACATCCCGCAACAATGCCGGCTCGAGCCGGTATTCAGCACCTTTGCCCTGCAGGAAATGGTGGGCATTGATCATGTGGATAGATAAGTCGCTGAAATTAAGTACTTTGCCGGATTTGAGGTGTTTGACCTGCACATTACGTTTACGGTAAATGCCGTCTTCCCAGGGACAGGGCAGATATCCTCTGGCTTCATCTATCTTGACCAGCCATGTGTCCTTCACATGAGTGGGTTCGCCCAGTCCTTTGAGACCTTCTTCCAGTAGAAAATTCATCTGGTCAACAACTTGTTCAAAAGTGATGCCTACTTCATCCATCAGTTCTTCATCATGGGCAATGATATCAATAAAAGAACGCGCGTCATCTCCTAAAAACCCGGTCTGGGTGATTACTCCCGGCTGCATATTCTCCTGCACCTTTTTAAGATCCGGTGATAATTTCATCCCCACACTCCTTACGCGAACTTATCGTAGAATATTTTATCAGCAGGCACATTATTATTGGTCATCACTTTGACACAGGCATCAATCATACCTGGAGAACCGCAAAGATAGCCCTCTTTGGCTTTTTTCTGATCTATTTTAGTCTTCAGGAATTTATCCAGAACTTCGGTGATGAGTCCTGTCTCCCCCTTCCAGTTATCCGAAGCGTCGGGACGTGAAAGCGCGGGCACAAAATGGAAATTAGGCCACTTTTTCTCTAATTCCTGCATTTCTTCCACATAAAACAGGTCCTTTTTACTTAAAGCCCCAAAAAAGTACCAGGCTTCACGGTCTTTTATACCCTTTTCAAACATATCCAGGAAAATCGATTTAAGGGGTGCCATACCTGAGCCCCCTGCCACACCCAAAATTATTGCGTCAGATTCCCTGAGGCCAAACTCTCCAAAAGGCCCCACCAGTTTTACTTTTTGCCCTTCTTTCAAAGATTCATGAACATAAGTAGTCACAATCCCGCCGGGAACCAGGCGGATCAGCAGCTCCACTTCGTTGGTGGTACTGGGTACACTCTGTATGGAATACGCCCTCTGAGTAGGGTCAGAAATTTTGCCATAAGGTGGAACTTCCAGCTGGGCATATTGTCCGGACTTGAAAGTAATGGTATCCGGTTTATTTAGCTGAAAACGTACTTCTTTGATATCATGAGTGACATCTTTAATCCATTTTACAGTGGACTGGTATTCTTTGACATAGAAGAGTTCTTCAGGGATTTCAATCTCCAGGTCCTGCTTGACTTTGACCTGACAGGACAGTCTGGTATTATTCTGGAGTTCTTCCGGACTCATATAGGGGACTTCCGTAGGGAAGATGCCGCCCAGATCGGTATTTACTTTTACCTTACAGGCACCGCAACTACCCCTGCCGCCGCAAGCGGATGGTACAAAAATCTCCTGTTCGCTCAGAGTCTGCAGCAGCGGAGCACCGCCCTTGATCTGGAGTTCTTTCTGGCCGTGATTGATATTGATTTTAAGCGTTCCGTAGTTGTTGACCAGGCCGTCCACAATGACGATCAATGCGGCCAGTATTCCACCGATGGAGGCAATGATGAGGGCGGAAGATAAAAAAGACATGCTTTGCTCCCTGAAATTTTGTGCTTATTGAACTTTCAGCATACCGGAGAAGCCCATAAATGCCATAGCCATAAAGCCGATGACAATGAGCGTCACCCCTACCCCTTTGAGGGCGGGCGGTACCGGAGCTTTGTCCACTTTTTTGCGGATAGCAGCCAGAGCTACTATTGCCAGCCACCAGCCGATCCCTGAACCGACGCCAAACAGGACTGACTGGATAAAGGAATAATTGCGAATCTGCATAAACAGGGCTACTCCCAGGATAGCACAATTTACCGTGATCAAAGGCAGAAAGATACCCAGATTGATATACAAACTGGTAGAGACCCGGTCAATGATCATTTCCAGAATCTGCACAACGGCGGCAATGAGGATGATGAAAACAATATAGCGCAGGTATACCAGATCATAAGGCACCAGAATATAGTGGTATATGGGATGAGCCACAGCCATGGTTATAGTCATCACAAAAGTGACAGCCAGACCCAGGCCGCTGGAAGATTTTAAATCCTTGGAAATGGAGATGAAGGAACAAAGACCCAGGAAATTGGCTAAAACCACATTGGAGGTAAATATCGCTGCGAAAAAAAGTATAATGGGACTGATATCAGGGATTGTCATGATTTAGCCTCCTTGGTAAGCATGATGGACCTCACGATCCAGATCACAATAGCCAGCATAAAGAATCCGCTGGGAGCCATGATCATGATGGTCATAGGTACAAAGCCATGGGGCATGATGCCAACCCCCAGCAAAGTGCCGAATCCCAGCAACTCTCTAAACACTGCGATGACCATCAATACACTCATGTACCCCAGCCCTGAAGTCAACCCATCCCAGAAGGAGATAAGGGGAGGATTTGCCTGGGCAAAAGCCTCTGCCCGTCCCATGATGATACAGTTGGTGATGACCAGCCCTACATATGGCCCCAGAGCTTTGGAGATATCAGGGAGCTTGGCTTTGAGGATAATATCCACGATAATCACAAAAAAAGCGATAACCAGGGTCTGGACAATCATCCTGACTTTGCGGGGTATCATGTTTTTCATGAGAGAAAGACTGAAGCTGGACAGAGCGGTCACTCCTGTAACTGCCAGAGTCATAATAAGAGTGTTCATCATATTATTGGTCACAGCCAGGGTAGAACATATCCCCAGCACCTGGACAAAAACCGGATTATTGTCCCAGAGATTTTCCCGCATCACTTCTTTCCAGCTGCTCATTGCTGTACCCCCTGGATAAGATCATAGAGTTTTGGCAGGGTCTTGTTCACAGCTTTCTGGACACCTGCAGAAGTAATGGACGCGCCGCTGATACCATCCACCTGATAATCGTCTTTATTGGGATTACCCATACGGTCTGATCTGCCCAGAATGATCGTGAGAGCCCGGATTGGCACTCCTTCAGAATTGGTCTGCAGGACAGTTTTATTGGAAAACTGATTCAAGAACCAGTCCTCCACTATTCTCGCTCCCAATCCAGGAGTCTCATTCTGGTCTATAAAGGAAAGACCTATTGTCTTATCCACTGCTTTATCCACCGAGAGGACACCCGTGATAGTCCCCCACAACGCATCTCCGGTGAAAATAATCGAATAGGTTTTTGTGGTCCCATTGTCATAAATAAAAAGTGTCTCATTGGTATACCGGTCATTGGTAATAGTGAGTTTCTGGACCTGATCCTGGTACACTGAATAAGCCTGGTCATCATTGGTAGTAAAAATATGCATGGATTTCAGGATAGCCCGTATCTGGAAGAGTTCACTGTTCTTTTTCACCTGGTCTCTGGTGATATGGTTGGCATAGGCCAGTATAAACACAAATATAAATGTGATGACAAAGGTAAAGACTATGGTATAGATTTTGCTTTCTTTTAACTTCATGCCTGCACCTTCTTAGCGGTTTTCACCCGGGAATACAGATCATCCAGGAGTGGCGCGAAAGTATTTCCCAGCAGGACCGCGAAACTGGTGCCTTCCGGGAAGCCGGTAAAAGTACGAATGATCACAGCGGATACTCCAATCAGGATACCGTACCACCACTTGGACCGGTCATCTTTGGGGCCTGACACCGGATCAGTGACCATAAACACGGCTACAAACAATAAACTCCCCGATAATAAAGCCGGCAGGGTATCCAGCGCTTTGGGGACATTGAAAAAGTCTAAGGCAAATGTGAGAGCGGCTCCGGACAACAGAGTGGAAACCATGAGTCTCCAGTTAGCTGTATTCGTCCAGACGAGATAGATGGCCGCCAGTACGATAAGGATGATCATCCCTTCGCCCATGGAGCCGGTACGCAGCCCCAGCAGCAGATTCCAGATTTCCGGATTGTGACCGGCTTTGATTAGACCCAGCGGTGTGGCAGTACTGACCGCGTCAGCTTTTTGAAACAACTGGGATAATTGCCATCCACTGAAGGGAGCTACCCAGCCCTGTGTCATTATATTAGGAAATGCCATATAAATAAACAGACGCCCGGTGATGGCAGGATTGAACACATTACGTCCAAAACCTCCAAATACCGCTTTACCGAAAATCATGGCAAAGACTATTCCCAGAGTCGCCACCCACCAGGGGGTTAAAGGCGGCAGACTAAGCAGAAACAGCAGGGCTGTTACCCATACTGCTTCACTCACTTTCTTTTTATTTCGTTTTTCAAAGATATATTCGGTGAGTACCGCGGGAACGAAGACAAAGAGGGAAAGCCATAACAGATGCCAGCCATAGACAGCCAGCGCAAAGCCCCACAAAGGTAGTAATGCCCAGATCACCTTCCGCATCATCGGTTGTTTTAGGAAAATATTTTGATACACTATATCACCCCTTTTAAGTGGGAATAGTCTCTCATCAGACTGGTTTAATTATAAGTCGCCTGGGTTGGTTTCGTCAAGTTCTTTGCGAATTATTTCACATGCTTATACTAGGATTTAATTTCTTTCCGCAATCTGTTTTATTTCACCCCTTTATCCTGGAAAAATTGAGAATAATCCATATCGACTTTGAGGATGTGTTCCTGGAGCCAGTCTCTCAGAAAACTACTGACTGAAAGTGACAGCAGGATCTTTTTTTGTTTAAGCTGTTCCTGAAAACCAGCTACTTTCTCCACAAAAGCATCATGCAGGGCTTTATGTTCTTCATAACGAGGATAGCCGTACTTTTTCATTAAAGCCTCTTCATCCTTAAAGTGGACCACCGTATATTCCGCCATATTATTTAAAATCTGTTCCAACGCATCAGCCCCTTTTCCCTGCTGCATAGCATCATGCAGTTCATTTAACATGTCAACCAGCTTATGATGCTGTTTATCTATGTCCGCAACTGAAACCGAAAAACTATCTTTCCATTCCATTAATGACATAATTGAACACTCCTAAAAATGATACTATCTTTATCCTCTCTTATAGCTTAAACTTATCGTACCCCTTTCTGATTCAGAAAAGCGGTATATTTTTTATCTGACTGTAAAATATGATTCATAAGCCAGTCTCTTAAAAATTCACTAACTGCCAGAGAGAGCAGCATCTTGCGGTCTTCAAATTGTTTTTTAAATTCCAGAACCTTGGCCACAAAATCATCATGTTCCTTTTTATGTTCCACGTATTGAGGGTAGGCAAATTCTGTAAAGAGCTCTTCCTCAGTCCGGAAATGTTCTACCGCATAGGTAGCCATTTCATTGAGGATACGGTTCAGGGCCTCATTACCTTCCCCGGATTTCATAGCGTTATGCAGATGGTTTAACATATCAACCAGTTTTTTATGCTGTTCATCAATCTTTTTAATTCCGACTGAAAATTCTTCTTTCCATTCCATCAATGCCATGTGGTTCCCCCTTTATATATATTGAAAATTATACAAAGAAGCCCTGAATAGTCAACAGTAAAAACTTTTGATAAACAAAAAGAAAACACCCCCTTATAAAAAAGGGGGTGTTGAATCTGATGTAAGCGATTAGGGCATGTCGATGGCGCCGGCGGGGCAGACATCGTAACAAACACCGCATTCTGTGCAGAGATCAGCATCTATGACCCGGACATCCCCGGCTTCACTGATAGCATTTACAGGACATTCCGCTTCACATACACCACAGTTGGTGCAAGAATCATTAATGGTATAAGACATCTAGTGCCTCCTCAGATATATTGGCAATATTTTATCAGATTTCCTGTACCAGGTCAAGATTCAGCACAGTTAAAAATAGTATCTGTATAGCCTGACTGAAATTATGTTATTAAAAACTAACTATTTTTCCAGATACTCATTATCACCCAATACATCCTGTATTTTGGAAAAAAGTTTATCTATGCGGAATGGCTTTTCCAGAAAAGAAAAGTTCTCATCCTGAAATGAATTAATCTGAATGGTGTCATTGTAACCACTGGTAAGAATCAAAGGCTGTCCTGGTTCCGTCTCCCGTATCAGACGGTATAATTCCAAACCGCTCATTCCTCCAGGCAGAGTGAGATCAGTAATCACCAGTGCATAGGACTTTCTTGTTTTTCTCGCTTCCATATATGCTTCCAGGCCGGCTTCCGCGTTATCAAAATCAGCTACTTCAAATCCATGTAAATTCAGAGCCGTAACTACAAAATCCCTTATATCTTTTTCATCCTCTATTAGTAAAACCTTTTGTCCTCCTCCATTCTGGTAACTATAGGATTGTGTCTCTTCCACAATACGTGACTGAGGACTTCCCGGAAGATATATACTGAAAACACTACCTTTTCCTACTGTAGACTCACAATCTATCCATCCTTTCATTCCCTGGATGATGGAATAAGAAGTAGCCAAACCCAGGCCTTGTCCCATCCCGCTGATGTGGAAAAAGGGGTCAAAAATATGCTTTATCTCTTCAGGAGGAATTCCCGCTCCCTGATCTTCAAAACTTAAATAAACATATTTTCCATTTTCCAGAATAGGATGGTTTTTCATCTCCCTGTTTTCCGCCCTTACTTTAAGTACTCCGCCCTGTTTCATAGAATCAATGGCATTGATGACAAGGTGATTCAGCATTTGGGAAATATTACCCACATCCCCCTTAACAGGATAGAGATTCTCTTCCATGGATAATTCCAATTTACAATTACTGCCATTTATAGAAAATTCGCAGGTATCTTTGATAATATCTCTGATATCTGTAGGCATATTAATCGACTTGCCATGCCTGGTAAAAGCTACAAGTTGCCGGGTAAGATAGCTGGCCTGCTGCACCGCATTGCCTATATTCTCCAGATTCTTTTCTATATCCCATTCCTTTTTAGCTTTATACCGGATTAGCTCGGTATTTCCCAATACCGAAGCCAGTATATTATTGAAATCATGGCCGATTCCTCCCGCTAAAAGATTCAGCACTTCCAGTTTACCGGATTTTATCAATTCCTGTTCCATTAATGTTCTATCAGTGATATCAATCAAGTAAATCAAGACATGATTTTTTATCTTTTTAATGTGACTTTCTATCTGAAGAGTTTTACCTTCCCTGCTTCTGGTATCCAGCTTGATAATCCCTTCCCTAGGTGTATTGGAGCCATTATTGTCGGGTTCCAGAATCTGTTTTAATATCGCCAGTTTAGAAATATCCGGTTGCAGGATTTTTATGGCTGTTTCCAGGTCGGGTATTTCACCCTTTTTATACCCTAATAATTCAGAGAACTTACTGTTCAGTAAAATAACCCTGCCTGCCTGATCTAAAATAAGAATAGGTATAGGGGAATATTCTATCAGACTGTCCAGCCACACCTGTCGGTCCAGTAATATCTGCCGGTCCCTGGAGTAATATGCCATAATAAAGCCAAAGGCAACAACTAATTGGAGGCTGGCCTCTACCAGATAATTAAAGGGTATGAAAGTTGCCTGGCCGTAATAAAATGGATTGACAATTTTTTGAAGTGCAATCAGGAATAATCCCGCATAGAGAACCCCGGCCATAAATCCTTTTACTTCATGACTGCGCCACACTGCGAAAATGGTAAACAGATAAACTCCACCCGAAAATATATAAGAAGGGAATAATAAATACTGCGTGTCCAAATCCAATATTTTAGCTAGAATGGACCAGGCTATTACCGCTACACCCAGAAAAACCACTAACCAGGGTGATTTTCTCCCTACCCAGGAAAAGGTCCCGTACAGGAAAAAAATGATGGCTAATAGAGAAAACAATTGAACTAAAGACATTAAAAGAAAGTTGTCGCCATTGGAAAGCAGAATCAATCTGAAGCCAAAACGGAACATGGAAAAAACCCAGGCTATGAACCAAAACAGGAAATGTCTTCCCGGGTACTGAACATACAGAAAAAGGTATACCATACTGACAAAAATTGCAGCCACAAAAGAAACGATAACTGAATAACTGATCCAATCCATACTACATTATAATCCCGCCTAGGAATTGGTCAAGAAAATCGACTCTCCCGAAATACAGGAATTCTTGGCATGCGGGATGAGTTAATATATAATCTATTTACCAATAATAGGAGTCATAAATGAAACATAGATCTGTTCAGGAAAGTATGCTTAAAACGTATAGAAAACATATGAAAGATAATCCCAGCTTTATCAGTAATATCAATGCGGTGACAAAAAACGGAATTAATGCAGCGGCATATAATTATTTATCACCTATCAATATGGCCTTTGCTTTTTCACAGGAAATTGAAACCGGCAAAGTAACCGCTCAGAAAAGCAGCGGCCGCTGTTGGTTGTTTGCTGGATTAAATACCTTGCGCCATCATATGATGCATAAATTCAATCTGGAAAATTTTGAACTGTCTCAAAATTACCCCATGTTTTGGGATAAACTGGAAAAATCTAACTATTTTCTGGAAGCAATACTGGATACTCTGAATGAAACCACTGATAGCCGCATCGTGATGTGGCTGCTGCGCAATCCCGTTCAGGACGGCGGGCAATGGGACATGTTCGCCAGTCTGGTGGAAAAATATGGGGTGGTCCCCAAGGCTGCCATGCCTGAGACTTTTCACTCCAGTAATTCCTACCAAATGAATGACCTTATTACCTTTAAATTAAGAGAGAACGCAGCCTTTCTGCGCAGGGAATTCAAAAAAGGTTCTTCTCTGGAAGAGCTTAGAAACAAAAAGGAAGAGATGCTGCAGGATATTTACCGCATGTTGTGTCATTTTCTGGGTGAACCACCTACTCTTATCGATTTCGAATATAGAGATAAGGATAAAAAATTCCTGGAAAAAACCGCACTAAGCCCGCAGGAATTTTATAAAGAATATATTGGTTTGGATATCAGGGATTTTGTGTCTGTTATTCATGCACCCACCCCAGATAAACCCTATAATCACACTTATACTGTTCAGTATTTGGGAAATGTAATCGGAAAAGATGTGATTTATTTAAACCTGGAAATACAGGAATTGAAAGAACTGGCACTAAAACAGCTTAAAAATCAGGAAGCAGTCTGGTTTGGCTGTGATATGGGGCCGCAGATCGACCGTAAAGAAGGCATAATGGACATGGAATTGTATAATTACGAAGCTTCCCTATCAACCAGTTTTACACTGAACAAAGCTGACCGTCTGGAATACGGTGAAAGCCTTTTAACCCATGCTATGGTTTTTACCGGAGTACACTTAAAGGACGGAAAACCTTTCCGCTGGAAAGTTGAAAACAGCTGGGGGGAAGAAAACGGTCAGAAAGGCTATTTTGTGATGAGCGATGCCTGGTTTGATGAATATAATTACCAGGTGGTTATAAACAAAAAATATCTAAATAAAAAACAACTGGAAGCTTTACAAAAACCACCCAAAATCCTGGCTCCCTGGGACCCTATGGGCAGTCTGGCTCTGTGAATTCACCCGGGCTTTCATTACAGCCTGCGGATGCCGGGGATGCGGAATGGGTAGCTCCCTGGATATATGATACTATGGGTAAGGGTATCCACATCCTGGGCTGTGAATCCCTTGCCCTATGCCTGCCCAGAATCCAGTCCATGTTTATAATTCCCGGACATAGATTCAGTTATGATACCTGCCGGATACTCTACCAGGAGTCTATTCCAATGGGATATATTATCGCCTATTCTCATCAGGAAAGGAAAAAAAAGGATTTCCCTTTTCTGAAAACTCTGATAGGAATGAATGGCTGGAAAACCACATGGAGTTATTTATTTCATAATCCAGGTTATTTCTTTATGAAAGAAAGCCTGCCGGGTGAGTACTATATTTCTGCTTTGGGTATTGATCGGCTTTATCGGGGACAGGGTCTGGGTACCCGTATGCTGACTATGGTACTGGACCAGGCTCATAGGCAAGGTTATACAGCCGCTTCACTGATGGTTGAGGAGAATAACACAACCGCTTTAAAAACGTATCATAAAATAGGTTTTCAGGAAACGAGAAAAACTAAATTAAGTACAATCACACTTCTTCACATGAAGAAACTGATTTAAAAAAAAGAGGGCACATAATGGTTAAAGAAAAATATGAAACATTGACCCAGTCTCTCAGAGAGAATCTCGAGAAAAAAGATGATATCCAGGCTCTGGTTTTCCTGGGCTCTACCGGCAGCAATGCTGATCAGTGGTCTGACCATGACTTCTTCGTGATAACAGACCCTGGAAAACAGGAAAAATACCGTATGGATTTATCCTGGATTCCCGGTGAGAAAATATTTTATTTTCAGGATACACCTCATGGCCTGAAAGTATTTATCGAGCCCGGTCATCTTTTGGATTTTGCAGTTTTTGATGCCAGTGAAATCTTTTTGAGTCAGGTCACTCAATACAAAGTAATCTTTGACAAGACGGGAGTGACCCGAGAATTTGGTCAAATCCAGCAGATGACCATACTACGGTCACAGACGCATAATGCCCCCCGGGAAATACAATGGGGCAGGATATTGTTTTATCTCTACACTGCCTATAATCGATACCTCAGAGGAGAAATTCTTTCGGCATACCAGTTGAGTCACTGCAAAGCAATGGAGCTGGTTCTGCGTATTGTATCTCCTTTGCAGCAGCCATTGACTCCGTCCGGAGATATCATGGATCCCTTCAGAAAATTTGAAATCATGTTTCCCGCTATAGCTGGTAAAATTCACAAGACTCTCAGCCTGGATACCCCTGGTTTTATTTCTGCTATACTGATACTATTGGAAGAAATCCTATACCCGGCACTGGATGAGTCACAGCGAAAGTGGGGAGAATGGTTAAAGCAATATATTCAAAAGGGTAGCCGATAATGGACCAGGCTCTGGAAATAAGTATCAAACCCTATCGTCCGGAATACCAGGAAGAAATGCTGCAGGTACTTACTGACAGTTTTCACGACCTGGGGTGGGAGCTTGATTTAAACGGACGTGATAAAGACCTGGCTAATATTCCCGTTAACTATCAGCAAAAAAAAGGGGAGTTCTGGACTCTATGGGTCAATAGAAAAATCGAGGGCACACTGGCTCTGCAGGATCACGGCAGATTCTACCTGCTGCGCCGGTTTTATATCAAAGACACTTTCCGGGGAAAAGGCATGGGCAAACTGCTCCTGCAGCATCTTCTGGAATATGCCAGAATAAATAAAATCAGAGTGATTCGGTTGTCTACCAAAGAAAGACATTCTGCTGCCTACCATCTTTTTGAAAAACTCGGTTTTCAGGAAATAGAAAAAGGAGATTATTCTCTACGCTGTGATATCTTTATGGAAAAGAAAATCTAAGTTTTTTCTTTATAAAACCGGTATGAAGGAATGACATTAAAGCGGGGAGATAATATCATGCCGCTTTTAGCCTGAATTTTCACATCAATAAAACTGCTTCTTACCTGCCACTCTCCCTGCCCCAGCAAATCAGTCAGAATCATGTTGCTGTATAAATGGGAATAAGGGATGAACAGTCGAAATTCCCTATCCTGGACACCGGTATTAAGAATCACTACAGAGACTTCCCATTTTTCAGAACCAAACCTGAGATAAGCACAGATATCCTGGTATTCAGGCAATTCCAGCCCCTTCCATTCTCCATCCTGCAGCTCCGGATGTTCATTTCTGATACGGATCAGGTCTTTATAATATGACCTAAGTGAGGTTTTCCAGCGGTCCTGGTCCCACACCATACCGGCCCGGTTGCGGGGATCATGCCCCCCTTCCATGCCGTTCTCATCTCCATAATAAACCATGGGTACTCCCGGTAGCGTAAACTGCAGAATTAAAGCCAGCTTTAATATTGCCTGGTCAAAGTTGAAAATATCCAGAGCACGGGGGCTGTCATGTGAGGACAGCATCACAAAAGACTGACATGCCTTTTCCCGGCCATAGGACAGGAAGACATCACTAACATTGCGAAGAAATCGTGAAGAACCAATGCGGGACTCCAAAAGAGAATATATGGAATGGGAGAGAAAATAACTTTGCGTACTATCCAGGTGCCGGGTCCAGTCAGCCGCAAAATTGGAGACTTCTCCAATCAACATGGCCTGGGGATTTAGAGACTTCACTTCTTTTTGGATCAACTCCACCACTTCCATTCCCAGGTCATTGGCGCAGTCCAGCCGTATACCATCCACCCCTTTATTGACCCAATAGTGGATTACCGAGTCCGGTCCTGTAATAAATTCCTGCTGAACAGCCACATTACGGAAATTTAGCTCCGGCATCCTGATGTGCCCAGTCCAGCACTCATAAGTATAGGGATATTCAATAAACCGGAAATAATCACAATAGGGAGAATCAGGGTTGGTGATAGCTTCCTGAAAATAGGGATGACGGTCTGAGACATGATTGAGAGCGAGATCTATAATCAAATACATTCCTCTGCTATGCATTTCCTTCAGAATCTCAGCCAGTACATCGTCATCGCCCATAGCAGGATCGATAGTTTTAAAGTCCATGGCGTCGTATTTATGATTTGTAGGTGATAACAGAAAAGGGGTAAGGTAGATTATGGAAGTACCCAGAGATTGAATGTAATCCAACCTTTCCAGTAACCCCCATAAGTCGCCGCCTAAAAACTCATAGGGAGTCTCTTCATATCGGACCGGCTGATGATCCCAGTCTCTGGAAATTGCATTCTGGTCATACAACCCCATTTCCATTTTAGAAAGTATGCTATACCCACGGCCTATAGCAAATCTCTCCGGAAAAATCTGATAGATAATTCCCTGTGACAACCAGGACATACATACTCCCTGCTACCCCCCATGAATTCTAGGTGGATATTCATTAGTTTAATTGAATAGACATTGTACCTTGGGAAAGGTTAAAAAAATATTTACTCCAGACTGATATCAGCAGTAATCTCTGCATTCTCCAGGGTAGTAAAGGATCCGGGTTTATGAACCAGACCCTTTTTCTGCCATCTGCCGATACGGTAGTAAATAAAACTGGTGATCATCCCTACAGTCCAGGATACAGGTGTGCCCCACCAGATTCCCCGTGTACCCCAATAACGGGATAATATCCAGCCAATAGGAAATCTCAATCCCAATAAAACTGCAATGGTAATGATCATAGGTACAATAGTATCCCCTGCACCTCTCATGACCGCGTTAATGATAAACATGGTGTTAAACACAATATAAAAAGACCCAATAATGATAAGATATTCCCCTCCGATACGCAAAACTTCCTTTAAATGAACTGCTTCTATCTTGACCCCGGAACGCTGTGCAGTTTCTATACTGGGCAGGAAGATGGAAATCAATTGATTACGGAAGATGATGACTAAAGTAGTCACGATTATTGAAACGATTGTGGACATCATTAAAGTAGCTTTTAGACCTTGTTTGACCCTGTCATGTTTACCCGCACCCAGGTTTTGTCCTACAAAAGTGGATAGGGCCATTGCAAACATCATGGCTGGCATTACTGCGAAAGAATCTATCCTGCCCGCGGCAGTATAAGCTGCTATGGCATCAGTCCCAAAAGAATTTACCAGCCCCACCAAGGCTATCATAGCTACAGCCACAAATACCTGCTGAATCCCGGCCGGTAAGCCGATCCGGATACTTTCTTTAAAAATCTGAGGGTCAAATTCCATTTTGAAAATCCTCAGCTTGAGTACATCATGGGTCAGATTCAGATATATCACTCCCCCAATGAAAGATACTCCCTGAGCTATAACTGTGGCGACTGCCGCTCCCACTATCCCCCATTTGAATACCAGGATAAATAACAGGTCCAGTCCTATATTTACTACAGTAGCTACAATTAAAAAATATAAAGGCGTTCTGGAATCTCCCAGACCTCTCAGTACCGCACCTACTGAATTATATCCTGCTAATAATACCAGACCTCCAAATATAATCTGAATATAAATAAGAGCATGAGGAAAAACATCAGCGGGAGTCTGCAGCAGCTTCAAAATGGGACCTGCTAATAATATTCCCAGGATACTGAGAAAAACCGCACCCCAGATAAGTACAAAGAAAGTGGTGTCAATGGCTTTTTTGACCCTGACCATATCTCTGGCTCCATAGTATTGGGACACCATAATGGTACCACCCATTCCTATACCCATAAGTAAAGCAATCAGAAGGAAGAGGATAGGAAAACTGGTACCTACCCCGGCTAAAAATTCTTTGCCCAGGGCTTTTCCCACAATGATACTGTCTACAGTCTGGTACAACTGTTGAAATACATTGCCTATCAGCATAGGCAGGGCAAAAAAGAATATCTTCTTGGTCACCGAACCAGTGGTAAGATCCTGCACGACAACTCCTTAGCCGGAACAATGACTTTAGTTTAGCCAATTTTTCCTTTTAAGTCAAACCCCTGTTTATACCCTTTTTTGTATTGTAATTTTGATTAAAAAACTTGGATTTTCAGTCATACACCGCTATAATACTTTACTGCGCAGCTAAGGAGGATAGCACATGATTAAATCTGAACACACTATAAATAAAGTGGTAGACCAGCTCTGCCAGGAAGAATCCTATAAAAAGGTTTATCACCCCACCCGTCATGATGAACCCATGCCCAGCATCAGTGAATTAGAAACTCTGGTAGATTTGGCCCGAGAAGTAATCTTCCCCGGCTATTTCGGCAACACTGAGATTCAATCGGAGACTATGCGTTATTATCTGGGCACCAATCTGGATAGAATCTATAAAATACTATGTGAACAGATTAAACGGGGATACTGCTTCGATTGCTCAGAAGGCAAGAAATGGGCAGAGGCTACCTGTGTAAACTGCCAGACCCTGGCCCGAGAGACTGCTGAACAGTTTATTTCTTTTTTCCCGGAGATCCGCAGACTGCTGACTTCTGATGTGGAAGCAGCCTTTGAAGGTGATCCCGCAGCAAAAAGTTATGGAGAATCCATTTTCTGCTATCCCAGTATAGTGGCTCTTACCAATCACCGAATTGCCCACCAGTTGATCAGGCTGGATGTGCCGCTCATACCCCGCATAATATCAGAAATGGCACATTCCCGTACAGGTATAGATATTCACCCCGGTGCCAGTATAGGTGAAAAATTCTTCATAGACCATGGGACGGGGGTAGTCATAGGTGAGACCTGTGTTATAGGTAAAAATGTGCGTATTTACCAGGGTGTGACCCTGGGTGCCAAGAGTTTTCCTCTGGATGAACAGGGCAATCCAATAAAAGGAATTCCCCGGCATCCTGTGGTGGAAGACGATGTAACCATTTATTCCGGCGCCACCATCCTGGGTAGGGTTACCATAGGCCAAGGATCGGTGATCGGAGGAAATGTCTGGATTACCTACGATGTCCCGGCTGGCAGCAAGGTCATGCAAAGAAAAGCAGACCAGTCTGCTTTCATTGACGGTGCAGGTATATAAAAATTATCCAGCCTTCACTTAATGCAATAGTATTAACTGGACAAAACAAAATAAAAAGGAGGATTTAAACATCCCCCTTTTTTTCTTCGTCAGGCTCTTCAAATCCTTCTACCAGCTCCGAAAGTCGGTTAAAATTTTCCGCGTTTTCCAATCCGTGTGCTGCTGTACGTGCTACTACCTCATTTAAACCTTGTAATGCCTGAGTAATCCCATTAAAAGTATGACCCGTTGTTTCTGCAATACTCCTTAATTGGGTCAGGGAGCCGGTTATAGCTCCTATCTTCTCTTTTATTTCACCTGATGCCTGATTAATGCCCTTTGAACTGCTGACCAGTTCATTGAGGTGACCGATAATTTCACTGCTTTCCTGAGAAAGATCCTGCATGGCATACTGGATCACTATCATCCCGGTAGCTACTGCTGTAATATGCTCCAGAATTTTTTGGAATGTTGCTACTGAGTTCTCGGTAAACTGTCTGGAATCAGCAATATCCTGCATTATCTGAAGTATTTTATGTGAGATATCTTCAGCATTTTTACTGGTAGCTTCTGCCAGCTCCCTGATTTCCTGTGATACTATTGCGAATCCCTGTCCGGCTTCTCCTGCATGGGCAGCTTCAATGGCAGCATTCATAGCCAGCATATTGGTCTGCTCCGACACATTATTTATCACACCCATCATTTCCAGAATAACGGATGCGGAGTCATGCACCTTTTCAATAACTTTCAGAGACTGCACCATATCCCTTTCACCGGAAAGTGCAGTCTCTTCCAGTGAGTGGGCTATCTCCAGCTTCTTCTGACTATCATCGGCAGCATTCTGGATAGACGAAGTGATATTATGTATTGAAGCTGAGGCCTGAGAAATAGCCTCGCTCTGCAATTTAATACGTGTATTGACATTCTGAATAAACCCGCCCACCTCCTGTGAGTATTGATCAGATTGAACGATTTCAGAAGAAAGCGTCTGGAACTGTACCTGCATAGCATCACTATCCTGTACTATCTGTTGAGTTTGTATTTTGCTTATCTCCACACTTTCCAGAATTTCGTCTTTTTTCCGACCTGACTCTCTTATGGCATATTTAATGTGAAGGATCATTTCCTCTAGACTTTTAATGAAAGCGTTAAAATGTGATTTCAAATAACCGATTTCATCTCGACTGTAAATTTCCAATTGATATTGCAGTTTTCCTTTGCCCTGGGAAAATGTTTCAAAAACATGGCTCAGACCTGAAGTTACTTTATTTATTGGAGTAATTATCTGGTGAATTATCATATAGGTATTAAATACGGCAAACCCTATGATCATCAGAGATAAAATGGATAAGCGGATAGTAAATTCTCCCATCCCAGAAAGTGAATCATGTATATAGGTGAGGCTGATGCTGCCCACCCCCAAAGACAATATAGCGCCTGCCAGGTTAAATAAAATGGAAAAACTGAGTTTTCCACGCAAACCCAGAAACTTATATTTACCTTCCGGTAAAGGGATATTTTGACTGAATTTTTCAGCTTCAATTATAAACAAAATATAAAAAGGTATACAGAATAATAACAGCAGCGGGACAGCTAAAAATTCAGCCAGGATATATTGAATTTTATCCAGAAAGGGATCATGCATGGTCTGTTCCAGTAATGCTATGATGGGTCCAAAAACTATGTAAAATGCCATACCTATCAGAAATAGTTTTGGGAAATATGCCAAGGCTTTTTGTACGTAAACCAGATTTTTTTCAGAAGGATCTTTCTGATAACGCGACATACCTTTTAATTTAATAATAGTTATAACATTCAGTACTATCAGATAAAAAGCAATATATAACCACATCCAGGGGTTTTTGATGATGCGTAATAATTCCTGCCAGGTCCACAGCCTGATTAGGAGTCCGCTAACCATCCAAATCACAGGCGGGAACAAATATCCGGTATTAAACCAAAAAAGCAGTCGCCCTTTAGATGATTTCACACTCTTCTCCTATTACACAATATAACTGATTTCCGGTTCAGATTCAAGTAAAATCAGTCACAATTTCATATCTTTTCACTAGAATAAAAGATTGTTTAAATCCGTTTTTGGCAAAATTTCAAATGCTGCCGGAAGCTGCCGGAAATGATCATCATATACTTCCTGTATGAACAACCCCTGTCCATCTTTAAAAATTAGAAAATACAGGTGTTTATTGTCCTGTGCGGGAAATACAAGGATACTTCTTCCTTCCGGAAAACGATCGCTTTTCTGGTTGATAAGAAATGTAATTTTTGTCCGCATATTATTGAGCTTAGGTTTTAATTTGAACTGGAAAAGATAAAATGTTCGAATTTTTTGCCAGATAAGGTAGAGCCACCTTGATAGTCTATGGAAAATGCCTGCCATATTACCCTGATAAGGAGATATCATTACTGCCGCATAAGGGGCAAAGCCTGTCCAGATCACCTTCATTTTCTTCTTCAGAAATGGTATCCTGCCAGATATGTCCGCATTCTTCACACACCAGTTGAACTTCAATTTCATTTTCCTGGACTACCAAACTGTCATCCAGGTCTTCCTCTTCTTCCTCGTCTGAGTCTTCCTCTTCGACATAGAGGTCATCCAGGTCATCGTAGTCTTCATCAATATCATCTTCGTAGTCATCATCATGATTATTGATAAATTCATCTACATAGTTGAAATCATCAATGTCATCAAATTCCGCGTCGTCAGAAAAGTCGTGTCCGGTCAGATCCTTGTATTCCATCATCACCTCTTAAAGTCTAATAATATTATGCGATGCATTTCTGTTATGTCAAGATTTTTTTTATTTTTACTTTTTTTGCAATATCCCGGATTGCTTTTTATAATTAATATCCTTTAAAATAAGGGAGAAAATGGTATGGTGGACAGCATTTTCACAAAGATCATTCGACGTGAGATCCCGGCTGAGATCGTGTATGAAAATGAAAAAGTCCTGGCCTTTAAGGATATAGATCCTCAGGCCCCCTTCCATGTATTGGTAATACCTAAGGAACAGATACCTACCCTGAATGATGTGAAGGATTTCTCCATTTACGCAGAGATTTTTGCCGCCATCCAACACATTACCCGGGAAGCCGGAATTCAGGAAGAAGGATACCGTGTAGTAGCCAACTGTAACCGTTACGGTGGTCAGGCTGTGGATCATATTCATTTTCACATCCTGGGTAAAAGACAGCTGCACTGGCCTCCAGGTTAGAAGATTTGAAAAATAATACTATATATAAAGGAGTTTGCCATTCATGATGTACATTGAAGTCAAAGACGGTGAAACCGTTGACTCTGCGCTGAAAAGATTCAAGAAAGAAGTGGAAAAAGACGGTATTCTGACTGAAGAGAAAAAACATCGTTTTTTTGAAAAGCCTTCTGAAACCAGAAAGAAAAAGAACGCTGCCGTAAAACGCAAAATTGAAAAGAAGATGCGTAAAATGCAGCAGATGAACCGTTATATCTAGGAGATATTATGTCCCTGTTTGACACTCTGCAGAAAGATTATATCCAGGCCCGCAAAGCACAGGATAAATTTGCATCCGGTGTTTTATCCATGCTGATTTCTGATTTAAAATATGAAAAGATCAATAAGCAGAAAGAACTGGAAGAAAGCGATGTACTGGCTTTTCTACAGAAAACCATCAAGCAGAAGACAGAAGTTATAGAGGATTTTAAAAAGGCACAAAGGCAGGATCTGGTAGATAAAGAGACCAGTGAACTGGCATTTCTCAGTAAATATATGCCTGAACCTCTCAGTGAAAAAGCTATTCAGGATATGATCCAGAATGCTATCAAGGAGACTGGAGCCGCAGGCCCCTCCGATATGGGTAAAGTCATGGGAATTGTGATGGCCCAGTGTAAAGGCAGGGCAGACGGCGGTACGGTAAGGTCGCTGGTCCAACAAGCGTTGAAATAATACTCTGGAAGGAACAGGCCCCGGCCCGTTCCTTTTTTGTTGCATAGGAGGTATTATGCTATTCGAATTTACCAAGATGCAAGCCCTGGGGAATGATTATATCATCATCAACGGTTTCAAATACCCTGACCTGCTGGAGATCGCGCCCCAATTGTCAGTCAGAATGAGCGACAGGCATTTCGGTATAGGGGGAGATGGTATCATCTTTGCTCTACCCTCTTCTAAGGCTGACGCCACTATGCGGATCTTTAATGCCGACGGAAGTGAAGCGCAAATGTGCGGCAACGGCATTCGTCAGGTGGCCAAGTACGTCTATGACAACAAAATCTGTTCAGCTAACCCCCTTCGCATTGATACCCTGGCTGGAATTAAAACTATTCAGATCACCGCGGATGCACAAGGTAAAATGACCCAAGCTGTGGTCGATATGGGAGAACCTATACTGGACCCTAAGCACATCCCGGCTATTGTCACACCCTCTTCCCAGGGGTGGACCCGTACCGAAATACATGCCATCGATTTGGACATGGACTTCACACTGGTGTCTATGGGTAACCCTCACGCTGTGACTTTTTTACCTGATATTGATAATTTTGATGTGCAGAAATACGGACGTTTTGTGGAAAATAGTAAAGAGATTTTCCCGGAAAGGACCAATGTAGAATTTATTCGCATTCACAATCCCCAGAAGATCAGTATGCGTGTCTGGGAAAGAGGAAGTGGCGAGACTCTGGCTTGCGGAACAGGAGCCTGTGCTTCTGTAGTCGCATCAGTCCTGAACGGACATACCTCCAGAAAAGTGGATGTAGAACTCCTGGGCGGTACACTTCATATAGAATGGGATGACGCCTCGGGAAAAGTCTTTATGCGCGGTGACGCTGTTGCCGTATTTCAGGGACAATACGAGTCACTTAATAGCTAAACCTTAATCTGATTTACCAGCTGTTCCGTCTGGTCAGGGAGTTTTATCTTGTAGACCTTTTCCACAAAGAACTTGGTTCGCAGGCCTTCTACAGTGTCCGCATCACACAGCATCTTTTTGTTGATCCGTACTGCGACTTCGGCAATTTGCTGTGATTTGGATACCCCTTCCCCCACCACAGTATATGTTTTGCGGTTCTTTCCCTGAAGAGGTAAAAGTCCCGTTACCACATTTCCGCTGAAAATTCCAGTGTAAACATGTAAGCCCAGTGATTCCTGTTCAGCATACTGTTCCAGATCAGAAACGATTTTTGTGCAGCATTCCAGAGCATGATAGCGCTGATGCTCGAAAAAGAAAGGTACTCCAAATACCAAAGTGACTCTATTGCTGGCGAAAATGGGATAGCCATCATACTCGTCAGCATATTCACCTACTACCTGTATGATTTTTTCTTCCAGGCTGATCACGCTTTCGGCAGTAAGAGTACTGCTATCCATGTCATAGCACAAAGTGATAACCGTAGCCGTCTTCATTTCCCCCGTCTGAGAAACACCAAATTCTCTCTGCTGTTTTCTGATATTTTGAGAAATATAATCACTGAATTCTGAAGAAGACGCATTTTGAGATGTGGTTGTCACCGGCTTATCCACTAAGGCGCTCTGCAGCAGACCTATAGTCTCATCATCTGTAACCGGAAATTGACTGCTTTTTCCCTGCATAAATTTAATTGCCTGCCTGGCTCGTACCAGATCTTTCCAATTCATTAAAAGGAATAATAAAGCATTAACTCCTGCCATTATCAGTACCAGCATCTGATCCTGAGTATTAAATTCTTTTTTGAGAACTACTTTCTTAACTACCAGATATGCAATAGGTATACCTATACTTATAAGTATTATAATTAATTTGGGCCAGATAGTGAGAGAAGAGTATCGCAGCTGCCTCTTTTGCAGTAATACTCCAAATAAGAGTTTGTGTACCATGTAAAAAACCACACCCCACATTACTAATACCGAATCAATGAATAATATCGTACTTAAATCATTTTCCAGCTGATACATATAATAGGAAGCAGCTCCCAGAGAAAGGATCCCCATCAATATCGTGATAAGAGTAGCATTGCGCATCAATGTAACAGAAGGTCCATCCGCCGGTTTGGAAGGGAGTATCTGTGAAAGATAAAAAATAAGTTGAAATAAAGATAAAAAACTGTAAAACCCATAGACCAGAATATCATGTCTCATAGTAAATTGCCCAAAAAGGTAATTCACAATCGCGATTTCACCGGTCTTGTATAATAAGTACCAAAGAAGATTTGTGATTTTCAGCATTTTTTACCCCTATAAAAACTCTCTAATATATTTCGGAAAGTATAGGGTATAAATTGAATCCTCTACCATTTTTGTTGGTTGGGAACAAAATTGCCTTTGGGCTTATCTTTCTGGCTAAGATGTTTTTTCTCTTCCTGTTCAATGAGATTGAGGAGATTTTCTACATCAGAAGGCTGGACAGGCTGTTGCTGTTGGGCTGACTGGGATTGTTGCTTATCCTGTTGTTTATCCTGATTTTTATCTTGGTCCTGATTTTGATTATTTTTTTTATCTTTCTGATCGTTATTTTCACTCTGGTTCTGGTCTTTATTCTGATTGGTTTGGGACTGGTTTTGATTTTGCTTTTGCATCTGTTTGATAAAGACAAAAGTATCCCTGGCATACCCAAACAAGCTGGATTTAGGGTCCAGATGGTCCAGCAGCCATTTATGGTTGATTAATGAATTTTCATACTCTTTACCCAGAAAATATGCCTGTCCCAGCTGGTATTTGGAGGCCAGTTTTACCGCTAATTCCGGGGAATTGGTAAGCCTGACAAAGGAATAGACTTCCTGCTGAAAATTACTCAACATGAGATAACAATTCCCTTCATTAAATAAAAGCCTTTCATTATACGGGTCCTGAACAATCTGCTTCTGGTAGATCTGCAGAGCCTGCTGGTATTGTTTTTCATGAAAAAGGTGTTTGGCCTCATTTAAAGGCAGGGCACAGGATGAGAGATTCAACAGGGTTAGAAACAAAAATGCGGCAGCAGTTTTTCCCCAGGATTTTTTTTCAGGAAAAAGAAAATACGTGAGCATGAGCAGGACCGCCATGAGGAGAAATAATTGATACTGGGGTTCCATAACTTCAAATACATTGGTCCCAAAAGGGGACTTTTTTATTTTGTTCAGTCTCTGCACCAGTGTATTCAGTGAACTGGTATCCCCGTAAATATAAAAACCACCGGTCTTTTCAGCCATACCGGTAAGTAATTCTTCATTCAATTGAGAAATAACTTCCTTGCCTTTATCATCTTTCAAAGTATCAATTACTTCACCCTGCTGATTCAACAGGGGAATAGTACCTCCATTCCTGGTCCCTATACCGACAGTAAAAAGGACGATGCCGTTCTCTTTCAGCTTATTGACTTCCTTCATGGGCGAGTTTTCAATATCTTCTCCATCACTAAACAGGATGACGACTTTATGGGTCAGTGTATCTTTCTCAAAGAGTTCCCCGGCATTTTTCAAGGCATCCTCTATATTGGAGCCCTGGACATCGATCATATCCGTATTGAGTTCTTCCAGAAAATTCAATGCCGCCTGAATATCAGTGGTCAGAGGAATAACCTTAAAACCATATCCTGCAAAAGCGGCTAGACCTACTCTGTTTCCCAGCATCTGAGTAATCAGCTGGTAGGAATAGAGTTTGGCTTTTTCTAATCGGTTAGGCTGTACATCAGGAGTCTCCATACTGCGTGAGATATCCATGACGATGACCATGTCTATCCCCTCCATCTCTACGCTGGTATCCTTTGAGCCCCACCGCGGGTCCATCAGGACGAACCCTATGATCAATATACTGACTATAAGAAATAATTGCCGCATCATTCTGAAAAAGGGATTGTAATCGGATGAGAATTCCTGCCTTTGTTTCCCTTGGAAAAGTTGTTTTAACAGAGCAGTTTTCCTGTAAAAAGCTAAAAGAATGAAAAAGATACCTGAAATAACAAACAGGATAACCCAGAACCAGTTCTGGATATTGGCAAGATGCATGTTTCTTCCTCAAAATATACTAATTAAAATATTAGTATAAAATCAGGTTTTTGACAAGTCAGATGACTTATGAGGGAAATTTATCCAGATCCAGAAGATCAGCGATAGCATAATAATAAGCAGTATCCCTGCCGTATTTATAGCTATTGTCTACCTTACTCATACCTGAAAGCATATTTACTACTCTTTTGGCAAACATAATGTCCAGGGTATGTCCGGCTTTAAAGGATATGATAAAACCTTTAATATCCAGATTTAATATGGCCAGAGCCCCCAATAAATCCAGCACTTTGTGACGGACAGGCTCATC
Organism: uncultured Brevinematales bacterium; assembly: GCA_964428015.1. Taxonomy (GTDB): domain Bacteria; phylum Spirochaetota; class Brevinematia; order Brevinematales; family CAYRWR01; genus CAYRWR01. Next base: position 27,631 of record CAYRWR010000024.1, on the reverse strand, counting down.
GGAATACCGCGGGTCGTTAAGAGGGCGGTTTTCCTTTTTTGAAAACACATGCACATTATCAAAACCGCCGCCTAAGACCAGGCCATTCTTTCTGTAATAATCCAGATCTTCAATAAAACCAAAAGTACGAGCATGAGAAAGTTTTTTGATAAAGGATTTCTGATCGTATTCCATACTGAATGCCTGAGTACCGATGGGAGAATTAGGAAAAGAAATGGTATAGGAGAGTTTTAAATCCTGATAAGGCAAGGCTACGATAAATTTATCTTCCAGTGTGACCCACACAGGATTTATTATCTTTAATTCTTCACGGGTTGCTTCCAATTCTACCGTGCCGGTTTCCTGAATAGCAGCTACAAATTCTGACGAACTGCCATCCATAATTGGAATCTCAGACATATCACATTCTATAAAACAATTATCCACCTGCATGCCATATAAAGCTGCAGTGAGATGTTCTACGGTATGTATTACAGCCTGCCCATTGCTGACTGCAATATTATTTCGGGTATCTACAATATTATCTACATGATAGGGAAGATAGTGTAATTCACGACCCTTTTTATAAATAAAAACCAGACCCGTATTTTCAGGTGCTGGCTTTAAATTTAGATTTCCATAATTTCCGCTATGTAATCCTTTACCTGTGAAATGTATATTGTTTTTTAAAGTTTTTTGCTTTCTCATGATTATTAATCCCGGAATTTTTACATATTACTGCAAGAATTATGCCAGACTAACATTTTATGTATTTTTATACTGGCTAAATAGTTACATCCAGGTATAATTATTTTTTAAAATATTTTGTCTGCTTTTTTATACACTTTTACTTTTTGTTAAGATAATCTTCCAGAATCTTCTGCGCAGCATACATGTCAACAGAATCTTTTATTCTTCCGGGATCCCAGCCCTTCAGCCTTAATACAGTGCGTGCATACACACTGCTTTCATGTTCATCCTGGAATATTAATTCCAGGGGAAGATTCTGCCTGAGACGTTCCGCGAAACGGCGGATTGCATTCTCGGCGTCCTGATGCCACTGTGAAGTGGGCAATCCCAGGACAATTTTTTTCACATTATATTCAGTACAGATATCTTCCAGCTTTTCCATCAGCTTTTCATTATTGGCAATGACACGCAAGGGACGAGCTGTGAGTTCCAGATCATCGGAAATGGCCAGCCCTACCCTTTTACTGCCGAAATCAATGGCCAGAGTGCGGGGCATGCTTGAGATTTCTCATAATATATTCTGCGGCTCGCTGGGCTACGCCCGGTTTTCCACAGAGCTGTCTGAGCTGCTGGTAAGTTTGCTGCTGCAAATTTACATCATCAGCTGATCTGTTTATCTGCTGAAGGGTTTCCTCAACCAGACGTGAAGGATTCAAATCTTTCTGCAGAAGTTCCGGAAAATACTTATTATCCAGCAATATATTGGGTAGACCTATCATCTGTTTAGTCACCAGCTTTTTACCTATGGCATAACTGATGGCGGATATTTTATAGCAAATCAGGGGCCATCTGCCTAATAATGCTGACTCTAAAGTAGCAGTGCCTGATGCCATAATATTTACCTGGCTATGATAAATGGCTTGAAGCGCGTTTTGTTCTACCAGCCCTATTTTCGATTGTAGATCATATTTAGACAGACCTTTATCTATCAGTGGTTTAAAATCGGGATGAGCGACCGATAACAGTATCTGGCAATCATGTTCCTCAATCAGTATTTTTGCAGCTTTCAGGAAAACATCCAGGAGGGTATTGAGTTCCTGAAAACGGCTACCCGGGAAAAGCGAAATCACAGTTTTATTTTTATTAAACCCATAATCACATAGAAAATCAGGCTTGGGGCTGAATTCGGAGATTTTGTCGATTACCGGATTGCCGGGATAGAACAAGTGCGCACCTTTATCAGTGTAGATCTCCATATCTGAGTGCAGAAAAGGCAGTATGTGATGGGCTATTCCGGCAACTTTTGCTGCGTTCCAGGCTCCCCACACCGAGACCTGAGGCGGAATATAATAAAACACCTGTAAACCCATTTCCCGGGCCTTTTTGCCCAGGATAAGATTAAATCCCTGATTATCAACCAAAATGATATTCTGAATTTCAAATTTTTTAATAATCTCTAAAGATAGTTTGAGATGATTGATTTTTCTGCGAATAAAACGTAATGATTCCAAATGACCGATGGTATTCAGGGTAGATGTATCTTCCTGTATTCCCATCAATCCGGCTGCTTTCATGGCGGGACCGCCTAAGCCGTAAAACTCCACAGACTGCAGCATCTGAAAATTCTTCATTAACTCAGAAGCATGATTGTCTCCGGAGATTTCTCCAGCGGAAATAAATATTTTGTTCTTTGCCATCTGTGCGATATCCATTAATCCCGATCAGAAAAAGAAGTGATACCTCGTTTTGTGGACCGTACCATATCCAGGATTTCCTGAATATAAGGATTTAATGGGATTTCAGCTTCGATTTTATCGGCAGCTTCTGTAAAAGAAATACCGCTATATAATATTTTGAAAACCTGTTTGATAGTGGTTCTTTGTTCCTGAGTAAACCCGCCTCTTCTCAGGCCTACCACATTGAGCCCGTTAACCCTGCCGGGGTTACCCGTTACCATCATAAAGGAAGGGACGTCCTGGCTGATCTTGGATACAGCCCCGACTATCACAAAAGAGCCCAGACGGCAAAACTGATGGATTCCTACATTCCCGGAGATAAAGGTGTTCTTGCCGATCTCGACAAACCCTGCGGCCAGACAGCCATTAGCAAGAATCGCATTGTCTCCAATTTTGGTATTATGCGCTGCATGGGCGTTCGCCATCATAAAGACATTATTCCCAATCCTGGTGACCTGGCCTTCGCCCGCTTTAATGGGGCTGTGAATCGTGACAAACTCTCTCAGAGTACAATTATCACCTACCAGTATCTGTCCCTGGATTTTATCCCAGGATAGATCCTGAGGTGGGCCGCCTAAAACTGCACCGGTATAAACTTTACAATTTTTTCCCAGGATAGTCTGTCCCATGATGTGTACATGAGCGTGAATTTCTGTACCGTCGCCGATGACACTATCCCCTTCAATGATGGAATATGGGCCGACTTTGACATCCTGGCCCATTTGTACCCGATCACCAATAATAGCTGTAGGGTGGATGTCAGGCATTTCCATTCCTTTCCAGTTCTTTTTTAAGCATTTCTTCAACCAGACTGAATCTTTTACGATTCTCGATGGATAATTCCATGAGATTTTGATGGGATTCCAGAAGGAGCTTTATATCATCATAATCTTTGGCCAGCTTTTTCTGGATTTCATCACTGAGTTTGATATTTTCTATACTGAGGTTTTCTTCCAGAGGAATAAGACCGGTAAGTCCCATAGTATTTAGGATTTCTTTTACTTTATCGCTGGGATTTAGTACTATCAAAATAGAGTCTTTGATTCTTTTAATCTTTTTATCAATAGAAACAATAACACCTATAAAGGAGCTATCCATGTAGGTAGTCTCAGACATATCGAAATATATCTTTAAATCATGATTGGCACTGTTCTTTTCCAGAAATACACCCAGGTGCTCATAGAGCTGAGAACAGAATTCCATTGTACCCCTGCCGACTACCTTAACCAGATAACCTTCCTGGATAGGTCCTACCAGCACACGGGAATCATCCACCATCACAAACCCCTATATCTCTTTATCAATTATGGGAGAAACTTTTTCTACCCTTTCTTTAAAAATGGCTTTTATCTCATCCTGACTGATTGTCTTGCCCTGACCGGTAAAAACCATTCCCTCTTCAGCAAAAAAACGGGGAGAATAGAAATCTCCCATCAGCTTCCCGGTTGATAATAGTTCTACTTTTTCCATGGCATAGACATTGCCCATGAGGCGCCCGCCGATACGGATCTGGCGCGCGTAAATATCACCAATGACCCGGCCTTTTTCGCCCAGGAGGACTACACCCTTGCCCTTGATGACACCTTTGAAATCACCATCGATTCTGAGAAGTCCATCAGAATGAAATTCACCGGAAAAGCCATTGCTGATTCCGATAACACTATTGCTTTCGGGATTAACATAAGCTTGTGCTATGGCTTTGGTTATTTCATTATCTTGAGTTATCTCATTGGCCATTTGTTCCCCTTTTTATGGTAACATTCTTACGTAAGAAATAGGGTTAACGGTCTTTCCACCGATCCGTACTTCATAATGTAAATGATAACCTGTAGATTTACCTGTAGTACCCACATATCCGATTATCTGTCCCTGATGTACAGTAACTCCGGTCTCAATCTGAGGGCCGAAACGCATCATGTGAGCATATTTGGTTTCAAATCCGTATTTATGTTTGAGCAAGACTACATTTCCGTAGCCCCCGCTGTAATGCGCGTACTCCACCACTCCATCAGCAGACGCTAACACGGGAGTACCGGGGAAGGTAGCCAGATCCAGTCCTTCATGGAATTTTTTCTGCCAGCGGTATACGGGGTCTATTCTCCAGCCATAAGGTGAAGTGATACGGGCCCAGCTGACAGAAAGGGGATAGCGGGAAGGAATTTCTTTCAGCAGTCTTTTCTTCTGCTCAATAAAATTATACAAACTTTTGATTTTATCTTTGGTGATTTCCAGTTCTGATTCCAGTTTTTCCAGGTCTTTTACTTCATTGGGGATCAGTTTATTGGTGTCATTTCCAACAATCTTGATATCCTTGAAGTCGTATTTGTTTTCAGTCTTATTATTACCCTTGAGAATGGTTTCCAGATCTGATTTAAAATTGGCATAGCGGTCATTCAGGCTATTGATACTGCGTTTATATTCTTCGATCATCACAATTTGATTAGCGTTCTCTTCTTCCAGACGGACACTCTTTTTCTTGCGGTACTGGTTATCAGAAATGGTGAAAACTGAAGTCAGACTCAGTATGAGGAGAGTCAGTAAAGTAAAGAACATCACATAATTGGATATCTGAAGATTAAAGATTTTCTTTTCGGAATGAGGCACGATCATCACGGTAAGCTTCTGGGAGCCTTTTTCGTTGATCTTGAGGGCAAGCTTCATGAACGCTCTTTTCACATTGGAAAAGAAAAGCGCCATGGTTTCTTTAAACTTGACCCACTTTGATTTTTTATAGATTTCAGTCCGGGACCGGAAAGCCGGCCTTTTCTTACTGTAATGAGCCATTTCTGCCTCCTGGATATGGCCACCCACCCTGTATCACTATAATTATAGCATAACCGGGAAATAATTGCTATAGTTTTAACAATTATCTTCCTTGATAGTTTAAATTTAGCAAAAACACAAGCTGGCCTCAACAACTTACAGTTTTTCGGCTGATTGATATTTCCCCATAAACATTGTATAATTCAGGGAAAAAATGTCAAGCCAAAAAACAATGGAGCTAAGATGCTAATAGATTCCCACTGTCATCTGTTTCACAGCTTTTCTACAGAGGCTCTCTCTGATTACCTTAAACTCCACGGACATAATTTTAGTTATCTTGTAGATATATCGACAAATGTTAAGGAATTCTTGAATAGTACCGCTCATCAATTGCCGGAATGGATATTTAGAGCGGTGGGGCTGTATCCGGAACAGGCTCCCCTATTCGACCAAAAAATGCGGGAGGAACTGGAGCAGGTACTTTCTGAACATCCCGCGCAGGCCATCGGTGAAATCGGATTGGATTATCACTGGGATTACGGGACTCCCCGGCAGCAGGAGGCTCTTTTCCGCTATCAGATTGAACTGGCAATTAGCAAAAAACTGCCCCTGATCATTCACAGCCGGGACGCATTTCAGGATACTTTTAATATTTTAAGCAGTTATTCTTTTGATATTCCGGTCATTCTGCATTGTTACGGTTATGGCCCGGAGGAAGCTGTCCGTTTGGGATGGGATGGACCTTATTATTTTTCTTTCGCCGGTAATCTGACCTATAAAAATGCAGTCCCGCTCCAGAGGACGGCAAAGATAGTCCCACTAAACAGGATTCTACTGGAGACGGACGCTCCCTACCTGTCTCCTATTCCCCACAGAGGCAAGCCTAACCAGCCCCATCTTATCAGCCACACCTATGATTTTCTGTGTGGCCTCAGGTCCCTGGAACGCTCCGGATTGGAACAACAAATCCAGTCGAATTTTGAAAAGATTTTTAAAAAGAAGTGAAAAAGCATAGTTTTCAGTATAAAAATGCCTAAAATCTCTGTTTTTTAATTACTGTTAGTCTGGACAAAATCATCGACTTTATTGTGAACATCGATGCCCCAGTGTTCCCCCAGGAGGCTTACCATAAACTTTTCCCGGGGATGCAGAATCCCGTCTTTCATTATCAGTTCCAACGCAAAATCAACCAGAGCTTCCCGGGAGGGAGTAGAAGTATCTTCTTTTATAAGATCAGCTGCTTCCCCGAAATAGCGCAGTTTATCCTGACCATCCAGCGAGCGCAGTAAGGCTATCTCATTCTGAATATCAAACTCTCCGCTGAAATTATCATCCACATAGACCTTAATGACTTCCATTTCTGAACGGTCTATCCTGCCGTCCACAGCAGCCAGTAGTACCAGGATATCAAACCCTGCCTGAATGGTATTCATAATCAGCCTCCTAGCCCAGCTTGATAGCCATCCCTTCCCGCGCCATGACTGCCGCTGGGAAAAGCTCCACTGCATTTTTTTCCAGTACCTGTGCCTCGGCATCGGTACGGTTGGGGTCCTGGTGGAATAAGGCCAGTTTCTTTACCCCGGCCAGTTTGGCTACCTGGACTGCCTGCATCCAGGAACTATGTCCCCATCCCAGGCGAAAGTCCAGTTCATCGTCAGTATACTGAGCGTCATGTATCAGTAAATCCGTACCCTGTGATAATTCTATTACCCTTTTGTCCATTTGATTGCGAAAGTGTTCCGTATCCGTGGAATATACCACACTGTGCCCCTGATAGGTGATCCGGTAACCAAAAGCGACGCCAGGGTGGATATGCCGGCAGGATTGGACCGATACGCCGGGCCGGATCTCTGTGGCACCTTCATTCAATTCATGAAAAGTCAGTTTACAGGGCAGCTGGGAGACTTTTACCGGCCAATAGTCATATTCCATCTGTCCGCCTAAGACTCTCTCCAGTTTTCTATTGGCTTTGGTAGGGCCGTAAATCTGTACCGGCAGTTCCGGTATGAAGATAGGGTCAAAAAAGGGAAAGCCCTGCAAATGATCCCAGTGGGTATGGCTGAGAAGTATGATATTTTCACGGGTGGAACCGTCTTTGATCTCCTGGACTATTTTCTTGCCCAGCAGGCGAAGCCCAGTGCCCATATCCAGTATGATGCGCAACGCATCATTGACTTCTACTTCTACACAGGAAGTATTGCCGCCGACTTCCAGTTTATTTTTTTCTGGGGTGGGAGTGGAACCCCGGACTCCCCAAAACCTCACCAGCATACCTGCTCCTAAAAGCTTTTTTTGGAATCTATCAAAATAGTATAGGGGCCGTTATTTACCAGATCTACTTTCATCATGGCTCCAAAAACTCCTGTCCTGACCTGCAACCCTTCATTATGACATAAACGGACCAGCTCTTCAAACATTTTTTTAGCATTTTCCGGCAGCATGGCATCACTGAAAGAAGGACGCCGTCCTTTGCGGACATCGCCATACAGTGTAAACTGGGATACCAGGAGCAGCTCTCCGCCTATTTCCTTCAGAGAAAGCGCGGTCTCTTTTTCTCCGTCCGGAAAAATGCGCAGATTGATGATTTTGGACTGCATATACTCCAGATCTGTATTGTCATCCTCTTTTCCAATTCCCACAAATGCCAGGAGGCCCTGGTTGATTCTACCGACTTCTTGATCTCCCACAGAGACAGATGCAGAATCCACCCTTTGTATTACCGCCCGCATATCGCGATCACCTTTCCCTGATTCAGAACTTACTTATACATTATAAAGCATTTGATTGAAACCGCAATTTTCTATGGGCTTACAGGATGCCCAGGAGACCGCCCCAGGAATAAAAAGGGCAGGACCTGGCATACAGTGCATGGGTAGCCTCTCCCATCCCGGTTTCACAGGAATAGTTTTCATGGACATGTCCATGTCTTTTCCACTCCTGGATCAAAATCAATTCAGCGGCGCTCCGAATATCCTGATACACCCGGGAGTGATAATTTTTAAAACCCCGGGCAGCCAGAAACACCAGTGGAGGCCACACCCGGCCCTTCCAGTAATCGCCGTCTCCGTGATAGGAAGGTGAGAGGCGGCTCAGGGAAGGCAGAGCCTGTCCCCCCTGAAAATGATCCGAATAAAACAGGCTTTCCAGGAGAGCCAGTTCCTCAGGTGTAAGGAAAGTGGTCAGCAGGGGGTAAAACACCAGAGGTGTGATTTCCGGATTGAAATGGCCTGCCTTGTGTGAATTTACCAGTCCCCTGGCCAGGTCAAAGAAGCCGTGGACTCGATGCTGGAAATTCTCCAGGTCTATGTCCAGACCGGGTATCTCAATTTCCAGGATGGCACTGATATCGCGCAGTATCTCCGCGTTCATGTACATGATACTGCTCAGATCAATACAGGACTGATCCAGCAGGGAGATGTCCATCAGATTCTGGGCAAAGGCATCATCCAGCAGAGCCATATCTTCAAAAACCGGGCTGTCGTCCAGTCCGGATTCATAGACCGCGCCGATTTTCCCCGACAGAATGATCATGTCCTCCACGGACTCATTATCACTCCCCCAGCTGAAACTGTAATCCCCGCGCATGCGGTTTAATTTCCACCATTGGTAGTTCTTTTCCAGCACTGGCAGGCAGACCGTCAGAAAATCCCGGTCTCCACTGGCCTGATAAATCTCCCATACAGCCAGAAACCACATGGGAGGATTGGATCTGTTGGATATTTTATTTCCGCAGCGCAGCTGGGGTATGCGGCCATCTTTCTGCATGCCTTCAAACAGGGAGAAAAGGGTCAGTTTAGCCAATTCTATATCAAATCGGGATAGTATGACAGAGGAAAAACAGGCGTCCCAGGCAAAAATCAGAGGCCCGCCTGACCCCTGCGGCTGTTCTGTGACCCGGGCTATCATAGGCAGCCAGGCTTTGTTGACCGGGACATAAAACCGGTGGCGCAGATCGGTACTGATCATCATATTGTAAAATATCACATGCCGGGCTATGCTAAGCAGGGTGTCTTCGTACTGCAGGTCAGGGGGTGTCAGTAGTGAGGACTGTGCTATCAGTCCCGGCTGAGGGTGTTGTGATATAATCAGAGTGATATCCCCGGTCATATCCATATTCCAGTCCAGCCCCCATACACAAAAAGCCTCACCCAGCTGCCACCAACCTCCGGGCAGACGGGTGACTGCCTGATGAGGGGTAAAGCGTATGGAGTCATGGCAATGCGCCTGCAGAATAATGGCCTCATCCTGTTCAAACCAGAAAAAGGCATTTCCCAACAGACTGTAATAGGCATGAAAGGGGTGAAAATCCGAACCCATGATCTCGATGTCATCACAGAACCGGGGATCATCTACATGGCCAGGGTGTAAGGGGGGATTCTGGTCGGGCTGACCGACATTAAAAAAGAAGTAATCCCAGGTCTGGGCATCGTGCTCTATAGAGAAAAAAAATCCATTGCCTTCTGTATCCAAAAGCTCATTAAATCCGCGCGGTCCCCATAAACCGGCCCGCATCAATGCCTGACCTTTTTTTCACCAAAGACCTCAGCTTCGAACTTCTGAATTTTGGCTCCGTTTTCCCAGCAAAAGGCTTCCATGCCGGCTTTGCGGCAGGTCTCATTGAGAAACCTTTCCCTGTCCCATCCCTGCTCCACCGCTACCTGGGGCAGCAGCAGGCCGCGGTGATAACCCCTTTCCATAACCAGCCCATGCCTGCCGACTTCGACCTGAGCAGGATCAGCCACGTCTTCCAGGGGATAGAGAATAGAAATCTCCACTTCGATCTCGCCGAATTCCTTGAGACTCAGGGGATAAAAGCGGGGATCATGGAAAGCGGCCTGCAGGGCCATTTCCTGTACCGCTTCTGATAAGGGCTTGACCCCTTCAATGAAACCAATACATCCCCGTAGATGGGAATGGATGGTCAATGTCACAAAAATACCGTATTGTTCCGAGAAGATGGGATCAGTCAGAGTCAAAGCCGCGTCATAATCCCTGCATTCCAGCTCAGCCAGGATGGATTCCCTGACAGCCTGGAGTAACTGGTTTTTTTGCTTTTCATCCAGACGAATCTTACTCATAAATTCTCCCCGGTGATTAACGTACTTTTAGGGCGGCCAGAGCAATTATAGCAAACAAAGCAGAAAGTATCCAGAAGCGGGCCACTACCTGCGTCTCCTTCCACCCCGAAAGCTCAAAATGATGATGAATAGGGCTCATCTTGAAGATACGCTTTTTAAACCTTTTAAACCAGAAGACCTGCAGTACTACCGACAAGGCCTCCAGTACAAACATCCCTCCGGCTATAGCCAGCAGGACTTCCTGCTTCAGCATAATGGCGATGGTGGAAATGAGCCCACCCATAGCCAGTGAGCCGGTGTCGCCCATAAACACCTGCGCGGGGTGGACATTGTACCACAAAAAGGCGACCAGTCCCCCCACAAAGGCCGTGATGACCACAGTCAATTCACCCCCTCCCGCCAGATAGGGAAAGAGCAGGTACTCTGAAGTGATGGCATTTCCCATGATGTAGGCAAAAACCCCAAAGGGGATATAGATAAATAATCCCATACCCGATGCCAGGCCGTCCAGACCGTCTGATAGATTGGTGGCATTGGAAAAGGAGACCATGACCAATACATAAAACAAAAAGGCCAGGACCAGAGGCCAGGTGAACAGAGGCTTGGAATAATAGGGCAGATAGAACTGCCGGAAGAATAGGGAACGGCGATGCACACTGCTGCCCCCGCTCTGCTGCTCCAAAAATTCACCCTGGGGCTGATAGACCTTGAGCTGCCAGCCGAAGGATTTACTGTCATCATCTGATTTTTCCGCCAGGGGATAGACATCCAGGGTAATTTTCTGGCCCGGCTCACCTACTCTATAGTCCAGGAGTTTGTTCTCTTTGACTACCCGGAAATAATCCTCGCTCTGCAATACAAAAGTGATGACTTCCCCTTCGTTGGTCAGCAACTGGGGGTCTATACGCAGGGTGTTATTGGTAGACCAGCCGTAGTCCTGAGTCTGAAGTATCTGCCCCGTATGAGTGCGGGCTACCAGGTGAAAACGGTTCTCATCCCAGGACTGGGTAAAGAAATAAAACATCAGCATCAGCACCAGGGATACTACCCCCTGCAGGATCAGCTTTAGTTTTGCGGAGACACCTTTTGTGTCCTTTTCTTTGACCTTTAGATAATCGTCCAGAAAGCCAATAGTGCCGAATAAAAATAAGGACAGGCTGGCTAAAAGAACGTAAAAATTGAATTTGCTCCATAACAGGATACTGACCAGCGCGGCCAGAATAATAAACACACCGCCCATAGTGGGAGTCCCTGCTTTGACCAGGTGGGACTGGGGGCCGTCATCCCGGATAGCCTGACCGACCTTAAGCTTTTGAAACTGGCGGATAAACCAGGGGGCAATGACCACCCCGATCAAAAAGGCGGTAAAAAAAGCGGCTATGGATCTGAAAGTGATATAACGAAGTAAGTTAAAGATAGTCCACTGCCCGCTCAGTGGAAAAAATATCTGATATAGCATATGACGTCCTTTGTGTAATATTAGAAAATAGACTAAAATTAGTGAACCTAAATATTATATAAAGCTGAAAGTCAGAAGTCAAAGCAATGGACGGGTATATCAGCATTCACCTCAGTAAAATACCCGGACAGGCAGAAAACGGCTGGCTTTTTTTTACTATTTCAACCATCAGGGAGATTCTTTTGGATCATTTTGTGGCTATAGATTTTGAGACTGCCACTGCGGCCCGCTCCAGCGCCTGCGCGGTGGGTATAGTGCGGGTGGAAGCCGGAGCTATAGTAGAAGAGTACTACCGCCTCATACGACCGCCTCACAACCAGTACACCCCTTTTAATATCTCCATCCACGGTATATCTCCCCGGGATACCCGGGAGGCCCCTACTTTTGCCGATCTCTATCCGGAGATCCGCAAGATGCTGGAAGGCCGGAAGATAGTAGCCCATAACGAGTCCTTTGACCGGGGGGTGCTCAGAGCCACGATGGAATACTACGGCCTGGACTACACCGAACTGGGACTGGATGAAAAATGGGAATGTACCGTGAAACTGTACCGTAAAAAAGGCTACACCCATGCCAATCTGGCGTACTGCTGTCATATGAACGGGATCGAACTCCGTCACCATGAAGCCTTGTCCGACGCCCGGGCCTGCGCGCAGCTGTATCTGCTGCGGAATGAGCCCTGATCAGGTTAGTCGAAAGTCAAAAGTCTGAAAGTCAAAAGTCCAATCTTAATAAAACACTTCTTTCGACTTTCCGACTTTTGACTATCCCTTGCTACGATATCAGTGGGTGTACGAATGACCTGGTGGTGAGCAGGTCTCCTGTGTAGATGTTTCAGGGCTCGGATTTTATACTTATAGCCAGGGTACTGACGGGTAGTCGTCATACTGAACGGACTGCTGGTACTGAGTATGCGACAGCGCATCGAAGTGAAGGATCTCCTTGTAATCATTAGGCTTCTGGTTGGGAAAGACTTTATCCGTTGGCCGAACGGAGTCGGGGGTCGGCATTTCTTTTGGCCAGGTGCCCCAAAAGAAATGCCTAGCAAAGAAAAACGCCCTGGTAGCGCCCATGATGCCGGGGTGGTACGACACAGAAATGGCAGGAATCGGGGCTATGCCCTCCGCTACGCTGCGGGTAAGTACAATTTAGGGTATACGCCCCTCCAGGGTGCAGGCTGGGGTGTCATTTACCTCGGGGAGGGCTACGGCATCAGAGGGTGTCGGGGAGACCTGGTGGGGAGCAGGTCTCCTGTGTAGATGTTTTAGGGCTCGGTTTTTCTATATATGGCCTGGGTACAGACAGGTGGATATATGTGTTGAAGCTGTCCATGCCCATTATACCGAGTGGGGCATGTATCCCTGTGGATCAAAATGATAGCAGGATAGATGTGGTTATTATTGCTTTTATATACACCTGGAAGTAAATATATTTGCATGATTTTGTTATATTTGTTGAAATGAATATAAATTAGCTCTATACTAATTAAGAAAAGGTTCGTATAACCCTCCTATTTGGGGGGCTATACGCACCTGTGACGCATAGCAGTAGTTAGATGCCATACCGCGCAATGAATTGGAAGATTTATTTATAATAATACAAGGATTGAAACTTTCACATCCCCCTATTAATATTATACAGATAGCCGCCGTCCGTGGCGGCTTTTTAAAAAGGATACATATAATGAATGAAGAAATTGAACTTCTTAAAGAGAAAATTGAACAATTCAAGAATAATATCCAGGATTATAAAAGTAAACTATATGATGAATATAATACTAGAGCCGATTTTATAGATGTGTTTTTTGCGGCTTTGGGATGGGATATGTATAACACCCAAGGTATAATTGAGCAATTCCGGGAAGTCGTAAGAGAAGATAAAGTAATCATTCAAGGAAAGAAAAAAGCACCTGACTATGCCTTCAAGATTGGGCCACAAGTAGTATTTTATGTAGAAGCAAAAAAGCCTTCAGTTGATATTAAAAATGATCCTGAACCTGCTTATCAATTAAGAAGATATGCTCATACTCAAGGACTTAGTTTATCAATATTAACAGATTTTGAAGAAATTGCGGTTTACGATACGAGAGTGAAACCAGAAGTAAATGACAGGGCTTCAGTAGCCAGGGTATTTTATTGCACCTATGATCATTTATTTGATAGATTTATGAATGAAACCTTTGATACAAATTTTGATTTCTTGCTAAATACTTTTAGTAAAAATGCAATTCTCAATGGTAGTTTTAATCGTTATGCAGAAGAAAACAAAAATAAGAAAGGGACAAGTAGTGTCGACAAGGGATTTTTATCTCTTCTCGATAGTTGGAGATCGCAATTAGCTTCCAATATTGCACTAAAGAATGAAGAAATTGATGAATACAACTTAAATATTGCCGTTCAAAAAATCATAGACAGATTTGTCTTTTTAAGAATCGCTGAAGATAGATTAATCGAAGAATCTAATTTACTTCTAAATATCACATCCGAAGACGAATTATATCAGAAATTAAACCAAATTTTTGAAAGAGCAAACACAAAATATAATTCTGGACTATTTGACTCAGAAGATTGGTTTAAGAATCTAGTAATAGAAGATACTGTGATTTCTGAAATTATACATGAGATGTATTATCCCAAATGTAGTTATGAATTCTCGGTTTTACCTATAGAAATTCTTGGTAATGCATATGAACAATTTCTAGGTAAAACTATTAAATTTACTCGTAAAACAAAGTTTGGACATAAGATAGAAATTGAAGAAAAACCAGAAGTCCGCAAGGCAGGAGGTGTATATTATACACCGGACTATATAGTTGATTTTATTGTTCAAAACACTCTAGCTGAAAAAATACAGACGCTATCGCCTGACCAAATCAGTGAAATAAAAATTTTAGATCCAGCTTGTGGTTCTGGTTCTTTTTTGATAGCCGCTTATGACTTTCTCATAAGATTTCATCTTCAATACTATCTAAAAAGTGAGACACAGAAGAAAAAAGCTATAAAAGAAGGCATAATATATCAGGTTACAGAAGAACGATATAAATTATCCACAGCAAAAAAATCTGAAATTCTTATAAATAATATCCACGGTGTTGATATTGACACTCAAGCAGTTGAAGTGACAAAACTATCATTACTACTGAAAGTTTTAGAAGATGAAAACCTTGAATACGCAGAAGAATTGTTCAAAGCCCAACAACAACATCTGCTTCCCGATTTATCAAATAATATAAAATGTGGCAACTCACTAATAGAATCTGATTTTTACAGAGATAAAGACCTCTCCCTCTTTGGCATGACTGAAATGAGAAAAATAAACACATTTGACTGGAAGAATGAATTCTCAAAAATACTGACGAAAGGAGGTTTTGATATTATCATAGGTAATCCTCCATACTTGAGAATCCAAGGACTTCAGGAAAATTATGGCGATCAAATCGACTACTTAAAGAATAAATATGAAAGTGCTGTAAAGCGATTTGATCTATATTTACTTTTTTTAGAAAAAGGATTTTCACTTTTGAAGGATAGTGGAAAGTTAGGTTTTATCAATCCACATAAATTTTTAAATTCAGATTTTGGTTCTGGTCTTAGACAATACCTTATAGACAATAAAGCAGTTGAAAAAGTCATTTCCTTTAATAATAATCTCGTGTTTGATCAAGCCTCCACATATACAGGATTATTTTTCCTTTCAAAACCTAAAAGTTCATCATTTGCATACTTTGAGATTAATGATCTCAAAGGCGGCTCAATTCAACAAGAATTGATTAATTTAAAGACGAACATGTTCGCTAGTATTTCATATTCTCAATTGACAAATGATTCCTGGACACTCACCGATTCAAACACAAAAGATATATTGAAAAAATTGGATCAGATTAAATACAAAGCTAAAGATATTTTTTCTGATATTATGGTAGGTATTCAATCCGGTATTGATGATATTCATATACTCGAAATTCAAAAAGAAAAACCAAATACATTAATCTGTCACTCTCAGGAAACAGGTGGACTTATAGAAATAGAGAAAGATATTTGCAAAAAACTCTTAATGGGCGATGATGTAAAAAGATACTCTCTTTGTACAATTTCAAAAGTGGAAATTTACCCATATTCTATGAAAAATGGAAAGACTAAGATCATCGAAGAAAACGAATTGAAAACTAATTATCCTTTATGCTACAATTATTTACTTCAGTACAAGTCAAAATTACTGGAAAAGAGGATTTCTCAAAAAACAAACCCTTTGTATTGGTATTCCCTTCATAGACCAAGAAAAATAGAGAAATTTGAAACAAAAAAAATCCTTACTCCAGAAATAAGCCTTGGTTGCAATATGACTATTGATGAAAATCATCTTTATCATAATACCCAAGTTTATAGTATTCTAGCAAAAGAAGATTTTAAAGAATCAAACTTATACTGGCTGGCGATTTTAAATTCTAATTTATTTTGGTGGTTCTTAACTCAAACAGGTACAGTGTTACGTGGAGGATATTTTCGATTTAAAACAAAGTACATTGAACCTTTTCCAATCGTTTCAATTGACTTTCAAAATTCAGAATTAGTAAAATCACATGATAAAATTGTATCTTTAGTAAAAAAAAGATTAGAATTAGGAGCAATGGCCGATTCATCCCAGGGTAACCAAGACACTCATTTAATCCAAAATATGATAAATCCTATTGAAAAACAAATTAATCGTGAGGTTTACAAATTATATGGTTTGGATGATATTGAAATACAAGAAATAGAAAAGAGTAAGGTATAGGAGGTAAAATTGAAATCAGAGGATTGGGAAAGGAACCATATACTTTACATAGCAAATGAAATACCTGAGCATTCAGAAAAACCTGAAGAAAATGAAAAAGAGCTTAGAAAAAAAATTGAACCCTGGCTGACTGCTGTATTTCAAAGCGAGCACTTTTCAATACTCCTAGGATCTGGACTAACTAGTGGAATATGTGACGATGCAAATTGTGACGCTCAAGCAATGCAAAATCTAGAATTCACGGAATACAAAAATGAAATAAAGGAATTTTCTGAAAAAGAAGCTGAAAGATTAGGACGGGGTGAAGCTAATTTTGAAGATGACTTACGGACTGCAATAGAGTTGTACAAAGGATTGGCTGTACTCCAAGACCATAAAGCAGAAATACTCCTCAGTGAAATAAATGAAAAACTTAGCGCGCTAATCAAAGGAATTATTGAAAATGAAAAAGGTGTGTTAGATGCTGAAAGTTGCACCGATGCGCTAGCATTACTTCAACGATTTCTTATAAGTTTTAGTAGTAGAACTGCAACAAGAGACAGACTTCATATTTTCACTACTAATTATGACAGATTTATAGAATACGCATTGGATTCTGCTGGAATCCACATCCTTGATAGATTTATTGGAAAATTAAATCCAATAATGCGTATGCATAAAATAGAACTTGATTATCACTATAATCCTCCTGGAATCAGGGGAGAGCCCAGATATGTCGAAGGTGTTGTAAGATATACAAAACTCCACGGTTCTGTTGATTGGCGAATGGCAAAAGAAGGGATCATTAAGGAAGCTATGCCTTTTGGTGATGATAGAAGTGAATTTGAAAACCCATTTGATACGAAAGTCATATATCCAAATTCCTCTAAAGGTATAGAAACAGCATACTTTCCATATTCAGAGCTTATTAGAGATTTTTCTACAGCAACCTGTCGACCAAATTCCGTATTAGTCACATACGGATATGGATTTGGGGACTCACACATTAATAGTATAATACTTGATATGATGACAATCCCTTCGACTCATCTTGTAATAATATCCTTTGATACAGCAAATGGCAGATTAAAGAAATTTGTTGATCAATGTAATATCTCACAGATAACATTGTTAATTGGAAGACATTATGGTAATTTAAGAATCCTTACTGAAAAATATCTTCCCAAATCTGCAATTGATAAAATCTCCGATAGAAGAAGAAAAATCGAAGAAAAACGTAGAATTGATGATACAGATTCACCCCCTCCAATAACGGATGATTCCGATGAATAAAGATTTTGATTATATTAGAAATCAAACCATTGGAACAGTGGAATATGTGTCTCCAAATGAAATCAAAGTCTTATTAGAAATCAATGCGCCCCAAAGTACTGCAATAAATACCGGAGTTCCCCAGCTATTTCCAAAAGTAAACGGATTTGTTTTAGTCCCAAATGAATCCGGTGCATTAGTGGGAATTATATCTTGGATTGGAATAGAACATTCTCCTTATCCTAAAAGAAAAGGCTATAAAGATTTCGATTTAATTGACTTACCTTTTCCTCTTAGAAAACTTTCGATTAGCCCTCTAGGAGTTCTCCAAGAAAAAGAAGGTGAGTTTAACATCGAAAGAGGTGTTTATAGTTATCCTTCTGTTGGAGATATTGTTACAGTTCCTACTCAAGATCAGCTTAGAGCTATTGTCCAAAACAAGGACGAATTGGCAAAAGTAAAAATTGGTACTTCACCAATGGCCGCAAATGCACCTGTATATGTAAATCCTGATAGAGTGTTTGGTAGACATATTGCTATTCTTGGTAATACAGGAAGTGGTAAATCTTGTTCAGTTTCTGGTTTAATACGCTGGTCTTTAGAATCTGCGATAAAAGAAAAAAAGAAAGAAACAATTAATTCAAGGTTTATTATATTAGACCCAAACGGGGAGTACAGTAAAGCGTTTGATGATATTTGTGAGGTTAAGAAATTCCAAGTTCATATTAATCCCGATCAAGTTAGTGACGCAGTAAGGCAACTAAAAGTTCCTAGCTGGATGTGGAACAGCTATGAATGGAGTTCTATTGCCCAGGCAAGTGGAAAAACTCAAAGACCTTTACTAAGACAAGCATTACGTGAAATTAGATATGGTGGTCAAGTAGATGAAAATGATCTTTTAATAAAGCCTAAGCGTTTTATTATTAGTATATTAGTTTCACTTAGAAATTTTCAAAGATCAGGCATATCTGGAATTGCTGAGTTTCCTGGGAAACAGAATTTAGGGGAAAGTTTAAATTCGGCAAAAGAATCTCTAACTCTTTTATCGCAAGCGCTCTCTTGTGAACCTAAAAATAGTATCGAAACTATTATTGATTCAATTTCTTTAGTACTATCAAGGCGTAGTCCTAATCAAAATGGATATTATCCAGCATTTACTCTACAGGATCTTACTGAAGTAATGCAAGTAATCGAATCAACTCAGGAAGTATTTGGAGAATTAGTAAGTTATCAAGGTCCAGATGAGGATTCTCCTGTTTATTTTTCAAATAAAGATTTTCTTATACATATTGAAAGATTAGCAGCAGATAATAACGCTCAACAGTTTATGGATTTCTTCATGATGAGA
Source organism: uncultured Brevinematales bacterium (assembly GCA_964428015.1). Lineage (GTDB taxonomy): Bacteria > Spirochaetota > Brevinematia > Brevinematales > CAYRWR01 > CAYRWR01. Next base: position 8,554 of record CAYRWR010000024.1, on the reverse strand, counting down.
ATGCGCAGTATTCTGACAGATGTTCGTATCGCATCAGTAATTGATACAGAAAGTAGGGATGAAATAAATCTATCAGATTGGTTAGAATCATACATTGGATCTAATAATGATGATGGAAGTATAAAAATTATCGATCTATCATTACTTCCTTCAGAAATTCTTTTTGTAATTGTATCTGTCCTTTCAAGAATAATTTTTGAAGCACACCAACGATATAGAAGAAGTAATAACCAAATATTGCCAACAACACTAGTGGTTGAAGAGGCACATAATTTTATTAAACGTTATAACATGGATTCAGAAGAAATTACCTCAGCTAAATTGTGTAGTCAGCAATTCGAAAAAATTGCCAAGGAAGGAAGAAAGTTTGGTCTCGGTCTTATGATTTCTTCTCAAAGACCTTCTGAATTATCACAAACAGTTCTTTCTCAATGTAACACATTTCTGCTTCATAGATTAGTAAATGATAAAGATCAGGAAATGGTGAAAAAACTGGTTCCAGATAATCTAGGTAGTGTATTAGATGAATTACCTATTCTACCTACTCAAAAAGCTATTCTTCTTGGTTGGGCTGCTCCTATACCGGTAATTGTAGAAATGAATACCTTAAAGAAAGAACATAGACCTGAATCCAAAGATCCTGATTTCTGGAATGTTTGGATTGGTGAAGATGAACGTAACATAAATTGGGATGAAATTACAAATGAGTGGCAAAACGAGGAAAATATTTGATAAGTGAGTAACGCACGTCCTGTGCTTTACTTTTCCGGGGGGCTATATTAGTCTTTATTACAAGGGAGCGCGGTACGGCACATAACTGCTACCATTCGTCAGGCTATCGCCCGACGCATAGGCCGACACGTTATTGAAAATACTTATATCGAAAAAAAAAAGAATTCATCTTGAAAGTTTATAATCAAAGACTATTTTTATTTTCATAAAAAACTTGACGTATGCACATGTATGCATATATACTTAATGTATGGAAGTAAGTAAGGATGTAGCCGGATTTTTCGATGAGATTGATCCCAGGTTTTTCAAAGTATTTTCTGAACCGGCCCGGATTGAGATATTGAGATTCCTCATGCTGAAGGGGAAGAGTGATATCGCCCAGATTGCCGAAGCTGTACCCCAGGACCGGTCGGTGGTATCGCGGCATTTGCAGCTCATGGAAGAGGCCGGCATCCTGGTTTCTTTTAAAGAGGGCCGCCACATCTTCTATAATGTGAACGCGGAAGAATTCCTGGGTATATTTGAACGTTTATCCAAAAAGGCAGCCTGTTGTGTAAAAGCCAGATGTTGTTAAACCCGGATACCGCGATTTATTTTTTATGTTATATATGCATATATGTGCATACTTACACATTAAGGAGGCTGCTATGAGACGCTTTACCATACCTCGTGTCGCCCATTGCTGTGACGGCGCCTGAATTGAGTCCCGGGCAGGACGCGAAAAGGCCTATTGTACGCCGGTAATCTCAGGATTGCCGGCGTTTTTTTCTCACCTGTCTGCAGGCACAGAGGCCGCTTCACTGATCAGCGACATGACGCATATGCTTCACTCAAGATTTCTTCCGGGGAGTTCAGATAAATACCGTCCGTACTATTCCCGTCCTTCACCGCGAAGAGGCGCTAACTGTATAGCATGTGATGCATGCTGATCATTACAGAACATTCTCTCTTGTTTACGTTGATATAAACTCTCTTCTATGCTATCTTGTATTCGGTACAACACTTGGACCATTTTTTCCGGGAGGTGATTTCATGAAGAGACTATTCTTTCACACACTAATAGGGGTATTTTTGTCTGTCCTATACCTACCCTCTGTTTCTTTTACCCAGGACTACTCTTTCCAGGATTCGGATGCCCGGTACATGCAGGTGGTCCCCAAGTCTGACGGCGGGGCCCTTATCCTGGGCTGGTTTGCCGACCCTATGGTAGTCGGAGGAAAGTCCATCAAAGCTCCCCGGGGATCCGATGGGAAAAACCAGCTCACCTACTATCTCCAGAATACTGACTCTAAAGAAAACACCCTGTGGGTCAAGGTATTTCCCGCTAAAGTCATGTTGAGAGGCGGATTCGAATTTAAAAACGCCTTTTATCTTGCCGGTGATATGGAAGAATCAGGCCTGTTTGATGACAGCCCCCGGATGGTAAATTATGATAAGAACGGCTTTATAGCTAAACTTTCTGACCAGGGGAAGTGGCAGTGGGTACAGGGGATCGGCGGTATGGCGCGGGATATCAATAGCGACAATGCCGGAAATATCCTGGCAGTAGTGGAAGTAGAAGGCGATCAGGATATCATGGGCGGGAAAAAAATCGCCCCGGGTTATCCCAAGAATAATATCCTGGTCAAGATCAGCCCCGAGGGCAAAGTGCTATGGACCGCCCAGATATCGGGTGGAAAGGACCTGCCCCGCGTACAGCCCCCTCTCACCATAGTAAACGCGGTAGCCGCTGACCCCCAGGGCAATGTGTATGTAGCCGGGCATTTTGACGGCAAGGCATTGATCGGCACAGATACTTCCCAGGAAGCGACCAAGATCACCTACGGCCCGGGAGAGATGCTCTATGACTCCGAAACCTTCGTGGCTAAATTCAGTCCCGAGGGCCAGCTCATATCGGTATTCCGCAATATTGAAAAACTGGATTCCCTGTTCCTCATCGACCTGGCGGTAGATGCTTCAGGCAATGCCTACCTGACCGGCTATGTGCAGGGAAAGTACATCTGGGAACACAAAGGCCAGAAGCCCCCCAGTGAACCGCTGCAGATGTACGGTGCCACCGAAGGTACTGAAGACGCTTTCCTGCTCAAAGTACGGGATATGAAAGAAGTGGAATGGATCATCCAGCCCGAAGGTGAAGGCTATGACCGGGGTGACAGCATTATCCTGGGCAAGGATAAGATCGAGTTTTTGATATCCTTTGCCAGGACCATCAAAGTTCAGGGCAAGACCTTTACCGATAAGACCGGCGACAATTACACCTCGGATATGCTGCTCCTCACCGTCGACCTGGCGGGTAATATCAAGAGCGCGGTCCAGGTCCAGGGTATGGGAGGAGAACGAGGGAAATTATGGGGGAGCGGCGACGCACGCTACCTGTATGGCCTGACATTCTATAAATTAAACCAGGGGAGCTATGACTTCCTGGTGCGCTACACCGGGAATATGCCGGGAGATAAAATTAGCCGGGATATCGTGTCCCATGCCCAGTTTTTAAAGAACGACCTCAGCACCTTCAAACCCGGCGAAAAAGTCAAGGCTCTGATCGAGGGAGTGTGGTATACCGGGACGGTCAATAAAACCTCGGATAAGTACTACCTCCTGCAGATGGACAATAGCCAGCCGGAATACTGGAAATGGGTCCTGCCCGTCTACCTCCGCGCTCCGGGAGACGCACCTGAAAGTAAAGCAGACACAACCACTCCCCGTGACAGCACCAGTAAAGATACAGCTCCTAAAGATAATTCTTCGTTCTCAGCCCAGGACCAGGTCAAGATACTGTGGCAGGGGCAATGGTACAACGGTAAAATCCTGAAGGTCAAAGACGGCAAATACTATATCAAGTACGACGGCTATAGCGAAGAGTGGAATGAATGGGTCGGACCGGACCGGCTGAAGAAAAGGTAACCTGGAAAATAAACCCCTCATTCATGAAATGAGGGGTTTTTCTCCAGGTTTCCGCCCAGCAATGCTGGCGGAATATCATTCGAAGCCCACTGATTATTAAATATTTCTATAGCAAAGTACCGGGATGTCCCAGGTTCGGTGTTACATAAGAAACAACTGCATCATTCGTGTGGGGTAAAAGCATCCTGGTAAATGGGGCCAGGGGTATTATAGGCGAAGAGATCATCCGGATGAGAAATCAATTACCAGACCTGATGCTGACCTTATAATAACCGTAAAAATCAGTTTAGAAAAAGGATATAAAAATGGTTTTATTTCCCAAAGAATTGAAAGAAAACAAAATACTTTTTGTTATTTCTATTTTTTTCTTAATATTTATTGTAATCGAGGGGTTCCAGGTATTGAATTATCCATTGATTATTTCAGGAAAAGTCCCGGATTATCATTTTGAAATCGCCAGGAAAATGCTGCCTTTTTATCATTTATTTAAACCTGTCGAAATTTTTCCCTTTATTATCCTCAATCTGATCTTAAGAATAGCGGCTTTTATTAATATCCGAAAGATGAATAACGCGGGAAAATACCTGGGAATCATAAGTCTAATTTTTACAATCATACTGGTTGCAGTCATGTTGCCGGTCAATCTAGTATGGGAACCCATCGCCATGATGGCCATGCTCATATTCCTGATAAAAGGATATGCCCGTATCGAACAGAAATAAATTGAATAACTCTATACTTTGTGGTAACACCAAATCGCCGTCTCACCTGGCCCTGAAGCAATTGCGTAGGGAAACTAAATCCAGTCTAACACCCGGTCCCGAGTGCCACTCATGATTTTCCTTCCATTTCCCCCTCTGCGGCCTCCGCGTCCTCCGCGGTGAATCCCCCCACCCCGAGGGCCCTTCCTTACCTTAACGTATAGTCTCGACTTTTTTCAGTTTACCGCTCCACTCGCCCTGGGCGCCGTTGGAGATCTGGTAGTAGGTGCCGGTGAGGGTCTTCCAGTCAGCACCGATGGTAAACTCGAAATTACCATGGCCGTAAGAGGCCTTGTAAAAGCCGGCCAGCTTGTCCCCCTGAATGGCGCCGGTCATGTCAGCATTTCCATAGGACTCCACTGAAGTACCCGTGACCTGGTCCCGGTCTACCTCCAGGATGATCTGGCCGCCGGCGTGTTTGCCCCCGCCATCGGTGTACCAGCTGTCAAAGGTATAGCGTTTCTTGGCCTGGGTATCCACGGGCTGAGGTGCCGAGGGGACAGCCGGGGTTTGGCCCAGGTTTTGTTCGGGCTTTTGTCCCAGGATGATAAATACCAGCTCCTTGGTCTTGGCGGGGAGGTCCTGAATATCCGGACTCTGGGTGATGCCGCTCTGCACTACTTCTCCCGAGTCGGACTTGACGATGCGGCTCTGGATGAGGATGGTATCACCCAGGGTAGTGATAGAGCCCAGGATGATATAATCCGCGGACAGGAGCATGCCTACCTTGAGGTCCTGCTCGTCGCTCACCGCTCCGGAGAGCTGGAGCTGCTGCTCCTTCATGATCTCGTTGAGCTTGGCCCGCTCGATGATGGTGTAGTTGGTGGACAGGCTCTGCAGGTAGACCCGGTACATCTCGGAGATGGCTACTCCGATCTCCTGGTCCACTCCGGTAGCGTCAAAATTCATGACCACTATGGTCTTCTTGGCGGCGAATGCGGGAAGAAAGCTCAGCATAACCAGCAATGACAACAGTAATCTCTTCATGGTATCTCCCCCGGCTGGAATTCAGCCCCTCCATGGTACCACCATCCCCGGGAATTCGCAAGTAAACACAACCGGAAAATACCCGGGGGCTCCACACCCGCCGGAGGCGTTAAGATGCCGGCACCGCCCATGTGTGTCACCACGCCCTGTACTGCAGATTGTGGAAATACTATATGAGACAGCTCCTGTGAGAAGGGACAACCGCACCCGGGGGAGACGCTGTGGTCCTGTGCGCGGCCCTGCGGAAGGGACGCCTCCCCTGAGGGTACCGGCTGAAACACATCCCGGACTCAGTCCATAAGCATAAAATTAAAATAGCATGGGTATCTGTCCGGGATAGCCAAATGTTAATTTTTCCTGGAAAAAAAAGTAACGCCGCAGTTGACATATTCCTAGTCTTTATATATTATTTTGCCAACAGGAGTGAAAAAAAAGATCGGAATTTTATTGACTATGGTACAGAGCCGTGTATAATAAACACGGCAGACAGTAAAAAATTTTGCGCCAATGAACAAAAGAAGCGGAAATTAATAAGCATTATACACCATCCTCAAAGGAGGGGTATATGCTGAAGTACGCTGCGTTTATTTTTCTGCTGGCTATCACTGCCGCCTGCTCGCTGGGACCTCATGCGGATGAAATCACCCGCTATCAGGATTATACTCCCGTCATCAATCATCTTTCCATAGATTACAATATGTACAAAGAACTGTTTCAGCAGCTCTATGATTACAACCTGGAAGATGCCGATATTGTGGGGATAATGGTGTCTATCGATATACATTATGTCAGCGACCAGGGGGGAAACTGGAAGACACCGGATGAGACCTGGGATGATGGTACCGGCGATTGTGAAGATTTTTGTACCGCCTTTCTGGGTATTTTGAAAAAAGAAGGTCTCTATGACGGCCAGACCATGATCGTCATCAACCCGCCCCAGAGCTCAGCCTTCAGCTATCATGCTAAAATCGCGGATCACCGCCGCAATCTGTCCTATGAACTCACAGGTGGACTCCTCTCCGTCAAACCCCTGGATCAGGAAACTATCCTCAAGGAATACAGCTACGCCCAGGTGATGTACCAGGCCTGTGAAAAGAAGAGGCTGGATCTGGTATTCTGAACCTCCTTTTTATTTCTCTTTTCTGCGCGCCCCAGGTTGAAAAAAATTTTTTCTAACCCCAGGTCTGCTAAAATTGTATAAATACGCAAACATGGTATATTATAGGGTAAAGGAGATCCGGGAATGAGGGAGGATAAAAATGAAAAAAACAGGGGCTTTGTTGATAATAATTCCGTTTTTTAGCGGTTGTTTTCTGTTTAACAGCCTGTTCAACGACAGTTATGAACCGGATGATACCCGTGATCAAGCCAAAGAAATCCTGGTGGATGATACCCAGTATCACAGCATCTCTGATTTTGGGAGTGATGTGGACTGGGTACAGTTTGCCGCCTACTCAGGCTACAGTTATACCATTACAGTAGCCTGGGATGACACTGCTATGGATATGGATTTTGAAGTATACATCGGATCGGTTTTACTGGATACCCGGGCTACAGCCTTTAACCCTGAGATCTACCAGTTTAACTGTACCAATAATGATTTTTATTACCTCAAGGCCTATGAATCAGGCGGAGATCAGGGGGGAAATTATACCATTAAAATCACCAGGACCTTGTATTAAGGGATGATTTTCTAGAGCGAACGGAGAGGCCAGATACCGGGGATGAAGGGGATGTTTTTTATAGATGAAATCTTATGCCCTATTCAGACGGCATCAAATTCGGGGGGATAAATGACCTGCCCCTTGACAGAGGACAGGGCCTGGGGGGTCAGCTCCAGTACCTGAAAAGCATCCGCCCATTCCGCATGGGGAGGGACTATACCAAGCGGTACAGCAGGTTTGAACCCAAACCGGCCATAGTAATCCGGGCTGCCCAGTACGATCACCAGACTGTGACCCAGTCGGGCTGCTTCCTGCAGGCCCATGCGCACCAGACGGCTGCCTACTCCCTGCTTCTGAAAGTGGGGATCTACCGCCAGAGGAGCCAGAGCCAGGGCACTGAAATCGCCGCCCTCATCACGCACAGACACCGGAAAAAACAGGATGTGGCCTACCAGCTTCCAGTCCATGACTGCCACCAGAGACAGGGCCGGCTCAAACTCAGGACGGACCCGGAGGCGGTTGACCAGTACTGCTTCGGCATCTCCCTTAAAAGCCTGTCTGAGCAGGTTCTCTACTTCTTTCAGGTCCGACCAGTCTTCCTTGCGTACCAGTATCACTTTTTTTCTCCGGCCAGCCAGTCCAGAGTCAGCCGGTAGCCTTCCCGGAGGGGGAGAGGATTATAGCCCAGTTCTTTTTGGGCTTTTTCGCTGGAGAGGGCCCAGTTCTTCATAAAGCGGCGCACCCAGCGGGGTACAATCAGAGGCTCCATACCGAACAGATTAGCCATCATAAGCTGTATACGTGAGACAAACAGCATGAGCCATAAGGGGAGATGGAGCAGCCAGTGCTTTTTGCCGCTGACTTCAGTCAGAATACGGAAAAAGTCGTTGTAACTGATATTTTCTCCGCCCAGGATATATTTTTCGCCGGTGCGGCCTTTTTCCATGGCCAGTATATGACCCTGGACCACATCGTCGATAAACACATAATTGCCTACACTATGCCCGTTTCCGGGTATGATATGCCATTTTCCCTGGGTGTAGTCTTTGATCATCTTGGTCACGGCATTGGAATCATTGAGCAGTCCGGGCCCGTAGAGACGGGTGGGATTGACTATCACTACCTGCAGGTGGTGCCGGCGGATGAAGTGCTGTATCCGCTCTTCGGACATGAATTTGGAGCTCTCGTATTCGCTCATGAATTCTGTCATACGCACACTGTCTTCATGCAGGACACCGGTCCCGCTGGGGCCGTAAACATCAGCGGTTGAGGTCACTACCACTTTTTTTACTTTCAGCTTTTCCGCGGCGTGCAGGACGTGGATGGTACCCATGACATTGATCTGGAAAAAGCGGGCTTCGTCTTTGGCCCATACTTTGACATAGGCACCCAGATGATAAGCCTGATCACAGCCTTTCATGGCGGCTTCTACTGTCTCATGCGACGTGATATCCCCTTCAAACAGATGGATATTTTTGTGCTCGATCACCGAGGTGACCGAGGTCT
>CAYRWR010000023.1:0-55246 GCA_964428015.1 uncultured Brevinematales bacterium | reverse complement strand
CCTCCGGATTCATGTATGACCTGAATGAATTCATACTCAGGCAGTCAACTGAAAATTTTGTAACGGCTCTTTTTGGTATATATGACCCGGTCAAAAAAAATCTCACCTATTCGGTAGCCGGACATAATCTGCCCTATATCATTCACAAAGACCAGGTCTATTGTCAAAATACGGGGAGCCGGGGCCTGCCACTGGGTATACTGAACACCCGTGAATTGAAATATATGGAAAAGGGTTATATGGATATTACTCTGGAAGTGCCTGCCGGAGATCACATCCTGTTTACAACCGATGGTGTGGAGGAAGCTGTTAACCGCCAGACTCATATTCAGAATCCCGATTCTCTTATGGAGGATTTTGGTGAAGCTGTTATGATAAGGACTATTCACGAACATTTCAAAAAAAGAAAGAAGGATCTGATACGCAGCATAACTGCCGGTTTGCAGGAGTTCCGGGGCACGGATAGTTTTGACGATGATATCTGTATTATAGACCTGGAAGTGAAATAGACCAAAACATTTAGCCCTTGCGTATAAATGCATTGAGGTATACAATTACCCAATTTGTACCCAAAGGACTTATATTGAAAATCCGCAGTCGTGCTGTATTTAATAATCTGCTCATTGGAATTTTGCCCCTGCTACTGGTCTCTATCATCTTTCTGATCACCCGCTATGATGAGTTCAGCCGTTATTACCTGCATAATATGGACGTATCTCTCAATAATTTTAAACTTTTTCTGGAAGAAGATCTGGAAAAATACCGCTATCACGCCCTGTTTATCGCCCAGGAAAACACCCAGCCTGGTTATGACACCAAACTCCAACTGGATATGGAAGGCATCTTCTCAGTCCGGCCCCGGCTACGCATTATCGAAATCTTCCGCAAGGATAAAAAAGAGCTACAGGAAATGGCCCTGTGGCGGGATTATATGTACACCGTATCCCCCCGGGAAAGCCAGCTGATGTGGCAATTTTTTTCACAAAATGAATTCAAGCGGAAGGATACATTATCCATTCCACGTCTGATTTCCAACACTCTGGTGTTCCGGAACTGTGCTTTACTATATAGTCAGGATAAATACAGGAAAGCCGGGTTTGTATCCATCAGCCTGCCTCTGGACCTCAATTATTTCCGTGAATTTGCCTTTCAGGAAGTAGGAGTGGTATTTTTTATTCTGACTCCGGGAGGGATTTTGTTCAGTGATCCCGATTTCCAGAATGATAAAATCAGTGCCCGGGTATTACAATCTCTGGCTCAACATCAGGAAATCCCCCGTCTGGATCTGGGGGATAAGGGTAGCTTTTTTCTGCATTATACTCCCTATATCCCGGTTGCCCCTCTTGTCTCCAATGGCCAAGCTGAGCCTATGACCTATATCGGTATGCTCTATGCCGAAAACAAACTGAATCAGCCTTTCCGTTCATTCCAGCAAATTTACCGGATCACTCTGATTGTTTCTCTCCTTCTGCTGGCTTTTACAGCTGCCTGGTTTTCTTCCAGCCTGACCAGACCCTTACGCAGACTGAAGGAATACGTCAGGAAATTTGAAAAAAATCTGGAACAGGTGCCACTCCCTGAAAAAGATGTGGATGAGATCACTGAACTGCAGGGGAGCATAGCCCGTATGTCCCAAAAAATACTCATCAATCAGTCTATCATGGCCAAAGAAAGAGACCATCTGCGTCATAAGCAGGAGATTCAGCTCAATGAATTGGAGATGGCCCGGAATATCCAGAGCAGACTGCTGCCCCCGGATAGTCCCCATCCCGGAATCACCTTTTATTTTAATCCCATGGAAGAAGTGAGTGGTGATTATTATGATTTTCTGCCCCTGGGGCCTCAGCGAATGGGGGTGTTTTTATCTGATGTCTCCGGGCATGGTATACCCGCGGCTTTTATTACTGCCATGCTGAAGAGCTTTACGCTGCAAAACCAGGCTTTGGCGGATCAACCGGCATTATTTATGAAACAATTGAACCATTTTCTACTCAATCACATTGGTGAGAATTTTGTCACGGCGTTGTATGGAGTTATGGATTTTGAAAAAAACCGCTTTGTCTACTGTAATGCCGGCCATTTTGAACCCCTGGTGATAGACGGGGACCGGATATACAGTCCCTATCACCAGGAGAAATCACCCTGTTTAGGTGTATTCGAACCGGAGGATGTAGCGGATCGGGGGCTTAGTTTTACGGAACAAATACTGGACCTGCCATCTCAAAGCAGGATTTTGATGTACACCGATGGTCTGATAGAGACAGTACGGTATCAGGCCCAGTCACGTACGGAACAGACCCGAGAGGAATTTGGTGAATTTCACCTCATGGCTTGTCTGTATGAATACCAGGACTCTCCCGATAAGCCCTTCATAAGTTTCCTGGTGGAGAGACTAAATACTTACCGTCAGTTTTACGAATTTGATGATGATATCTGCATTATCTCTCTCCAATTACCGTAGTGAAATTTTACTTTTTCCCTGAATTAAGCCATTATCTAGTGTCAGGCACATAACAAGGATGGAAGATGAAGATCCGACAAAGGACACTGGTCAACAATCTCATGGTCGGTCTGATACCCCTGCTGCTGTTAACTATCATAATGTCGCTGGTAAATTACAAAAGGGACAGTCAGTATATTAAACAACGTCTTCTCAATTATATCCTTCAGTTTAAAGAAGATCTTGACCGTACCCTGGAGAAATACAGGGATTTCTCCTATTTTATATCCCATCAGGAAGTAAAACTAATCCGGGAAAACGGAAACTGGACAATCAGGGAAAGTGAACGGGGTCCCTTATTGGTCAATCGCTATAATCTCAGAATTTACGAAATTTTCCTTAAAAATCAATCGGTGCACCAGAATATCTATGATAGCAAAGATAAAATGTTTCTGATCGGGCCTCAGATGGCTGACCTAATCTGGAGCAGATTGAATCAACCTATTCATACACGGGTGTTTAATTCCAGCTTCACATCTCTGGTATCCAATATCATTGTCTTTCATAATTGTTCCATTCTGACAGATCCTGTGAATGAAAAAAAGATAGGTTTTTCTGCCATATCAACTCCTTTGGACCGGGAATATTTTGATGATTATTTTGTGCATGATTCCATGGTGATATATTTTATTCAATCCAGTAAAGGGCTGTTTTTCAGCGAAAATATTATGCCGGATCAAAATACCGATATCCAAATAACAGATATGTTCCGACAAAACCCGAGAGGATATCATCTTATCAATATCAATAATAAAAAATATTATATTCTCCGGGACGCATTTGTTACTTTGACCGGTGGAGATATGAGTACCACACCACAAAGTCAGACCTACGTGGGGGCCATGATCGACAGCAGCCTGCTCAATCGTGAACTCAGCCAGTTCCAGATCGCTGCTTTGTCCAGCCTTCTGGTCAGTGTGGTATTACTGATTTTCATAGCGGCTGCTTATTCCCGCAAACTGACCAGACCGATCAGTAACCTTCAGGAACAGATCAGAATGTTTGACAAGTATCAGGAGCCTATGTTCGCCCCCCGGGTCAAATCCAATGACGAGATCAATGATCTGCATAAAAGTTTTTCTAAAATGTCTGCGCATATTCTGATAAAAAACGCGGAAATTGAGAATGAAAAAAACAAACTCAATCAGCAGAATCAGACCATGCTGGCAGAGTTAGAGATAGCCCGTGGCATCCAGGCCAGCCTGCTGCCTCAGACCAGCCCCAATCGTCAGATAAGTTATTTTTACCGCCCCATGCTGCAGGTTGGCGGGGATTATTTTGACTTTATTGATCTGCCTGCCGGAAAAATCGGCTTTTTTATCTCTGATGTATCGGGTCATGGCGTACCGGCAGCCCTGATCACCGCTATGCTCAAGAGCTTCATCCTGCAGAACCGGAAAATAGCGGATTCACCTTCATTATTCCTGTACCATCTCAATCAGTTTTTATTCAATCAGACGGGAGGGAATTTTGTAACTGTACTCTATGGGGTCTTTGATCCCTACCTGCTGGAATTTACCTATGCCAATGCCGGCCATCATCATCCTATGATATTGAGAGGGGATGCCATAATCACTCCCTATAGTCCTAACCGCCGTCTGCCTCTGGGTGTAATGAGTAATAGGGAGCTTACTCTTTCCGGAAAGGAATTTCTGGACACCAGGATACAATTTCAGGCAGGGGATTACTGTCTGATGTTCACGGATGGGTTAACAGAAGCGGTAAATTATAATGAATCACGCATGCACCCCTATCAGCAGCAGGAGGAATTTGGAGATCAGGAATTGTGCCGATCTATACAGAGATTCCTCAAGGATTCTGAACCGCAGGATCTGATTAAAAATATAGTGGATGACCTGGAGTTATTTAGGGGAATTGACCAGTATGATGATGATGTCTGTATTATTTCCTTGAAAATTGAAACTCAGCAGACTCCTTTTACATTGGAAAGTACTGTACTTGACAATAAACCGGAATAAGGTGTATCTTATATTAATCAATTGACCAGGAGTACCCAACACAGTGGATTTTCAGGAATACAATCTCGAAAACCTGGATAAAGATTTCCAGGAATTTATGAGTATCAATCCCCCTTCTCTCAGTGAAAAACAACGGGAAATCCCCACCCTGGCTGAAATGGAAGATAATCTGCATGATCTGAGCTCCTACCTGGCAGCAATAGTTCAGCAATACCTGATGAGGCAGGAATCCAAGTATAAACTGATACACGATAAAAGCCTCAATAAAAGACTGGAAGAGGTATTACAGGAATATCCTGAACACGCTGAAATACTTATCCCCATGAAAGAGTACAAGAGCCGGATAGATATTTTCATCCAGAGGCTGGAAAACCTACCCGGACTTACCCTGGAGATTTGGGAATAAAATCTATTTTCTGTTAAAAAATCCGTCTATATCTTTAAAGACTTCTTCCCGTGTAGAGTCATACATAATCAGTACATGGTGGGTATGAGCTATATTCCCCAGATCCATTTCTTTTTTATCCTTGATCGGAGAAGATACGTGCCGGTAGATATAGTCCAGATTCTGGAAAGGTACGTCTTTATCCTTTTTGGCCTGGATCATAATTATTGGGGTGCTGATTTTTTTCAGATCGCGTTTTACCTCTTTCAGACCCATCTTAAAACTATGTATCTGTCTGACAAACAAGCCATGATAACCCAGCCAACGGTCTCCGCCGTCAGGCAGGCTGCTGGTATCGTCCGGACTGGGTGAAAAAGCCGGCAGGAACCATCCCAAGGTGCGGGATATCCAAAGCCCGGGATTCAGTACCACTCCATTTTCCAGCAGACTGTTGAGAAAAACTGGAGCTGAAACAGTGGCGATAGCGGTGGGTGACAGGTTGGATGAAGAGCTGAAATCTTCAGCCAGCCTGAGGGTGAGGGCACCTCCCATACTCATGCCTACCACATAGACCTGATCGTAGAGAGGACGCAGACCGGTATAATAGTCCTTGAGGTAAGCATACCAACCTCTCCAGCTGGTATTTATCAGGTTCTCCGGCCTGGTACCGAATCCAGGCAGCAGAGGAGCGTACACATCGTAGCCGGCTTCTTTAAAGCGCTGCACCAGGTATTGAAATTCAGAAGGAGTGGAAGGCATGCCGTGCACACAGATCACCGCTTTACGACTGCCCTGCTTGATCTCAACCGGCAGGGCCCGCTTGTCCATGATCTGGCTGAGATCATTGGTGGGATAACTGCTTTTTTCAAAATAGAATAGGCGGGTACCATTGAGCAGGGCCAGTAGTACTACCAGGCCCAGCAGGATAAACAGGACCACTTTTCCGGAACGTTTTTTTTCACTTTTAGACATGTTGACTCCCTCTTTATTATTAAATTTAGCCCAGGTTTTCTATTCCATCTGCATCCTTTGAATGGTTATTGAGCGACCCCATTGACCGGGCTGGTCTCCGCCGTTTTCCACATAATCGAAGAGTACAACCAGACTATCCGCCTGGAATTTAATATCCAGGTTTACCGGCAGCAGGCGGGTTCCATCATCCATGATAATCCCGTATGCATCAGCTGACCCCAGATAGATTATCTTACCCCAATGGGCAGGCAGATCGGGCTTTACTTCTGCTTTTGTGCAGCTCCCCGCCATTCCCAGAATGAGAAATACAGACAACAATCCTTTTTTCATATTCGCCTCCTTGCGATTCAGCCTCCATTTTCTCACTGTATGTTTTTTTAGTCAATTTTTCTAAGGGATTTCCATGATTTCTATATCCATCCTCAGGCTCTGGCAAACCTGTCTGGAACCCAGGAGCCGGGCTTCCAGTTGACCGCCCTGGTCTAAAATGCGTGCCAGAGTACGGTTGAGAGGACGGGGTATCCAGCCTATGCGGTGTCCGCTATCCAGACAGACCCTGACCGCATCAGGGTCAAAGGAAGATTTTTCCCTGACCAGGACTATCCTGGATCCGGGATCACCGGGGTAGTAACCCATCAGGGTCCCGGGCAGCCAGGTGCCGGCAATGTAGGTCTGAATAGGCCAGTTCACTCCACTACTCTGAGGATAACGTGCCGCCAATAGGGAAGCTGAGTCGATCTGCATTTCTGCTTTTATATCAGATGCTGTCTCTCCCGCTGGCGGAGCAGTGACAGGAGAAGGAATATTTTTATTCTTTCGGGAATCAGCCGGAGTGCCGGTTTTATTTTTTTTAGCTGGTTTGATTCCCGCTTTGTTTTCCGGATGGTTGGTTTCAATAGCTGTGTGGGTGGAAGGAGGGGTGGTCAGAGGATCCTGCAGGATCTGGCCGGCTCTTTGCCTCACCCGTTGGTGGAGCTCCTCAACTGATTGTTGGGCAGTCTTTTCCTCAGGGAGGAAGAAAAAGACAAATATCAACACATCACTTAACAGCATAAACAGGAGGATGATGTAAAAGTAAAGACTGTTGGAGGCATCCAGATGCACATAGATATAAAATAAAGCCAGGGTCAGTAATACCAAAAGATTGATACAGACGAAGATCAGTAGCCACAGGAAGCGGTTTTTCATGATTCCTGCTCCCAGCTTTGTCTCTCCTGACGGGACAGCCCTCTTACCACCAGATCCAGGCTGGCCAGGATAAGCTCGCGTATCAGGTCTTCATCCAGGCTGCCGTCCAGAGCCAGAGTGTTCCAGTGCCGCTTATTGAGATGATAACCGGGCGTGATGGCAGAGAAGCGCTGGCGGAGATCTTCTGCCAGTCCGGGATCACACTTTAGACTCAGATCTGCAGGCTCACCCTCCAGGCTGAGTAGGGCGAACACCTTGCCTCTGACCTTGAAGACCAGCACATCGGGGCCGAAAGGCATTTCAGCTACACTGCCTTTCAAACCGGCGCAAAAATCATGGGCTTCCTGGCGGCCGAACATAGCCCCTCCTTTCACGTTTCGGCTTATTGTAAGATAGAATATACAGTTACGCAAAGAAAAATAGGGCAAGGAGGGGTTCACTTTGCTATAATTGGAAAAACACTTGAAATCACAGGGCTGAAGTGGTATAGTCCCCTATATTGACTTCAAGGAGCAGATATGAAAAAATTTTTAGTGACTGTTTTCCTTATGAATATAATGGTACTTTCCTGGGCTGGAAGTACAAAAAAGACTTTTTTGGTATTTGGAAGTGTTGACTCTTTAGATCAAATGGCCCTAAAAAAAGCCAAGATGCGGCTGAATGTTACTATATCTGAATATATTGCCAAAAGGGGCATGGTCCTGCAGTTTACCGGCAATGATGGGGGAGACAGTGGACAGGAATGGATCCTGGCCGGAAAAGCAGAAAATGTGGATACCAGCCATAAAAACGGAGAGACCAAATTTTATTTAAATAACAGCCTCATGAGTATCTCTGTGGAGTACCAGGAACCGGCTATTAGTTTTGATCGTGTTTTTAGTGTACTGCCCGAAAAAACTGTGAAGTTTGAACTGGACTGCAAAACACTGGAGAAAACTCTGGATGTAGAACTGGAAAAAGCTTTTCTGAAGGAACTGGATAAACTGCGGGATCAGGAAATTAAAAACAGATTTCCGGGAGGAGCCCCGGGTGAGATCACAGGTAAAGTGCTGATTTTAACCATTCCGAAAATTTCATTGAAAGGCAAAAAAATTAAATACGAAAATAAAGTGAAGATAAAGATAGATTGACCAGAGATATAAACTATCAGAATTAAGATAGGAACTCAGGCGGTTATGTCCACCTGATGGGGGCCTTCCAGACTGGAAGGCTGCGGTGCCGCGGGTACCTCAACCGGGGTGGGAGGCTGGACACTGGCAATGGTCACAGCTGTGGCTGTTTCTACAGGATTGACAGCCTGTACAGAATTGATACCGTCCATATAGGCCTCTAGATTTTAATATCTATGATGGCACCGGTGTTCACTTCATTCAGCGGATTAGCTTCCTGAGGGACACCTGTTTTGTCATTTATCTTGGGAGTCTTGGTAAATCCTTTATCAATACCAATCTGAATTTTACTGCTTAGCTCTGTCATCACATTATTATTGATGTTTTCATAATTGGGATGATCCGTTACACCCATTACCGGCATAATTTCCTCCTTGATACTGTCCTTCCCCTCAATTATAGTATAATCCCCTATGTTTCAGATGTCAACTAAAGTTTTCAGTTATTCTAAACCGATAATATCGGTTTTTTTTTCTGTGGATCAGATGTTATGAAAGATTTCCTTCTCCATTTCTATTATTACTAAAAAAGGGACCAGATACATTACAACGAAAAATAGTTCGCTGTATTAAGGCGGCTTCCCTTTTCAGTTGTTTAATAAAGGTTTTCTGTGAAATAAGACTTTAACTAGTAGCGATTTTCTGACACTTCTACTATAATACGTTATCGAGAGGTTGGTGATGTCAAAATATAAAATCCTCATTGTAGAGGACAGTCAGGTCTATCAGGAGGCCTATCGCCGAATGCTGCCGGCAACTTCTTTTACCATTGAGTTTTGCACAGGAGGTAAGTGTTTCCTGGATAAGGTATTCACTTTTCTGCCTGACGCTATTCTTATGGATATTTATCTGCCGGATGCTAATGGCGTAGACCTGACACGCATATTGCAGCAGGATAAAAAAACCAAAGACATACCGGTTATTATCATCACCTCTTCTGATGACGATGAGTCCCAGAAATCTGCCTACCAGGCTGGAGCCCGGGAATTTATCATCAAACCGGTAAATGAGATGCAGCTGAGAGTCCGCCTGGAAAATGTACTGCGACTGCGTGCCCAGAAGGAAGAGCTGGAGCATATGATTCAGGACAATACGGTCAGTGAAATGGGAGCCAGCATAGCACACCATTTTAATCAACCTCTTACCACCTTACTGGGAGCAGTACAGATGCTGCAGATGCGTAAAAAAGAGTTTATAGAAGATGCTGAGATGCTGGATCTCATAGACATGATCTTTGACGCGGGGCAGGACCTGGCTGATAAGGTTAAAAAAGTGGAAAAATTGAAGAATTATAAGGCAAAACATTATTTGAAAGATATAAATATTGTGGATCTGGAGAGCTGAATTATGGCACAGGTATTAGTAATTATGGGAAGTGATTCCGACCTGCCCCTGCTGCAGAGCGGATTGACCATCCTGAAGGATTTCGGGGTGGAAACAGAGGTGCGCTTTTCCTCAGCACACCGTACCCCGGAGAGGACAGTAGAAATTATCAAATCTTTTGAACAGAGTGGGGGCCGGGTCATACTGGCCGCGGCGGGCATGTCGGCACACCTGGCCGGGGTCATAGCGGCGCATACCATCCTCCCGGTGATAGGGATACCACTGAGTTCACCGGACTTCGGGGGCCTGGACTCCCTGTTGTCCATGATTGAGATGCCCCCCGGAATACCGGTAGGCGTAATGGGCAAAGGCAAGGCCGGAGCTAAAAATGCCGCCTTGCTGACCTTATCCATTCTGGCATTGTCAGATAACAAGATTAAATCACAACTTATGGAATTCCGCAAAAAGCAGTCGGCTGAAGTGATTGCCAAGGATGAAAAGCTCCAGGAACAGGGTTGGGAAAAGTATTCCAAATAGAACCGGAATAAATTTTTTTAACAGAGTAGAGGTGTCTGATTGATGGTTATGGGAAATACACGGTATCTTTCCAGCTGCATCCTGTCTGCTCTATTGCTGCTGTTGTTGTCCTGTCAGGGGCCTGATTCGCCTTTGCCCCGGTCTAATCAGGTGCTGTTTGTGCATCCCAGTGTAGCCTTTGCCGGTCACAATCCCGTCTGGACACCCCGCTCCGATATCACAGACCGGGCCCTGCACGCCGTGTGGAAAGCCCTGGGTGAGATGGCGCATGACAGTCAGGTAGCTGAGATCGATCAGCTGCAAGCCCACCGCGTGTACCGCCAGTTCAGCGAGTATAGAGTGCAGATGACGGGTGTGATCAAAAAAGGGCAAAAGTTCATCCTGCTGAACTTCTTCCCGGCGGCTATGGATTACCCTGACTGGCAGACCAATCTGGTCTCTGTACCGGAACGAGGTGAGCTGTACTGGACCGCGGAGTATAATGTCAGCAGACACAAGGTGAGTTTGATCAGTTTTTATTAGAGATTTTGTTTATGTAGACTTCTCAAGTGTAACCCATCTGTTTCTTCAGGTATTTTTTTAGGAAAAATTTCTTAGTAGCATGTTTATAAAATACTTCTTTCGACATTTAACTTTTGACTAAACTGGGCCGGGAATCAGAGGGCGTAAAGTGGACCTACATCCCTGAATAGCTTGTTAGTTATACCTCGAGCTCGCTAGGTACAATGAATGGCTTTGCACTAAAGACTATGACTTTACATCTTGTTAAATAGTATATAAGCTTTAAATTCAACCTAGCATAGGCTCAACACAGATTGAGATGCTAAGCAGAGCAGAGGCTTTAATCTGCATTATATAAGGAAGAAAACATGAGAATCTACCTTAAAATATTTCTCATTTTACTACTATCAATGATCACTTTGGCTTGTTCTCCGAAAACACAATATACTTCAAAACATGGTACAATAATGGTGTATGCGTGGACGATGTTAACCAACAATTGTACCAATATCAGATTTCAATCTCCAAAAGATTTTCTGAGAGAAGTAGATTATTATGTTGAGGTAATCAGTAAATACCTGAATAGACCCCATTGGAAAAAGTTCTATGATACTGATAAAATTCAGTTTGAATATACTGCAAATGGCCCCAGTCATGTGGATGGAGGTTATTACAATTTCAGAGACCCTAAAGCCAGGATATTTTTTAATTTCTCTTTTAAATATGATAGTGCAGCCATTGCCCATGAAATTACTCATATTATTACTCCGGATCAAGCTTCTCTTTCATTAAGAGAAGGATTAGCTTGTTTTATTCAGGATAAATTCGGTAAAAATGTATCCATTTTTAATTTTGGTGCTCCAATTCACCAAATGGCAAAAGAATTTGTTAATGAAAATCAAATGAGTGTGATTCAGTGGATTGGTGAAGAGGGTATCCCTCATAATCTGGATGTAACTGGTTCAGATAGAATCCCTTTTTATATTTTAAGCCATTCCTTTGCAACCTATTTGATTGATAACTATGGGATTGAAAAATATATGAATATTTATAATTCTGCTGAATTTTATAATTCTTATAAGAGAGAATATGGTAAAGAATTATCAGAATTAAAAAAACAATGGCTGAAATTTCTGGAGAACCAAAATGCTTTTCCCTATCCACAGAAAGATTGGATGGTAAAGCATTATAAAGAAGCAGGTGTAGAAGAGAACTTCCACTAATGAGGACTCTATCTTTATTATTGCTTCGCTTTGCCGGGGACATCACCTGCCACTAAATTTTAAAAAGAGGTCTTATGATTTCAGAATACATTATTAAAACTATCCTGGAGATAAAAAAAGCGTCTCCCATATTGGTTTGTTTTGACGGAGTGGATACTTCAGGCAAGACTACCTTGGCTGATAGTATTTATGAGGAAATGAAAAAAGCTGCTATCCTTGATCCCATACGAGTATCTATTGATAAGTATCTCAATCCGCGGGAAATAAGGATCAAGAAGGGGCCTCTTTCACCGGAAGGATATTTTTCGGACAGCTTCAATTACCCGAAAATTTTTGAAAACGTGATAAATCCGGTTAAAAATAATGAAAAATATATCATTCCTGCCATATATGACTACCGTTCTGAATCAAAAATTGAGAAAGAAAAAAAGAGAATCTCCCATCAATCGGTGATACTGTTTGATGGGATTTTTATGAACAGAGATGAATTACACCAGGTTTGGGATCTATCGATCTTCCTCCATGTGGATTTTGATACTGTACTCCATCGTGCCGTCATTAGAGATGAGTCATTATTCGGCAGTAAACAAGAAGTCATCAATCGATATCAGAACAGATATATTCCTGGTGAAAAAATTTACCTGGACAAGTGTAAACCACAGGAAAGAGCAGATATCGTAATCGATAATAATGATTATAATAATCCCAAAATCATAAAGAAATGGGCAGGCGGAAGATAACCGGAAATCTGTTGCCACAATTGCAGACTCTGGATGGAGTGGAAATGAAAAAAGAGGATGTACCTCAGCTTTATGAAAAGTACTTCATAGATAAAACGGACGAAAGAAGAAATATGTTTCAGCAATTGAATGACATATTCAAACCCGACTCCGGTATGTATCCAGGCAGTTTTGTCCATATAGCCCCCTCATTTTATATTCCTGATATGACTTATGTGGATTCCGATAGCAGGTTGAATAAATTCTTTGCTGATAAAACAGTCATGGAATTTATAAATAAACAGAAAATCTATCGGGAAGAACCGAAAATATCCTGGTTTCAGGAGGATTTCTCTGAACAACTCCCCATCGAAGAAAACAGATTTGATATTCTTTTCTCATTCTATGCCGGGTTCATCTCCCAGCACTGCAAGAAATATCTGAAGAAAAATGGAGTTTTAGTCTGTAATAATAGCCATGGTGATGCCAGCATAGCCTATGGTGATCATGATTATTCCTTTATGGGGGTGATACTTAGAAATGGAAATGATTTTCGGATTGTAACTGATGGTTTGGAGCACTATTTTCAAAAGAAAGATGGAAGTAATATCGATACAGACAAAGTTCTAAAAAGAATGATAGGTGAAAAATTTTCAAAAACAGGGTATGCGTATATATTTAGAAAAACTTCGCTTTAACTTTCATCCGGCAGACTCATTACCCAATCCGCGTGGGCTATGATTTCCTGATTCCCGGTTTTTAACCCCTGTCCCCGGACCATTGTGAGAGTGACAACAGCCGTTTTCTGACCATAGGGATGAGTTCTGAGCGGGAGTAGAGAGAGAGGCGGTGAATAGTCGGTGAAGCTATAGTGGCATCTTTGTTGATGCGGTTTCCTTGTTTGAGCGACCTGTTCATGTTACCGCCGTCCAGCACTTCGAATCCGGAAGATTCCATATTACCTCGGTTAATATTCTCAAAACTAGCTCAGGAAGTAAACCTATTAGCCGGTATTGAATATCATCTAATTTATGAAGACAGTCATTCATACTTCAATTATTTCAATTTTCTTTCCAATAATCATAACAGCCTGATTGTCTGTTATCTTAATTGTCTTATAGTTAATGTGATCCATCTTTTTCAGATTTTCATCAATTTTATATCTAAAACTCTCATCATCATAGTGAGGCAAAACCACAAAATCTACTAAATTCAAGCCTGCGTAGTTTTCCAAATCAGGCGCTTCTTCCTGATTATCAATGTCCAATGCTAACTCTACACTGGGTCCCATCAAAACTGTGCCGGCACTCGATCCAATATAGGGAACACCCTTTTTTATCAACTCCACAATGATCTCATCAAATTTTGATTTTCTGCATTCCTGAAGCAAATAAAAAGTATTTCCCCCTGCGATAAAAATCAAATCTACATTTTTCATTTCAAAAGAAAGTTCTTCTTTTGTCTTATTCTCTAAATTCACCTCTTTAACCTGAAAACCCAACCCAATAAGTTTACTTCTATCTTCCACAGGATTCCAGTCAGGATAAATATTTGAAGCTGTAGGAATGAAAGCAATCGTTTTTTTCTCTGGCTGTATTCCCAGAGTACAAATGAATTTTTCTATGGTGTTTGCTGCGAATGAAGCCAAAAACATTTTAATCATTCATGCCTGCTTGTTGTTGTTAAAACTTTGAAAAACAAGTACTTTTACCATTTCGCAAAAAAGCGTTCCGGATTATCATGGGCGATTTTTTTAAACTTTTCTTCTCCCAGCCGGCTCCTCAGCCCCAGGCTGAAGGTGCGCTCGCTGGTCTCCCCGTTCACCAGGAAATAATCACTGCCGAACAGGATCCTGTCCCTGAGGGTTTCATCTTCCAGCAGTACATTCAAAAGTACCGTGTGGTCGGGATGTCCCAGGGTAAAGGAGATATCGGTATAGAGCCGGGGGTATTTGCGCAGCATGGATTTGATGATGCGGAACCAGTTGGACAGATAGGTGACGGTGCGGTCACGGGGCGGGTTGTAGAGGTAGTGCTGCCATTCTTCTGTGCCTCCCCAGTGGGCGATATCCAGCTTCAGTCCGGGATAGCGCTCCAGGACAGGCTCATAGTTCATGGGATGGCTGAAATAGTCACACAGTCTTCTATTATTCATGCCTTTCACCGGGACCTGGGAGTGGACCTCGTCCCTGACCAGGGAGATGAGGGATTTACGGGTGCCCCGGTAATACACCTCTCCGTTCCGCGTGCCGTGGCTGATCACCGGCAGGCTGTAGGCCTGGGCGTAGGCGAAAATGTCGTCCAGACGGCTGTCGTAGGGGTAATAGCCCAGGGCGGGGTAGAGCTTGATCCCCGTAAAATCATGCTCCTCGATATAGCGCTTTACCAGGTCGGTGATACCCGGCCGGCGGGGGTCGGCGCAGATAAAGGCCAGCAGACGGTCACCCCTGTCCCTCTTCAGCGCGGCTAGTTCAGCCAGCTGTTCGGTGTAAGGCCGCCGGGTAGGGCCGGCACCCATGTAGGTCATGTCCATGGACAGACTCACAAAGACCGTATCCTCGGGATAAAAACGGCGCATATTGTCCAGGACAGCGGCCTGGCTGCCCAAAGATTCGGTGAATAGCATATTGGCCCAGCGGTCGAAGACATCATCCTGGCTGCCGGGGTTGAGGTGGTGCAGAAGCCGGGCCAGAGCCCGGGTCAAACGGGGACGACCCAGCCAGCGCACTAACCCTCCCGGCAGAAATCTGCGGGGCACATCGGCATTGAGAAAGGTGTGAGCGTGACAGTTAGTGTAGCGGACTTTTAGTGAAGCGTCATCCATGGGAGTGCCTAGCGCATGACCATACCGCCGGCCGCGGTGGAGTAAAAGGTATAGACCTTACCCGTCTGGGGAGTGACGCCAAAGGCCTGGCTGAAAGTAGTACGTATACCCAGGGCCCGGGCTTTGTCGGCATTGGTGGCTGAGGTCAGCAGGCCGGCCACCTGGTCCCTGTATTCATCCAGGGTCATACGGTAGATCTTGTCGGCAGGCAGCTGAAAGGTAAGAGGCAGGCCGTCTTTGGACAGGAGCAGGCTCTCCCCGTTTTCCGCGG
This sequence comes from uncultured Brevinematales bacterium, assembly GCA_964428015.1. Lineage (GTDB taxonomy): Bacteria > Spirochaetota > Brevinematia > Brevinematales > CAYRWR01 > CAYRWR01. Next base: position 39,657 of record CAYRWR010000023.1, on the reverse strand, counting down.
CCACTTTTTCTGAAAACAGCCGGTAGGGAAAGGCGATATTGTAGGAATCACCGGCTTCCACCTGCGCGTATTTAAAATTGATCACGCCAAAGTCGACATACAGACGGTTGCCGTCTACTGTGAGGACCTGTTCTCCGCTGGGGATGTCTTTTTCATCCACGGGAGAATAGGCGAAGAATTTCATGTTTACATTGATCTGGTCTTTGCCCTGACTTTCTACTCCGGTGGCGGTGAGCTCCAGCACCTTGCGTTCACTCTGCAGGTTGTGCAGGGTGGCTTCCAGGGTCTTGATCTCCCGGAAGAGGCGCAGGGCGGCCGCGGCTTTGTCAAAGGACACATAGATAGTGCTCACGATAAACACCAGGAACACCCCGATCAGGATATTGGCGATATTGGAATAAAACCATAACAGGGACTCGGTGATGCCGCCCAGCACACTGGAAAAAGTGAATTCTCCTTTGCTGTTGCGGATCTTGACCAGGATCATGGAAATAAAGGCGACCACGATCAGAATCCAGCCCCAGGGGGTGAGAAAAAGGAATTTCGCTATAAAAATCAGGACATTGACCACGCCCTGCAGAGATTTTCCGGTCACATCGACCGCGGAAATGATGTCTTTTACGTCCATGATTATTCCTCCTTTAATTCCAGTCCGCCATTGGGGTGGATGATACACTGGTAGCTTCTGCCCGGCTGGAAACTGCCCATGATCCCCAGGTGGAGTGAGCTGTCATATATATCGATAATGTACTGAGCTTTGATGGTATCGAAGACGTCAGAATCCCGGAAGGCCACGGCATATAGATCACTGATGGTCTGGTCCCATGTGTCGCTGCGCTGGGCTGTACTGTAGTTGAGGGGCTTGCCTTCATTGAGGTAAATATCCCGGATATCCACCCCCTGTTCCGGAGCGATTTTCTCGGTGAAGACCTTCCAGGGAAAGATAAAGGCTTTTTTCTGGTCTTCTATCCGGCAGTGCACCACGCGGGACTCCAGGAAGATGTCACTGCCCGCCAGAGAGTATTCCCGCGCGCCCTGTCCCTCCCCTTCCTGGTTCAGGATAGTCAGGCGAAACCGTATCTGATCCTGGCCCTGGCTGAGTACAGTGATACGGGCAAAAGCATATTCGCTTTTTACTTTTTCTATTGCCATGCGCAGGGAGTCAGCCCGGTTCTGCAGTTTGTCCTTGAAGACTGTGAAAAACAGGGTCACACCCGCCAGCAGCAGCAGGATAAAAAAGGCTGAAATCAGCCGGGTAGAACGGGACGATGCCATATCAATCTCCGATTTTTTTTATTAGGGTAATTCACAAACACTCACCCAGCCTTACGTTCTACGCGCATACCTGTATGAGATTCAATTAATTACTAAAAATTAAACACCCACCACCCGTCGTAGTCACAGCCTGCTGCCGCGTCAGTGAAGTCCGAAGCCCACTGGCGCTCATAGAGCCGGCCCATCTGGTCCCACACTGATGCTATGCCGTCGCTCAGGATATGCCCGGGGGAGCGCGCGCCGTCCGCGTCATACCGGTTTAGGGCCACGGTGCCGTCGCTGAGGATCAGGATGTCATGCTTGAGGTGGAAACAAAAGCTCTTTTTGACCGGGGAGAGGTCGACTACCTGGAGATCAAGGTGGGCCTGGCCGAAGGTATCCAGGCGCTGCACGATGATAGTATAGCTGCTCCATTTTTGATAGAAGCGGTACAATTCGTCTTCGTTGAGGGTAGAACGGGTGAACTGGAGATAGACTTTTTTGGGATTGTCCAGGGCTTTTATTTCCTGTTCCAGCTGCTCCAGGGGCAGCAGAGTATAGCCGCTCTGTACAGGAGCTTTGAATTCGGCGAAACGCGCCGGCTGTACGAAAGACAGGTCGAAGATGACCTCGACATTGTCCAGCTTCAGGGCCCGGCGAACCGGGGCAAAATCGCTGAGCAGACCCCGGCTCTCTATGAGAAAACGGATAGCGGGATACTGGGACAACTCCGTGATCACAGCGTCAATTTGGGGGTGGACAAAGGGCTCTCCGTGAAATCCGAGCAGGACCACCGGGTTGGTGCTGAATGTCGCGATATCCCGTAGAATATGCCGGAAGTCTTCTAGCTTCATCACTCCTTCCCGTGAGGAAAGGTCAGACAGCCACAAACGCCCCTTTTCACGGATAGTGGTGAGCTGGATCTCATAATAGGTAGGACGGGCCCGCATGATCAGGGGGTCCTGGTTCAAGTGCTTTTCCAGGGCCAGCATGTCCTGGTCGTGGCCGTATTTCTGCAGGATGGCAGACATGACCATCACATCGTTGCGGGTAGCCGGAGTGAAATTGAGCCGGTACTGCACCAGCCGGCAGGGGCTGATAAAGATATTGGTATCATAGGAGGACAGGTCGCTTTCGAAAAGCTCCTTGATGGAGTCGCGAAACAGGGGAGTATCCGCTCCCAGGGTATGCAGGATAAAGGGAGCCACACCGCTATTGATCACCTCGGGCAGTATACCCATAGGGAGGTTTTCTGGGTAGGTGTAGTCAAAAGCCAGCCGGCGCTGCTCCGACAGCATCTCCCGGGTGGAATGCAGGTCCACCAAAGCGGCGTAGGCATTGAGGATAAGAACTTCGGTGTCTTCCCCCTGGTCAGCTATCCATTGCAGGACTTCATTGCCGGTAGAGGCGCGCAGGACGGCTGTACCGGGTACTTCTTCCCGGGGATTGAGCAGAGTGATATTCTGGGTCAGCTGGGAAATCTTACGTATACAGTGCTCCCGGAAACTCAAGAGCTCTTCAGCATCAGCACAGCGGGCATCGTCGATCAACAGGGCGCACAGGTTCATTTCACACTCCTCGTCTACTATTATAGCAAAACAGTCTGAAAAAAACCAGTTTCTTTTTGTAATGCGGGGCGTGGCATGTTAAAATAATCCGGAGGCTTAAATGGTGATAACAATACTGGGCTATGAGGTCCAGCAATGGATCATAGCCTACCTGGTCCTGATCCTGCCTCTGGTCATTTCCTGGTACTGGGGACTGGGACTGCACAAAGACCTGCTGGGTTCCGGATTGAGGGCCCTGCTCCAGCTCTTTGTTATGGCTCTGATCCTGATACCGGTACTGCAGGGACCCTGGTGGAGCCAGGTCTTGCTGGTACTGTTCATGATAGCGGTAGGTGCCTTTATCGCCCGGGAAAGGGGCAGGGATATCCCCGGGGTATTCTGGGTCTCCTTTTTAGCCATACTGGTGGCCTATGGGAGCATTATGGTGTTCTTTGTGCTCTTAGGCGGGCTCAGGCTGGAGGCTATCATCATAGTGCCCATTTCCGGGATGTTTATCGGTATGGCTACCCGGACCCTGGGGCAGGTCTACCACAAGATTAAGAAGGATTTTGAAGAATACCGGGAAAGTATGGAAGCCATGCTCATCGACGGAGCGGACTGGACCATGGCTCTGGCTATGGCCAAGAGGGATACCATCCAGAACGCCATGGTGCCGGCTATCGACTCTCTCAAGACTCTGGGGATAGTGCATATCCCGGGAGCTATGGCCGGAATGATGCTGGCCGGACAGGACCCCCTGGTGGCGGCGGGATATCAGATCCTGATCATGTTCGGCATGGTAGCCAACGGGGCGGTAGCCAGTCTGCTGGGTAATCAGGTGGTATACCGCATCCTGTTTGAAAAGGCTTATCCTCATCTAAAGGCTACAACTGCAGAAATTTCCGCCGATAATAATAAATAGAAACAGCGGGAGGGGAAAAATGAGACCGTTGCTGTATATAGTTTTGAGTATAGTTTGGCTGCTTCTGCCGGGAATGTCCCGGGGACAGTCTTATTCCTATATCTCGGATGAAGTCCGCTACCAGGAATTCCTGAAAGGCGGAGATGTCACTCTCAATTCACCATTTATCCATGAAAACGGAATCGTTTTCTTTTATAAAGGCCAGGCTAAAACTGTGGTCATTGCCGGGGATTTTAACGACTGGAAGCCGGAACTGCTCATGGAAAAGCATGATAACGGCATCTGGACCCGCACCTGGGAAGACCGTCTGCTCAAAGGAACCTACCGCTACAAGCTGATCATCGATGATATCTGGACCGCCGACCCCTATAATACTAATTTCATCCTCGACCCCAGCGGCCAGAAAGTCTCCACTTTCACCCTGGAAGACGACTTTATACCCAATAAAAAATTTCCGCTGCTCCTGTCCGGCTCCACCTGGCTGTTTCAGTTTGTTGATTATGAAGCCCGCCAGGTAGCCCTGGTAGGCGATTTCAACAACTGGGACCCCTATACCAATCCCCTGGTGTACAAGGGCGCGGGGGTCTTTGAGATCAAGGTAAAGCTGAAACCAGGCATTCACACCTACTGTTTCGTAGTAGACGATGAATGGATCCCCGACCCCAATAACCTCAAACAGTTTGCCGATGCCACCGGGTCCATTATCAATGTGCTCAAAGTAGAGAAAAAATAAAAAAGATAACCAGGAATGTGAGTTTGTGGTTTTTTAAAAAAACAAATTAATATTTAAAACATATCAACAAAAAATATTGACGAAAAAACATTTTAGTTATAATATCCTATCACAATAGGAGGTTTTTATGTTGAAAAAATTAAGTCTGGTGTTTGGTGTTTTAATGATGAGCTGGTCCCTGGCTTCTGCCGGTGTGATCGCCAATACCGCTACGGTTCTTCCGGCAAAAACTTTTTCCATTACCGGTGGGGCTACCCTGGGTTTGAATTCAGCCTACAATATTGGATTTTTTGCCATGGCTGGTCTGGGTCTGGGCAGCAAAATGGATCTGGGTCTTAAATGGATCTATCAGGACTTTATTGGTTTGGATCTGGAGTATAACCTGTTAAAGAAAGGTATCAGCCTCTCTGCCGATCTGGGCGTCAATTACAGATGGAATTCTTCACTCATGGGAGTAAGCCTGAATCTGCTGGCTTCCAAAAACTTCAAAGGTATTGAGCCCTATATCAGTATTGAAGATATGATCACCTTCCCTCTTTCCGGCAGCGGAATGGGCAATGCTCTGGACGCCTATGTGGGAGTAGATATCAAGATCGTCAGAGGCCTCTCTCTGATGCTGGAATTTGACCTGCCTGTTCTGGGTTATGGCGGAACCTGGTCTCCTTCAGCCTTACTGGGTCTGTGCTGGTATATGGGTGACGCTGCAAATCTGTAATTTTTCAGGTACAAAATAGAAAAGGGCTGTCAAATTGACAGCCCTTTTTTGTTTACTTCATTCTTCATCCGGTGTCAGGAGCATGGCCTCCAGGCAGCCGGCGCTATACCCCAGATCGCAGGCCAGACGGTAGTATTTCAGGGCTTGATCCTGCAGACCGTCCCGGTCGGCTATATCCCCTAACTGGTACCAGGCCAGGCCCAACCCCATTTCCCCTGCCTTTTTCAGATATGCCAGAGCTTTAGACTTCAGGCTGCGATCCCAGCCGGCCTGCTTCAGGGTATACATGCCCAGGTAGTAGACACAGTCAGCTGAGCCCAGCTCACTGCCCGCCTGCCAGGTCTGTACCGCCCGGGAAGTCTGCCCCTGCTCCAGCCAACCCAGTCCGGCATAAGTGTGGAGCAGGCCCAACAGATCCCGGCTCTCTCCCGGGGTAAATACCGGATATTTTGGGGCGGCGTCTCCAGGGGTGTGGGTGAAGAGTTCATCCTCCACTGCCAGGGAGATCCCCCGCAGGTGGTCATGATCTTCGATACGAAATTCAAAAAAGCCCTTATCATTCCTGATCAGAAGCTGATTTCGTAAGATAAAATAGCGGTTGGTGGTCAGGGTAAGCCCGGTGTCGGTGACTACCCGGCTGTGATCCAGGAAGGTAAAACTGCTGTACAGGGACGAAGGATTGGTGTAACTGCCTGACAGCGCCTGCCGACGGATAGCATCTTCCACCTCCCCCAGGGATGTGGTCAGACCTTCCGGGGAAAGGCTGTAAATTGCGGGGAGGTTAAAAGCCAATATCAGCAGAAATGCAGGGACGATTCTTTTCATTTAGTACCTTTCCGGTTTTTTACTCAGATACAGTCATGGAAAAACCGGCAGGCAATCCATAACCCTAATAGGGTGAGCAGGAAGAAATAAACTGCGGCGTAACCGGCACCCACCGCTATTTTAAGGGGCAGGGATATTTTAAGACGAGGCAGGAGCAGAGCTTCTCCTGAGGCCAGACTCAGAGCCAGCACTACATAGTCCGCCCAGACCAGGGACCAGCCCCTGGCATGGGACAGGAACATCCAGGAAATCATGAGCAGAGCAGGGAGAAACACTATCAGCGGGATAGTGTACCATAAACCGGACCTATTTTTTTCCATGACTTCCTCTTTTTTCCACCGTGGTCCTGAGACGCCAGCCGTTGATCTCAAAACCGCCCATCTTATGCAGGACATAGTCAGTGAGCTGACGAAACTCCTTGATCATCACCGATTTGTTTTTCAGATCCAGGGCGGGCAGAAATATCTTCAAAAAAGGAGGGTCGAAAAATTCCGGTACCCGGTATTTGTCCCTTTCGGCGGCAGTAGTCAGAATTTTATGCAGCTTGTGGGCGGGGAGGCGGTCATAACGCAGGTAGCCGGCATAGGTCTGAAACAGCTCTTCCAGGGCCCCATAGCAGGCCAGGTAAAACGCGGGAGAGTCGGCTTCGTAGACCTCCTCCAGGTTGTCGCGCAGGTCCCACAGATGATACTTGGCGGCCTCGATCCCGGCGTTGTCCAGGCGGGGAAAGACCTTCTTGATGTCCCGGCGGGCGTCTTTGACCAGACGGGCCAGATCACCGGTCTTGTCAAACAGGATCCTGCCGGTAGCAAACATATGGGCATTTACCCTGCGGCGCGCTTTATCGTCATCGGCCGCGTATAGGACATGCTGGGAAGGGGGATTGGCAAAATATTCAATCAGGAATCCGTCGATGACCTCATTTCCCCTTTCTCTCCAGCTGACCGCCGGATCCAGGATGAGCTGGACATCAATATCGGAGTGGGGGGAGGGGCTGCCTGTGATATAGCTGCCGCATACCAGGGCCCCGGTTACTTCTTTTTTATCTTTCCATTTGAGCAGGAATTTATCCAGGGCTGTTTCCCAGGCTGGTTTGGTCTTCATGGCGGTCTCCTCGGCACATAAATCAAATTTGAGGAATATTTATTGTAAAGCCGGCCGGAATTACTGTCAATGAGAAACGCTACCGCTCTGCCGGAGGCTTAAAGGAACGGCACGGGATAAAAATGCAGACTAAGTCTATAAACACTCCTGTCTCTGTCATCCCCGGTACTGAACGGCGGGAGCGCCCCCTACCCACCGCCACCCGCAGGCTAAAGTGGGGATATGTGCCGCGGCCCTGAGGAAGGGCCGGCTCCACCTCCAGCCCCAAAGTAGAATAACAAGACCTGACCCGGTTTTATCAGGATAGTGCCGAATCCAAAAAAAGAAAAATAATTGAAAATGAAAGCGCTTGCATTTGACTTACATAATCTGTTATGGTAAAATATGCCCGGACTCTGTGCATGAGGCACATTTAGAGTGCTGATAATAAATATCGGAGGATATATAATGAAAAAATGGATCGTACTTCTTATGGTTCTTTTGGCGGGACTGACCGCCTGTTCCGTAGGGCTGGACAACCAGGGATATACCATCACCAATCCCAGTCTGACTAACCTCAACCCTGACCCTCAGGGAGAGCCCTGGATCGCCGGCGGTATGGTAATGCCTTCTGCTGAACAGCTCCAGGCCATCCCACAGCTCAGCATGGGTGCCGGGCTGCAGTCGGGTGGTACCCCTCCCATGGTGGACAACACCCTGGAAAAGGAATTTCGTCCTGTCTTCTCCCAGTACGGCGGAAGCTGTGCCATGGCTACCGGGGTGGGATATGTCTATACCTATGAAATCAATGCCCTGCGTGACGCAGACGCTACTTTGAGTAAAAACCAGTATCCTTCCGGCTATACCTGGAACTCTGTCAACAATGCCCAGGACCAGGGCAGCTGGTATACTTCCGGCTGGGATCTCATCAAGCTGAACGGTATCCCCAATGTGGCTACCTATGCCGGTGACGTCAACGGCGGCCAGCAGTACAGCGATGTGTCCCGCTACATGACCGGATATGACAAGTACATTTCCGGTATGACCAATCAGCTGGATAACTACTATTATATCAATGTGGGTACACCGGAAGGGGTGCAGGAACTCAAGCAGTGGATCTATGACCACGGCCGCAACCAGTTCCCCGGCGGAGTCTGTTCCTTTGCCTGTAATATCACCGGAGCGTCTTTTGCTACTCTGAGCAGTGCCAGCAGCCAGTCCGGCAAGCAGGTACTGACCTCTATGGGAGACAGCGGCGGTCATGGTATGACCATCGCCGGCTACGACGACCAGGTCAAGTATGACTACAATGGCGACGGACAGTATACCACTGATATCGATATCAACGGCGACGGCGTAGTCAATGTCAAGGACTGGGAAGTAGGCGCCGTACTGGTAGTCAACTCCTGGGGTACCTTCTGGAACAATAACGGTAAAGTCTGGATGATGTACAAAGTCCTGGCTGACACTGTGGCTGACGGCGGTATCTGGAACAACCAGGTCTACGTGGTCAATGCCAAATCCACTCCCAAACCACGTCTCATCGCTAAAATCAAGATAAACGATAACGCGCGTAACAGCATCAATATCACCATGGGTATCAATGCCAATACCAACGGCCAGTATCCTGCTTTTACCAAGAATTTTAACATCCTGTTTGCCTGGTCCGGCCAGGTCAATATGATCTCACGTACCAATACCAATCCTATGGAAGTAGCCCTGGATATCAGCCAGTTTGCTGATCAGGTCAACCTGGATACTATGCCTGTGAAGTTCTTCCTGCAGGTTTATGAAAATGATTATAATGCCCAGTTCAGCGGTACCGTCCGTGAATTCTCCATCCTGGATACCCAGACCGGAAAAGAGTACTACTCTTCCCAGTTTGATGTACCGGTAGCAAATGCCACTACCACTACCCTGACCGCGGTAAATATCGACAAGCCAGTCAGTACATACACCCAGATGTATTTCCGCGGCACTGCCAATGCCTGGGCCGGTACAGCCATGACTCTGGTTTCCAATTTTACCTGGATGACCACCCAGCACTTCAACGGCGCGGCTGATGACCGTTTTAAATTCGATGTCTACAACAACTGGACCGTGAACTTCGGCGATACCGATAAGAACGGCGTAGCGGACCAATCCGGCGCTGATATCTACCTCAACGGCTCAGCTAATGACTATGTGATCCTGTTCAACGACCGTACCAAACAGTACAGCTTCAAAGCGGATGGAGTACCCAGCCCCAAGAATCTGAGCTACACCCTGCAGAACACCAATCTGGTGATGCTGTCCTGGGATGCCGTACCCGGCGTGAACGGCTACGTGATCTCACGCGAACCGGCTAACGGTTACGCTGCCTTTGCCACCTCACAGAACCAGAATATCTATGCCGGACGCTGTGAACTGGGTGAAAGCTATGTCTACACTGTGCGTGCCTACACCGGTGTGCCTTATCCTCAGAAATATTCCGCTCCCGTGACTATCACAGTGAGCCGTAACGGATTTGCCAAAGTGTATGACCATGTCTATCTGCGCGGTACCTTCAACAGCTGGGCTACCACTGAGATGAGTCTGGTAGCAGATAACACCTGGAAAGCCCAGGCTACCTTCGGCGGTACTTCTACCGAGCGCTTTAAATTCGATATAAAGGGTGACTGGACCCTGAATTTCGGTGATAACAACGCTGACGGCTATGCCGAACAGTCCGGCGGTGATATCATGGTCCCCGCTAACAGCTCCTATACCATCACCTTCAATGATAAGACTAAGGCCTACAGCCTGGCTGCTGTGACCGGGACTGTGGAAGCCACCCCTCAGGGCGGAAATGCACCCTCTGCTGAACTGCTGGGCATGAATGTCCAGATCCTGAAGAACGGCACCCTGGTAGCTGAAAAGCCCTTCGTCCTGGATGGTTCCAGCTATATGATGGTACGCTTCCCCTCCCTGCCCTATGGAGACTACACCCTCAAGGTCAATACCACCAAGAACGGTTACCTGTACTCGGGCACCGGCACGGTGACTGTCAACAGCACCTCCACCAAGTACCTCAGCCTGGCGGTAAACAAGACTCAGGCCGCGGTGACCAAGACCATACACTACTACACCACCTGGGGTCAGGCTTACCTGCACTACCAGCAGGACAACACCAGCTGGACCACCGCTCCCGGCCTGGCTATGACCAGCGACGGCGGTAACTGGTACTCCAAAACTGTGAATGATGAAAACAGCATCACCTTCTGTTTCAACAACGGTGCCGGTACCTGGGATTCCAAGTCCGGCCAGAATTATACCGGTTCCGCTGTGGAACTCTGGGTCAAGAACGGTGTTGTGACTACCTATAATCCCTAAGCTTCATTAGAGTACCTTTATTTGTATAAAAGACTGTCCCGGGAGGGACAGTCTTTTTTTTGGGTCAGGCTAAAAAAACAGTATAAAAAAAAGAGCCTTCACTGGGAAGGCTCTTTGTATTTGGAGTCGGAGTATTTTTTTAGGTTATTTCTTAAGTGCTTTTTCCATCTGTTCAAATTTGACCAGGGCATTGGCCACAGTCTGGTCCATATTGAAGTACTTGTACTGGGCCAGGCGTCCGGTAAATACCACGTCTTTTTCCTTGGCGGCTTCATCTTCGTAGACTTTGTATTTATCCAGCCATTCATCAGTGAACATGGGGTAGTAGGGGATATCTTTGCCGATGATACATTTGCGGGCAAACTCTTTCATGGTGGTGGTAGTATCGGCTTTCTGGCCGGTGAGGATACGGTAGTCGGTGATGCGGGTGAAGTCATAGTTGTTGGGATAGTTCACTGTGCCTACAGGCTGCTGGGGGTCGCCCAGGAAGTTTTCATTGACAAAGTCAATGGTACGGTACTGCAGTTCACCGAACTTGTAATCATAGAAATAATCGATAGGGCCGGAGTAGACCAGTTTTTCCTTCCATTTGACGTCTTTGATGATTTCCTTGTAGTCGGTATTGAGCATGATCTTGATATTGTCATGGTCCAGCAGGTTTTCAAACAGCACAGTATATCCCCGGGTAGGCATACCCTGATAAGGGTCCTGGAAGTAGCGGTTGTCCTTGGAGACATACACCGGTACCCGCCCCGAGACCGCGGGAGACAGTTCATCGGGCTTGAGTTCCCACTGCTTGAGAGTATAGTTCAGAAAGATATTTTCATAGATATATTCGGCCAGCATCTGCAGATCGGCTTCTTTTTCTTCACGGAGTTTGAGGATAGGTACTTTTTTATTGAAGCCGTATTTTTCCACCAGTTTTTCTTCCAGGCGGCGGGCCAGAGAATCGGGGAAGACCTGGTACAGTGCATTGATATTGAAGGGAATGGGTACCAGTTTACCTTCCATCATGCCCAGTACTTCATGGTGATAGATACGGAAGTCAGAGAACTGGTTGACATAGGCCCACACTTTTTTATTCTGAGTGTGGAAGATATGAGGACCATAGGTATGTATCAGGATACCATAGGGGTCATAATGGTCGTGGCAGTGGCCGCCCACGTGGTTGTTTCTTTCTATTATCAGTACTTTTTTGTTATGTACCTTAGCCATTCTTTCCGCTATTACCGCTCCGGACCAGCCGGCACCGACTATGACATAATCAAACTGCATGTTTTCCTCCGATTTTTTGTTGAAACATCTTCCTAATTATAAAACGGGCAGGTAAATATGCAAGAATTATTTACCTGCCCGTTACAAATATTTTTAGGATTGCAGTTACTTTTTTAAACCGCCCCAGCCCCATTTGCCGGTATCCGGATTGATATAAAACAGCACTTCATAGAATGTTTTGTTCATCGGCAGGGGAAAAATCTTCCCTTTGACTTCTTTGCCATCGACATCAAAATTCTGATCAAGCAGGTCTGAATCAACCAGAAATCTGATCATATTCCAGGTGGAAGCGTTTATTTTTTTCAGATCCTCTTCTGAAGTAATATACAATCTCTTTTTTTCTGGGGTCAACCACTGAGACCCCGGATGGGTCAGATCAAATACCGCGGTCCAATCCTCATCCTTTATAGCAGTTTTAAATTCATCACGGAAACTATTCCAGTCCGGGTCCTCCTGGGTGGCTGAGTCACTCCGCCCGGACTTGTCTCTCACGTCCACCTGTGAGATTGCCTGGTTGTTTTCCTTAAGCTTGAGCTTGGTGAAAATACGAATAGCCAGAGGCAGTAAAAATCCCAGTATGATAAGAAAAGTGGCCCCTTTTTTGGCGGCGGCCTGAGGGGATTTCAGGGTGGGGGTACCGTCGCCGGTGCTGTGTCCCAGGGTAGAAGAGGTCTGGCCCACATGACGCTCGGGACTGAGATTACTTTCTTCTATTTTGTTTTTCAAGCCTTTTATGATGAGCACTACCCCTAATCCCACTAATATCCAAATCCAGGGATTTTTACTTATAAAACCCATGATATCGAAACTGCTTTGCATTCTTTTCCTCCCGATCTCTTCATAATCTTAAGATTGGTTTAATACTAAGTAATAACTCTATTAATATCAATATTTAGAAAAAGTGGTGCCGGTTAGAGTCTTGATATTCACCACGATCCCTGTTAATATATAGTCAATAATTTCCCGGAGACATTTATGAAATCCATCATCATGGCAGGGGGCAGCGGCACCCGGTTGTGGCCTTTTTCCCGTCAGAGTTATCCCAAGCAGTTCCTGAACCTGGTAGGCGAGGATAGTTTTATAGAGCAGACTGCCAAGAGGCTGGCAGCCCTGAGCCAGGCCGACGATGTCTATGTCGTAGCCGGAGAAAAATACCAGTTCAACATCATCGACCACCTGTCCCGCGCCCTCAAAACCGACTACAAAAATCTGATCGCCGAACCCTGCGGCCGCAATACTGCTCCGGCTATCGCCCTCACCGTGAAGTATTTTCTGGACGTGCGCAAGGTAGGCCGGGATGAAGTCCTGTTTTTTAACACCGCTGATCATATTATTACGCCCTTTTCCAAATTCAAGGCCATGGTAGATGCTGCTCTGCCTCATGCCCAGAAGAATATCGTGACTTTCGGCATCATCCCCCACAAACCTGAGACCGGCTACGGCTACGTGGAGCTGGGCGCGCAAAAAGCCCCCACGGTACACCAGGTGGACCGCTTCGTGGAAAAACCGGACCTGCCTACCGCGGAAAAGTACCTGGCCGCCGGCAACTACATGTGGAACAGCGGGATGTTTCTGTTTTCCATCCAGGTGATCCTGGATGCCTTTAAGCAGCATGTCCCCGCCCTGTATGAGATGATCACTACCTGGAGCTATGAGCAGGCCCTGGCACAATACGCCACCCTGGAAAAAGAATCCATCGACTATGCCGTCATGGAAAAAGTCAGCAATATCCTGTGCGTCAAGACGGATATCGAATGGACTGATGTGGGCAGCTGGGACTCTCTCTACGACATCCTGCCCAAGGACGAAAACGGCAATGCTGTGGTAGGCGATGTAGTGCTGCTCGATACCAAAAATAGTCTGGTCATGAGCTCTAAAAAGCTGGTCACCGTGATCGGTATGGACAATACAGCGGTCATCTCCACCCCCGATGCCATCATGGTCTCAGACCGCAAGCAGAGCCACAAGGTCAAAGAGATGGTGGGCCGGCTGGAGAGCGACAAGCGCACCGAAGCCAATGAGCATGTCACCACCTTCCGTCCCTGGGGCAGTTATTCCGTACTGGAAGAAGGCCACCGCTATAAGATCAAACGAATCATGGTCAAAGAAGGCGCCTCTCTGTCCCTGCAGCGCCACCAGCACCGCTCCGAACACTGGGTGGTGGTCAAAGGCACCGCTCTGGTGGAGATAGACGGCAAGGAGACCCGTCTCAAGGAAAATGAATCCTGCTACGTACCCAAATTCACCGTGCACCGCCTGTCCAACCCCGGCCGCATCCCTCTGGAGATCATCGAAGTCCAGAACGGGGAGTACGTGGGTGAGGACGATATCGAACGTCTGGAAGACCACTATGGCAGGGCTAAGTAGTCGAAAGTCGAAAGTCAAAAGTCGCAAGAAGGGTAGGGTTTTGGGAAAATAAAGAGAATCTGGACCTGCTATTTGAAGTATTGGGATTCACAAAATCCCCTGTTTTCCAGCCCCGTCAGAAACACCGGTTTCTCCTAGGCACCGGCCCCTCCCGGGGCAGCCCCAGTTCCCAGCTTGGCGCGGGGCGCGTGGTGCTCTTCTCACCCGGTATCCGGGATCACTCTATCTCATAGCCCCTCGGGATAGGCGTTTTTTACACCACGTGGCGGTACCATCTCCCTAACAGCTCCGCTGGGATAATACACTGCTTCTTGCCTCAATGACCTGATCAGAATAGATAATAAATGATTTTGAAACGAAATAGAATGTGATCAAAAAAGATTCATTTTAAAGAATTTACTTCTTCTCAGCCGTTTCCTGCTGATCGTCCATGTCATGCCAGTCCATTTTCATAGTGTTTTCCATGAGCTGGATCTCGGAGTCCAGGTCCAGTACATCATCCTCCAGCAGACGGGCCAGCTGTTTTTCAAAGGTCTTTTCTATAGTATCCAGCAGGTTTTCCACTTTTTCCAGGGAGCGCTCTACGTTTTTGGAGATGCCGGATTGTTTCTGCAGCTCTGTATAGCGGTTGATGATCTGGACTGAGGCGTCAAAGTAATAGTTAAGGAACTGGCGGGCCGCTTTGATGTCTTTGGGGTCCTGTTGAAAATCTTCATAGATCTTCTCTATGAGGACACAGATGCGCTCCAGCTTGGCTTTTATCTCGGTCTTCTTGACCCTGGGGATATAGCCGCGCATCAGCTTGATTCGCTCGCGACCTTCCTTCAGGGTCTGTTCCAGGACTTCCGGGGTGACCCCTCCCTGGATCTGGTATTCCACTTCTCTGTCACGGTCAGAAAATAGGAAATACACCCCTATATAAGCCGCGGCTGAGATCAGGATGGAGATGATGGGATTTATCTTAAGGAGAAATAAAAAGACCAGGAAAAATACACCTCCCGTGATACCGGCCAGCAGAGAAGCGGGGACCTTGGATGATTTTTCAGGCATGTCAGACTCCTTGTTAAACGTTCAGATATTTTAACTAATTTTCCCAAAAAAAAACAGATAATGGGCCTGATGATTTGACAAATCCCTGTCTGCTGATATAATTGACGGAGTAGGGGGATTGTCCTAAAATAGTAATTCATCTTCTGCTTATATTGTACTACTTTAATAAAAGAAATTCCATTTTGGAGGATATTCTATGAAAAAGTTAACGGTACTGTTTTCATTGGTTGTGGTTTTCATCCTGAGCGCCTGCGGTCCCAAGAAAGAACTGGTCATCAAGATCCCTCTTGTAACCTGGGGCGGATACGCGGCCCTATTTGCTGCCAATAACGGCGCTATGCCCAATGAAAATTCCCTTTTCTATAAATATGGTAAATTTAAAGTAGAACTGGTTCAGGAAGAAAACCCCGCCAACCAGCTGCAGGGATTCGCCAAAGGCACCTATCCCATCATCTGGTCCACCATGGATATGCTGCCCCTGCATTATGATTCTCTCAGCAAGGACAGCCGGACAGTACCTCAGGTGCTGGGCCTGTTTGATTACTCTGCCGGCGGTGACGGTATCATCGTCAGAGGCAATATCAATTCCGCGGCTGATATGAAGGGTAAAAAGATTGTCACAGCTCAGTATACTCCTTCCCACTACTTTATCATGTGGTATCTCAGCCAGGCCGGTCTCACTGAAAAAGACGTCAACATGATCTATGTAGCCGACGCCATCCTGGCCAAAGACACCTATATCAATGACAAATCCATTGACGTCTGTGTCACCTGGTCACCCTTCATCTACGATATCACTGATAATACCAAAGACACCTATGTCACCGGTTCACGCCTGCTCACCACTACCGCTCCGGGTAATCCGGCCTACGGCCTGATCGCGGATGTCTACCTGGCCCGCAAAGACCTGGTAACGGAACATCCCGAGGTTATTGACGCCTTTGCCAAAGCTATGATCGAAGGCTACGACATCTTTATGAAAGACCAGAGAAAAGTTGCTGAACAGATCGCTTCCTTCTTCGGATTGAAGGGCGGCGCCGATGAAGTAATGCTGATGTTCGGTGATGTGACCATCGGCGGTAAAAAAGAAAATCTGCAGTTCTTTGATCCTTCCCAGACTTCTTCCGCCTATAATATCTTCAAAGTGTCTGCTGACCTTTACAAGAAGAATGGTTCTGTAATCCCCGCTGACTTTAATGTAGACCCTGCCATGGTGATCTACAGTCAGTCTATGCTGAAAGCGGCACAATAAGACAGGAGAACGCAATGAATAAGAAACTAACCGGTGTACTGATTCTGGCAGCCATCATCATTATAGGGGTGGTGGTCTATATTCTCCAGTCCGGGCCCAAGGGCGGCGGTTTTTCCGGACAATACCAGGCAAAGCCTTCTCCGGCATCCCTGACCGGGATTTCCGGCTATACCCTGGATAAAATCACTATTGATGGAGAGCAGATACCTCTGATCCGGGTGCCTCTGGTGACCTGGGGAGGATACGCGGCCCTGTTTGCCGCCAATAAAGGCATCAAACCCAACAAGAACTCCCTGTTCTATAAAAACGGTAAATTCGTAGTAGAACTGGTCCAGGAGGAGAACCCTATCACCCAGCTCCAGGAGTACGCTAAGGGTAAATACCCCATCATCTGGTCTACCATGGATATGCTGCCCCTGATGTACGATGTTCTGCGCCAGGACAAGCGGGTCATTCCTCAGGTCTTCGGTATTTTTGACTGGTCCTATGGCGGGGACGGCATCATCGTCCGTGCCAATATCAAGACCCCTAAAGATCTCAAGGGTAAAAGAATCGTGACTGCCGGACATACCCCTTCCCACTACTTCCTGCTGTGGTTGTTGGCTCAGTCTGACCTCCAGCCCTCGGATGTACAGATCGTGTATGTGGATGATGCCATCCAGGCCAAAGACGCCTATATCAAAGATAAGAATATTGACGCCTGTGTGACCTGGTCACCTTTCATCTATGATATCACCGATCCCAAGAGTAAAGCCTACGTGGATGGTTCCCGCCTGCTGATCACCTCCAAAGACGCAAACCAGCTCATCGCGGACTGTTATCTGACCCGTCTGGATTTTGCCCGGGAGCAGACAGCCATAGTGGAGGCCTTCTCCAAATCCATGATGCAGGGTTATGACGAATTTATGGCCAATCCCCAGCCCGTATACCAGTGGATAGCTGAGCTGTTTAAACTCCCTGGAGGAGCCAGTGACGCCAAGCTGATGATCGGAGATGTCCACATCGCGAATTTCCCCGAAAACCTGATGTTCTTTGATATTGAGAATCCCATCAGCGCCTATAAGGTCTTCTTCCTGTCTCATGAATACTACAAGATGATCAACAGTCTGCCCCAGGATGCCAGTTATGACGCTGAGACAGTGATAAATTCATCCTTCCTGCAGAAATTCAAGAGCCAGAATCTTTTTGCCAGCCAGCAGAATACCATCAAGAACTCTTTCAACCGCCAGAGCAGCTTCAATATCGCTGACCTGGAGACCAAGAAAGTGGTGCTGGCACAGGATATTGAGATCTATTTTGACGCGCAGAGCATAGATTTTGACTTCAATTCCAGCCGCGAAGAAATAAAGAAAAACCGTGAGCTCCTGTCCAAAGTCGCCCAGCAGATGGATGTACTGGGGACTACTGTAGTCAAGCTCATTGGTCACCTGGATACTACTAAGGTAGAAGAATTTAAAGCCAAGGGAGCCCAGAATTTCATTGAGGCATCAGCCCAGGCTAAACTGATCTCTAAACGCCGTGCCGAGTTTATTAAAAAGATTCTGGTGGAACAATACAAGTGTGATCCGGAGAGGATCATCACCGAAGGCAAGGGCTGGGATCAGCCTATAGACTCCACCGACCAGACCAAAAACAGACGTGTGGAAGTCCGCTTCCTGTCGTTTGAATAAGCAGCACTTATGAAAAAAGAGATCTGGATACGTAAAGAAATCGACCCCTGGCAGAGATTTCTGCTGGGGGCGCTTTTTGTGACAGCTTTTCTGATATTATGGTTTGTCATGACCAGCGCTCCTACCGTAGAGCAGCGCATCATTTCCCGCAATGTTCTGCCTAATCCCGTGGATATAGTGAAGACTTTTCCCCAGCTGGTCATGGGTACACCTGAAGGTTTTGTGTGGAAAAAATCCCTGGCCTACGCTATCTGGCTTAGCCTGAGCCGGGAATTGATCGCTTTTTTTGTGGTCTGCGCCCTGGCTATTCCTCTGGGGATTTTTATGAGTACCAGCATCAGGGTCAAAGCTTTCTTCATGCCCCTTCTGATCGTGGGTACCTTTATACCCATCGCCGCCCTGATACCTTTGACCCAGGCCATCTTCGGAATTGAAGAGCTCCAGAAAGTGGTGTTCCTGGCTCTGGGTATGTTTTTTGTGCTCCTGGCCCTGGTCATCAAAGAAATGGATGAAGTAGATGACATCCTGCTCCAGACCGCCTACACTTTGGGTTTTTCCCAGTTACAGACGGTTTTCCGGATCATCTTTCCCACAGCCCTGCCCCGTATCTGGAAGCACCTGTCTTCTGTATTTGGCCTGGGTTGGGGATACATTATCTTTGCCGAGATGATAAATACCGGCGGAGGAGATACTGTGAATGGCATCGGCTGGCTGTTTATAGCCCGTCAGCGCCGATTCCAGGTGGCTGATATGTATGCCATCTTCTTTGTGATCATTTTCTTTGCCTTTCTCTTTTCCTGGCTGTTCCGCTTGACCGGACGGATCTTATTTAAACATGAGAGGGATAACTGATATGAATAAAGCTGTTGAAGCCGAACTGTTAAATATCCCTCCTCACATCAACCCTGAGATCTTTCAGCATTTTCAGAGGCTGGAGCAGGAAAGAAAAAGTGAAACCAACCGCACCATACCTGTCATCGAAGCTGTTCAAGTAAAAAAAAGTTTCGGCAGCAACCTGGTAATTCCGGACCTTAATTTCCGGGTTGATGATATCGAAGGCAAATCAGAGATCATTTCGGTGATCGGACCCTCAGGCTGCGGAAAATCCACCATCCTCAAGCTGATTGCCGGGCTAATTGAGCCCACTTCGGGAGAAATCCGGGTGTTCGGCACACCGGTGACTGCTCCCGGGATGGACAGGGGTATGATCTTTCAGAAGTATTCTTCTTTTCCTTTTCTCACCGTTCTGGAAAATGTAGCCTGGCCTCTGATCCTGGTCAAGAAATATAAACGTGCTGATGCTATGGATCTGGCCCGTCAATGGGTGGAAAAGATGTACCTGAGCGCGGCTATGGATAAATATCCCTACCAGTTATCCGGAGGGATGCAGCAGCGGGTAGCTATTGCCCGGACCTTATGTATGGATGCCCGGATCATCCTCATGGACGAACCATTTGGAGCCCTGGACCGCAAGATACGCTGGGAGATGCAGGATCTCATTGCCGAGATATCATTCCTGAAGCCAGCCACAGAATTCACAGTACTGATAGTGACACATGATATCCCCGAAGCGATTTACCTGGGGGATAGGATATGGACCATTTACAACGGCTCTATCCTGCGCAGTGATTACGCGGAACGTCCTGTGGAGCCGGCCCGGGTGGCCCAGGGGCGCAAGCAGTTCCAGGAAATGGTCACCTATTTTAATGAAATTATTGATAAACTGGAATTGAAAGACGAAGACAAACTGTAGAAATTTAGGGAATTAATTTCAGGAGATTAAAATGTCAAATACCAAAAAGACACAAAACCCTGGCGGACTGGTAATTATCGGCGTCATACTGATGGTGATGATCGGCCTGGTCAGAAAATGTAATAATTCCACCAAGACCAATACTCCTGCTCCTGTGGTCTCACGGGAATACCAGATTCCCTTTAGTGATGATTTTAAAAAAGGTCTGGCTGCACAGGATGACCTGGGCATATCCATCGTAATCGGGGTAGATACATCAGGCTCCATGGGTGAGGCTGGACGCCGTTCCGCAGAACCTAAATATGAAGTAGCTTCCAAATCCCTGGCTGAGATCACCGATTTTCTGTCGGGGGTCTATGAGACTCAGTTCCGAAAAGATAATCTTAAGCTTAAAATTGGCTTGTTAGCTTTCAGCTCTGATGTAAAAGAACTGTTCCCTCTAACCGAGATGAATGCGGCTGAATTCAATAAACTCAAGATGATAGTCAAAGACACAGACAATTTTCGCCCCGATGGCGATACGGCTATAGGCAAGACCATGGAAAAGGGCACTGAGATGCTGTCCCAGTCCGGCACCATCTTCCGCAGCCTGATCATCATTACAGACGGAGAAAACACCAAGGGAATTGTTCCCGAAAAAGTGATGTATGCTATTGTGAATAATAAAAACAATAAAAACACCCCGGACTTTCCGGTCACTACCTCTACCATCCTGACCAGTTTTATTGGATTTGACCTGGACGCCAATGTGTTCCAGGAGCTGAATAAACAGGGCGCCAGGGTAACATCCGCTTTTAGCAGAGAAGAGCTCATCAATTCTCTGCAGAATATCTTTGTGGCTGATATCACCAAGCTGGAATCTGGTAACTAAACGGACAGGGGTAGAACTTGCCTGACAAAAACCGCATACAGAATGAATTAAACCGTTTTTCCGCGTTCCAGATGTCTTCCAATCAGAATCAGATCGTGGCTGGCCTCAGCTCTTTTCTGGGAGAGGGGGAAGAATTATCCCTGATGCAGGAAGGATTTTATAACGGTATCAATATCAGGGATAACTCTACCGGTGTTTTCGGTTTTCTTTTTCTGACCAGTCACCGCCTGTTTTTTATGTCCAATGACAAGAGCAATGCTCCCCGTTTTGAAGTGCTGGATACAGGTAAGGTAAAAGGTGTCAGTATTCAAAAAAACTTCTCATCGGTGACTCTAACCCTGCAGACCCCAGCCCGGGAGATGCAATTTCGTTGTGTGATTCCCTATGCTGACGCGGTCGGATTGTTAGGCAGGATACAGCAGTTATGCGGCCTTAAAACAGAAACCCCGCCTGAACCGCAGCAAAAGAGTGATTATGAAGTATTTGATAAACCGGTCAATAATGAGATGCTTAATGATTTTATCCGTAAAATCAGCTCCGTCTCTAAAGAAATCATTTCCTCAATATCTACACCACAGGGTTTGAAAACCGAAGATAAAGATTTTTTATTTCAGGAAGCTAAAAAGATATATTCCCAACTGGAGATTTTTCTTTCTACACCCACCCTCAAAGACATGATCGAGAAGGATCTGGTTGTATTATCCTCCATGTGCACCATGGCTGACCCCGCTCTTCACAAAAATGAATCTTTTTTTCTGGGGCTGGTCTTTTTGATTTTTGCGCAGCAGTTCCAGGCCGGAGAGGTATTCTCCGGGGACAGTTTAGCCGACCAGTATCTGGAACGGGTGAGTCAATCCCAGCAAGCCATTTCCAGCCGCATAAAAACCATTTCTCATCAGGCTGATAAATATCCTCTGGAAACCCTGGCCTATCTGAAAAGATACGATGCCCGCGAAGGCACCCTCCATGCTGATCACCTATCCGCACTGTACTATACTTTTGCCCAATGTATTATCAAAGCTGACGGCACTGTCACCCCAGCAGAAGAAGAGATACTCCGTCAAATAAATACTATCATCCATGAACCTATACCGGATGAGCCGGGGCGGCAGGAAGCTGTACAGGATAAAAAAGTGGATGAAACTATCAAAAAAGCCGGTGAACCGGAAAAAGTGGAGACCCTTGACGATGTGCTCAAAGAGCTGAACGCCCTGGTAGGAATGGAAAATATAAAAAAAGAGATATCTACTTTTATCAATCTGATCAAAGTTCAGAAAGCCCGTAAGGAAAAAGGGCTGCCTGTCTCTCCTACTTCCCTGCACGCCGTGTTTTACGGCCCTCCCGGAACGGGTAAGACCACTATAGCCCGTTTACTGGGAAGAATCTATAAATGCCTGGAACTGCTCAGCAAGGGGCATATCGTAGAGACGGATCGTGCCGGCCTGGTGGCAGGATATGTGGGCCAGACTGCGATCAAGACCGATGAACTCATCCAGAAGAGCCTGGATGGTATCCTGTTTATTGATGAGGCTTATGCCCTGGCCCCCTCTGATGGCGGAAAGGATTTCGGACAGGAAGCTATAGATACTATGCTGAAACGTATGGAAGACTATAGAGAAAGACTGGTTATCATAGTAGCCGGTTATCCTGATGAAATGAAAGACTTTATCAATACTAATCCCGGTCTGAAATCCCGCTTCAGCCGCTATTTTTATTTTGACCACTACAAACCGGAAGAATTGATCAAGATATTCACTATCTTTTCAAATAAATCGAAATTTCTATTGACCAAAAAAGCCCGGGAGAAACTACTGGCTTTGCTCACCGCGTATTATGAAAAACGTGATAAAAGTTTCGGGAACGGCCGCCTGGCACGCAATCTGTTTGAGAAAACCATAGAAAGACAGGCTAACCGCATCGCCCCTGTCACCCCGCTGACTGATAAGATTCTGTGTACCATAAAAGAAGATGACATACCTGAAATGGATGAAGTCGTCCTCTGAATGTTTTGATAAAAACAAAGATGTGTTATATACTAAAAAAACCTGAATCATAACAGTGATTTCTAGGTGAAACCGGACAAAGGAGCACTACATGGAAGAAAGTCTTTTAAAACCTGCTGAGGATGTGGTCGATCTCTCCAAGGTAAGTGAAGCGGATCTGGCTAAAGCAAAAAAAATCGCGGACGCGGTAGATTACAAAGACAGTCAGGCTGTAACAGTATTCGGGATCAGCGCTCAGCGTGAGATTTCAAATTTTTCTGATACCGTCCTGTCTGAGGTCAGAGCCAAAGACAGCGGATATGTGGGAGAGATCCTGTCCAACCTTCTGGTCAATGTCAAAGACCTGGATGTGGGCAGCCTGGGTCAGTCGGACGGCTTTTTGTCTAAGATCCCCATTATAGGCGCCGTAGTAGACAAGTTTAAAAAGTTTATGGCCCGTTACCAGAAGCTATCTGTGCAGATAGAAAAAATACTGGATGAGCTGGACAAGGCTCGCATGAACCTGCTCAAAGATATCACCCTGATGGATAATATGTACCAGAAAAACCTGGAATACCTGGCTGATCTGGATATTTACCTGGTAGCCGGTCAGCTCAAACTCAAACAGCTCAAAGAAGAAGTTTTACCTGGTCTGCAGAAAACTGCTGAGACCTCAGGGGATGCCCTGGATGCTCAAAAGCTGCAGGATTTCAACCAGTTTCTCAACCGTTTTGAGAAAAAACTGCATGACCTGAAATTATCCCGCATGATCGCTATTCAGAGCGCCCCTCAGATCCGGCTGATCCAGAATGGCAACCAGGTCCTGGTGGAAAAGATACAGAGTTCCATTCTTAACACCATACCGCTCTGGAAAAATCAGGTGGTAATCGCCATAACCCTCTTCCGTCAGAATAAAGCCGTCAAGCTCCAGAAAGAAGTGTCGGATACCACCAATGAACTGATGAAGAAAAACGCGGAATTGCTTAAGGACAGCACTCTGACCATCGCCAAAGAAGCTGAAAGAGGTATTGTGGACATCGAAACTCTGCAAAAGGTCAATAATGACCTGATCTCCACTATCGAAGAGACCCTGAAGATTCAGAAAGAAGGCAAAGATAAACGTGCCATGGTAGAAAAAGAACTGGTACAGATCGAACAGACCCTCAAGCAGAAATTGATCGAAGTAAAACAGTAATCATTATCACCAGAATTATAAAGCCCGTCTCAGTAGAGGCGGGCTTTTTGCTTTAGATACATATTGACCGGTAATATCTTCATAGTTATGTGATGAGAACAGGTATAGCTTTTCCCGGAATAAAGCGCTGTTTCGATAAGGATATAATAGTTTTGTTCAGCCGATATGCTTTTCCATCCAGACCATATCTACTACCTGCCCCCATTTTTCGATGACGCGGTGGAACAATCCGCAATGGGAAAACCCCATTTTTTCGTGAAAATGGATGCTTTGTACATTTACCCCCATAATAGAGGCCACCAGCACCTGGACACCCCGTTTACGGCTGTCATGGGTGATTTTGTCCAGCAGTTCATGTCCTATACCCTGGCCGGTATACTCCGGCAGCAAAAAGTAGCTGAGTTCAACCGTCCGGTCTTTTTTTGCCAGAGTGGAGTAGGGCTTGGTGAGCCCGTATCCAATTACGACACCATTATGTTCCGCTATATAAAAAGGATGCGTCGGGGTATTCTGCCAAAGCGAATCAAAAAAATCCCTGCCTACCGGTTCATCCAGATAAGTATGCATGGTATTGATGACAAAGTAGTTAAAAATCTCAGTGACCCTGTCCCGGTCGGAGGGAGTGGCTGGCCTGATTAAGACATCACTCTTCATGGCTGAAGACCTTGCGGTAATAATCAGTTTCCAGAAGGTTCACCAGGGGCTGAGGGATAAATTCCGAGAGATCCCCTCTACGGGTAATCACATCCCTCACCTGGGTAGAGGATATATCCAGTTCTTCCCATTCCAGTACAATCACTCTGGGATAACGGGACTCGGCTTCCTTCAGGTCATAGCCCGGCCTGGCAGCCACAACAAATGTAACCATGCCGGAGAGTGTACTGATATCTTTCCAGGTGTGCAGGGCCTGGGCCTGATCCGCGCCCAGGAGTAGAAAGATTTCATCTCCCGGGTTTTCTTCCAGCCACAGGCGCACTGTATCGATGGTAAAAGTGGGGTTGTTGCTTCTTAGTGCCAGGGCACACTCCAGGTCGCTGACTTCCCAGGCCAGGCCTCTTAGTCCGGATTGGTACTGACGGTATAAGCTCAGATAATTTTCCAGTATGGACTGGGATGGAAAAACCTGATGCTCTCTTAGGATATCAAAGAGAATCTCTCCATCAGCCTGGCCCGTAGCAATCCGGGTAAACAGCAAACGTTCCTGGGCGGAGAGGCCCAGGTCAATCCTGCGGTGGGGAGGGTTTCCGCTGGGAATAAAAACGACTCTGTCAGTGACACTCAGTGCAGCCCGGCCCAGTTCCAGATGGGCATTGTGGGGAGGATTAAAGGCTCCACCCAGGAGACCTGTCCGCATATCCTACTCCTGCGGCTTGGCATCCAGAGACTGGATGAACACCTGGTGATTGGAAACACTGGCCAGAAGCGGCTCTTCCCCTTTAAATTTTACGTCAGTCCAGCGTGGCCAGGGGCCGTATTCCTGACCATCCAGGGTCACCATCATACCGGTACTGGTCCAGGCCAGCCAGGCGACCCTGCGTCCGGAATCGCTCCAGCGGGGCTGGCTGATATAGCGGTAAGGTCCATAGCTTTTATCATCCAGTATGAGGGTATAGGTACGGTCGCTGCCCTGTCCGCTGCTGGTAATATAGGCCAGGCTTTTTCCATCCGGAGAAAATAGCGGAGATCCCTGGATGTTTTCAAAGGGGCCTTTGCGGGTTCGGGAGGTGATGATATAATTC
Organism: uncultured Brevinematales bacterium; assembly: GCA_964428015.1. Classification (GTDB taxonomy): domain Bacteria; phylum Spirochaetota; class Brevinematia; order Brevinematales; family CAYRWR01; genus CAYRWR01. The sequence goes on along the minus strand of CAYRWR010000023.1, from coordinate 14,073 downwards.
TTCCCATCCTGATCACACAGGAGAGCATAATCATCTCCCCGGGAATTAAACACGGGAGGCAGCACAAAGTCAAAGGGGCCCAGGTCCCGGTTGTAAATACTGAGATACAGTTTATGCTGGACTGACCGTATCAGTCCCATGCTGTCATCAGTCAGAAAGAAGGGGGCCTGGTATTCCGGGCCAGCCACTTCGTCATTTCCATCCACAGAATACATAAAATTTGTATCCTGAACAAACCAGAAAGCATAATGACCCTGGGTGGGAGAAAATACCCAGCCGCCTGCCTTATCAAAAGGTCCCAGGATATATTCATTAAACTGATAGTAATCCAGGCCGTTTTCACGATAGGCAACACTGATATCATTCATACTGCTGATTTCAATTTCAGGAGCTGTGCCTCCATAGGAGTAGGGTCCATATTTCTGATCACCGAAATTTACATACCACTGCTTGTCTTTCTGCCAGGTGACCAGGACAGGGTAGGGGCTGTGGCTGGAATAGCGGGGATAATACACCAGGTCATAAGGGCCCTGTACTTTGCCTTCCACCCAGGCATAATAGGCGTTATCCTTTTGATAAGCCAGTACTACCCTCTGACCATCGGAGCAGAGATCCAGGCTTAGTATACGGGCCTGGGGGTCAATCTTATCATTGGGACCACAGGCAGTCAGCACAGAGATGAGGATAAGGGAAAAGATAAAACCTTTATTCATATATATTCCTTGGAAAGATTTGGGGAGAACTCAACGCACCTGTCCCTGGCCAAAGATCACCCATTTCTGAGAGGTCAGCCCGTCCAGTCCCATAGGCCCTCGAACATGAAGCTTTTGGGTAGAGATGCCTATTTCCGCACCCAGTCCGAACACCTCCCCATCGGTAAAACGGGTAGAGGCATTGATGTAGACCGCGGCTGAGTCTACCTGCCGTACAAAAGCCTGGCCGGAGCTATAGTCAGCCGTAACAATAGAGTCTGAATGATGCGACCCGTAATGGTTTATATGGTCGATAGCTTCCTGTACACTGTTTACTTCCCGGGCAGAGATGATCAGAGCCAGATATTCTGTGCTCCAGTCCTCTTCTGTGGCCGCTGTCAGGCCGGGATAGATTTTAGCGAGAGCAGCATCTGCGCGTATTTCTACTCCCTGGTCTTTCAGGGCCTGCAGAGTCTCTTTTTTCCAGGGGTAGTCCTTGTGAAAAAGTACTGTCTCAGCGGCATTACACACACTGGGACGCTGCACTTTGGAGTTCACTACAATGGCATTGGCCATATCACGGTCCGCCGACTGGTCTATGTAGACATGGCATACACCCTTGTCGTGCTTGATCACCGGGATACGTGATTTTTCAGATACGGCGCGTATCAGGCCTTCGCCGCCCCGGGGTATGACTACATCTATATACTGATTCAGCTGAAGTAAAGCATCCACTATCTCACGGTCAGTCTGGTCGATAAATTGAACGGCATCTTCCGGATATCCGGCTTTTTTAAGGCCTGCTCTGATGGCCCCTGCAATCGCGGTATTGGAGTGAATAGCTTCCTTACCGCCCCGCAGTATTACCGTATTGCCGGACTTGAGAGTCAGAGCGGCGGCATCACTGGTTACATTGGGTCTGGATTCGTAGATCATGGCCACTACTCCCAGAGGCACCCGCAGTCTTTGCATCTGCAGTCCGTTGGGCATGGTCCGGATAAGATCGCCTGACCCCACCGGATCGGTAAGAGAGATGATTTCCCGCACGGCTTTGACCATGCCGGCTATCCTCTGTTCATTGAGCAGGAGACGGTCAATCATAGCCGGGGCCATCCCTGTTTCCCGGGCGTAACTGATGTCTTTTGTGTTTTCCGAGATGATGTGGGCAGCCTGGTTCTCGATTTCCCGGGCCACTGCTTCCAGAGCCTGATTTTTATCACGGGTAGAACGGGAAGCTACCTGGTAGGATATTTCCCGGGCCCTTTGGGCTATCTGTGTAATATATTCCTGGTGAGACATTTTTCTCTCCTTGCAAATCCCCGCTACAGGTATGTTGAAAAAATAGGTTACACTGTATTTTAGCTGTACCATTATTACTATAGAGTTTAATTATAAGAAAGAAGAACTTGAAAGTCAAAAGGAGAGAACCGAATTGACTTATTAAATCCTATATTTAAAACAGTGAAAAATGCATGGGTACTGGCATTTTAATGAAGCTAAATATATGCTATTAAGAGTGGAATCCCTTTTAAGATCACCTCTGGCAGTTTAAACGTAAATTTTCTAAGTCTTTGGTATATAGTCTGTTACTTCAATCAATTGTTACAAAAAATCATGTTCAGAGAATAAAAAGGATAACTGATAAATTATTGCACAGTGCACAATACACAGTGATGTAAGTGCTTCCAGTGCATTTTACATTTTCGAATTTCCAGCTGGTATGAAGTTTTTATCTCTTTATTATATATACAATTAAATCATTAGTCAACAGCCTTTGATCATAGATGGCATGATAAATGCAATATATAGGCAGAATCATTAATCGGAGGTTCTTATGAAAAAGAGATGGTTGTTAGTTTTAGCAAGTGTACTGCTGGCTTCCCCCATGTTCGCTGGTGTAATGATGCAGGGATTTTACTGGGACGTCCCAGCGGGAGGTACCTGGTGGAATACCATGAAGAGTAAAGCCTATGAACTGCGTTATATGAGCGGCGGAGTGGGTATTAACCGTATGTATTTCCCTCCGGCTTCCAAAGGACAGGGCGGTGGCTATACCATGGGTTATGACCCCCACGATTATTATGACCTGGGTCAGTACAACCAGGACGGAACAGTAGAAACCCGTTTTGGATCCCAGGCTGAACTGAAAGCAGCCATCGCAGAATATACAAAATATGGTATTGTTTCTATGGAAGATATCGTGCTGAACCACCGTTCCGGCGGAAACAGCGAATATAACCCCAAAACCGGCGGAAATACCTGGACAGCTTTCAATAACACAGCCAGCGGAAAGATGCAGTGGCATTGGGATGCCTTCCACCCCAATAACTATTGTTCCTGGGATGAAGGCGCTTTCGGCGGATTCCCCGATGTGTGTCACTCTGCCGGACCAGCTTACAATGATTTCAAGACCTGGCTGAATTGGCTTAAGAGCACCGCTAATGCCGGATTCACCGGCGGTTGGAGATTTGACTATGTTAAAGGTTTTGGTTCCTGGGTGGTCAAAGATATGAAAGCCGCAACCGGCAATGTCTTCACCATTGGTGAGCTCTGGGATGCCAATACCACTACTTTAAACAACTGGGCAAGCGGCGCGAATTCCTCAGCCTTTGACTTCGCTGCTTATTATACTTTAAAAGACATTTGTAACAATACCGGTGGCGGCGGATATCTGCCTAACCTGCTGGACCCCAATAAAGTATTTGCTTCCAAATGGGATTCACGTGCTGTTACCTTCGTAGGCAACCACGACACCGACGAAATCTACTCTGATAAGATGATCGCTTATGCCTTCATCCTGACCTACAAAGGCTATCCTTGTATCTTCTGGAAAGATTACTATAACTATGGTCTGGCAACCGGCGGCGGAGCCGGCACAGGTTGGGGAAATGGTATCAAACAGCTGGTATGGGCTCGTGAAAAATTGGCTGCCGGCGGACCCAATATCCAGATCCTCAAATCCAATGACGGCGACTGTCTGATTTACGGATCTTATGGATACTCCACATCTGCTCCGGGATACATAGTAGTCATCAATGACAACTCCTCAGTCTGGAAAGGCGCCTGGGTGCAGACCGGAAACGGCTACCTCAAGAACAAGAATCTGAAAGCTTACGCCTGGTCCTCTTCCAAGAGCGGACAGAACTACCAGCCCGCCACCAAATGGTGTGATGGAAACGGTTGGGTAGAAGTATATGCAGCTCCCCGTGGTTATGCGGTTTATTCCGTAGACGGATTATAAGTAACTGCCATTCCTCCTGAGAGGCTGCCTACGGGCAGCCTCTTTCTTTTTGTAAAATAATAAACGCTTAAATACCTCTATAATACTTGGTTTTTATCCATTCTCAGGGTATAATAAAAGGGTAATAAAGTCCCGGGTATCCGGGCAGACCAGTGTGTTTTCTCTTTTTGCCGGTATTTCGCCCTCCGGAGGCGGATAATCGCCGTCTTTCAGTATCAAAAAACATCAACTGGTAAGTTTCATCCCGAAACAATGTGCATCATCGACGTAGTCAATGAATGAAATGCGAAAAAAGCAAATTGCTTTTTAACCGCAAGTTATGGCGCCGTTTTTATAATATTTAAGAACCCGTGCCTCGAGTGTAAATATAAGGAAAGTATTTTGAACCAAAACGTTGAAAAAGAAACTGTGTCAGAAGTCAGTACGGTGAAATTCAGTGAACTGAATATCATCGAGCCCATCCTCAGAGCCATAGGTGAAGAAGGTTATATCACCCCTACGCCCATACAGGCCCAGGCTATTCCCATTGTACTGCAGGGATCCGATCTTCTGGGTTGTGCCCAGACCGGGACAGGTAAGACCGCGGCTTTTGCCATACCTATCCTGCAGCTGCTCAAAGCCAATAGTACCCGGGAAAAGACCCGTAAAATACGCAGTCTGATTGTGACTCCTACCCGGGAACTGGCTATCCAGATAGGAGAGAGCCTGCGGGCTTACGGCAGGCATACCGGACTCACCAATACCGTCATCTTCGGGGGTGTCAGTCAGAAACCCCAGACTACAGCCTTGCGCGGCGGAGTGGATATAGTAGTGGCTACACCGGGACGCCTATTGGACCTCATGAATCAGGGCTATCTGTCTCTGAAAGACGTGGAGATTTTTGTTCTGGACGAAGCCGACCGTATGCTGGACATGGGCTTTATCCATGATGTCAAGAGGATTCTGGCGGCTCTGCCCCGCGAGAGACAGTCTCTATTCTTTTCCGCTACTATGCCGCCCGAGATTGAAAAGCTTTCAGATACTATTCTGCGCAATCCTTCCCAGGTATCCGTGACCCCCGTATCTTCTACTGTGGATATCATACAGCAGCATGTCTATTTTGTGGACAGGGGCAATAAAAATGCCCTGCTGGTGGATGTGCTTCAGGATCAGAAGATCAAGACGGCTCTGGTATTTACCCGTACCAAACACGGAGCGGACAAAGTGGTGAAGATGCTGCAGAGATATAATATCAGCGCGGAAGCCATTCACGGTAACAAAGCCCAGAATGCCCGTCAGCGCGCTCTCAATAACTTTAAGGCCCAGACCACCCGCGTGCTGGTAGCCACTGATATCGCGGCACGGGGTATTGACGTGGATGACCTGGAATACGTGATCAATTTTGAGATGTCCAATATCGCGGAGACCTACGTGCACCGCATCGGCAGAACCGGACGGGCCGGAGCCAAGGGAACAGCCCTTTCTTTCTGTGATGCTGAGGAAAAAGCCTATCTGCGGGATGTGGAAAGGCTGATCAGTAAGAAGATCAACATCATCCATAACCATCCTTACCCTTTGATGGATCATAATCCCATAAAGACTTCTCAGCAGCAGAACAGGAATTACGGGGGACGGACACGTGTGGCAGCCGGAGGGAGTACCTCGCGCAGCGCAAACAGCGGGCCCAAACGATGGCACAGCAGACCCAATCCTGCCCGCTAATCAGTAAAATTCTACCATAAAACAAAAGAAGCAGATCAGTTCGCTGGTCTGCTTTTTGTTTGGGTTGATATCTGATTTAATAATCAGCCAGGCGGACGTTGATATTTAACTTAGCTTGATATTATCCATAAAATCCCTTATCATTTATTATCGCATATCACAATAGGGAGGATGCATGAAGATCATCATGCCCGTGGCAGGTAAAGGCAGCCGCCTGCGGCCCCATACCCATTCTATACCCAAAGCCCTGATCCGTGTAGCCGGTCAACCTATCATCAATCATATTATTGAACAGTTCCGTGATATTGAAAAAGTAACGGAAGTGATTTTTATCATAGGCCACCTGGGTAACCAGATCAAGGACTATGTGCTGTACAAGCACTCCTTCCCTATGAAATTTGTCCGTCAGAAGGAATACAAAGGCTTGGGTCACGCGGTTTACCAGGCTAAGAAGTATTTTACCGAAGAAGAGGACGTGCTGGTACTGCTGGGAGATATTATCTTTCATACAGATCTCAAATCCGCGGTCAAGAGTGAACACAATATGATAGGCGTGATGGAAGTAGAAGATCCCCGCCGCTTCGGGGTAGTGGTGACCGATGAGCAGGGTTTTGTCACCGATATGCTGGAAAAACCGGAAAACCCGCCTACCAATCTGGCTATTGCCGGGATGTATTACTTCCGGAGTTCTGAAGAGCTGTTTGACTCTATTGAACACATTATCAGCGAAGATATCCGCACCAAAAATGAATACCAGCTGACCGATGCCATGAAACACATGCTGGACAACGGCTCCCGTTTTCAGGTCTTCAAAGCCAATGAATGGTACGACTGCGGAAACAAAGACAGCCTCCTGGAGACCAACCAGGTCATGCTGGAAAAACAGAATCTGAAGTACGCCATTCCCGGCTCCATTATCATACCGCCGGTCTTTATTGGTAATAATGCCGAGATCATTAATTCCATTATTGGGCCCAATGTGGCGGTATCGCATGACAGCTCAGTCAGGAATTCCATAGTAAAGAACTCCATCCTGGGCAAGGGATCCACCCTGGAAAACGCTATTGTAGAGGAATCCTTCATTGGAGACAATGCCTACCTGCTTCAGTCCCCGGTGGAATTCAATATAGGCCCGGACTCAGAAATAATTTTCAGTAAGTAGAGCCATGATCAATATTATCCATCTTTATACTTTTTTCTTTCTGATCATCATCGTTTTACGTGCCTTGTTCAAATATCAGGAAAGCGGCCCCTGGCTGTACAGTCTGATCCTGGTCACTGATATCATAGCCCTGATCGGACTGATAGGCTTTTCCTTCCGCAAACTGATATTCAGCTCCCTGTTCTGGAAGGTTTTTCTGGTGTTCTTCTTCGCGGTAGAAGCCGCCATATTGGTAAAAATGAAGTTTGAGCATCTGTGGCAGCTGCTCTATGCCTTTGCCCTGATCATGCCGGCATTTTACAGTATCTTTATGTATGCCTTTAAAACCCGCTGGGACCTGCAGGAAAAAGGCCATCCCGCAAAAAAAGGAGAATCTCATGACTCAGATAGAAGCAGCCCGTAAAGGCAACATCACCCCTCAAATGCGTCAGATAGCCCAGGACGAGGCAGTCGACCTGGAAGAATTAGTAGCCAATGTAGCGGCCGGCCGTGTGGTCATTCTTAAAAACCTGGGACATGACATCAAATCCCTGGGAGTGGGCCAGGGCCTGCGCACCAAAGTCAATGCCAATATCGGAACTTCCCCAGACCGAATGGTGGTGGAAGATGAGCTGATCAAGCTCCAGGTCAGCGAAAAATACGGCGCGGACACCATCATGGACCTGTCCCTGGGTACGGTACTCAACCAGGTCCGGCGTCTCATCCTCCAGAAATCTACTATTCCCGTAGGTACAGTGCCCATGTACCAGATGGGATTCAATATTTCCAGGTCCAAACGAAATATAGAAGACATGACCATTGAGGATTACCTGCAGGTGGTGGAAGAGCAGGGAGAAGAAGGGGTGGATTTTATCACTGTTCACGCCGGCCTCACTATGCGCGCCTGGGAATACATCAAGAGCGGTGACCGTATCATGGATGTGGTGAGCCGGGGCGGCTCTATGCTGGCCATCTGGATGGAAAAAAATCAGCAGGAAAACCCGCTCTACACCCACTATGACCGTATCCTGGAAATAGCCCGCAAGTATGATATGACCCTGTCCCTGGGTGACGGTATGCGGCCCGGTGCTACAGCCGATGCCGGAGACAGAGCCCAGGTAGAAGAGCTGGTGGTTTTGGGAGAGCTGGGACGCCGCGCCCGTGAAGCCGGAGTCCAGGTCATGATCGAAGGGCCGGGACATGTAGCCCTGGACCAGGTGGAGTCCCAGATCCGGATGCAGAAATCCATCTGTGACGGCGCGCCCTTTTATATATTGGGGCCTCTGGTCACGGATATCGCACCCGGCTATGACCATATCGCCGGTGCCATCGGGGGCGCCCTGGCGGCATCTGCCGGAGCTGACTTTTTATGCTACCTGACCCCGGCCGAACACCTGCGTCTGCCCGATCCCCAGGACGTCAAAGAGGGCATCATGGCCTCCCGCATAGCAGCACATGCCGCGGACATGGTCAAATACGGGGCAAAATTCCGGGAGAGAGACAATGCCATGTCGCGTGCCCGCAAAAAGCTGGACTGGGAAGGTATGTATTCCTACTGCCTGGATCCCGAACTGGCCCGGTCTAAACGGGAAGAGTCCGGTCTTCAGGACAAAGCCTACTGCTCCATGTGCGGAGAATTCTGTTCGGTTAAGAATCTCAATGAGATTGAGTCTTTGACCAAAAAATAGAAACATCTGTTATAATAAAAGCATTTAACCTATTCTTGCCAATCAAATTATCCTGCGCTACAATATGCGGTGGAGTCAATCATGAAATCAATCTCCTGTTTGATGCTATGTCTGGCTCTGGCCTGCAGTGCCTGCGGCCAGGGTGAGAAATATTATATCAGGACTGAATCAGGGACTAACCAGGGGCCTTATGATGAGCTATGGAGCTGGTCTGAGGGTCTGGCTCTGGTGCGGCTGGGGGACCATTTCGGCTATATCGACCTCCAGGGCGGGCTCCGCATCCCGGCAGTCTACGAGGGAGGAGCCTCCTTTCATCAGGGGCTGGCCCCGGTAATTTTTAAAAAACGTCTGGGTTATATCAACACTTTGGGCCAATGGGTCATCCGGGGAGATTACAGCGAATGCCACCCCTTTAAGCAGGGACTGGCCAGAGTCAGGCAGGGACGCTATTTCGGCTTTATCAATCCCCGGGGCTTGTTTGTGGTGGAGCCTATTTATCTTTATGCTGAAGACTTTTCGGAAGGTTTGGCCGGGGTGATATTTTATGACCAGGACTCCAAAACTACCCGATACGGCTATATCAACACCCGGGGACGCATGGCTTTTGTACTGGACAACCCTGCCGAAGGGATAGGGCTGGGCCCGGTGACCCGGTTAGGCCCCTTTCAGGAAGGCAAAGCCCTGATCTATACCGCGAACGGTTCCATCTGTGTGGATCAGGCTGGAAACACCCTTTTTCACAGTAAAATACAGGAAATCAGCGCATTTAGTCAGGGAATGGCGGTTTTCCGTACTAATCAGCTGTGCGGTTACCTGGACGCGCAGGGCCGGATAGTCATAAGCCCGCAATACCTGGAGGCCCAGCCTTTTCATCAGGATCTGGCCCGGGTGCAGACTACCAACGGCACCTATGGACTGATAGATTTGACCGGAAAAGATGTGATACGGCCGGTTCTGCAGGAATTATACGGGTTTTCAGAAGACCTGGCCCTGGTGGTTTTCCGGGGGCAGGCAGGCTATATCAACCGGCAGGGGCAGGTAGTGATCAAACCGCACTTTGAAGCCGGGGGCAGGTTCAGCCAGGGTCTGGCAGCAGTACAGACCAATCAGCAGTGGGGTTATATCGACTCCAGCGGGCAATGGGTCATTCCTCCGCAGTTTGAGGCTGCCGGCGCCTTTCAGTCCGGCAGAGCTCCGGCTCGCCAGGGTAAAAAATGGGGGGTCATTGACCTGCAGGGGCAGTGGGTGATCAGTCCCCGCTTTTCCAGCCTGGTGATGGATCAGAATGTGATAGTGACCACGGAAAATAAGTGACAAAAAGGGAAGATTCCCGGTTTTTTGAATATTCCATGTAAGCGGAGAGAGAATATGCCCACCATCGAAATCGTGTCTGTGGAGGCAGAGCTGAATTCCATACATGCCGCCGGATTTTCTTTCGCGGTTAGGATGGAGCAGCCCTTGGTCAGCCATCGGGGCCTGTTTCAGTCCTACCTGGACAGCATTAAGCAGGGTTATATACTGCATCTGGGTAATTCCGGATTTAAAAGCGAGACCGGCGGGGGATATTTCGGCTCTGACCTTATAGACTGGGACTACATGGGGCCTCATCAGGGACTGCCGCCCCTGGACCAGACCGGCCGTGAAATCCGTCATGAGGGCATCCCAGGGGAGTTTTTCCAGTTTTTACCTGAATATCATGTGGAGATCAATGCCCTCCTGGTACAGGCAGGCAAGGACTCTTCTGTGGGCAGAGTCATCTTTCTCACTGATAATGAATCCGGGCCTCAAAAGCCACTGCATGTCAGTCTGCCGGATGTGGATCAGTGGTGGCGCTTACACCATACCCAGGGGCTAACCTGGAATACAGCCTATACCATAGGATAAAGGGGAGCACTATGATAAAAGACATCTGCATCTGCGGCACTGGAGGGGTAGGCGGTTATTTTGGCGGCCTGCTGGCCTATCATGCCAATCAGCACCCCGATTTCCCCCGGATCCATTTTCTGGCCCGGGGCGAGCACCTGTCCGCCATCAGGGAAAAAGGGTTACTGCTCAAAAAAGGAGACCAGGAGCTGCTCTGCCGGCCTGAATGTGCCAGTGAAAAGCTGGAAGATCTGCCGGTAGCCGGGACCTATATCATCGCGGTCAAATCCTACGACCTGGAAGCGGTAGTGGAAAGACTGGATGGCATCCTGGAGGATGACAGCCTGATCCTGCCCCTGCTCAATGGAGTGGATGTCTATGAGAGGATCAGAAATATCACTCAGAAAGGCAAGGTACTGCCGGCCTGTGTCTATGTAGGCACGCACATAGAATCTCCCGGTATTGTGGCACAAAAAGGCGGCCAGGGCAGGATACTGCTGGGACATGACCCCCTGTATGAACGGCACCGCCCCGGGGAATTACTGCAGTGTTTTCAGGATGCCGGTATATCCTTTGAATGGCAGAAAGACCCTTACCCCGCCATCTGGTCCAAATTTATGTTCATCGCGGCCTATGGCCTGGTCACCTCGGCTTTTTCCCGCAGCCTGGGAGAGGTGTATGCCGATGATACCCTCCGCTCCAGGGTGGAAGATGTCATGCGGGAGATTTATTTCATAGCCCAGGCCAGAAAGGTTAACCTCTCCCAGAATATCATCGACAAATCCCTGGAAAAAGCGGCTGAATTCCCCTATGAGACCCGGACCTCGCTGCAGAGGGATGTGGAAAAAGCCGGAAAAAAGCATGAGGGAGACCTGTTCGGCGGTACTATACTGCGCCTCTCTGAGGAATGCGGACTGGAGGCTCCTATGACCCGGGAGCTCATGGCCCTGATCCGTGACAATTAAGGAGGTTTCACTATGAAAAGAATATTGGCTTTATTTTTAATACTTTCATTCTCAGTCTCATACGGCGGCGAGGCTCTGACTATCGACCTCACCACCTGGCTGGCCCCTGATAGCGAATACGGGGAATACCCCGGACCCGATGCCCTGCCTCAGAATTATATCTGGGGAAAGTTCCCCTCTGATTTTTTCAAGCTGGATGTTCAGCTGCAAATCTGGGACCGTATTTATGTCAGGCTGGGAGGGCAATACGGCATCATTCTGCCCAGTACCATGTACCTGGACTCCATTACCAACAGCCTGTCAATCCAGGGCGACCTGTGGGGATTTCACACCGATCTGGCCTATCGCCTGGGGGAAAACAGCCGCGGCTATCTGGATATTTACGCGGGCTTTGTCTACACCGCCGCGGTCAAACACCTGGGGGCGGCGGGGGACTACAATATCGTCCTGTTCGGAGCTCAGCTGGGTGTCAAGGCCAAGTCCCTGTTCACGGATCATTTCGGGATGTACGGAGAGGTGTACGGCTTCCCCTTATTTGAAAACAGCACTTCCTTTCCCGGTGTGCCCCCTCAGCTCATCGAAGAGAGCGCCAAAGGATACCGCTACGGTTTTGACACCGCCTTTGTGCTGGAGTACGACTGGATCACTGTCAGGGCCGGGGTGCAGTATGAGCGTATCTATTACGCCAGCGGGCCCTACGCTACTCATGATCTGGGTATCCGCTATGCCGGGCCCTATATCACCCTGGGCTTCAGGATAGACACCTGGGGACCGGAGCATCCGGTTTATGTCCAGTAGGTGTGTGGTGTTTAAAGATGTCGACTCAGCGTCGCGTTTGTGGCTGTTGAGATTTAGTTATGTCATGTGCTTTTCAAGTAATACACACTACTCAATTTCTGCAAAAAGAGGCATGTGATCGCTATAATTTAGCCAATCAGCCTTTTTACCTATGTTAAATTTTTTTACTTTAATATTAGAATCCAAAAAAATATAGTCTATATGATAATACTTATCTTGATTTCTATGCATGAAAAAAGTTGGAGTTGATTCCTGACCAAAAACTTCGTTGTGTTGATTGTGGTATAGGCTCTGAATACCTTTTCTATTTAAAAAATCTATGACGTTTCGCATGTTTCCAGAAAGAGGGTAATCAGGATTATTGTCCCAAATGAAATTCCAATTAAAGTCACCTAGAATGATAATATTTTTAGTAAAAATGTGCTCATTACGTGTTATAAAATTCCAGACTTGGCCAACATACCTATTAGATTTATTAATATTATCATTCATCGCCCATAATCCAATCACAGTATAGGATTCAATATTACAAACGATGAAATATTTAATATCTTCTATGTCTGAAGACACCTCTTCTATTGGGAATTTAGAAAAGATTGAAATTCCTTTTTGTACATTTTCACCATGCCATAAATGATATGTATATATATCCTGATTACAACTTTTTTCGCATTCTTGAACAACTAAAACATCGGGATTGTAGTGTAAATTTATTTTTTGAATTTTATTACGGAATGCCATGTTAGCATTCCAGGTTACAATCTTCATAATATCTAATGTCCCTTTGAATTTTTAAATTACAGCTAGAAGGAAATTATTCTTGGTACTACTTTATTTTACATTAGTATAATATTCGAAATCAAAATAATGCCTTTTGTTTAACTCCCAAATTTCACCAACCAGACCTTTTTCACACTTATCTACAGGTATTGCTTTACTGTTTTCTAAATCATCTAATAGGCCAAAATATATTGAAAATGAATTCCTATCAAATTGGACTGCTATCCATCCTGCTTTTGCATTGTATTTATTTTCAACGAATTTTGCATTAATATATGCATTTGTACCCAAATTGTATCGGGAATTCAATTTCCCATTTTTCTGATATTTATTTCTAGCTTTTACACTTAAAACATAATTTACACCATCTTTCTCACATAAAATATCTGCGTATTTTTCATTCATAATCTGATCATTTAGATTTCTTATTTTATCAAATTTCTGATCAACAAGTGCTTTTAGAGCGAAGAGTTCACCTAATTCTCCAAGTGACTTTTTACGAGCTGCTTCTTTTATATTATCTTCACCCATTTAAGTTTCCTTTTTATGTTGAATGTATGGGACTTAACGTGCGACGCTCGGGGCCGGGCGTTAGCCTGGACACTAGCTGCCAATTATATGCTGGGCTGAGCGCAGAATTTATAAATATCCTTACCTGCCTTAGATCCCGCTGTAGCAAACGACGTGCGAATGCGAGTTGTACTTTAATCACTAATAGTAACTATAAAAACCATCTATAACCCAAATTCCATTAATTATTTTTCCGTTAATTAAGCGTTCCAGTTCTAGGTAAAGATTATCTCGTTGTTGATATAGTAGTTTAGCATTTCTATAATCTTTATTTACAATCATCCCTATCATTTTTAAATTTGCATCATAAAAACTAATACCTTCTGCGTTAGAATAAACTTTATTTTCATTTGCATTATAATGGAGATATCCAAAATTAAAGATAGAGATGTTTTGATTTGATAGTTTAAGTCGTGATAAAGATCCAATATGAAAATATGGATCTTTAGATCTATTTACTGAAGGGTTCAACATGGAGATATATATTTTTCCGTCAACTGCTAGTGTTTTAAAAGTATCATTAATTACTTCCCATGAAATTTTAGGAGTATGATAATTTTTGTACTTAAGATTTTGAATCCAATTACTATATATATTTGTTGCTAAAGAAAAATATTCATCCCCAAGGTTATTC
>CAYRWR010000022.1:0-61203 GCA_964428015.1 uncultured Brevinematales bacterium | reverse complement strand
AGCAAGACCAGCGGTGATTCAGGAACTCCACGCAGATACAAACCAGTTATCAGATGCAGCTTTTGCGGAGCTTTGTCCACAGAAAGACAAAAGATGTTTAAAAGCCTGGATGGAGAAGACAGTTATATCTGTAATGAATGTGTGACTAATTCTATGACCATTCTAAAAAAAGAAGCGGTATCCAAAGCAAAAGATGACTCCAGTAGTTTGCCTATGCCTCAGGATATCAAGGCTTTTCTGGACGAGTATGTCATAGGACAGGATTATGTCAAAAAATCACTGGCTGTGGCGGTATACAACCATTATAAGAGGATTTACTACAATAAATCCGAGATGGCTGGTCTGAATGATATTGAGATCGATAAGTCCAATATCTTATTAATCGGGCCTACCGGCAGTGGAAAGACTTTACTGGCCAGGACATTAGCCAGGATACTGGATGTACCCTTTGCCATTGCCGATGCCACTACTCTTACGGAAGCCGGCTATGTAGGGGACGATGTGGAAAATGTTCTGCTTCGTCTTATCCAGAATGCCGCGGAAGATTTTTCGCACCACAACAATGGACCGGATACCCTGGAACAGGCCATCAGCCGGGCTGAGATAGGCATCATCTATATCGATGAAATCGACAAGATAGCCCGAAAGAGTGAGAATATGTCTATCACCCGGGATGTCTCCGGTGAAGGTGTACAGCAGGCTCTTCTGAAAATTGTCGAAGGTACATTAGCCAGTGTGCCTGCTCAGGGCGGGCGAAAACACCCTCAGCAGCAGAACCTCATGCTGGATACTACCAACATCCTGTTTATTGTGGGCGGCGCCTTTGTAGGATTGGAAGATATCATCCGTTCCCGCATGGGAAAACAGGAGATAGGTTTTAAAGACAAAATCAAGGTGAAATCTTCATCTGATGAAATCATGAGACAGGTCACCCCGCATGACCTGGTTAAATACGGTCTGATACCTGAACTGATCGGCCGACTGCCCATGACATCCGTACTGAATGAATTGACGGATGAAGATCTCAAGAAAATCCTGTTGGAACCGCGTAACTCCATCATAAAGCAATACCAGAAACTGATGGAAATGGAAGGTGTGGAACTGGTTTTTGAAGAAGAAGCCCTCAATGAGATTGTTAAAATGGCAAAAAAACTGGAAACAGGAGCCAGGGGATTAAGAGCTGTAATGGAAACAGTGATGCTGGATGTAATGTATGATCTCCCCGGCAGAAAAAATATCAAAAAATGTGTCATTACGCGTGAAGTAGTCACGGAAGGTAAGACACCTAAAATAGCCTGAAGGAATGGCAATGGATCAAAACAACAATTTGGAAGAAATCAAAAAGGATAAACTTCCGCTTATTCCTCTACGCGGCATAGTAGTATTCCCCTATATGGTAGTACCTCTTATCATAGGCAGGGAAAACAGTGTCAAAGCGGTGACTCACGCCTTTGAAAAAAAGCTTCCATTGTTTCTTTCTACTCAGAAAAATAAGGACCTGGAAGACCCTGAAGAACAGGATATCTTCAAAATAGGCTGTGTAGCTAATATACTGGAAGTAATCAATCTCACCAATGGTATGGTAAGAGTCCTGGTGGAAGGTGTCCACCGTGCTGAGATAAAGAGATATATTTCAGCCGACGGTTTCTTTTTTGTAGAAGTGGAAGAAAGAGTAGACAGGGTTAATAACAACATAGAACTGGAAGCTTTGACCCGGACACTTAAAGAGAAAATTTCAGAATATATTGCTATTAATCCAAAAATACCCCAGGAAGCAGTAGCTTCCGTGATGGCTATTGATACTGCTGAAAAACTGGTAGACGCGGTCATGGCCAATATTCCTGCCCAGGTGGAAGAAAAGCAAAAAGTCCTGGAAGAAGATGATCTCAATGAACGTCTCACCAAGACTTTGGCCATGATACATTCCGAACTGGAAGTCCTGAAAATTGAGGACAGTATTAATAAGAGAGTCCAGGACCGCCTGGAAAAGATGCAGAAGAAGTATTTCTTAAATGAGCAGCTTCGCGAGATTCGTAAAGAACTGGATGAAGACGAGGGCGAAGATGAGATGATCTCTGAGCTCCGTAAAAAAGCCAAGACCCGCAAAATGACTAAAGAAATGAAAGAAAAGTTCAATAAAGAAATTGAACGTCTTCAGAAAATCCCCAACATGTCTCCGGAATACACTGTCCTGTTCAATTATGTGGAATGGCTGGCCGATATCCCCTGGGGAATTTTTTCCAAGGATAACAAAGACCTTAAAAAAGCGGAACATATCCTGGAAGAGGACCACTATGGCCTGAAAGAAGCCAAAGAGCGCATCCTTGATTTCATTGCGGTCCGTCAGCTCAATGCCACCTCTAAGGGACCTATCCTTTGCTTAGTAGGGCCTCCCGGTACTGGTAAGACCAGTCTGGCACGTTCCATTGCCCATGCTCTGAACCGAAATTTTGTGCGATTCAGCCTGGGTGGGGTGAGAGATGAAGCTGAAATACGGGGGCATCGCCGTACTTATGTCGGAGCCATGCCGGGTAAAATCATCCAGATGATGAAAAAAGCGGAAACCCTCAATCCGGTTTTCCTGCTGGACGAAATTGATAAAATGAGTATGGATTTCAGAGGGGATCCCAGTTCAGCTCTGCTGGAAGTACTGGACCCGGAACAGAACCGGACTTTCAATGACCATTATATAAACTTTGATTTTGATTTGTCCCATGTGTTTTTTATTACCACAGCAAATAATTTATTCCAGATACCTCAACCGCTTAAGGATCGTATGGAAATTATTAACATTGCAGGATATACAGAACTGGAAAAAAAAGAAATCGTTAAAAAATTCCTTTTGCCTAAACAGCAAAAAGAAAACGGCATGGAAAACATTCAAATCAGCATGACTGATCAGGCTATCCTGGATGTCATTCGCTATTATACCAAAGAGGCCGGGGTACGTAGTCTGGAACGTAATATTGGCAAGATAATACGCAAAGTAGCCCGTGAAATGATGATAAAAAAATTCAAAGAAGTCAAGATTACGCCTAAAAAAGTCGAAAAATACTTAAAGGGGCGTGTCTATAATTTTACTGCTTCTCTCAAAGAACCCAGAGTAGGGGTGATAGCCGGACTGGCCTGGACAGAAGCAGGTGGCGATGTCCTCTATATAGAAAGTTCACAATTTAAGGGAAAAGGCAATCTGATATTAACAGGAAAACTGGGTGATGTCATGCAGGAATCGGCTAAAATAGCCTATTCTTTTGCCAGAAGTATTGCGGATCAGTATGATATCAAACCGGAAAGTTTTTCTGATCAGGATTTGCACATACATGTCCCCGAAGGGGCGATTCCCAAGGATGGACCCAGTGCGGGTGTGACTATGATCTCATCGATCATATCCACTTTAACTGGTTTAAAAGCCAGAAATGATTTCGCTATGACAGGTGAAATCACACTGAAGGGTGATGTACTCCCCATAGGAGGGTTAAGAGAGAAGATTTTAGCCGCTAAGCGGGGCGGGATCTTTAACATCATCGTACCACAGAAGAATGAAAAAGATGTTCTGGAAATGAATGAGCAGATAGTAAGTGATGTTAATATTTTTTATGTGGAAAAAGTAAGCGAAGTGCTCAAAAAGATTTTGATTGATAAAGTTGAAAACGTGCAGTGAAATTATTCAAAATGTTTTGATTAATTTCGGGACGCACGTTAAAATATAATGGATTAAATAAATTTAGAATTTACTTGACAATTTGATATTTTATATCAAAATGTAGACAGGTAAATAAGAACAGGAGAAAAAAATGAAGCAAAAATGGATGTTTGTAGTTTTCTTTTCATTTTTCCTGATGGGTGGTGTAGTATACGGTGCACATAATGAACCCAGCGGAGACGTGTTTGAAAACCTGGGGGAAGAATCCATCACTGAGCTGGTAAAAGCCGCGGGGAACACAGATCCTCAGGCTATTGAATACAGAATAAAGGCAATTCTCAGATTGGGTGAGCTGAAAGCAAAGGATGCTGTGCCCACCATTATCGATGCCCTGGGATATGGATCCGAGACAGTGGTAACCATTGGTGGCGGTAAAAAAGTGTATAGCTGGAAACTCCGTGTAGTTTCTGCCAAAGCTTTGTCACAGATAGGTGATGAAAGAGCAGTTCAGCCACTGGCACTGAGAGCCTATCAGGATGAAGATGCTATTGTACAAAGAGCATCCGTTCAGGCTTTAGGGCTGCTGGGTGAAACAGCACGTAATACACAGGTCCTGACTTATTTGTACGATATTCTGGAAAAGACTCCGGATAATGCCTTAGTCTCAGATATTTGTGATGCCTTAGGACGGATAGGCGACAAGTCTTCTTTTGTACCTCTTTTGCATGTAACCCAGGGCCCTTACCTTAATTATGTAAAAGAAAGAGCCCAGAAAGCAATTTCACAGCTGAAATGGAAGGAATCATCTGTTTTTGATGATAAGAAGAATTCCGGTAAGGGATCTCCTCAATAATAAAAAGATGTTAATAATAAAAAAAACTACCTCAAAAGAGGTAGTTTTTTTTTATCACTGTTTATTAATCCATTTTAAAGGGAACAATAAAAGTAGGTCTTTTAAAAGCATCCATGTCAAATGTTATTACCCAATATCGTTTGGGTGATTTCATGACTAGTGCCCCGAAATTCAGTACGGTACCTTCGTAAGTAGTACCTTCGAGGGTAAATTTGATATAACGGGTTTTATCTTCCTGAATCTCAATTTTGCTGACCTGTTCTCCTGTCAGATGAAGACTCTTGTAAATCAGGGGCATAAAATTAAAATTCTGGGTTTTAGCTGCCCAGGTTTGGGTCGAAGAGAGCATGATAATTACCGCAATGAGAATAGAAATCCTTTTCATGATAGTACCTCCCAATTGATATAACCCAGTATATACCTCACAATCAATTTTGTCAATCAGAAATATTATTCTATATTATTTTCTGTGTAGGTAAGCATTCCTGAAAGAATATCCAATTCTTTAATGATATCCACTTCGCGGTAAAAAATAGTTTCTGGCAGGACTAGTTTTATTGGTGCAAAATTCAAAATGGCTTTTACACCACTCTCAATTAAAATCCTTGCTACACCCTGAGCGGCATTTGCGGGCACAGTGATGATGGCCAGATCAATGGCATCTTTGATACTAAATTCAGAAAAATCCTGAATGGTGATATTTCCAATTTTTTTACCAATTTTTTTGGGGTCTTCATCAAAAACGAATTGTAAATTGTAGTTGGATTCCTGATTGATAAAATATCGGAGGATAGCATTTCCCAGATTACCAATACCTATTATGGCGATATTCCATTTACGGGTTTTTCCCAGAAAAAACTCAATACCGGTTTTTAGCGCGGAAAGACTGTAGCCCATGCCGCGTTTACCCATTTTACCGATGAGACTTAGATCCCTTCTAATTAAAGAAGAGTCAATTTTGAGTATACGTGACAGTTCATTGGAATCAGTGATTTCCCGGTTTTCTTTTTCAAACATCTTGTTGATACAACGGTAATAAAGTGAGTATCTTTCAAAGACCAGATCGCTAGGTGATTTGCCTTTCATCTTCCTTCCTTGTATATACTCTGGGTACCCTTTTGCTAATTCCGCAGGTAACTTCATAGGGTATACGCCCGCAAATTTTTCCAAATTCTTCTACAGTAATAGAATTTTGGCCAAAAATTATTGCTTCATCGCCGATGATTATTTGATCCGGATTCTGATCAAGGTTTATCATTATATAATCCATACAGACACGTCCTACATTGGGATAGAACTTGTCTTTGATTTTAACTTTTCCTTTATTGGAGTAAGAGGTGGGTATCCCGTCTGCATATCCGATAGGCAGAATGGCAATGTATTCAACCGGATTTTTTACCTGATATTGCCTCAAATAACTGATAGTACTGCCTTTTTTCATTTTTCTTATTTCAATAATACGTGTTTTTAAAGACATACAGCCATTCAGAACTTTGTTTTTTTGTGAAGCATAACCATACAGCGAAAGGCCTGGGCGTACCATGGTATATGGTGTCTGCAATGAAAGATTCAGATTAAGTATAGCAGCACTGTTAGCAATATGAAAATGACGGATCTTGATATTTAGTTTTTGAACTTCTTCAATGAGTTGATTAAATTTTTTAATTTGTTGATTGGAAAAATCCAGATCGTCATCAGAAGAGGGGAAGTGGGAGTAGATTCCGTCAATTATCAGCCCATGCAGCTGAGAAAGTTGTTCAATTTGAATCAGTGCTTCATCCAGGTCAAATCCCAACCGTCCCATTCCAGTATCAATCTTAAGGTGTACTTTAGGGAAAACTCCCCGGTATCTGTAAGAATCGGATAACTCACGAGCATAATCCAGACTGCTGATAGAAGGATATATATTGAATTCCAGTAATTTTCCAAATTCAGCGGATTCCACAGGTCCCAGTAATAGAATAGGAGAAGATATACCTGCAGTTCTTAATTCTATTCCTTCATCTATATTGGAAACAGCCAGGTATTCAGCACCCAAGCGAAGTAATTCCTGGGATATCTGAACAGCTCCATGACCATAGGCATCAGCTTTAACTACACCCATGACAGAGACTTCCTCGGGCAGCAATGATTGCAGAAACTGATAATTGGCCCGGAGGTTATCAATATTTATTTCAGCCCAGGTTGGCCTATGTGATTTGGATAAAAACATTTTACTTCCTTGGCAAAAATAATAATAGGAAAAATAAAATACTTCAATAAAACCTATATTGCTTTTAAAATCTCATTGACTATAGCGTTTTTAAAAGAATCGATATCCAGTTCTTTGGTTCTACAGCCTGCCGCTCGGACATGGCCGCCTCCATTCAAAGGTTTCAGTACTTGATTGACATCCACATAATTCTTACTTCGCAAGGAAGCTGAAATAACTCCGGAATCTTTTTCGCGTATAAAAACACAGACTTCCACACTTTCAATGATTCCTATCATATTCACGATACCTTCTGTATCCTTGTTGGTCACATCCTGAAAGTCATTTAAATTAAGCGTAGCTACAGCAATTTTATTATCAGCATACCATTCCAGGGATGCCAGTGCTCTGGATAACAATTTCAAATATTCAGGGTCTCTGCTTTGATTGAGTTTCTGATCTACCAGGGCTGGATTTACACCTATATCCATCAAATGCGCGGCTATATGAAATACTCCACTATGTACACTGGAAAAGCGGAAAAAACCGGTATCACTGGCAATTCCCGTAAATAAGGGTAATGCCATTTCCAGGGTAATGGGGATATCTAGGGTAATGAAGAAGTTATATAAAATTTCAGCTGTAGCAGTAGATTCAAAATCCAGAAGATTCCACTCTGCAAATGAACTGTTACTTACATGATGGTCAATTTCGATTAATTTTTTATCTTTACAAATTTCCTGGATTTTACCAATTCTGGATAAATCACTGGAATCCAGTACTACTACCACATCTACTGACTTATCGGGCTGATTAGTTTCAGAAAACACCTGCCAGTTTTCTGATCCGGGGAGAAATTTAAGATAAGAGGGCAGGGGGTCTTCGTTAAACAAACTAACAGTTTTGCCTATCGAACGGAAATAATTGTATAAAGCCAGACAACTGCCTACGTTGTCTCCGTCAGGACTAAAATGAGCTGTTATAAGAATATGCTGAGATTCATGGAATACTTTACTTATCTCTGATGAAATATGTTTAAAAGAATCACTCAGAAGTTTCCGGGGTTGTATCCTGTCCATTAGTCATATCCTTAAGTTTAAAGTACATATCAACACCTCTGGCGATAGAATCCGTACTTTCAAAGTGCAATTCCGGGGTATGCTTAAACCGGAGAGCATCTCCGACACGGGATGCGATAAAACCAGACGCATTAATCAAGGCTTCCAGAGATTTTAAATTCTTAACCTCATTTTCACCGTAGATACTGACCACTACTCTGACATGCCTGAAATCAGGGGTTATTTCCGCGGCGATCACACTGACCATACTGCTCATTCTCGGATCTTTGACTTCGTTTTGTATCACGGTCGCTATTTCTTTCATCAAAGTCCGGTTTACACGTTCCATTCTGCGTTCCGTAGCCATTTTTATTCACCTTGTTCAGCGGGTTTTTCTGCCTCAGTTTCTGCAGCCTGAGCTTCTTTCTTGGATTTCTTCTTGGGGTCTTCCAATACCAGCTTACGCTTCTTTTCTTCGGAGTTGTAACATTCGATGATGTCACCTTTTTTCATGTTCTCATAATCTTTTAGAGAAATACCGCATTCAAAACCAGCCTGCACTTCCTTCACATCATCCTTAAAGCGTTTAAGAGCAGAGAAGTCACCCTGCCAGACCTGTACTCCATCCCGGAACAGTCTGGCTTTTTCGGCACGACGGATAAAGCCGTCTTTTACCATACAGCCCGCGATTTTTCCTACACCGGTAATCTTGAACACTTCCAGGATTTCTGCCGTACCGATGATAGTCTCTGTGACGTCAGGTGAAAGCATTCCTTCCAACTGGTCATGGATATAATTAATGAGATCATAGATAACATTGTATCTTTTGATTTCTATGCCTTCGGATTCTGCTTTTTCTTTGGCTATGCTGTCAACACGTACTCTGAATCCAACTATTAGAACTTTGGCATTACTTTCCATGGTAGCAGTGGCTGAAGCCAGCATGACATCACTTTCTTTGATGGCACCGATACCGTAATGGATAATATTTACACCCACTTCTTCAGTATTGAATTTAGCCAATGAATGCTTAATAGCTTCTACAGAACCGTTAACATCGGCTTTGACCACGAGTTTATATTCCATTTTATTGGGATTGGACAACTGGTCCATTGCCTTTTCCATCTGAATCTTTTTAATCTTGGAATTATCTTCCATTTTTCTGAGAGTAGCACGTTTGTTGGCGATTTCTCTGGCTTCAGCATCAGTATTCAGTATGTGGAATTTTTCACCGGCCTGAGGAGGTTCAGAGAAGCCCATGATTTCAACCGGGTCTGAGGGCAAAGCCTTTTCAACCGGGTCTCCTTTGTCATTGAACATGGCGCGAACTTTACCCATGGATGCTCCCACCACAAAAAAGTCTCCCACGTTGATATGTCCGGATTGTACCACCACAGTGGCCAAAGCGCCTTTACCGATATCCATCTTGGATTCGATGACATAGCCGCTGGCATTCTTCTTGGCATTGGCTTTGAGATCCATGACTTCTGCCCGTAGAATAATGGCATCGAGCAGTTCATTGATGCCGGTCCCCTTTAAAGCAGATACAGGAATGATCTGAGTGTCTCCACCCCATTCTTCAGGAACCAGGCCGTGTTCTGAAACCATCTGCATGACACGGTCAATACGGGCATCGGGCAGGTCCATTTTATTGACAGCTACGATGATGGGCACACCGGCAGATTTGGAGTGGTTAATGGCTTCCACTGTTTGGGGAAGTACCCCTTCAACCGCTGATACAACCAGTACCACAATGTCTGTAACCTGAGCGCCTCGGGCACGCATGGCGGTAAAAGCTTCGTGACCGGGTGTATCCAGAAAAGTAATGATACCTTTAGGGGTCTTAACTTTGTATGCACCGATATGCTGAGTGATTCCGCCGCTTTCATGCTGTATCACATTGGTTTTTCTTATAGTATCCAGCAGTTTTGTTTTACCATGGTCAACATGACCCATTACAGTTACGATAGGGGGGCGGGGAGTCAGATCTTCTTCTTTATCCGACTCTTCAGTGATGATAACTTCATCTTTTAAAGAATGTACAGTGATTTCACATTTAAATTCAGCACACACAATCATGGCTGATTCCGCGTCTATAGTATCATTAATTGTGACAATGGTACCCATTTCCATAAATTTCTGGATTAAAACAGACGCTTTGAGATTCATTTTTTTAGCCAGATCAGATATCTTGATATATTCCCCAATCTCAATTTTTTCAGGAATAGCAAATTCGCCTTTCTTACTGCGGTTGAGATTGTTTTCCAGCTTATGCATGATGATATCTTCCTGCCGTCTTTTAGACTGCTGGCTATAGTCCACCTGCGTTTTGGGATGAGCTGTTCTATGTTTGCTGCGTGCTGCTGTATCTTTTTGAGTTTCGGTGGTAGAAGTAGAGGGACCTGGCCTTCCGCCCTGTCCGGGGCGTCCACCCTGTCCGCCCTGTCCGGGTCGGTTGTACTGTCCACCTTGTCCGGGGCGTCCACCCTGTCCGCCCTGTCCGCCCTGACCACTGCGGTTATATTGACCGCCTTGACCGGGTCGTCCGCCGGAACCGGTGTTACCCTGGCGGTATCCGCCGCCTGAACTACCCGATCCTCCTGAGGTCCCGGGACCGGAACGTCTCACTACTCCGCCATCAGTTCTCCGGGGAGAAGAAATGTATGGTAGATCTTTATTTATAACTTTATTTTCTGAAGAAGGCGTGCCGGGGGTAGCGGCAGTTTTCCGGGGTTCTGCTTCAGGCGCAGGTTTTGATTTGGGTGTTTCTTTCTTGGTCTCAGCCGCGGCTGGACTGGAAGTCTTCACCTTTAGTTTTATTATTTTTTTAACTTTCTTTTCCTGACTATCATCTGTCATTGTTCGCTCCTTTCCCCGCTTAAGATTCCATCTCTTCTTCTTCAATATCTACATTTTCTTCAATTATCTTCCAGATGGCGATGGCCTCATCCGGTGAGATTCCACAACGCCCAGCCAGTTCTTCAATTGAATACTCAATGATCTCAGCAACATCTTCCAATCCGCCGTTACGCAGGATTTCCAGCTGGGCTGGAGAGAAGGGCAGGATAGTGATAGGAATACTTTCCTCTTCTACTACTTCGTACTCTTCCTGTTCTGAGATTCCCAGGATTTGGTCTACCTGACGCTGTTTTTCCTGCAGCTCTACTTCAAACTCTGAATAAGGTCTGAATCTGATCTGCCAGCCGGTCACTTTTTCCAGCATTCTCTGGTGTGAACCGCCTCTTCCTATTAAAGGTGCCAGAAACTCATCATTTACAACAATTTTAGCTTCATGAGTATCTATATCCAGTTCAATATTATAAACTTCAGCGATGCGGTTTTTCAGTACACGGCTGGCGCGTACCGCATTGGCTATCAGCGTTCTGGTGTCATCGCTCCATTTTATGATTTCGATACGTTCACCACCCAGTTCACTGCGGATGGGCTTGATTCTGACTCCCTGTTTACCCACAGTAACAGAAATTGGATCAACCATATCATTCATGGAATCTAATACCACTTTGCTGACTTCACCGGGTTTACGGGCAATAGAACGTATGATAAAGGTACCATCCTGTATTTCCGGGATATTAGCACGCAGCAGTTCTTTGACCAGGTCTTCACTCCTGCGGGAGAAAATCAACTGTGATTCGTTGCGTTTAGAAATCTTTTTAACTTCCAGAAGCAACAATTTGACCATTTCACTGGTTTCAAAAACTTCGTCAGGCAGACATTCACTATAGGGTAGGAAAGCTTCTGTGGCTTTAGGTTCCACACTGATGTAATATCCGCCCCACTTACTGTCAGTTTTACTCTTGATCTTACCTACGAAGACCTGACCTTCTTTTCCGGCAAACTCATTATAAATAATATCTTTCTGAATTTCGGATATTCTTTGCTTTAAAACCTGCTTTACAATCTGAGCAATCTGCCGGCCCAGGATACTGACTTCAATGGGAATCTTAACCTCATCACCCGGTTCCAATGATTTTTTGCGGGTGTACTGCATGCCTTCTTCCGCAGTGATTTGTTCAATTTCGTCTTCTACTGTCTCTACCACAGTCTTGACCTGATAGAGATTGATTTTCTTGTCTATTTTTACCACTACATTTTCATATGTCTTTCCGAATTTTTTCTTGTAGGCTGTGACCATAGCTTCTTCCAGGATCTGTTCCCCCAGGTCAGCAGAAATATTGTTTTCCTTGGCAAAGGCTTTAATAAATTCTCCAATTGCCATTTTGGCTCCTCCAATTTAGAGATATTTCTTTATATTAAAATATAAACGTGCTTTACTGATATCACTGTATTTAATGCTACATTCTTTACCTTTGGCATCACGGAACAGAACATTGTCCTGATCCAGTCCCAGATTTAATCCTTCCTGGACATTGTCTTTATATCCGTATTCTGACGGATTTTTTATATGCAGGACTATTTCTTTGTCTTTAAAAAGATCAAAATGAGACTTTTCTTTAAAAACATACTCTACACCAGGTGATTCCACAATCAGCTGGTATGCATCGGGTATAATGTCATCCACATCCAGTCTGCGGGATAAAACACCGGCCACTTTGGAACAGTCTTCAGTTGAGATATTATCATTTTTATGAATAATTACCCGTAACTGATGCTGGCCTTTATAGCCTTCGTAGCTGCTTTCTACCAGATTATATCCCAGGGTCTCGACTGTTTCACGGACCAGGTTTTTTAATGTCTCTTTGAGCATAATCCCCATTCCAACAAAAAAGAGCCGGTCTGCCGGCTCCTTTGCATTGCTACTAAATCGGTACATTATGTTAACGTAAATCTAACTCTTTGTCAAATAAAAGATTAATAAAAAGAATCTGCGGTTTGAGCCATAGTGTTCAAAAGTTCACGGATATTTTCCGCTCCGGGGTGCCTTTCCGGTGAAGGAAAACGGATACCCCAGTCACTGATCTGGAAGTTGGGTGATTTTTCATAGAGGAGAAGCAGGGCAGACTGGATTCTGGTGTCGCTTAAAAAAGCTTCTGCCTGTTCTCTTTTTTTGGCAGTGATGCGCAGCATCCTGTCTAGAAAGGGGTCCTGTCTGATAATTATCTGTTTTTTGAATAATGATTTCCCCAGACGGCTGAAAAAACCGGATTTTTGAATATCCAGGCCATAGTCATAACTATGTTTAAAATCCAGAATAATATTAGTGTAATGTGTCTGACTGGAATCGGAAGACACTGAACTCTGACTGATTGCCGGGATGATGTGGACATTGTATTCATTATACCTGCCATGGATATGAATAAATAACAGGTTCTGCATCATATAACTGACCAGTGGGTTATTTAAAAACTTTTGCATGTCCTGGGTTGATTGCCCGGGAAAAGCCGCTTCTTTTATATGCTGACTAAAGCTGGAATTAATGAATGATTCCAAACCCTCGGCATATTCCAGATTCAGCTGTTGAGATAAATCTAACCAGATTTGTTTTTCTTTCTGCAAGGATGCAATCATTTTTAACCCTGATACTCGTCCAGAATATCCTGCAGGTCGCTTTCATCAGTTAATCCCATACGCTCAAAAGCCAGGTCCTGGTTGGCTTCTTTTAATTTTTTCAGAAGGGAATGAATCACCAGCATCAGCATCTTAATTCCGGATTGGGAATGGGATTTGATAAATGTGAGCAGGTCCTTTCTTTCTATTCTAATAACCAGTAACTTTTCTTCGGCTACGACATTGGCTGTACGGGGCAGATTGATAAAAATGGCAGCCTCACCGAAAATCTCGCCCTTCTTAATATTGGAGATAAAAGCCTGTTTACCATGGCGTTCCTTCACCACAGTGACAGTACCTTCAATTATTCCATAAAAATAAGGGTCTATATCCCCTTCATTAATGATTTTTTCACCCTTGGTAAATTCCAGTACATCAATAAATCCCAGGATAATTTTACGTTCATCATCGGAAAAATAACTAAAAGCCCGGATCTCATTTATTTGAGATAACAGGTACATTTCGTCTAATTCCAGTTTATCCAATATTTTCATGATTAACCTCCCCGGATTAAGCATAATACTATAAAAGCCATTACTGAAAAATTCAATAAAATTAATCCGCTGTTTTTTCAAACAATTATCATTGACAGTGGAAAAATTTATGATAAGATAAATCATGCTAAATAAAAGAATTATAATTAATCAATCTTTACTCGCACTCGTTTTTTCATTTCTATTTATCACATCACTGTACCCTCAAAGTATAAAAAAAATCACCGTTCAGCTGAAGTGGAAACATCAATTTCAGTTCGCTGGTTTTTACACAGCTATCCAAAAGGGATACTATACCCAAAAAGGCTTAAGTGTTTCGTTAATAGAAGGAAACCCCTCGATCATTAGTACAGACGTTCTTTTCAACGGAACAGCAGATTTTTCAGTAGATATGCCTAGTGTATTAATAGAAAGAGTCAAAGGTAAGAAAGTTGTAGTATTGGCTGCAATACTACAACACTCTCCTGTGGGACTTTTCTCTCTAAAAAATAGAAATATTCAGACGGTACATGATTTGATCAATAAACGGGTTATGCTGCCCAATAGACCCAACACGGAAATCCTGGCTCTTCTCAAGCATGAAGGCATGGAATTATCAGATATTCAGATTATAAAACTGGAAACTGGTATTGACCGGCTTTTGGACGGCACAGCAGATGTGACTACGGGATATATCACGGAACTACCTTATACTTTTAAAAAAGCAGGACAGGCTTTTAATGTGATTTTACCAGAGCAATACGGTCTGGATTTTTACGGTGATTGTCTTTATACATCCTCTGACTTGATCAGGAAAAACCCTAAAGTGGTCAAGGATTTTTTAGAGGCAACCTTAAAAGGCTGGCAGTATGCGTTGGATCATCAGGATGAAATTATTAATCTCATTTATAATCAATACAGCCACAGATTGAGTAAAGAACAGTTAAAACAAGAAGCGGAAGCGATGACAAAATTAATGCTGCCCAGATTTATCGAAATTGGACACATGAATCCCTACCGTTGGGAGAAAATTGCCCAGACTTATGCTGAATTGGGTCTGATTAGTTCCAATTTCAACCTCAATGGTTTTATGTATTCATCTGACAGACATCCCCGGCTGGAGTGGCTCTATCTTGTACTGGGAATTCTGGGCGGATTTTCTGTATTTTATCTGGGTATGAAGATATGGCAAAAGCAGCTGCATAAAGGGGTCAGTATCCAAATCCAGAAGCATCGGGAGTTACAGAAAAATTATCGGGAAATTTTCAATTCTACCAGTGATGCTATCTTTATTCATGATGCCGGGACAGGAAGAATTCTGGAAGTCAATCAATCTATGCTGAAGATGTATGGATATAACAAGGTCAGTGAAGTACTGTCTCCTCAATACGTAAAGGAAAATTTTGCGGGACCGCCTTATGATTTTGAAAAAGCAATGGAAAAATTAAATTTAGCCAGAAACGTTGGCCCTCAAATGTTTACCTGGTTGACCAGGAAAAAAAACGGGGAAACATTTTGGGTAGATATCACTTTGCGTAAAGCGGTTATTAATGGTGAAGAAAGAATTTTAGCCGTGGTTCGTGATATTAATGAACGTAAGATGGCTGAAAAAGCTTTGTCAGACAGTGAATCAAAATACCAGACTATTTTTAATGCCGCAGATGAGGCTATCTTTATTTTTGATGCTGAGCATCTTCACCTTTTGGAAATCAATGATTCAGTATTGAAGCTGTTTGGATATAGTGATAAAAATGTCCTGATTGGAAAAAAATTTGATGATCTAGATTTTAACGGTGATGACCGTCAACATGGTCTGGAACAGATCAGGCAATATTTTAATCAGACTATAGAAACAGGCTATGTTTCATTCGAGTGGAATTTAAAAAAACTGGATGGGAGTACGTTCTGGGCAAGTGTTTCTCTGCGTCATTATACTTCTGGTGAATATAACAGGATTCTTGCCATAGTAAATAATATCGAAAATTACAGGCAGATGAATGAAAGAATAAGAATAAATATGGAGACACAGAGAGCTTTATTGGAATCATTACCCGGATTAGCCATGTTGCTGAATCATGAATTAAAAGTAATTGAAGTAAATCAAAAAATGTGTTCATTCATAGGTTATGAAAGACAGGCCATCCTTTCTATGCCCTTTAGTTCCTTTTTCCCCGCGGCATTATTTAAATTCTGGGATAAAAATCTGAAAAAAGTTCTGGAGAGAAAACTAAGCGTATCTTTTGAAAATGAAAAAGAAAACAGATATTATATCAATTACTTAACGCCTCTTTTTGATCAGCAAAACAACATCGAAATGGTAGCTATTTTTATTCTGGATATTTCAGAAAGAAGAATTATTGAAAACTATAATTCCCGGTTAGCGGCAGCTGTAGAACACACTCCGGACGGAATTTCAATCATTAGTAAAGAAGATGTAGTAGAATATATTAACACCTCGTTTTCTCAGATATTGGAAATTAGTAAAGAAGAAGTAATAGGCAGATCTCCAAAATATCTTATGGAAGATGCCGGTGATCCGGAAATCTATAAAAACATCAGGCAGACCATTAATAAAGGTGAAATATGGAGGGGGTATGTCCCACATTCTTTAAAAAGTGGTGAAAAATTAGAGTTTCAGACTTCTGTTGCGCCTATATTAATTCACGGCGAACTGTTAGGTATGGTGAGTATTCACAAGGATGACACTCAATTACGCAGTCTGGAAGCTGATTTAAGGCAGGCACAAAAGATAGAAGCTATCGGCAACCTGGCCGGCGGAATAGCCCACGACTTCAATAATATACTCACAGGGATTATGGGATATACAGAACTGGCTCAACTGAAGGTTACAAATGGGGATCCTGTATTCCGGGACCTGGAAAAAGTGTATACTTCCGCTTTACGAGCCAAAGATCTGGTGGATCAAATACTGACCTTTTCCAGAAAAACTGAACCCACCAAAAGTCCCATTAAGTTGAAAGTGGTGATAGAGGAAGTGTTAAAATTGCTTACTTCAGTGATTCCTTCCAGTATAAAACTGGTTACCGAACTGGATAGTGAAGCTATGATTTTAGCAAATCCTATACAGATTCATCAGATTATTATGAATCTCTGTACCAATGCTTTTCAGGCTATGACTGACCAGAAAGGTATTATGACACTGCGATTATCAGATCAAAAGCCATCAGACCAGGATACTAATAATTCCAGGGCAATGGTTATTCTTGAAATTTCAGATAATGGAGTAGGGATGGATGGAACCACCCTGGAAAAGATTTTTGAGCCTTATTTCACTACTAAAAAACCTGGTGAAGGTACCGGGTTGGGTTTATCCGTGGTGCTGGGTATAGTTAAAAATCATCAGGGAGACATCAAAGTAAAAAGTAACCCAGGTAAAGGCAGTACTTTTACAGTTATTCTACCCGTATATAAAGGTTCGGAATCTATTAGTGATGCTCAGGAAAAGAAATTAAAAAAAATACATAACTCAGCTATCCGCATCTTCTTTCTGGATGATGAAAAGGTAATAACAGCTCTGGTTAAAAATTATTTTCAGACTAAAGGTTATATCATTCAGGTAAGCAATGATCCCCACGATGTTATCAATTTAGGAGAGAAGATTTTACAGGATTACGATATATTAATTACTGATATGACCATGCCGGAAATCAATGGCCGGGAAGTGATTCATGCCGTCAAACAAATTTCACAGGATTTTCCTGTCATTTTATGTTCGGGATATATGATGGAAAAGAATAATAAACATGAAGAATTCATTGAAGATGTTTTTATTGCTAAACCTCTGGTACTGGATGAGCTGGAAAAACAAATATTACTTTTGACCGGTACAGGCACTTGATCAATTTATTTATTTACTTTTTGTGCTGACAGGGAATAGCTTAAAGGAATAAGGCCGGAAGTACTCCAGGCTTGATTACAATTCCCGATATCATCAGGGTATTCCTGGAAACTATGAATCCGAAAAGCATTTTCTGCTATAGAGTTAATGATATCTGACAAGGTATGTTTGAATTCATAATTGATCGGTGCATCATATTGCTGTCCAGTATAATAATCGAGGCTCGAATTAGTCGCCAGGATTTTATCCTGAAAGTAGGAAAACATGAATTTATTGGGATCTTTGGGATCATACCCGGGATCTCCCTCCATTCCCAGTGTATAGATCAAAGGATGCATTTCATATAAATACAGATAACCTTTTTCTTTCAGCATTTGATTTATCAAAGAAAAAAGAGTGTCCAAATCCTCCAGCCAGGCCAGCGCTCCGATAGTCAAAAATACCAGATCAAAATCTTTGTAGACAGTAGTATCAATGTCATAGACATCAGTGCGTATAAATTCTGTATTTTTTAAGCCCGAGATTTGCTTCAGCTGAAGGGCGTCCCGGATGGCTTCATCGGAAATATCAAAACCGATGCCATAAGCGGCACCTAAATGGATTGCGGATAGTACTTCTCTGCCGTTATTACAGGAAAGTTGGGCAACTTTCTTATTCTGAAGATTTAGATTATTTAGAAAGGCAGTCATTCTCTCATCCAGGCAATTAAATCCGGGAGAGACAAATCTCTGCTTTAAAGTTTCAAACTGGGATTGTTGGTGTAGGGGATTGACTGTATTCCAGGCGATCCGGTTGGCTTCAGCGAATTCCTTATGCCTCATTCTTAGCGATCCAGTCCATTACCTTGCGGTAAATATGGTCCGCTGTAAGCCCCAGGTGGTGGAACAGAGCTTCAGGAGTGCCTGATTCTCCAAAGATATCATTCACACCGATGCGTTTTACTTTCATGGGATATTCTTCAGCCAGAGCTTCGCAAACTGCGCCCCCCAGTCCTCCGATCACATTATGCTCTTCCAGTGTAACAATCAGACGTGATTTCAGAGCTATCTGAGTCAGAGTTTTGGTATCAATAGGCTTTATGCTGGCAAAATCTGCCACAATGGTGGAGATACCTTCCTGCTGCAGCATCTGGGCAGCGGCCAACCCTTCGGCTACCATAGTACCGGCAGCAATGAAAGCTATTCTGGCTTCAGGTACATCCTTAATAATGGTTGCTTTACCTGGTGTGAATTCATAGTCATCATTATATAAAACAGGGGTCTTGTGACGGCTCAGACGGATATATACCGGCCCGTACATCTGGGCTGCTTTTTCCACAATTTTTGCAGCAGACACTGCGTCAGCGGGGACAAACACATGCATGTTGGGCAGCACACGCATAATGGCAATATCTTCAATAGCCTGGTGAGACATTCCATCTTCACCTACTGTGACTCCGGCATGGGTAGCCGCGATCTTGACATTGCAGTTTTGTGCTGCTATAGAATTACGGACTTGTTCATAGGGACGCAGGGCGGCAAACATAGCAAAAGTCGATACAAAAACGGTTTTGCCGGAAAGTGCCATCCCAGTAGCAAAACCCATCATATTAGCTTCGGCAATTCCCATATTAAAAAAACGGTCTGGAAATTTATCTGCAAACCAGTTGGTACGGGTTGAGCCGGAGAGATCGGCATCAAAAACTACCAGATCCGGATTAGTGGCGCCCATTTCTACCAGTTTTTTGCCATAAAAATCCCGGGTAGCCGCCATAGTGCCGCGTAAATCTTTTTTTTCAGCTTTGTTATCCTGTACCAGGACTTCTGTTTTTCCCACTTGTTGTCCCCTCTATGAATTTAATTCAGGATACCAGTCATCAATAGATTCCACAAACCCCAGTTCATCCAGACTTTTCAGCAATTCTTCTTTGTTGGGAGCTACTCCATGCCAGGAGGCCTGTCCTTCCATAAAAGAAATACTTTTTCCTTTGATGGTCTGAGCCACAATAGCCGTAGGTTTACCGCTGCCTTTATTCTCCTGGAAGAATTTGACGGCTTCTTCAATTTCGTCCAGATTATTGCCATTAATGGTTTTCACATTCCAATTAAAAGCCTGGAATTTATCCGCGATAGGATGTATATTCATGACTTTCAGAACCGAGCCGTCTATCTGGAGATTATTATTGTCTATAAAAGCGCAGAAGTTATCCAGCTTAAAATGGGGTGCCGACATGGCGGTTTCCCAGACTTGTCCTTCCTGAATCTCTCCATCGCCTAACAGGGTGAAAACATCGTAATTCTTTTTATCCAGTTTTCCAGCCAGAGCTATACCGCCGGCAACGGAAAATCCCTGACCCAGGGATCCGGTCGAGGATTCTACTCCGGGTAGTTTACGGCTGTCGGGGTGTCCCTGCAGTGGAGAGCCCAGTTTGCGCAGAGTTTTTAGCAGACGAGGCGAGTAATATCCCACCCGGGCTAATACAGCGTATAAAGCCGGGGCACCGTGTCCTTTGGATAACACAAAGCGGTCCCGGTCAGGCCATTGAGGATTGGTGGGATCAAAGCGCATTACATTAAAGAAAAGATAGGAAATAATATCGATACTGGATAAAGAGCCGCCCGGATGTCCGCTCTGGGCTTCATAAAGCATCAGAAGAATATCTCTGCGCAGAGAGCGTATCTCCTTTTCCAGATTTGCTTTGGATTTTTTTTCCATGGTTTGATTCCCCTCTGTAACTGTGGCTCTTAAAGGAAAAATTATAGCCTGTTTTCCATTAAATGTAAAGCTGTAAGTGAGTTACATTTACAATTTCTTATGTTCCAGAACTCTTTCCTTATTGATTTTAATCACCGCTTTTTTATCTTTAAGAGTTAGCTGAAGCTCAGCTAGGGTACTTTCTTTTGATCTTTTGATAATCAGGGTGTCATCAGAGTACTCTATGAGTGTATTTTCGGGAGTCTGATCCTGCAAAGCGGCATTCTGGTGTCTCAATACACTCAGTTCCTGGAATAGTTTTTGTACAGCAGGAATACTTTTTTTCCAGGGAATGATGTCTTTTGTAAATAAATCGGGCCTATGGGATATTCCTCCTTCTTCTCCATTATAAATAAGCGGAATTCCAGGTGTAAAAAATTTTAGGGCCTGTATGGCTATCAGATCGTGTTGGTTAATCTGGTGCGCAGCGCGATCGGTATCATGGTTTTCCGTACAAATCATTCTCAGACAGCGGTAAGGAAAATGGTCCTGAATACTGTCCAGATACAAGGGGATATCCGACCACTGAAAATAACCCTGACTGACGCGTCTCAATAGACCCATATAGCCCCAATCATAAGTAAGATCAAAACCCGTGAGGTATAAATCAGGATGGTCAGATTCAGCCAACATGAGGATATCGGGCTTGTAATCTCTTAAACGCTGAATACTTTCTGTCCAGAAATCACCTGGTACCAGGAAAGCCACATCGCATCTGAATCCATCCAGGTTATACTCTTTAATCCAGTACAGCATCATATCACTGATATATGTACGGGTAGGGGGGTAGTTGTAATCCAGGTCAGAAACATCGGTCCAACCCCAGGCGTCCGCCATACTTTCTCCAGGTGATTTATAAAAATGGGGGTCCAGTTCTTTCATGACACTATCTTTGGCGGTATGGTTTATCACCAGGTCAATAATTACCTTTAATCCTATATTGTGTGCTGTATCCACTAATTCTTTAAAATCTGATTTGGTACCAAATTCCGGGTTTATGGCATAATAATCACTGATGGAATAAGGAGAGCCCAGATCGCCTTTTCTTTTTACTTTCCCGATGGGATGAATGGGCAGCAGCCACAGTACATCCGCACCCAGTTCTTTTATCTCCTTTAATCGGGCGGTAACTGATTTAAAATCACCTTGTACAGAAAAATTTCGGGTATAGACACAATAGATGACTGATTTTTCCACCCAGGAGGGCGTAGTATGAGTGATGTGCTGTTCCGATAACCGGGTCCTGGTCGTATCCTGCATGATAAAGGTATCCTTCCACAGACCCAGACTGAGTTTATGGATATCAGTAAACTGAATAATAATAGTATTTAGTCCTTTTTTCAGGTTATCCATTTCCAGCACCTGTTTTCCGGCTTTTCTTTCCCAGCTGCCCTGGTATTTTCCATTCAGCCAGATTCTGCATAGATCAGCTCCAAAACTAACCAGATTGTAGATCGAAGAGTCCTGAAGCTGACTTAGTTCAAACTCTTTTTTTATCCAGGCCTGGTTTGTTCCCAGGAAAGGCTGAGCATCATGGAACTGGGGTGCCCAATAATTTTCACAGTTTTCAGGGAAAGCATCGGGCAGAAAATAATGGAGATCCTCCCCGATGTGGCGCGGATCCTTGAACAACTGCCACATTCCATTTATCTTTATTTCCATTGTTCAGACTCCTCATTTTTTATCCATTCCGGAAATATTTCCAAAGCCCTTTGAGCGTCACGGTAGGAATAGCCCAACCGAACCAGTTGTTCTTTCAGTTTCTCAGGATCCAATTCAGGCAATTCTTCCAGACGGGACCGATATTTGTTTTTCAGACAGGAACACGCCCAGACTTCCATGGGTAAAGCGGCATAGGCCTGGGATAATTCTGACTCTATCAGGTCTTTATCCAGGTTTTTTTGAAGCAGCTCCTGCCTGACTCTAAAAGGGCCATATACCTTAGATGTTAAACGTGACTGTATCCATTCTCTGCAGAAAAGTTCATCATCCAGCCAGTGATTTTCCTGCAGAAAGGGGAGGACATCATTAATGACTGCTATAGTTATTCCTTTGCTCAATAATTTTTGCCTTACTTCACCTGTACTGCGTGGTCGAAATTTAATAAAATTCAAGCAGATTTTTAAAGCCTTTTCATAATCTGTATTCATGTCTAATCACTGATCCTGTTTAATATGCAGTAATGATATACTGATTTTATTTTATTGTAAAGATGAAATAAATTAGGAAGATTCTTCAATAAAAAAACTATTGACAAAATAATTGAATAATCTTATTATAAGACAATAAATTAACTTATAGATAAATTATTCCGATGTTAATATAAATTACGTTATCGCCGGGATTTACGCAAGGAGGTTCCTGAGCATGCAGGTCGAGGATATCTACAAATATGAGACTGTGGGCTGGAAAAACGAAAACACCCTGCTGATTAAACTGGAAGACCAGAGAGAAATCGAAGTCAAACAGTTAGCAAAAGATGCGGAACATGTACTTTTCAATACTCATGGGATGTACTATAAGGAATTTCCCAGCGATTTCTCTAAAGTCAGGGCTTATACCTCTTATATAGTACAATACGCTCCCGATCTCTATAAAGAAGTGAACCTTCTGGAACAGCAGATTTCTGAGCTTATTAAAAATGGGATTGAACATGGAAATAAAATGAATCCCAACAAGAAAATCAAAGTCTGGTTTGATTTCAACAAAAGAGCCAAAGTGATTGTGGAAGATGAAGGGACAGGATTTCCATATTTGGAACAATGGAATCAGTTTTCTAAAAACCGCACCATCTGTCTGGTTTCCCAGGATTTTGAACACTTTGCTGATCTGGTAGCCTGGAAAGGCCCCGAATCCAATGAAATGGACGGGGGTAACGCTTTGTTTGCCGCGCTGGAATACTGGAACGGCGGTTTTATTTATAACAGTGCGGGCAGTAAGGTTGTTGCTGTAAGATACTTCCCGGATAATCCTGAATATAAAAAATATATCTAAACTGTAAAAAGGATGCCATTGGCATCCTTTTTTTGTAACATAGTGCCGGTAATGTCATCTATACTCCCGAACAGGAGAAAATAATGTCTAAACAGTTTACAAGACGTCTTTTTATTTTTATTACGCTATTTTTAGCACCTCTTTTCGCCTGGAGTGAATGGTGGAATTCAGCTGTGTTTTACGAAATATTTGTCAGAAGTTTTCAGGATTCCAATAACGACGGAATAGGGGATATACCTGGACTGATATCCAGACTGGATTATTTGAATGACGGAGTTGCCGGTAAAGGAAATGACCTGGAGATTGACGCTCTGTGGCTTACGCCTATCTTTAAAAGCGGCTCTTACCATGGCTATGATACAGAAGACTATTACAATATAAACCCTGAATACGGTAACATGGAAGATTTTGAACGTCTGGTAAAAGAAGCTCACAAACGGGGCATAAAGATAATCCTGGACCTGGTAGTCAATCATACTTCTCAGAATCATCCCTGGTTTATCGCTTCATTAGCCAATCAGGCGCCTTATTCGGATTACTATGTCTGGCAGAAGCAATTACCCTCCGGGCCCTGGGCAAAACCCTGGGGTGGGGGTGACGCACATTCTGTCTGGAATTACAGAGCAGACAGAGGGGAGTATTACTATACCGCTTTTTCCTCTCGTATGCCTGATCTAAATCTTAAAAATCCTCAGGTAAAAAATGAGATTTATAATATCGCGGATTTCTGGCTGTTAAAAGGGGTAGACGGATTCCGCCTCGACGCGGCACGTTATCTGATTGAGACAGGTCCGGGCCCTAGACAGTCAGACACCAGGGAAACCCTGGATTTTTGGAGAAAATTTGCTGCACACGTGAAATCAGTAAAACCGGAAACTTTTCTAATAGGCGAAATTTGGACTTCCAATGAAAAAGTTTCAAAATACTATTTGAGAGGCAAAGGCCTTGACATGTGTTTTAATTTTGAACTGGCTGATAAAATACCCGCTGCCGCCCGCTTTGGCAATATGGACGGGATTTCTGAGGTATTTAAAAATCTCAAAAAATGGCGGGTGCCATTTTCCTTTTATGCTCCCTTCCTCTCAAATCATGATACCATTCGCAGTCTGAATGTCATGAATAATAATATCCTAAACTCCAGGATAGCAGCAGTGATGCTGTTGACCTTACCAGGTTCTCCTTTTATTTATTATGGTGAAGAAATCGGTATGGTACAGGAAAATGGGGGATCCGATCTGCTAAAAAGAGCACCTATGTATTGGGATACTAATTTCAATGCCGGATTCAGCAAAGCGTCACAATTATGGCAGCCACAGGTACCGCAAAGACCGGAAGGTTATGTCCTTTATCAGCAGAATAATACAGATACCCTTTTTCGTTTGTACCGGAAAATGATCCAAATCCGTAAAAAGAATCCGGTATTGACAGATGGTTCATTGGATTTTCTGGATACCGGAAATGATAAGGTAATTGCTTACCGAAGGTTCAATAAAACCGAAGAAATCATCATTATGCTGAACGGCAGTAAAAGTACACAGGAAATAACTTATGCCCCATGGATGAAGGGGGTTTTCCAGGATCTGCTCAGTCAAAAGGAAGTAACCCTGGAAAAAGATGATATGCTTCTGGATGAAAAAGCGATATTTGTATTGAAAAGAAAAATTAAATAAACTTTTATATTAGTAAAGATCCTCATGATACAGACTCAGTGCCAGGGGGAAGGGTTTTAAAGCTCTTTCTAAAATCCCAAAACAATAGGCTATGGCCATCCCATAATTGGTAATGGGGATATCTTCTCTGCCAGCTGCTTTGACGCGGTTCAAAACCTCACGCCGGTTCAGCATACAGGAGCCGCAGTGTAATATCAAAGCATATTCATCCAGATTTTCAGGGAAATCGATGCCGCTGACTTTTTCAAAGATGATATCTTTACCGGTTAACTGACGGATCCAGCGGGGAATTTTGACCGTACCAATATCATCTGACTGGACATGGTGAGTACAGGCTTCAGCGATGAGTACTTTTTCCCCATCCTTTAAGGTTTTAATCCGATTCACCCCTTTGATAAAGGCTTCCAGATCTCCTTTGTATCGGGCAAACAGGATAGAAAAAGAAGTCATCAGAACATCAGGCGGGGTATCCGCGGCGACTTTCTGAAATGCCTGAGAATCCGTGATTACTATACGCGGTTTTTCTTTTAATGACCGCAGCGCGTAGGTCAATTCTCTTTCTTTTACCACCATACACAGGGCATCATTATCCAGGATATCACGGATACTTTGCACCTGGGGCAGGATCAACCGGCCTTTGGGAGCAGCGTCATCGATAGGGGTTACCAGAATGGCGATTTCACCTTCTCTGACTATATCGCCTAATAAGCTGGGCTCATGCCAGGCAGCACTGGAAATATCGATTATACCTTGTTTTACCTCATCGATGCCTTCACCGGTACGGGCACTGCAGGTAATTACCGGGACGTTCAGTCGGGACGAAATTTTCCCCAGTAAATTTACATCTACCTGTCCCAGGTCCGATTTATTCAAAACCAGCAGGACAGGGACTTTTTGTTCTTTAATCCAGACAATGTCTTTTTCCAGGGGGTGTATTTCTTCACCCAGATCTGTGATGTCCATTACTACTATGGCAAGATCAGTCTTTTTGAGTACATCCAAAGATTTTTTGACGCGCTTGGTTCCTAAATCTCCGCTATCATCCAGGCCGGCGGTGTCAATGATAACAACGGGCCCTATGGGTAAGATTTCCATGGATTTATAGACTGGATCTGTTGTGGTGCCGGCTACATCACTGACCAGGGCAGTTTCCTGTCCGGTCAGGGCATTGATCAGGC
This sequence comes from uncultured Brevinematales bacterium, assembly GCA_964428015.1. Taxonomy (GTDB): domain Bacteria; phylum Spirochaetota; class Brevinematia; order Brevinematales; family CAYRWR01; genus CAYRWR01. The sequence continues at coordinate 35,025 of CAYRWR010000022.1, read as the reverse complement.
TGGATTTTCCCGCGTTTCTCAGGCCGAAAATCCCTATATGTAGTCTTTGTCCACGGCTGGTTGTCTGCATCATTTATCCTTTTTCTGGACCACCCAGAACCGGTTATCACTGGAATAGGCGAGCACTTCCGGTTTTTCTTCGCAAATATCGGGTCGCCACAGGCTTTCCAGGATTTTCCAGTCCAGATGGGTGAGACAGTTTTCTATTTCATCATTGGTAGAAATATGGATAAACAGTTCCTGATGTACTTCGTCGATGATAATGTCACCGAATTCCAGTAGCCTTTTATCCTGCTGGCCCAGACGCCATTTTCTTTCTTCCTCTCTCCAGAATTTTCCATATTCAGGAGAGCTTTCCTTGTCATGTGAGGTAAAAATAAAAATCCCGCCGGGTTTGAGTACTCGCTGAATTTCACTCAGGGCCAGTTTGCGATTGTTTTTCCCTGGGATCTGCATCATGCCATTGTAGGAAAATAATGCGGAGTCAAAAGATTCATCGGGAAAGGGCAAAGCACAGGCATTGCCTACCACATATTCTATATCCGCGTCCACTGAACGGGATAGTTCTTCAGCCCGCTGGATCATGGTATCGGATATATCCAGGCCGATGACATGGGTGTAGCCGTTTTGATACAAGGGAATGGTCGTCCTGCCCGTACCGCAACCCAGATCCAGTATCCTGTCTTCCTGGGTAAAATACTTTTGTATCAGAGCTTTCTCAGAATTCCATAGTCCAATCGACAAAGCTGTCCTGGCGTAATAAGATACAATGTTCTGGCCGGAGAACGATTCCCTGATCAGATCCAGGGTGATTTTTGTATTCCAGGGCATTTAGGAGTCCTTCAGCTTTAATCGGTTTTTTAATTCTTCAGACCCACTGATACCCGGTGAGGTGGCCGAATTACTGTCAAAAAGAATAGCGAGCTCTTCTTTGGAAAATAATTTCTGCTTTTCCAGGTATTGTCTGATGGGTATATTTTGGGACCGGGCGGCTTTGATAATTTCTCCGGCTTTTTCGTAACCGGTGTAGGGGAGCAGTAGGGTTATCAAAACGTCGCTGTGTTCCAGTAAATCACGCGCATGTTCAGCATTTGCAGTGATTCCCTGGATACAGTATTCCCGGAACGATCGGGAGGCATCCCGTAACAGTTTAATGGATTGTAAGAGGTTATGTGCTATCAGGGGAAGAAAAGCATTGAGCTCCAGCTGGCCCAGAGCCGCAGCCTGTGTGATACCGCCATCCAAAGCGATTACCTGCATACCCGCCTGTGCCGCGAATTCCGGTATCACAGGATTAATCTTACCCGGCATAAGAGAAGATCCGGCCTGGCGCGGGGGCAGGTTTATTTCCCCTATGCCGCTATGGGGGCCGGAAGAAAGCAGCCTGATATCAGAAGAAATTTTAATGAAATTAACCGCCACTGCTTTGAGGATGCCGGAAACTTCCACAAACATATCCATATTCTGAGTAGCGTCGATGGTATTTTCCGCTCTGGATATGCCTAAGCGGGTCATCTGCTGTATTTGTTCCGTGAGTTTATAGATAAATACCTTAGGAGCTCCTGTGCCTGTACCAATGGCTGTTCCGCCGATATTGACCGAGCGGAGTCTTTCTTCTGCTTTGTAGACTCTCCAGCGGTCTCTGGCCACCGCTTCTGACCAGGCGCCGAATTCCTGGCCTAAAGTGACCGGCATAGCATCCTGCAGCTGAGTACGTCCGGTCTTTATTACTCCTGCAAATTCAGTTTCTTTTTCCTGAAGGGTACTCTGCAGGCGGGATAATTCTTCAGCCAGTTCCAGCATGAGCCGTATGGCGGCGATTTTAACAGCGCTTGGATAGACATCATTGGTGGACTGAAAACGGTTAATGTCATCGTTAGGGTGAATATATTCATAATCGCCTTTTACGTGATTGGCTTTTTCCAGGGCTAAATTGGCGATTACCTCATTCACATTCATGTGCAGGGAGGTACCGGCACCGCCCTGGATAGCGGGTAGGGGAAACTGATCCCTCCACTCTCCCGCTATAATTTGATCCGCGGCGTCCTGAATCCATTGGGATTTTTCCTGATTCAAAAAACCCAGCTCCGCGTTCACTTTGGCGGCCGCTTTTTTAATCAGAGAAATGGCCTGGATGATTTCAAAATGACAACGGGGACCATCCTGAGCAAAATTTTCCATGGCTCGTGCTGTATGGATGCCGTAATAGGAGTTTTCTTCCAGAAAAAGTTCACCTATGAGATCGTGTTCTGAGCGTGTATTCATCCTGCCTGCCTAAAGAAAGCTTAGGCTATTATTTTAGCAAGTTTCAGGATTTAACACAAATGAAGACATTTTTTAAACCGGTATATTTCAGGGTAGTTTTGCCACATCCGCTTTCATGAGATTGTAGACATGGTTCCAGGAGCCCTTGGTCATAAGAAATCGAGGAATGAGAAAGTCTTCCCTTCCGCCTTTAAGAGGCAGAGTCAAGGGGACTTCTCCCAATTTAAAGGCATAGGTATACTGTGTCTTGCGTACCGAGTCGACTGTCAAATCATCGTAAAAACCAAAAGGATAAGCGTATAGGGTAAAAGTATAGGGAATGTTCTTTTCCAAAGTGGACTTAGCGGTTTTAATCTCTCTCCAGAAGTCTGTGGGATTTTTATCATAGAGCTTTTGTCCTACATATTCATGGTAATAACCATGTACACCCAATTCCGCTCCCTGTACCAGGAGATCTTTTACCTGGTCATACTTCATGGCATAATGCGCCTTGTTCAACACTCCAGGGTAGAGAAAAAGAACCGGTGTTATCCCCATTGGTTTCAGTACTTCATTCCAGGCTTTCAGGACAGTTTTATTGCCGTCATCTATAGTAATCAGCACATTATTGTTGCCGGAGACTTTACCGGATTCTATCTCTTTCCACGATACAAATTTGAAGCCAAGATTTTTTATCTTATTCATCTGAGCCTTAAAAGTAGTCACAGAAAAATCGGTCGGTACGCCTGATTTGTCCAGAAAGGTGTGGTAACACAGAACATAGACTTTTCCCTGGCTGTACAGGTAAGTAAATGAAAGCATCATCACAATTGTAACCAAAATACGGATAACATTTTTCAAGGGATATCTCCGGGTTATTATTTCTCCATGGGCAGTAATTATATTATCGTCACGATGAATGGTCAATTAAATGTTTTGTACTGGTACGCTTACAATAATGTTTCTTCTAAAAATTATCATTAATTGACATAACGACTTTCAGTTGAAATATGTATTATTTTAACTTAGAATAACTCATGGTAGTGGAAAGTAGTACTAGTATACTTTTTTATAAGGAGAACATTATGAAGTCTTTTCTAGTAATAATATTTTTAACTGTATTATTTTTAGGGTGTAATCAGACTAAATCAAATTCAAATTTAAAGTCAGAGTCTGTGACTTTGCAGAGTCTCAATCCGGCTGACACCAGTACCAATTGGTACACCGGTCTGATTGAAGAAGGAGGTACCAATACTTATTTTGTATTAAACTGGGAGTCCAAATCCCGTGAATCTTATCTGATACTGAACAGAGAAGAGCTGTACATAAAAGCCGGACAGATACTCAAAGTTCAGGGTGATCTCATCCAGAAGACGAGATGGAGCGGGACTATCAGGATAAAGAAGATAGAGAACAAGAATAAATAATAGTTTCATCTAGAATGAGAATATTATTTCTACTTAACATAATATATCTTATCGGAAATAATAGAAGGGTTGGTTTTGTAGAGTTATTTTAGATAGACATTATTAAATCATATAAATTCAATATTTTTTCTGTCCAATCCTTTGACAGAAATTTCCTGTGGATGGATAATATAATTGTAAAAAAAAGTGTATTTAGAAAAACGGAGATAAAAAACATGAAAGCTTTGATATATAACAGTACCAATAACTGGAATCAAAAGCTATCTCTGCAGTTGATATCCGGAGGCCTGGAGCCCATTGAGACAGATAATCTGGAGTCAGCTATCCGTTATATATCTCATATCTGGGATTTGAAATGCCTCATTACAGATGATCTGCAGGAGGATCTCCTGACAGCCCGACGCAGATGGCAGCTGCATATTCCCTTATTATACATTACAAAAGCCCGAAACGAGAACCTCACAATAAAAAATATCCAGGATGTGACTGCGGTGATTCCATTCCACGACTCCTTGCTGGTCATGGGAAATAGTATCATGCGGGCGGTACAGGAATATTCTTCCGGAACGGGAGACCAACGACGCCATTACAGAGTCTCTCCACCGGCACCCACTCCGGAAGCGTCTCTGCTCCTCAAGACATCAGGCATGAAATTATTCGGTAATATCAAAGATATATCCGCAGGCGGAGTGTCAGTGACTTTCAACTCAGAAAACGATCTGGAGTACCTGGATACTCATTCCCGTTATGATTTTCTGACCATAAAATTTCCGGATCAGAATCAAAAGATAAAAATCCTGGCTCATCTCAAAAATCATGAGGGCAATAATGCCGGATTCCAGTTTGATTTTGTGGAACCCCAGGATATGGAAGTAATCACTACCTATATCCGGTCTATCATGAGAAAAAACCAGGCTGAAAATCTTTCTGCCTGAACTTATCTTCATTTTATAACGCATCACCCCAGCCAATAATAGACAGTTTTCCTATTGAGGTTTATAATTATAGCGTAATTGCATTTAATTCATAGAAATGATTCAGGGAGTCTTGATGATGAAAAAAATCCTGCTTCTGGTCAGCCTGATTATGTTGGCCCTCTTCCAGAACAGTTATGCCTACTTGAAGATCGATACCAACGATTTGAAACTCAAGGCCAGTGTCACCAATATTCAGAGCATCAGCATACCGGAACCCATGGTGCCCAGTTCTTACCTCAAAACCGGTAAAATTGAATTTCAGACACCGGAAACGGAATTAAGACGCTTTGATGTGATATACTTTATCGCGGTGCCCATCACTTTTTATCTGGGATTGAACCTGATATTTATCCTGAATAGTTCCTTTATTGCCCAGAATGACACCGGCTTACCTGCCGGGATATATCCTGTCAATGACACGGTCCAGTTCCGCTATATCCTGCTTAATACTCTCCTCATCCCTCTGTTTGTGGCCTGGGAGGACCTGCAGTACACCCGCGCCCACGCCCCGGCTACCACCACGCCGCCCCTGAGCAGCGGAGTAAACCTGGGTCTGAACCTGGTCCATTTTTCATTCTAGGCGGCTGAAGTTATGCGTGTACTGGTCATCAACTGGCGTGACATGGAAAACCCGGAAGCAGGCGGTGCTGAAGTCCATATCCACGAGATCCTGAAGAGAAAACCGGCTGACTGGGAAATCGATTTCATCAGTGCCACCTTTCCCGGCTGCGCTCCTGTCTGTGAAAGGGACGGTTACAAAGTCACCCGTATTGCCAACAACAGCCTGTTCAATTTTACTTTCAAAACATATTATAAAAAACATCTCCGGCATAAAAACTATGACCTGATCATAGATGACATCAGCAAAATCCCCCTGGCTACACCCCGCTATATCAAGGACACCCCTATCCTGGCCATACAGCATCATGTGCATGGGCAGAGCCTATTCAAACAACTCCCCTATCCCATGGCACTGTATGTCTACCATATGGAAAAATTCTGGCTGAGAGCCTATACTAAAACCCCTCTCATCAGTGTCAGTGAAAGCAGCCGTGATAATCTCCTCAGCCTCTATCCTTTTGAAAAAATCACTGTTCTGCACAACGGCATTGATTTTAAGGCCCTCCATAAAGCCCCCAAGGCCAGTCCGTCCCTCAAACCGGTGATCCTATACCTGGGCAGGCTGAAAAAATACAAACGGGTGGACCATCTGATCCAGGCCCTGGCTATACTAAAAAAAGACCAGCCCCAGGCTGAACTCCATATTGCCGGTAAAGGCGATGATGAAGCCCGCCTGCTCCAGATTACCCGGGAACTGGGTCTCAATGATTCTGTACGCTTTCTGGGATTTATAGATGAAGCCCGCAAACAGGAACTGCTGCATCAGTCGGCAGTTTTTGCTATAGCCTCGGAAAAAGAAGGCTGGGGCATTTCTGTGATCGAGGCCAACGCCGCCGGCCTGCCTGCGGTGGGCTACAATGTGGAAGGCCTCAGAGACTCCATCCGTCATGAAAAGACAGGCTTCCTGGTGAACAACGGGGACATTGTGGCTCTGGCGGAAAAACTGGGACAACTGATAAAAAAACCAGACCTACGGACTAAATTTTCTACGCAGGCTGTGGAATTTGCCCGGACCTTCAGCTGGGATCATACCGCGGAGCAGTTTTACGCGATCTGTTTAAATGTCATCCAAGATTTTAAGGGCAGCTCTTCATGAAAAACGTCATACTGGATGAGTTTCAGGAACTGATGAGACAGCTGAGCACCAGGCTGCAGACCTACCCCGCCCGCCTCTCTCTATCCCATCTGACCCCCTACCGGGATCTGAATCTTCTGCTTCAGGAAATCGATCTGCTCCAGGAAATGGATGGACTGATCCGCTACGGCGGCGGTTTACGCTTTGCTGCTGTACAGGACATTTCCACCAGCCTCAATCACGCCCTGATACGGGATAATTTTCTGGGCGGAGAAGAAATCCTGGAAATCTGCAAGGCCCTGGATATCCACCAGGGCAACCAGACCAGGCTCCTTGCTGAACCGGAACAATATCCCCTGCTGTATAGCCTGGCCGCGGGATTACCCGACTATTCCGATCTGCACCGCACTTTGAGCACCCGCCTGGATGACGAAGGCCGCCTGCTGGACGATGCCTCCCCCGAGCTGCGCCAGATCCGCAGGAGAAAAAGCAATATCCGCGGTGATATCCAGGACCGTCTGCAGCGCCTCATGGAGCAGGAAGATTACAAGCAGAGCATGCAGGAGCGTCTCATCACCCTGAGGGACGGACGCTTTGTCCTACCCTTAAAATCCAGCGGCAGGAGCCGGATCGAAGGTATAGTACACTCTTTTTCCAATAGCGGAGAAACGGCTTTTGTGGAGCCCTCGGTCATCGTGGCGCTCAACAATGAGATGGTGGAAATAGACGAAAAAGAAGCCGCGGAAATACGCCGCATATTGCGTGAAATGACCGCCCAGATAGCCCGTGAAGTGCCCCGCATTCATCAGGTCCTGGAGATGCTGGGAAAGCTGGAATGGCTCTATATCCGGGGGCTGTACGGTGTAGAGACCAAAGGTGTCTTTCCGGTGATAAAAGAAGATAGTTACTATCTGGATCTGCATCAGGCTGTGCATCCCCTGCTGAAAGTTGAAAACCCAGTGCGCATAGATATTGAAGTGGGCAAACATGCCCGGGGGCTCATTATATCAGGCCCCAATGCCGGGGGAAAGACCGTGGCCCTCAAGACTGCCGGTATCCTGTCCCTGATGCTGCAGTATGCCATCCCCCTGCCCCTGCACCCCGACTCTGAGATGGGCATCTTCCACGAAATCTACGCTGAAATCGGTGATGAACAGAGTTTGGACAATAACCTGTCCAGCTTTTCCGGACATATCCGTCAGCTGGCTGAAATCCTCAGAGTGACCGGCCCCAGGGACCTGGTGCTCATCGATGAAATCGCGGCAGCCACCGACCCCCGGGAGGGAGAAATCCTGGGCCGGGAGATCATCCAGGACCTGATAGAAAAGAAATCCACATTTATCATTACTACCCACTACTCCGGTATAAAGGAACTGGCCTACTCCCACCCTGAACTGGAAAACTCCTTCGTGGAATTTGATGAAAAAAAACTGGAACCCCGTTACCGGCTGTATAAAGGGGGGACCGGCAGCAGTTTTGCCCTGGATATCGCCCGGCGCTATGGTATTCCTGACGCCCTGATCAACCGGGCCAAGAAATACCTGGAAAGCCACCTGACCGATACCGAAAAGCTGGTACAGACCCTGGAAAAAGAAAGAAACAGCATCTCCAGCTTCAAGGAAAAAGCCGCGGCGGAACTGAGAGAAGCCCGTCAGATCAAGAGGCAGACAGAGAAGCTGCAGCAGGAACTCCAGCAGAAACAGGAAGAATTGAAAAAGAAGGGCCTGCAGGCCTTGCAAGGGGAGCTGGACGATGCCCTGCGCCGCATCAGCGAGCTCAAGAAGCAGATGAAACAGGAGAAGATCAGTGACCTGGCCCATGCCGAAAATGTGACCAGGGAAGTGCGCGATATCCTGGACCAGGAAAAGATCCGCCAGCAGGAGCGTCCCTCACTGTCCCTGGAAGAACTCCAGCCGGGACAAAAAGTCTATGTCTCCTCTCTGGATAAACAGGGCATCATAGAAACTGTCAAAGGCGACCAGGTAAAAGTACGGGTCGGTATCATATCCACCTTCGTGAGCCGGGAAGAGCTCTTCACCGCTCCAGATGACCCCGCGGTACAAGCCCAGCGCCGGGCGCAGCACGATATCAAAAGAAATTTTCAGTATATCCTGGACCTCAGGGGTGAACGGGTGGAAGACGCACTCAAACTGCTGGAAAAAGACCTGGATGTAGCCTATATGCAGGGCGCGGGCCAGATGGAGATCATCCACGGCAAGGGCGAAGGCATCCTGCGCAAAGCCATCTGGGAAGTGTTGAAAAAGACCCCCAGCGTGGATTCTTTTCATCATGCCAAGCCGGAAGACGGCGGTCAGGGGAAGACGGTCATTATATTTAAGGGGTAGCTCTCCTGTGGGGAGAGATACCACTATCTAGGGTTTAGATAAACATTATTTACGATTTATTCTGGTCTGGATATTTTTTTTGTTTGGGAAACTAAGGTCGCTCCGCGGTGGTAGGACTTTGTATCCTGGTCGGGGAGGACTGGATCCGTTTGCCGAACGGAATCGGGGACGGCATTTCTTTTGCCCAGGCGGCGGCAAAAGAAACGTCTGGCAAAGAAAAACGCCTTGCTTGCGCCCATGATGCCGGGGTGGTACGACGAGAGAATGGCAGGAAGCGGCCCAATGCCTTCGCTGCCGCTCAGGTGAGAAGAAGGTGTGGTAGGTGGGCCTTAGGGGTGCAGGCTGGGGAGTCTGATGCCTCGGGGAGGGCTACGGCATCAGAGGGCGTCGGGGAGACTTTGTGGGTGGCATGACTCCTGTGTAGATGTTTCAGGGCTCAGTTGGAAGCCTTTCTGGCTTCTTTATAATAGGGAATCTAAAACTTACGTATCCTTGACCACCAGTGGGGGGCTCATTACAATAACTTATATTATTAGTAACAAGGATATCTCTATGAAAAAACTTTTCGTCTTTATCTTTTTTCTACCACTCATGACCAATTGTGGTCAGACTCGGGGGGAGGCAGAGCATCAGGTCTCCGCTCCGCGGACGCTGATGAGCGTGAAGATCAAGGTGGACAAATCTACTCCTCAGATCATGTACATAAATACCAACAACGTCCGTGTCTACGACCTGGACCAGGCCCAACTATCGAGCGGCGTCTCCACTAACACTCCCTACCTGGAACAGTTCATGAAGTACGACAAAGTCACTCTCTACGACACCCGCGGCGCCTGGGCCTACGTCGAGGGCAGCGCCCGTGATACTAAGACCTCCCAGGTACGTCCGGTAGGCGGCTGGGTGGCATCCGCTACCCTCACTCCCTGGCAGCCCGAAGTCTTCTTCAATGTCAAGGATAATATATTCAAAATGGCCCAGCCCATCACCCTCTACAATGATGGACTGGAAGGTCAGGCGGTGGACCAGATAGCCCAGGGCGACACCCTGCGTGTGCTCAAGGGCAACGGAGAGCGCTTCTTCGTGGTCAGCAAGGCTGGCAAGGAAGGGTGGATCGACGCGGAGAGTATTGATACCACGCAACTGGTGGCAAAGGGGTTTGGGTATAAAGAGGAATTAGATGTTGTAATTCCTGTTAGTAAAATTCTCAAAGATTCCAAAGGTCGGCCGTATCAATTTACTATTCAGAATGAAGATTTGTTAGATTTAGATTTTAATTCAGATAATCTTGAAAATGTTTTAAAGATAACGCATACCTCGAGTGGATATATCTTTGCTCAAAATGGGATAGAGAAAAAAATTCAGGAACAGCTTCATTATAAACTGGATGATAAAATTGTTACAAACATCAATGGCGAAAATTATTTGGGAAACAGATCACTCATACTCAATTTTTTTGGAATGGTCGCAGTGATAGATGTGTTTTCACCCATAAAGTACCTGGCTTCCGATTTGGGAAGGTTAATGAGTCCGAACTATAAAACATTTATAAAGTGGATGAAAGAAGCTGAAAATGAAAATTACCGTGAGTACGTTGTCATTAAATTATTTACTCGGGATATCAATCTAAAAAAGATAACGGAAATTCATTTAAATGATAATATGCTGTTTGGTGCTTCTTTAATGACACTCCATTCAGCAACAAATGAAATGAAATTAGAAAATGGAAATATAATAATTGATATGAAAGTGCTTCATAACGGGGTTCTTGTTGATCCTGGAAATGCTCCTGACAATCCTGAAGAAGCTCAAGGAGTTGACAAAGAGATTTTGGAGAAATATAAATTAACGTATAAAAACATTCAATTGATAATTAGTAAGAAGGAATTACTAAACACCAGTATTGATGGAAATGAAATTTTTTCAAAATGGTTAAATTTCGTCAAAATTTTTCAAGATCCAAGATACACACTTTTCAGTTCTTCCTCAGCAGGTTCATATATGGATGAAGCAATCCCTTTAATAAATCATAAACTTGAGAAGATAATATTAGGGGATCATTTATCTGAATTAAAGAAAAATTTCTTCATTCTATATCAATTTTCTTCATTTTCAGAAGTCAATAGTGTTTTTTTACTCAGTTTTAATGTAAGTGATGAATCTCAAAGTAAAACAATTGGTGGTGGAAATCTAGTGGTCAATACAAAAGGTGATATCATATTTACTGATTATAGTAATAAAAAAAGGGAGAAAAGATTTATTTTTGGAACCGATGAGAATATTCTTTTTTTCCAGAATGGCATAGCCCCTCATGTTCAAAAATTCCAAAAATTGAATGGAGTATCTTATGATTATTAGAAAATAATATTTGCTGTAATCTGTATTTTTGTATCAATTTCTAACAAACTTTATTCTATAAACATGAAGCTACATTTACCAAAAAATGATTGGAAAGGTGCTTCAGAATCAGGAATATGAAATGGCCATTAATAGTGACAATGATCCCGAGGTTCTGAGAGAGACATTTCTTGCACCTTTGTTTGCTGTGGAAAAAGGAACAGTTTACGAATTAAAAAAGAGGAAATGAAGGAGACGAATATCAGCGCAATATATGAAATGTATGATTAGTATTCATTGATTAAAACCATCTAAAAAGTATTTCCCTCCCCGTCGACTGATGCCCGGCCCTCTTCTCGGTACTAAACACCTCAACCCCTCCAGGGCCTCCGTGCCCTCAGTGCCTCAGTGGTGACCACTAAAAAATCACCCCAAAATCCACCTCCGGCCACGTCTCCCCCTCCACTCCGGGTACTTCCACCACGGGCAGGCTGGGATAAAACTTTCTGATCACTTCCAGGGTGTCCCGGGTGATCTCCGGCCCGGAGTCGACCATGTGGTTATACACTATTCCCCTAACCCGTATGGTGGCCTCCAGGAGGGCGTCTACGGTGAGCAGGATGTGGTTGATACTACCCAGGATGGGAGTAGCAACTACTACTACTTCGTAATTGTTTTGGCGGATAAAGTCGAAAGTGGTGTATTTCTCTCTCAGGGGGACTTTCAAGCCCCCTACACCCTCTATAATCACGTTTTCATGAGTGCGGATGAGCTGGGATAAAGATACCTGTATGCTGGAGGGGTCGATTTCCGCTCCGTCCAGGCGGGCCGCCAGGTGGGGAGAAGCCGGGTAGCTGAAGATATAGTGACAGGTCAGACCCGATTTATCCTCCGGCTGTAGTGGGATGCCCATGATTTTACGGTGCAGGACGATGTCCTCGGACTCCTCCACACAGCCGGTCTGGCAGATCTTGGCAGTGATCACGTCCTGTCCCTGTTGTAGAAGGTACCTGGCTATCAGGCCTGTAACTACGGTCTTACCCGCGCCGGTATCTATAGCGGTGATAAACAGGTTACTCATGTCTGGACCTTTTTTCTCCCCAGGATATAGAGGGGATTATAGGTCAGCGTTACACCCTGGCCGGTGCTGAAACGGGACCGGTAAGATTCTTCGAATTCCCGCATACTGCCTTTACTCCAGCCTTCTTTGCCCAGGGAATTGACACCGGTATATTTGAGATGTTTCAGCACATCCCGGGGGGAGGAAAAGACCAGTTGTCTTTTTTCCTGTTCCGCTAATGCGATATTAAAATCAGGCAGTGACTGGAAGAATGAAATATCAGGATATTCCAGACCTTTGCCGGTCAAATTCTGTATTTCCAGGAGATTTTCCTGGCCGAAACAGGAAAAGGCAAACCAGCCTCCGGGGCGTAGTAATGACGACACTTTTTCCATAAAGGTGTCCAGGTCCCTGATCCACTGTATGGCGGCATTAGAGATGATGAGGGCCTGTTCCGGCGGGAAATACAGGGTCTCAGCGTCCCCGGCGTGAAAAGTAACCTGGTCTTTAAAAGGCAATAAAGGAGCAAAATCCTGGCTGAGATCATTGAGATAAACACGATCATAATCCAGGTTTTCAATGATGAGACGGCTCAGTACACCGCTGCCGCAGCCTATTTCCAGAATGGTGTCAAAGGAAGTCCCGGCATGATGGCGCAGAATCTTGAGCAGTCTCTCCGCCATTTCTGTCTGCACCACGGCGTGCTTTTCATAGCTGTGCATGGCCCTGGCGAAGCGTTTTCTTACCAGGTCCTTGTCGATATCTACCTTTTCAGACATGGAAGCAGAACTCAAGAAAATCCTCCCAGTTTTGCCATTGATCAAAGCAGAAATGGCCGCCTTCTGTCTCCAGTATATCGGCACGCCCCCGCCAGAAACTATGCTGATTTGCCACCGGAAATATACGGTCGGAGCGGCTGATCAGGGCCTGGTGAAAGGGGTGGAAAAAAATCTCCCCGCCCCGTTGGTACTGCTCCTGGACCGCGGATAATTCCTGAATCTGTTCCGCTAGAGGACGGGCAGGTTTATGTTGCTGAAATTTTTCAAAGGCGGACTGGTCCAGGCACATGCGCCGGTAAAAACGGCCCAGATTTTCCTGATCCATCTTTTCCAGGGTGGCATCAAAGACGCGGGGGGGGATCCCCAGGTGCTCGTGAATGGGATTAGGGGTGCCGTTAATAGCGATAGCCCTTTCCACCTGTATAGCCAGACTGTGGCTCAGGGCAGTATAGGCCCATACTCCCATAGACCAGGCTAGGACGATAATACTGCGGTAGGCGGATAAATCCCGTATCAGGTTTTCCCGGGAATCCAGGTCCCGGTAATCGTGCACCTCCAGGACATCCACAGGCGGCTCACCCCAGGGCTGGAACACAGTCTGATCCATTCCCCAGCCGTTAAAAAGCAGTATCAATTCTTTGCTGTCCTGTTTTTTTCTGATAAAGCCGGTTGTCATGACTGATCACCTCTTTTGATAAAGTCCCGCAGTATTTCCGGTATACTATCCAGCTGTTTTTTCTCCAGATCCGCGCATAGACTGATGCGTATTCGGGCAGTTCCGGGCGGTACCGTGGGCGGACGTATGGGAAACACTAACAATCCCCGTTCCTGAAAAAGTCCGGCCAGATTAACTGCCATTTCATTTTTACCGGTCAGGACCGGGATGATCTGGCTGTCCCCCAGGGCTTCCAGGCCAGAAGCGCGGACCAGGCCGCGGAGATAGTCAGACAGTTCCTGTAGATTTTGACGTGCACCTGTCAGCTCGGGGATCCTGCTCAGGATATGACTGGTCCAGGCCAGGTTGAGAGGAGGCAGAGCGGTGGTGAAGATCAGCGGGCGCATTTGATTCACCAGGTAGTCCCTGACGGTGCGGGAAAACACCCCGTAAGCCCCCACGGAGGCCAGCGCCTTGCCAAAAGTGCCTACTATGATGTCGATCTCCCCTATCCGGCCACTCCCCTGGCACAATCCCAGCCCCGTAGTACCGAATACACCTACGGCGTGGGCCTCATCCAGCATGAGAGTGCAGTCATATTTATCCTTGAGATACAGCAGGGCCTCCAGGTCGGCACGGTCCCCATCCATGGAAAATACCGTTTCCGAGACAATCAGGGCCCGCTGAAAATTCTCTCTTTCTTTTTTGAGGAGATTTTCCAGGTGTTCATAATCCAGATGGCGGTAACGCAGGTATTTACCCTCGGACAGCCGCATGCCGTCAATCAGGCTGGCATGGTTCAGCTTATCACTGAAAATCACATTACCAGCCCCGTTTAAAGCGCTCAAAATCCCCAGATTGGCATGATAGCCGCTGTTAAATACCAGAGAGGCTTCCTTGCCATACCAGCGGCACAGCTGTTCTTCCAGCTCTGTGTAGAGGGGAGAATTTCCGGTGAGGAGACGTGAGGAGGAAGATGTCAGGTTATAGACCGCTGTATCACAAGAGGCTGCGGCTTTTTCCAGAAACTCGCGCAGGATATCCTGTCTGGTCCCTAGCCCCAGATAATCATTGGAGGACAGGTTGAGATACATCTTATCTTTCCACTTTACCATACGGCCGGATGTGGAAGTGATGTCCTTCAGCTCACGCAGCTGCCCCTGCTGGCGTAGTTCAGACAGATTTTGAGACAGACTGCTGAAATCATCCATGCCGGGCTGCCTCGACTGTCTCCCGGATCACATCCATGCTCCGCTCCATTATAATCCGGATATCCTGTTTAGTGGTCACCAGGGGCAGCATCCAATAGATACTGTCCCCCAGAGGACGCAGCACCAGTCCGTTTTTGAGGCTGTTTTGATAGATTTTGAGTCCTATCCGGGTCTCCGGGCTAAAAGGTGTCCCTGTACCGGGGCTTTTACCCTGTTCCCGGACGATATCTACGGCGCCGGCCCATCCCAGGTAGCGGATATCATCCACAAAATCCAGGGACGCGAATTCCCGTATCTTTTCCTGGAAATACAGGCGGTCCTGGGCGTAGGTGTCCAGGATCTTTTCCTCCCGGAAGACACGCAGATTGGTGGAGGCGGCTACACAGGCCAGAGGATTGGCGGTATAGCTGTGTCCATGAAAAAAGGTTTTATATTTGAGATAATCATCATAAAAAGCCCGGAATATCTCTTCGGTACAGACTGTCAGTGACAGCGGCATGGTTCCGCCGGTCAGGCCTTTAGCCAGTCCGATGATATCCGGTACCGCACCGGCCTTTTGGTAAGCAAACATATCACCAGTACGTCCAAATCCGGTCACTACTTCATCAAAAATCAGGAGAATATCCAGCTCCCTGGTCAAGGCGCGGAGTTTCCGGAGATACGCGGGGGGATACACGTACATACCGGCCGCACCCATCAATAAAGGCTCTACTACAACTCCGGCGATTCGATGGGCATTTTTACGCAGTGATTTTTCCATAGCCGGCCAGCCTTCCTCACTCCAGTCAGGATCAGAGGCGTCATAGGTATATTCCTTGCGCTCCCGGTGAGCCGCTGCCCCCACCGGGGAAGGCACAGACAGACTTTCAAACATGAGGGCTGAATAACTGAGGTGATAGACCTCGATTCCCCCCACACTGAGACTGCCGATGGTATCCCCGTGGTAGGAATCTGCCAGATGCACGAATAGTTTTTTTTCATCCCGCCCCTGATTTTTCCAGTACTGGAAGGCGATTTTGACCGCCACTTCCATGGCTGTACTGCCGTCATCAGAAAAATAATACCGGCTCAGGGTGGGATCCATGACTTGCTGCATCTCTTCCACTACTTTTACCGCGTAGGGATGGGTAAAACCGGAAAAATTAACGTGATGCAGGATATCCAGCTGTTCCTTGAGCGCCTGGACCATGGCGGGATGACGGTGTCCGATGGTATTACACCACCAGCTGGCGATGGTGTCATAGTATTCCTTGCCGTCCACATCGTACAGTTTTACCCCCTGCCCGCTTTGGATGGCCACATGATCAAAATCCTGGTAGTCCTTCATCTGGGTGAAAGGATGCCAGATGTGGTCGCGGTCAAAAGAGATCAGCTGGTCTTTTGTCATTAGAGGCTCCTCGGATGGTAAACCTGTATCAAAAATCGGTTTACTAAATTTTAGCTGTTACTCCTTAAAAAGTCAACGCCAGTCCGGTTTAGAGAAATGGTGCACGCAATATTTGCGTAAAGAAGATTGAAATTTTAAAATAGTGCAATTCAAATCCGGGAGCCGCGCAAATGAATAAAGTCATATTGGTAATATTGGCAGTCTTTATTTCCTGGGCCATACCGGCCTGTAATAAATCTACTCAAAAATCTCCTTCTTCCCCTATTCCGGCAGGCTATGAAGCGCTGTTCAAGCCCTCTATGCCTACCAAACTGGAAGAAAAGATCTACCAGGGCGACTGGATGTACCTGAGAGATGCCCTGTTTGATGAAAAGCTTACCAATATGCTCTATAAAAAGGATGTCAAAGGGCGTACTATTTTCCACTATGCTTTGATGGCCATCAGCAACCAGTATGAAATATTCGAACAGCTGGATAGTGTATACAAGATCCCGGATGCGGCTTTTTACCAGGACAACGACGGGAACACTCCTCTTCATTATGAAGCCCTTCTGGATAAAAGCCGTAGTTTGTATGGGACCAGCTCTATCATCAAACTCTTTGGTGAACAGTTTAACGCGGTTAAAAATAAGAAAGGCCAGACCCCTCTCCAGCTGGGGATAGCGGAAAACCTCAAGGGAATGCCTCGTGAACTGATACAAAATATAGATGACCTGAAAATCAAAACCCCAGCCGGAAAGGAACTCTGGGAAGTCCTGGCTGAAAACGCGCCCCGCAGTCTTATATACGCCATTGACAAAATTGCTGAAGATACTTATGGGCCAAATGAAGAACTTTTAACCCTGAAGAACCCCGAAGGAGAAACTATCCTGCACCTGGCCGCCCGCTATGATGATTACGCACTGGCTAAGGAATTCCTGGAAAGAGCAGTACGTAATACAAGCCGTAATACTTTCCTGTCCCTGGCACCAGATACCAAAGGACGTCATCCTGTGATCACCGCGTCATTAAATGATTCCGCTGCCATGCTCGAAGCAATCTACCAGTATTTTAATTATCCTCAAGGGATCGGGGATGATCTGAATTTTGAAAATTCCACCCCTCTGGGATTGGCGATAAAGTCAAAGCACCCCTACACCGCCCTCTACCTGGTACAAAGTAAAATGTGCTCTCTTAACGCGACCAACAGCAGCGGAGAACCCTACTTTAAAAAGACTCTGCAGATTACCAATGATACCGAGCTGGCTGCGATGTCCCCTGAGATGACCCTGCTGTATGTATATTATCCTTTTGAAGTATGTCAAGGCGTCAGCCTCAAACTGAGGACAAACCCCATCAATGGAGACGTGGTCACCACACTAAAAGCAAAAGATCCTGTTCGTATTATAGATGTCCCGGAAGGCAGTACCACCAACATCGGCAACCGGGACGGTGTATGGGTCCGGGTGGATGCCAACGGACAGCGGGGCTATGTATTCAGCGGCTTTTTGCAGGATACCCGCCTGCCGGAATTTCAGTTAGTCTATGACAAACTAATGATGGAAGTCTCCGGAAAGGGCGATACCCGCTATGAACCTGGTTTTTTTGAAACCGTACTGCAGAATGATGAATGGAGACGTACTGAAGCCACTCTCAAGGTGGAACTCTTCCTGTATGACCGGCATTTGTGGCCGACCTGGTTCCGTCAGTACCAGGATATACAGCAATATCCCATTCGTAAGGCAGTTATGACGGATCAAGGGCTCAAATTATCGGATTCGCTGAACCCGGAATGCAATTGGATGCTGATCGATGAAGACATGGCGTCTTATTCCAGCCGGCCGGAAGACAGCTATTCCTCTTTTGTAAACAAACAGAACTATCCCCGCTACCAATATAACGGGCCGGAGTGATTAGTTATTGCATAAAATGTGCATTACCCTTTTTTAATGGGTAATACATTTATTTAATGGTATACTGTGGGTTGTCAGGGTATCACCAGCCATTCTGAATCAGGCATATTTATCCATCTCACGATACAGGTATTAGTAGTGCTATTACCCAGCATATCAATGATTGCAGTTTCCGTGTCCCAGTTCATATCAAGGGCCTGATAATTCCATTCACTCAAAACATTGGTCTGAGCAATACCTCTATAACCACCCGGCCAGGGGCAAGCCGGGCTGATGGGTGACTCAGGAGTCACCGAACCGTATCCCCAATCTTCCCAGTCCTGGCTGAACAGCACCACTTTCCAACCGGAGATATTCCCGGAATTATCCAAACCTAAAACGCTGCCCGGAACTTCGATCCTGATGGTTTTAGTCAGGGTGGAGCCATGATGCTCCAGTCCTATGAGTAGATTGGTAGAATCCGGCCCATACAGTGCAGCCCCATTACCACTGGCAATGACGCAAAAATCCCAGCCACTCTCCGGTTTATAAAACAATTCTGAGCGCCAGTCCCGGCTGAAGGACCAGAAATTGGTATTGGTAGACGTGGAGGAGGGTTTCTGAAAATAGATTACCGAACAGGTGTGGTCAAAACCGTGCGAACCTGACCAGCTGTTGATCATCTCCGCCATTTCCACTTCCAGTACGACTTTGGAGCTGACCAGGTTGGTATAAGTGGATATAGTGAAAACAGTAATATCCCCCACTCCATCCACATAAGTATAATTTGTAGGATAGGACAGCAGTTCATCATTGAGAGCATCAGCTCTGGCCAGATTTGTCTGTTTTAAATACCAGTCATAGGCCAGGTCTTTAGGATTGAGGACTGTGGTCTGGTCTCCATAGACCTGCATCAGTGGATAGTGCCCGGTACTGCTCAGCCCTGAGCCGGTAAAATCCAGATAGGACCGGATATTGGTACTGCTGAGATTGGCTATATACAGGAGTGTTACATCATTTCCCGGCCTGATATAGGATATTATCTGAGGGTCGTGGTTGGCAATCAGCCGTATATCTCCCCTGCGCAGGCCCGAATACTTTTTGCGCAGTGCAATGAGATTACGGTAGGTATTGAGCAGGCTGTCAGGATCAGCCGATTGTACCGCTACCTGGTCCCAGTCCATGGGAGCACGTTTTGCGGCATCACTATTTTCCGGGCCCTTTGTCATTCCTATTTCGGATCCATAATATATATAAGGTGTACCTGGGAAGGTCAATTGCAGAGCTGCCAGAAGTTTAGCTTTTCTAATATTATTTCCCAGGAAATCCAGTATACGATGATTAGAATAACCTATCGCATAATCATGATTATCGGTCATGCTGGCGTAGTAGTGCCAGGGGGTAAAGCCTGGTTTCCAGTTTTGGATCATGTCATTGACCACACTGTTGGTTTCATTAGTCAGAGAAATTGACCAGGCATAGCAGAAGGGGAAGTTGAATTCCTGACGCGAAGGAATACCACTGACATAGTACTGACCCATGGTCCAGAAATCAGCCCAGACTTCTGCCACGGTATAGGCATCGGATTTGATACTGTTTAAATAGGTCTGAAAATCGATAAGCCATTGCATGGTCTCAGCAGTATCCAGTCCCCCGCTGCCCGGACCGGTTTCTATCAGGTAGCGTACCGCGTCCAGTCGAAAACCGTCCACGTCCATGTGTTCCATCCAGAATCGTGCTACATTTCTGAGCTCCTGGGTAACATGGGGATTCCTCAGATTGAGATCGGGATGTATCTCACCAAAAACGCTATAGTATTTTTCGTTGCTATTCAGACTGGTGTCTCTCCAGGCATTGACATAGCTATTGACGGGGGATGTCCAGGCCGTAAGATCCGCACCGGCATTGGTCCAGATATACCAGTCTTCTTTACCGTTTTGCTTGAGAGCGCTGTCTATAAACCACTGGCATTGGTTTCCAGAGTGATTCAGAGCCAGATCCAGGACGATCTTCAGGCCGCGGGAATGTGCTTCGGATACATAAGTGGAAAAGGCGGTATTACCCCCCATAGATTCTTTGACATGATAAAAATCAGTGGCATCATAGCCATGCTCACTGGGACTATCAAAGATGGGAGTTGTCCAGATACCATCAAAGCCCATGTCTTTGAGATAATCCAGCCGGGAAGTAGGTAATGCTCCGTCATTAAAAGTGGGTGAAAATACTTCATACATTACCGCGTCATGCCACCAGGCCGGATCCATGCAGCTCAGAGTTTCTGTGTAGTTGGAAATCACTATAATCTTATAACTATAGGCATTCAGATCAATGGTATACTGGCTGAAATTCTGTGAATTCAGTTCTGCCAGGGGGGATGATTGCAGCGTCAGGGCAGGCCACTGATAATCTCCGGCACCATTCCCCGGATTTTTAGGTTCAGCCAGATTACAGGAAGTGGACATAATAGGCAACAGGAATAACCAAAGCCTGAATTTTGAAATCATAAGACTCCCTCCCGGCAGCACCCTTTTTTACTTTTACTTAAAATAGTAGCATAAAAACCATATAATTTCAATCCGGGATTTCAATTAAGAATTCATCTATTGACAAGAGCAACACTACCCTATACACTAAGATGAGGTTAACAGATGTCTTCTCAGATTAAGATTGCTACTTTTAATACCGCCAACCTGGTACTTCCCGAAACCAGATATTACGGGAAGGAAATGTACAGCAAAGATGATTATAACAAAAAAATTCATTGGATAGCAGCACAGCTCCAGTCACTGAATGCTGATATCGTTGCTTTTCAGGAAGTATTCCACCGGCAAGCATTGGATGAAGCTATCCGGCTGTCCGGCATTTACCCGGTATATCATCTGGTCATGGACCATGAACATGAAGGCCGCAGTCCGGCTTCGGTTATTCTGTCCCGTTTTGAGATTTTGGATCATAAGAGTATCTCAGAATTTCCTGCTCACAGTTACCTAAAAGTAGAAGAAAAAGACATTCCCTTCCGCCATTTTAGGCATCCCATCCAGCAGGCCGCTATCCGGCTGCCTAATCAGAAATTAGTTGAAGTCTTTTCTATACATATGAAATCAAAACGGCCCATTATGGAAAACGGGCATAGCGAAGATGACTATGATACTTTTGCCTACGGGATGGGTATGGCGCGCAGCCTGTACATCCGTACCGCTGAAGCAGTAGCTCTGCGGGCAATACTGAGCCAGGTCATGTCCAGAAATGACCGGGCTGTAATAGTCATGGGTGACCTCAACGACAGTGTACATTCCGTGACCTCTACTATCATTACCGGTGAGATGCCCCAGAGGCGGTTCTCCGGTGATGCCAAAAAGCAGGTCATGGACCAGATCCTGTTCAGTACCTATTTTATGCAGGCCAGAAACGCTGACAGGGATGTGTTTTTTACCCATATCCACAATGGACACTATGAAAACCTGGACCACATCCTGCTTTCAGAAGAATTTTATCACCACAATGTACACCGGATTGGTTCCGTAGAATATATGAAGACCTACAACGACCATCTGATAGATTCCACTCTGACTGATGAAGAACTGCCGGTATGGCTCTCCGACCATGCCCAGGTCCTGGTCAGCATTGAGTTAAAATAAAAAGGGGGAAACATGTCTACTTCCATTTTAAAAAAATTATATCCTTTTGAAGACTGCAGTGAGGCAGAACTGGCTACACTGACTCCTTTATTCGAAGAAATAAAGGTCAAAGACGGCAAAGCTGTCTATCTGGAAAACCAGCCTACCGAATATATCTACGTCATTCTGGACGGCTTGGTAGAAATGAGCAAGTACAATGACTTCGAAGAGAAAGAACACCACATCGGGGTATTGTCCCATGCCGATATGTTCGGTAATGGAGAATTGTTTTTCGATGAATACTATATCAATACCAGGGCAGTAGGAGATGTTTCCCTGCTCCGCATGAAAAAAGATGACTTCTTCAATATCCTGCTCAAGATCCCTGCCATGAACAATTTTGTGATGCGCAGTTTTGCCCACATCATACGGCAGCGTATCTTCATGATAGACTGGCACTCAGCCCAGGGAAAGATCTATTACTACATCTTTTTCCTGTGCAATGAATACGGCATTATGAAAAAAGACCAGATCCTGATTGACCACAAGATCACTCATGAGAAGATAGCCAATATTTTAAATCTGAGCCGGGAGCATGTCTCGCGTCTGATGTCCCAGCTGGTCAAAGATAAAATCATCGACAAGACCGGCAGCGACCTCACCGTCAGCCGGGCCTGGTATGAAGAGAAACTGAACGACCAGAAATTCTCTATTTCCTTCCGCCGCAATTTCCAGTTCGAAAAGGAAGAATAACTTCGGCTCCGCTCAGCTACCGGACTAAACCATAAGAGATCGGTCGTTGAGCGTAGCCTAAACGTCACTTCGCGAATTTCTTCAGATAAAACCGCGAAAAATCATTGTCATACCCCCGCTCTATCCCCTGTTTGATAAAGGGTAGTCCTTCCCCCACCCGGCCCAGTTTTTCAGCCAGTACCAGTCCCTTCCAGAACAGGGCCTCGGCATACCATTCCTGGGTGGTCACAGACGTGCTTTTGTCCAGAGCCTGCAGGGCATCGCTATATTTTTCCAGGTCGATATAGGCCCGAGCTATCCATAGCCAGGCGCCCGCGTTCTGGTTGGGGTCCTGCTCCAGTTCCAGGGATTTGAGATAGTTTTTAATAGCGGCTTCCCGTTTCTGCAGTTTCCACAACTGAATCCATGCCAGGTGACGAGATTTCCAGCCGGCGGGGACCAGTTGAGCGGACTGACTGTAGTAATCCAGGGCTTTATCCCACTGCTCGCCGTCATCCTGATAACTCTGACCCAGTGTCCAGAAAATATCGGCGCGGGCAGTATCCCTGTCTTCCAGTTTGAGTGACTTGAGCAGAAGAGCACGGGAATTAGAGAAGTCCTTATTTGCCAAAGCAATCCGTCCCAGATTGAGGTAACATTCCGCCTGTTCCTGTGGAGTCTGATCCAATTTGAGAGCATGCCGGTAGTACTCCTGCGCGGAAGCGGTATCCTTGAGCTGCCAATGGTAAATCCAGGCAATGTTGCGCAGTCTCCAGGATTGGGGATCTTCCTGTTGTGACTGGATATAGTAGCTTACCGTTTTGACATAGTTTTTATCCAGTTCATAACTGCAATTTCCCATTTCCCACAAAGCCGAAGCTTTCCAGGCTTGATTGGTAGTTCTGGAAACGCAGGCTTGAAAGTTTTCCATGGCCTGAGAGAAATTCCCCTGACCTTTTCGGGCATAGCCCAGATTAAGATTCCATTCCGCGTTTTGCTCTTTTTCTTTAACCAGATCCCGGGCCTCATACAGGGTATTCTCCGCACCGCTGTAATCTTTGGTCTTCCAGAGCTGTAGATAGGCTTGCAGATTATAGGACCACCATTGCGGATCAACCTGATTGAGCTTTTGGATAAACTCCAGGGTTTTACTGGTGTCCTGAGTCTGGTTATAGTATTCCATGGCGACCCGCAGAGCGGATGTGTTCCAGGGATTCAGTTCCAGCCCTTTTCGCGCGTTTTTGAAAGCTGTCTCATAAAATTTTTCGTTAAACCACTGACTATTAGCCTGGGCGGAATACTTCTCCGACTGGGCACGGGTATCCTGGGGTATTTTTTCTACCAGTTTTTTGATGATATTAAGCTGCCTTTCATTGATCTGGACAGGATAGCGTTGAATGAGGTCAAACTTATCCCAGCCCTTGGCAGCGATGAATTGCTGGTACTGCCATCTCTGGTAATCCATTTCTCCTTTTCCTGACCAACCGGGGTAGCGGTTTCGGTTAAAAGGCATGTAACCGTGGGTAAAAGGGATGCCGGTAATAAATTCAGTCACATGGAAAAACTCATGGGGCAAAGCAGAGCCGCTCCAATGGGAAGGAATGGACATATATCCCCGGAAGGGGGCATAAGCCTGATAGCTGATCAGGGGATAGGCAAAACCGCCCCCATTGGCGGTGGTAGCAAATCCGTCACCATTCCAATACCATACAAACGTATCCACTGAATTCAGGAGGGGCAGCATGAATTTTATCCAGTCAAAATACTGGCCGTCTGGGGTCTTGATACTGGGAAATACGATCTGGCGTACTATCCTTTCCAATCCGTTGGATTCCTTAAAAATAGTTTCTTCTATTTGAGTGACTGTGACGTCCAGGACTTCACTGCTGATATCCAGGCTGAGATGGCCCCCTGATAAGGCCTCCAGTGTACTGCGCAGATGATTGACATGAGCCAGAGCACGGTCAATCTGTTGTTTAGTGAGACTGGTTTTTACTTTTGTTCCGTTTATTTTCTTATTTTCACTGTTAATAACGCCGTCCACATTCTGTAAAAAGACCACATGTACTTTATGTATATAATCTGGTTTTATTTTACCCAGTTTCTGCCGGCTCTTGACCAGGTCTATCCATACTCCCAGGTCATCCCAGTCGGTCTGCTCTTTATAGCCGGGGGTTTTCTGGAGTAAATCCCGTGCGGTCTGATAATCTTCCAGAGCGGCACTATAGTCCAGTTTTCCAAAAGCAATATGTCCTTCCTGCTGAAACTCCCACCAGTACTGCGGGCCGGAGCTGGACATTACCCATTCCTGTTCCCCATCTCCATAATCTGTCGAAGCTGAAATCCTGCCCAAAGGATACAGGAATAATAAAATAATAAATAAATATCTAAACATGGTTACTCCTTGGGATGAAGTGGAAAAGAAATTTTAAGTGCTTCATTATTTTTATATTATAAATTTATATTTCAGGGTTGTAAATGGAATGCTTGAAATCCAGTCTGATTCAAACAGACTGTCCACAGTATACTCAATTCAGAATTTTTGCCACCCAGTACTTTCCAGGGAAATTCCGGGTGATCTTCCACAAAATCAAGTAATTGAATCTGACGGGGAGATAAGTAATATTGAGGGTCATTGTCGTCATACAAACTGCGGTTTATCAGAATCTGCTGTCGGGGGCTCAACGGCAGAAATCTATAGGGACTTTTCATTAAATAGTATTTAATTTCACTATCCGGAGTAAAATAGTCCAGGTCACTGATTTTGTCAGCGGGGAGTACATCTGACGCTGTTTTATTCTGTTGTTTATTTAAGGTGAAGACTCTGTCAGCACATTTAAGTGACAAAGCTTTTAATAGAAGAGTTTTATAATCCGTATGAGTGGTATCAAAGATAACTTCCACAGTCTCGTATCCTGCTACTGTACCGGACCGGGTGGCCACTACTCCGGGCAGAGGTCCCAGCTCCAGTTCACCGGTCCAGAAACAGAACATGGAAAAATAAGCCGTGTCAGTCCTGTCCAGTGCGAGGAATTCCTCCTGAATAATATTCAGATAAACAGGTACTTTTTTACCGATTTTGTGTAAAGTCTGCACTATCTTTTCCCCAATACCTGAAGGTGTATAATCGCCGTTAAGACGTGGAACGATATCATTCCCGTTTTTGTCCACGATTCTGATCACGGGATTGTTCCAGGCGGGTTCACCGTATTTATCCAGGACCACACGGTCCGGTCCAGTCCGGTTATTAAAAACAGCCAGAGGTATGAAATTTTCTTCGATTACTTCAGCCATGAGTGGGTGCGAAAGTATTTTTTTTCCATAATTGACACAGGTGGAACAACCTGGAATTTCCTGGAAAAGTATTAATACCGGCTTTCCCGTTTTCCGGGACAAATTTAACGCCGTTTTATAATCTCTCTGCCAATGAATGATCCCTAATTCAGGATATTCCTGATATGAAATTTGAAGAGAGAAAGCAGGTACACTTAAAGCCAGTATTAATAACAGGAATAATCTTACCATTCCGTCAATCTCCAATAAATAAATTTATATTAATTTTATAGGAAAATCAAAACTTTTTAAAATAAAAAACCGGGTGTTTCCACCCGGCCTTATATGAATAATTGAAACCTATTCTTCGCCTTCTTTATCCATTGACTCTTTCATCTTTGCTGTAATATCCTGAGTGGGATCAGGTAGTTTAGCTTTGATCACAGATTCCTGAACTTTAGTAGCATCCAGGATACGCTTTTGTAAATCTTCATAATCCAAAGACACTCTCAAAATGTAGTGATAATAGTTGATGTTAGTAGCTTTAGTCGACTCCAGTATGTACTCGTAGTATTCTCCAGCAGGCATAGTGCCGGATGTATTGGCATTTCGGGAAATGGTCGCAGCAATGTCTGAGAAATATATATCCATTTCACCTTTATCGTTGAGCATACCTTCCACAGCCTTGACCATTTCTGAAGATGTAAATTGCTTAATAATATTAGCCAGGTAAGTACTTTTATTTAACTGTGCTTCTCCTTTGGCTTTATCTAAAGTAGGTCTGGAAGTTTCAATTTTAAAAAATATGGTTTTTACACCAGCTTGTTTTACCACTTTCCAGTTAGGATCGTTTACCCATCGAGGTGCGGGATCCGGTTTTCTTTCCAGTATGGTTATCACCGGCTTATTATCGTTCTTTTTAGCGCCGCAGCCGGCTAAAATCAAAACAGAACCAGCACATAAAGCTAAAATGAGTTTTTTCATTGTTTTCCTCCAGTTTATTATAATATAAGTTTACCATACATTCCCCCTAAATTACAAGAGGGTAAATAAAATTTTTGAATTCATCCAGCCAGAGTTGTTCTGATCTTGCGTGTAGCTGCGACCATATGCTTCAGACTCTGTACAGTTTCCTCCTGTCCTCTGGTCTTGAGACCACAGTCAGGATTGACCCATAGATTTTCCGTGGGCAATTTGCTGACCATTTTACGTATGGTAGACTGGAATTCCTCTACACTGGGTATCCTGGGACTATGGATATCGTACAGGCCCGGACCTACCTGCTGATGATAGTGTTCCTGTCGCAGGAAATCCAGCAGGGTCATATCAGACCGGGCTGCTTCACAGGACAGGACATCAGCGTTCATGTCTTCAATACTGCGAATGATTGAACCGAATTCACTATAACACATGTGGGTATGAATCTGGGTCTCAGGCTTTACCCTGGCATGAACCAGACGAAAGGCGGGAATGGCCCAATCCAGATACTGGGATTTCCAGTCAGCCTGTCTTAAGGGAAGTTTTTCACGTAAAGCCGCTTCGTCTATCTGTATGATTTTAATACCGGCTCTTTCCAGATCCAGTACTTCCTCACGAATTGCCAGGGCAATCTGATAACAGATTTCTTTACGGCTGATATCTTCCCGGGGAAAAGACCAGTTCAGTATAGTGACAGGCCCCGTAAGCATTCCCTTCATGGGTTTTTTAGTTAGAGATTGGGCATAGGTGATCCATTTCACAGTCATGGGCTGAGACCTCCGTACATCTCCAAATATCACGGGAGGTTTGACCGCGCGCGTACCATAAGACTGTACCCAGCCGTTTTCTGTAAAGAGAAAACCGTCCAGCTGTTCACCGAAATATTCCACCATATCATTTCTTTCAAATTCGCCATGTACCAATACATCCAGCCCGATTTCTTCCTGAAGCTGTATCACTTCACGGATCATCTTTTTTACGTTTTCTTCATACTGTACTTCAGTGATCTCACCCTTTTTCAAAGCCAGGCGGTTTTTGCGGACCTCCCCGGTCTGGGGAAAGCTGCCTATAGTGGTGGTGGGTAAAGGAGGAAGATGGAGGGTTTGTTCCTGAATCTGGATTCGTTCATTGAAGGCGGGTTTTCTTTCAAAATCACCGGAATTAAGTTCTGAGACCGCCTTTCTGACTTCTGGTATAGAAAAGTCTTTACTTTCCTTTTTTTCCCGGATCAGTTTCTGATTTTCCAAAAATACCGGGCGGCTAGTATAGTCTTTTTCCACCCATAAGGTCGCCAGGTCTTTTAGTTCCAAAATTTTTTCCAGGGCAAAAGACAGGTGCTTCCTGTATTTTTCTTCCAGTTTAGTCTCACCGGATACCGTATAAGGCACGTGCAGCAGCGAACAGCTGGTACTGATGATGATATTTTCTTTACTGACATGTTCAGCCAGTTGCCCCAGGATTTCCAGACTGATTTTGTAGTCATTTTTCCAGATATTTTTCCCATTAACCACACCGGCAAATAACAGGGTGTTTTGCGGAAAACCCAGTTTCTTTACCAGATCCAGGGATCGGCTGCCTTCCACAAAATCAAGCCCTATACCGTCAAATCCTAAACCGCAAATATCCTGATAAAGGTCACGCACATCGCCGAAATAGGTATTGAGAATTACTTTAGCCTCACCCTTCCGGGGTAATAAAGTCTGGTATATTTTCAAAAAGTTTTTTCTATCCCGGGAGTCCAGGTCAGTTACCAGGATGGGTTCATCCAGCTGTACATATTGTGCACCCAGGCTGTTCAGTTTTTGAAGTATGGCACTATATACGGGGAGCAGTTTTTCAATATAGTCGGCATAGTCTTGTTTTTTACCGGTAAAACGCGCCAATTTGAGAAAAGTAAAAGGTCCAATCAAGCCTGGCCGGGTGAGAATTCCCTGGGTCTTAGCCTGGTTGAACTGGTCAAAAATATGGTTGCCGTTGATGCGGAATTGTACATCGTCTTCTATCTCTGCTACCATGTAGTGGTAATTGGTATTGAACCACTTGCGCATACTAAGGGCTTTAACATCCTTATCCCCCTCCTGGTAGCCTCTGGCCATGGCAAAGTAGGTATCAATATCATTTAATCCCAGGCTGCTGTACTCACGGGGTATGGCATTGAGCAAAAAAGCTGTATCCAGATAAGTATCATAAAGCGAATAATCTCCGGAAGGAATGAAATCCAGCCCGGATTGCTGTAAAAGCTTCCACTGACCGAGCTGCAGTTCTTTTGTCTCTTGAGAATAATCAGACAAAGAAATAGATTTCTTAAAATAGGCTTCGGTCAGTTTTTTCAGTTCACGATTTTGGCCAATGCGGGGAAACCCCTGTATAGAAATTTTGTTCATTTGTTTCTCCTGAATGTTATTTAAGACTAATCATATTATATAAAAATAATACTACCTTAGTCAATAAAAGGCAAGAGATTGGACTTAAGAGAGTCTGAAAATACGGATATGCTGAGGTGACTGCAGGATGATATTCTGATGCTGATTTTCTAATAACAGGGAGCGTTCATCTTTATTGATAACCACACAATTTGAACAATTAATGAGCTCAGCTTTCCCGGAAATGAAATTTCCCTCTTCATCCCGGGGCAGTATCTCCAGAAATTCACGGAAATTATTAAAGGATTCAAAATAAAAATCAACCGGCAGTACCATATGCTCAGGCAGGCTGGTAATTATCCGGTTAAAATCCCATTCTTTAAGTTTGAGGATCACTTCTCTGAGTAAAGAAGCGGAAGCTTCACCACTGCGAAAGGCGTCACTCAGCAGGTAAAATAAGTCGGACACATCAGGACCCCAGGAACTTACCCATTCCATAAACCGCATAGCATTGAATAAAAACTGGGGAATCAGTGCCAGGGCCTGGTATTCCGGTTCTTTCTCCACCTTTTCCCGGTACTGGAAAAAGCTGATCTCCTGGCCTTTTTCATAGAGTGAAAAATCATCCTGCTGATAAAGCAATGGACCCTGTTCCACAATCTGGACATAAGGATTGGGCTGACTGGCGGCAAACTGGATGAGGGTGCTGCCGGTCAGTTCGTTTTTCTGCAAACTCCTTATCATATCTACCAGCTCAGGGATGTCTTCCCACAGCATATTCATGGGCAGGAAAAGGGTCTGGGTGTCCCATTCCTGGGAAAGTATAAAGGCAGAATAGATAAACAGAGCACTATAGGGGTCAGCCCCGGGCAGGCTCAGGGTGTTGATATCTTTTTCCAGGCGGTAAAACACCGAGGTCTCACCCGGGTCAATCACGAAGAATTCATCATCGGGAAATTCTTCCTGCCACCTGGACAATGTAGAGCTGAAAATATCATTTTTTTGAAAGGGGAAAAGTTCTAGGGGTATGGGTTGTGAGGATAGCGGCCTCAGGTCTACAGCCTGAGAAAGAAAGAAAACAATATTCATGTCAAAAATCCTTGGACATCCTGAAGAATTCTATCCATATCATCCGGATGGTACCAATGAATATCCGGATTCTTTCTAAACCAGGTCAGCTGCCGCTTGGCATAATGCCGGGTATCTTTTTTTAATTCCGAGACCATAGTCTCCTGGTCCCACTCTCCTGCCAGGTACTTAAGGACATGCCTATAGCCTATAGAACCCAGCGCGTACGCGTCTTTTCCAAACTGTTCGGATAGCGCCGCAGTCTCCCTGATCAGACCACTGTCCAGCATCTGATCCACACGCAGTTCTATTCTCTGATATAATTCCTGTCTGTCCCGGTCTAATCCTATGAGATACCAGTCCAGGTCTAATTTGTCGTTGTTTTTCTGCATTTCCCGGAGAGGCTGCCCGCAGACTGTCAGTACTTCCAGGCATCGGATGATACGCTGGCGGTCACGGGGCATTACAGTTTCCCGGCAATCAGGGTCCAGACGGATCAATTCCTCATACAGGGTATCCAGACCTTCTTTTTCCGCGCGGTCTATCAGACTCTTTTTTACCTCGGCGTCACTGGATTGACTGCTGAACATGCCGTAATAGAGCGCGTTAAAATACATACCCGTACCCCCGGATAAAACGGGCAGAATTCCCCGGTCTATACAGGATGATATGGCCGTCTCAGCGTGCTGCTTATAAATACCGGCGTTGATACGGAAATCCGGACTAAATACACTGATCAGATGGTGGGGTACCTGTACCAATAAATCAGGCCCGGGTTTAGCCGAGCCTATATCCAGATATTGATAGAGCTGTACGGAATCACAGGAAATGATTTCCGCGGAAAATCTGCCGGCCAGGTTCAGAGTCAGGTCTGTCTTGCCTACAGCGGTGGGACCGAGGATGGCCAGTATCTTATTTCTTTTCATCCTGGGGGGCTTCGATCTCATAGGAGACTTTGCCGGAAAGGATATCCTGCATAGCTACCAGGGTAAGTTTTTCAAAACGGTTACGTCCCACTGGTACTTCCAGAGCATCATCATTCTTCTGTGCCAGATATCTGGCGTATTTGATCATCGCAGCGGTCTTTTCGTATTTGTTGCCCTCCAGGGCCAGAATCTCATCTAATGGTAAAGCCACGTGTGCCTCCAAAGAATTATAGAAGGTATTATACCCTATTCTCTATCAAATGTCAAAAAATACTGCTGCTGTATTGAATTATCATTCAAAACCCATTTTTTTCAAAAGGGTACTGTTGCGTTTGATATGATAGGCTTCTTTGGAACGGTTGACAAAATCATTGAGCCAGAGACTCAGTTTCTGCTGAGTGATTTCAGATCGGATAGCCTGCTGTAATTGTGCCGCGCTTAATCCGCTGTTCTGGAACTGCTGCTTATTAGCCATGTACATCTGGTTCATTTCTTCCGAGGTGGGCTGCAGGGCGGGATCCTCGGGGTCGATCTGTTCATTCAGATAAAGCTGGTAAAGATTCTGCATCATGAGTATCTTAAGCTTGATCTGCATCTCAGGAGACTGGAAAAAATTCTCTTCCAGAGCCCGTTTAATAATCACATTTTGCTGAATGTAGGTATCCAGAAAAGCTTTGCGCAGTAAAATAGTATCATTGGTCTGGCTGTGTGATGCCATCTGCTCCTGATAAATTTTATAGGCAGCTTCCAGTTCAGCTCTGTCCAGCTTTAATCCCTCTATCTGGACTACCCAGCTGGAATCACTCTGCTGCTGGAACAGAATATTGGAAATCT
Organism: uncultured Brevinematales bacterium; assembly: GCA_964428015.1. Classification (GTDB taxonomy): domain Bacteria; phylum Spirochaetota; class Brevinematia; order Brevinematales; family CAYRWR01; genus CAYRWR01. Next base: position 3,248 of record CAYRWR010000022.1, on the reverse strand, counting down.
CTGACTGAATATCTACCGAAAACATCAGACCCGGAATCAAAAATAACAGGGCCCCCAGGATTAGTCTGGACATATGTACCTCTTTGTTGGTTAGTAAAGGATTATAGCAAGAAATTCAGTTGCAATCAAGAAATCCGCCGGACAAGGGCTTAAACTCTTGATTCTTAAGTGAGCTTAAGTTAAGATATAGCATCTCATTTTATACATTGAGGGGAAGTCATGACTATAAAACGTGCTGTACATAAAGTCAGAAAAAAGCTGCCAATTACCAGGCTGCAGAAAATATTTTTCGGTATTCTGATCGCTCTGGGTGCTCTCACCGGTCTGTTTATCGCCCAGGTCAATATAGCCTTTACCAGGCTCAAAGATATTAAACCCCTGGAAACCTACAGCGGTTATGCCGTCCCTACCCGTGTCTATGATATCCACGGCTCGTTAGTCACCGAATTCTTCAAAGAAAAACGTGAAATCGTCGCATATGAAGATCTGCCCCCCTATCTCATACAGGCGCTTATCGCCACAGAAGACCGTGTGTTTTATAACCACCACGGCTTTAATCCCTGGGCTATGTTTAAAGGGGTGATTATCGATCCCCTGATGGGACGCGGTGTCCGGGGAGGCTCTACCATTACCCAGCAGCTGGCCAAAGGTCTGTTCACAGAATCAGAAAAGACCATTCTGCGTAAAGGTATAGAAATGTGGTATGCCTTCCAGATTGAAAAAAAATATTCCAAAGAAGAAATACTGGAGCTCTATTTTAACCAGTTCGAATTCGGACATGGTACCCATGGTATCGAGACTGCTTCTCAGTTTTATTTTAACAAACATGCCAAGGACCTGACCCTGGCTGAAGCCAGTCTGCTGGTAGGCCTGGTCAATGCCCCCAACAAATTCTCACCCATCCGCCACCCCTACCGTGCCCAGGACCGCCACAAAGTAGTATTGGGTTCTATGATCAGCATGGGCTATATTACCAAAGCCCAGGCTGATGCCGCTTTTGAAGAATTCTGGGGAAACTATTCCGAGACCTTTAAAAATAAAAGCGTCAGCGCCAATCGTACCGTGGATAACCCTGCTCCTTATTTTACCGAATATATCCGCCAGATCCTGCTGGATAAATACGGTGAAGACATGCTGTACAATGGCGGACTGCAGATATACACCACCCTGGACCTCAAGAAACAGGAAGCCGCCCGTAAAGTCATGAAGGAATCCATCGCTGAAGAACAGGCCAATTATGACAAGGAATTCCGCTATTACCAGAAGCTATTCACTTCACAGAATGAAGACCTCATAGACATGCTGAGCCTGGTGATGGGACTGGATAATATCCCCATCGGGCCTCAGAAGACCAAGAAAAATATTGAAGACCTGTCCCGGGAATACGACGATATCCTGTATCTGAGTTCCTTCCTGTTTGGCATAGATGATGTAAATGAAAAGGTGTTTGAGACCCGCTACAACCTGGAAAATATTGTGTCACGTAAGAAAAACCAGGTTGAAGGTGCTCTGATCACGCTGAACCCCAAGAACGGATATATTGAAGCTATGGTGGGAGGAAAAGACTTTTCCTACGCCAACCAGTTTAACCGCGCCGTGCTGGCCAAAAGACAGATGGGTTCATCCTTCAAGGCTATCTACTACGGCATAGCCATGGATAACCGTCTCATCACCGCGGGGGATGTGTTTGATGACTCCCCTATTGTGTATTACAATGAAGCCGGAGCTGAATGGACACCACGTAACTATTCCGGTACCTTCTCCGGAAAGCAGCGTATCCGTCAGGCCCTGCAAAAGTCCATTAACGTGATCAGTGTCCAGGTCTGGGATATCCTGAGACGCAGACTGGGCTATACCCGTATGAGTAAAACTCTGGCCAAGTTCTTTGGTTTATCTGTAAAGGAAATTCAGAACAGGGTCCAGTCGCAGATGGCTTTCTCTCTAGGTGTGGGGCTGTTTTCACCCCTGGAAGTGGCCCAGGCCTTTGGGGTCTATGCCAACCGGGGCCGTCAGGTACAGGCGCTGGGTATTCTCAAGGTATCCGACCGCTTTGGTAAGGTCATAGATGATTTTGAGTTCCAGAGGGAACTGAATAAAAACGCGGATGATTTTGTCATATCCCCCCAGACCGCTTTTATTATGTCAGACATTCTAAAAAGTGTACTCTTCCATGGTACAGGAGCGGGAGCGGTCAGCAAGTACGGCTTCTATTATCCTGCCGGGGGTAAAACCGGTACCACCTCCAACTGGAAAGATGCCTGGTTCGCGGGATTCACTGAAAATATGGTCACAGTATTATGGATCGGTTTTGATGAAGCCAGTAAATCATTGGGACGGGGACGTTCCGCCTCCACCGTGGCGGCACCAGCCTGGGTCAGATACATGAAAGAAGCCTGCCAGATTGATCCTCCCCCTCCCTTTTACAATCCGGGTGGTGTAGTGTCCAAGGAAATCTGTGAAAGAACCGGGCTTTTACCCACCCCCTATACTCCTAATACTATTATCGAGTATTATCTGCCTGGGACCACTCCTAAGACTATGAGCCCCATTTCCAATGATACGGAAATCCCCGGGGTGCATTATGATAAACTCAATGATGTAGACATTCTGCAGAAGCAGAACGGTAATAAAACCGGCAATGACGGTGATCCCTTTGATAATATTAAACCGGACGACGGCGGACTGGGGGATCTGGATTCCATTGACATGAAATCAGATCTCAATCTGGGGCTGGACTGATTTTTTACAGATTTTTTATGTTTGAATATTGACATAGAAATCATAACATGCTACAATATTTTCCCTAATAAAGGGCAGAGCCCTAGCGGCACTGGTTCAGCGGGGCGTAGCGCAGTTCGGTTAGCGCACCTGTTTTGGGAACAGGGGGCCGGAAGTTCGAATCTTCTCGCCCCGAATCGAGCGCCTGTAGCTCAGCTGGATAGAGCAACGGCCTTCTAAGCCGTGGGCCACAGGTTCGAGCCCTGTCAGGCGCGGATACATGGTGGGTATAGCTCAATTGGTTAGAGCACTGGATTGTGGTTCCAGGGGCTGTGGGTTCAATTCCCACTATCCACCCGGTAAAAATATAATGAGCGTCCGTAGCTCAGCCGGATAGAGCAGTGGACTTCGAATCCGAAGGTCGCAGGTTCGAGTCCTGCCGGGCGCGAGACTAATATACCGAGGTAATATAACCCGGGTCGTTAGCTCAGTAGGTAGAGCAGCTGACTCTTAATCAGCGGGCCACAGGT
>CAYRWR010000021.1:0-62201 GCA_964428015.1 uncultured Brevinematales bacterium | reverse complement strand
TCAGATCATGGTAGACTTTTTGAGTACACCTAATGCACGGCTGCGCATCACCAACCTGACCAGTCATGATATCGACTATGTCAGCTGGAAGGATCATTATGGCGAGACTTATTACTTCGGGCAGGACATGGTCTGGGATACAGTGGAACAGGATACTGTCCAGGGTCTGGAGAGCGGCAGTTCCGATCAGCTCCTGGTGGCATCCGGCCAGAGCCCCCTCTATTTTTACTTCTCTACTGATGCCATAAAATTCCGTACCGCGGAAGAAATAGAAGTGGACGCTGATGAAGATGTGGAATTCACCTTGCGGGGGGATACCGATCTTCAGCTGGTACAGAGCGGTGCCGGCCCCCAGGGATCAGATATAGTCTATACCCTCATCCCTGTGGAAGGCAGCCGTGACCAGGAGACTTTACACCCCTAAACACTCTTTTTTATCTCCCCCGTTTAAAAGGGTGTCCCAACACTGGACACCCTTTACTATTTTCCAAATGCAAAACTTGAGAAAAAACAGTTTGAAATCTAAAATGGTACACCAAGGAGGCATGGACATGAAAATTATTTACAAAGGGCTGTTGGCACTCAGTATCATTACCTTTACACTTTCACCATTGTTTTGTGACGGGGATGTTTATGAGCCTCCGATCTACACTCCACCCGTGATGAAAATGTACCCGGCAAGTGTATCGCAGCTCGAAATACCTGGGAAAAGTTTTACCCGGTCTGATTTTATCAAATCTGACGAAGATGTCTACCTGGATACCGAATATGACTATAACGCCGTTTTTCTGGAAAGACTGACCCGGGATTCATTTAATAATGTAGTAGTCTACTATAAAAAGCTGATGAATAAACAGGATACCTTGGAAGAAAAACCTGCTTCTATGGAAAATCAGAACCTTCATACCGTTACCATCACTTATTACACCCAGTATAAAACTGAAAAAGTCTCTTCCGCTACTGTAGTTATTTCCGAAATAGATATGACGGACTATAAAAACAAGATGAAACAGTATGGGGGAGAAGCGGTCATGGACGCTATGCTGCCTTATCCTCTGGTCCTGATGCGAAACCTGATCGGGATGTATGGACATACCCAGGAAGAGTTTGACGCCATCAAGAAAAAATACAGTAATCTGACCCAGGTATATACCCGGAAGACACTGGTCGACGGCAAGGAGAAGGATCAGATCGATGACTCACAGATGAAATTTATGAAAGTGGTATATGGAGCCCCCAAGGATCTGACGGATGAGCAATTTGAAGCCTATATGCAGAAAGCCAGTATGAACCCCAAGCTGGCTCAGAGGCTGTTTGCTCCTGAAGTCTGGACTGCCGGTCTACAGGCACTCTCGGACCTGGAAACCCAGATATTTATGGTAAAAATCGAACATACCAACCTGGAGTTCTGGCAGTAAAGTGTGTTGATGGATGTTTGACAAATTTGTTGATATAAAAGGACTCATCTGTGATAGGAGAATTTCTATGAGTGAAGAATTTCTTTTTGAAAGTGAATTGAATGAAATTTCCAACAGGTATGTTTTATTTGAAGAAGATGACAATACGTTCTGGCTGTATTTAACCTTTCCTGAAGAAGAAAGACCGGAAATAGATTGTTTTGTGTTCAATAAAATTAATCCCATCGAAAAATCAGAAGTCAGTAAATACAGAAATGGTCCTTGTCCTATAGTGAAAGATTATAGTAATAATAAATCAAAAGTGAAAAACACCATTAAAGATATCGAATTTGTATGGTCTGAAGACGGAGAATCCGTGGCACTTAAAATCGATGGCGAAGTAATATCGTTCATAAATTCCAAAACCAGGTGTGCTTATTCTAAAACCGTAGAATGTGATGGTCCCTGGGCAAAAAAATGGGATGAAGGAAAATTCCTGGAAGAAATCCAGGGTTGATCACTGGGTGTTATAACCACGGATTTTTTTACCCGATCATTGCTTAAAGTATTATACAGGCCTCGGCACTTTACTTTTCAAAAATCATTAAATTATGAGATTATCTTCAGGAAAGACACGATAGGATTCCTGTGATACGTGCAAATGCAATTTCATGTTAAAAACATGGGACAGGTGTTCTTCAGTTAAAACTTCCTCTTTAGGCCCCCAGCGGTAAAGAGAACCTTCTTTAAGTAATGCCACGGTGCATATTTCCGGGATGATTTCCTCCAGGTGATGGGTCACCAGGATCACGGTAGCCTTGTTAGCGATCTTCCTCATGGTCTGCAGGAATTCAAACTGGGCTTTGATATCCAGTCCCACGGTAGGCTCATCCAACAGAATGGCCCGGGGGTCATGTACCAGCGCCCGCCCGATCACGCAGCGCCGGATCTCCCCGGTAGACATTTCCCTGATCTTACGGTCCCTGAGGTGGGGGATGTGGAGAAATTCCAGTATCTCTTCCGCTTTTTTCTTTTGTCCAGTAGTGTATTTCTGGTGGCGGAACTGCCCCAGGGAGGAATAATAACCCGAGATCACGGCTTCCAGGCCGGTGACTTCGGGGGTCTCCAGGGTGAAACGATTATGCAGGTCGTTGGTGATGATGCCCAGTTTTTTTTTCAGATCCCAGATGCTCCAGGTCTCCTGTCCGAATATCCTTCGGAAGCTACCTGGTAGAGCCCTATTATACAAGTCCTGTGCGAATAATTTGATCAGAGTGGATTTACCGCTACCGTTAGGTCCCAGGATAGCGCAATGCTCTCTTTCCTCGATTTTGAAGGTGATATCTTTCAGGACGTCTTCTTTACCATAACTGACAGTGACGTGCCGGAAATCCGCAATAGGATGCTGATGCATATTGATTCTCCTCTGGTACAGTGATTAAGTTGTGACAAAAAAATTGAAAAGAGTTTTCTAATCCACCTGGGTGATGTAGATGTCGATACGTCGGTTATAAGCCCGGCCTTCGGGGGTGTCATTGGATTCAATGGGTTCATACTGGCCCCGGCCTTCGGCGTACATCTTGGAGGGGTCAATGCCGAAGTTTTCAAAATAACGTACTACGGAGCTGGCCCGTCCGGTTGATAATTCCCAGTTGGTGGGGTAGCGCTTGATCATCTCACTGTCCTGAGGAATAGTGGAGTTGTCGGTATGGCCTATCACTTCTATTTTAAAGTTGCCTTCCAGCTTGAGGAGCATCTTGGAGATCTTGCGCAGGGTTTCTTTACCCTCGTCATAGTCTATCTCAGCACTGCCGGGCCGGAAGAAGACATCGCTGGCCAGCGTGATTTTATAGCCTTTATTGATTTCCTGGATGCGCACCTTTTTTGAGCGCAGTTCCGGGTTGAGAGCTTCACTGACCTGACGTATGGCCTTGGACAGCTGATTGCCGACTTCACGGGAGGGCAGGGACTCGATAGTCTGGCCCATTTCCGCCAGGGGGCCGGCGGACAGAGTCATACCCCCATCCAGCATTCCGAACGAGCCGGTAAAAGCCGACAGGATGAGACGGAGTTCCCGTCCTTCCACTTCCGCGGTAGTGAGGATAGCCACAAAGAATGTCAGCAAAAGTGAGTTCATGTCCCCGAAGGTGGTCATCCAGGCAGGAGTACTGGCCCCCGGGGCTTTACATTTTTTTTCTCTTCCTTCTTCGGCCACTCTATTCTCCTCCGCGGCTGGAGCTTCTTTCAGACTCAGCGATAAATGAATTCAGTCTTTCTCTCAGGATGGCAGGGTTGTCTCCAGCCTGGATGGATAATACGCCTTCTACCACGATTTCCTTCATGAGCACATCCAGTTTATTGTAGAGATCGAGTTTGGAAGCCATGGGCAGGAGGATCCAGTTAGCCATCATAGCACCGTACAGTGTGGTGATCAGAGCGGTACCCATACCTTTACCGATGGAGGCCTTGTCTTCCAGGTTACGCAACATGGCGATCAGTCCGATCAGGGTCCCGATCATCCCGAATGAAGGCGCGAAATATCCCCAGTCATCCAGGATCTTTTTATACTGCCCATGCCGTTCTTCCATCTGGGAGATTTCATTATACATGATGCGTCTCACGATATCGGGGTCGGTACCGTCTACTACCAGCTGGATGGCTTTCTTCAGGAAAACATCGGGGATTTCATCCACATCATCTTCCAGAGACAGTACACCTTCACGACGGGCTTTTTCCGCGAAAGTGACCAGAGTTTCCACGGTAGCCGCGGCATCCACATCCATGACCTGGAAGGTCATACGCATAATAGGTATAATGGCTTTCATTCTATTCCAGGGGGTGGCGATCATCACAGATGCCAGAGATCCACCTATGGTAATAAACACGGATGCGATATCACCATAAATGCTGAGGTCTCCTGACGCGAGAAAGGCCCCACCAACCACCAGTACAATACCTAAGATGACACCGAGTAGTGTTCCTCGTTCCATACCTTATACCCCTTTCGCTTTTTCCATTCCGATGCGGATAGCCGAGGCCATAAAGTTTCCGAACCGGTTGCGGATATCATTAAATTTATCTTTGACTACGATCTTTCTTCCGGAATTGAAAACTATCACGGTATCCGGAGTTTCTTCCATAGTTTCGATCAAATAGGGATTGATCATAATCTTCACATCATTGAGTTTAGTTACTTCGATCATAGTCTATCCTTTTTATCTAGTCAGTTCCTTATCTCTTGAGGCCGATTATTTCTCTCAGCATCTCATCACTGGTAGTGATTACCCGGGAGTTAGCCTGGAAGCCTCTTTCCGTTACAATCATATCGGTAAAGGTTTCGGACAGGTCTACGTTGGACATTTCCAGGATCCCGGCCAGAATCTTGCCGCGTCCCTGGGTCTGGGCTCCGCCGATATTAGCCAGTCCGGAGTTATTCGTCTCACGGTATAGAGATTCCCCTTCTTTTTCCAGTCCCATGGGGTTGGTAAAGGTGCCTACCGCTATTTGTCCCAGTATCTTGCGTTCTCCATTGGTATAGGTACCTGTGATCATACCGCTGTCATCGATCTTAAATGCTTCCAGATATCCCATAGTATTTCCGTCCTGGTCATAGGCACGGGTGGTCATCTGGCTGGCAAACTGGGTGATGGAGTTTTCCACCTGTCCCGAGGTCCCCAGGTTCAGGGTATAGGTCTGGGTGGTACCGTCGGGCAGGAGATAAGATACAGTACTCTGCAGGAGGTCCTGACCGTCGGCCTGAGGATTGGCTCCCCCGCCTTCCACCACATTGTTGATGGTACCATTGGTGTTAAAGTTCAAAAGCAGCTGGTTATTGGTATCTATCTTGGCTGGGCCGATATCCGCTTTGATGTTTTCATTGGCTATACCGTCTATAGTCACTGTAGCCCGCCACTGGTTGAGGGCGACTTTTTCAAACTGGACTACCATACGGCGGGAGGTACCATAGGGGTCCACCACATTGATGGATGTGGAGTGAGTGTTACGTGCGATCTCTTCAGGAGTGGCGCCGGCGGGCAGAGGAGGGGTGTCAGAGTTCAGGTTAGACTTGAACATGACATTTTCTGTCCTTTTGGCTTCTATCTTTTCTCCTACGGGTATCAAGATATCCCCCAGGGGAGCGGAAGTATTGATGAATTCTGTATTGGGATCAGCCGGCTTCCAACCCTGGACCTTGAGACCATTGGAGTTTACCAGGGTACCGTCTTTATCGATCAGGAAATTACCGTTTCTGGTATAGAAAGTTTTTTCCCCGAAATTTACCACGAAGAAACCTTCTCCGGATAGAGCCAGGTCAGTATTCTTTCCGGTTGTCTGGAGAGAACCCTGACTATGGATATTATCAATGCTGGCTATACTCATACCCAGACCTACCTGTTTGGCATTGAGGCCGCCGCGTTCTTCATTGGGCTTGGCAGACCCGGTGAGAGTCTGGGATAAAATATCCTGAAAAGTCACACGGCCTTTTTTAAAACCGGTCGTGTTGACGTTGGCTACGTTGTTACCGATCACGTCCATCCTGGTCTGGTGATTCTGCAAGCCGGAAACGGCTGAGTACAATGATCTCATCATGGCTTCATCTCCCTATGATTATCTCTTTATTTTACGCTATCGATGTCAGACATGCTGACTTCCTGGTCGCCCACCATCAGGTAGCTGTCGCCGTTTTTCACCCGGATGCTGTCCACCTTACCATGCTGCAGCATACCATTGGCATCATTCCAGGTTATTTCTTTCTGTACCAGACCTACCGCTTTGGTAAAAGAAAACTCTTTGGTAAAGGTGCTCATGGTGGCAGCCAGATTGTTCATCTGCTTTAGTGATGTGAATTGAGCCATTTGAGCTATAAATTGCTGGTTTTCCATGGGTTTGGTAGGGTCCTGGTTTCTGAGCTGGGTGATCATCAGTTCCAGAAAGTCTGCTTCGCCCAGGTTGTTTTTGGAGACGATCTTTTGTTGTTCTTTGAGCTGGGTGTTAAAGGTATTGACCTGCTCATTGGCAGCATTGATTTCTGCCTGGCTCATCTGGGTATTTATCATCATGTAACGCCTCCTATCTAGGCAATATAATTTACACTACTGGTATAGAGATGTCCGGACCCATCCAGGGGTGACAGCTCTGCTACACTTTCCATTCCGGACAGGGCCAGTCCCGGTTTAGGGAATAACTCTGCCTCTTTTTCGCCACTGTCTTCCTGTCCTACATTTACATCCAGACTCTGCACATCGATTCCGGCATTCTGCAGACTTTTCTGCAGGTCCCATAAATTCTGGTCAAAGAGCATCTTGGCTTCCTGAGTTGAGACCACGATCTTTCCGATCATCTTTCCGTCTTCCAGGCTGAACTTGATGTTCATATTTCCCAGTTCCGGGGGTGTCAGCCTCATTTTCACTTCACTGCGCCCCTCTCCCAGGGTTACCACTGCTCTGCCTGCAATATTGGACATCAGCGATTCCATATGGGCCCGGCTGACGCTGGAAGAAAAATTGGTATATTCTACTCTTGCCTGGTCCTGAGTATGCTGACGGTTGACCTGCATTTCTGCCTGGGCATTCTGTCCCGCGTTGTCCTGAGGGGTATTTTTTACCAGGTTGTTCAGCTGCTGGGTAAATAAACCATTGCTGTCCTGATTTTTTTCCATGCGGACCACGGTGGTGCTTCCGCCTTTTATCTGCAGGTCTTTTCTTACAGACCGGTTATCTATCACTTTTACTTTATCTTCTTTGGCTTCCTGTTGTACAGGTTCCTTTTCCTTTAGATTGGCATCACTGAACAGCTTCATTTCCTCTTTAGCTGACTGCTTCTGTGAGATACCGGACCGGATTTCCTCCAGCTTCTTATCCAGACCTTCTAATTTATGCAAAGCCTGGTTCAGTCCCTGGGGGCTATCCAGTACCTGTGACAGGTCCTGGAGCAGTTGCGCCATCATCTGGAAGAAATCTATCTTGCCGCCCTCGTTTCGGAGATTTACCTGTACTTTGCTGTCTTTCAATTTCGCCAGTATTTCTTTGATCTGTTTCAGAAAATCCTGAATTTTTTCCAATTCCTGAAGCTGTTCCGGACTGGCCTTTGCCTTCATCTTCTCGATTTTATCTTCCAGTCCTTGAACGGATTTTTGCAGTTCTTCCACAGTTACTTTTTTCTGTGAACCTTCTTTTTCCAGTGGAGTTTTGTCTTCTTTTACCTGACTGAGTACAGACTTAAAATCTTCTTTATTGTCTTCACTCCGTTCCGACTTGATGTTTCGGACCGGTTCCGGTCTGTTCTCAATTACAGGGTTGGAATTCAGGCTGTTAATAGTACTGAATAGATCCATAAACACACTCCTAGTTTTCTATTATTAAATGTCGGAATATTCGGGAGATGTTTGAGTAATGAATGAAAAAATTTCTTTGGATGATACTAAATTCAATCAGGATGCAGCTGGATGAAATTCTTGAGGCTTTTCTTAAGAGCGTATTATATCTGAGGAGATGATGTAATCCTCAGCATGAAATGAGGAACGTACATAGGGGCCGCTTTCTACATAATCAAAACCCATAGCCAGGGCTGATTCACGATATTCATCGAAAAGATGGGGGGGGATGTATTCAAACACAGGATGATGATCCCGGCTGGGTGCCAGATATTGCCCCAGGCTCAGGAGCCGGCAGTCTACTGATATCAGATCCCGCATCACCTGCAGCACTTCCTCTTTTTGTTCACCCAGCCCCAGCATCAGCCCGCTTTTGGTAGGAATGTCGGGTTTTATACGCCGGGCATTTTCCAGGACTTGCAGTGACCGCTGATAATCTGCTCCACGGCGAATGTGGTACAGACGGGGCACTGTTTCCAGGTTGTGTCCCAGGATATCAGGGCGGGATTTCTGCACAATTGCCAGATCGATGTCTTTTCCCTGGAAATCAGGAATAAGCAATTCCACTCTGGTATGTGGATTGATGTCTTTTATTGTATATACTACATCGGCAAAATGAGCTGCCCCGCCGTCCGTCAGGTCATCCCGGGTAGGGCTGGTGATGACTACATGCCGTAATCCCAGCCGCTGGACAGCTTCGGCTACACGGGCAGGTTCTTCCCGGTCTATGGGGAAAGGGCGGGTCTTTTCCACATTACAGAAGCTGCACTGCCGGGTGCAGGCGGTGCCCAGGATAAGAAATGTAGCTTGCTTTTTTTCAAAGCATTCCGTGATATTGGGGCACATAGCTTCTTCACAAATAGTAGATAACTTCAAATCTGACAGCATCGCTTTCATTCTGTGCTGCCGGCTGACATGGATCTTTTTATTCAGCCATTCCGGATGCCGCCTGTCCTTGTCTATCATAGTTTTGCCTCCAGGGTCCACTGACTGTTCCGGAATTGACGATCTTCATAATGCTTGGCCTGATTTTCCTCTTCAGCGGAGAGGTTGTCTTCACGGAGCTGAATGCCCAGGCTTTTTTCAAAAGATTTCTTCAATAGGGAAATTAATTCAGTGGAAGGAGTGGTAATGCCGCATTCCTTCAGACTGGTAATCTGACTGTTTTGTGGAAGGGTGGCTTCTTTGAACAAAATTTCATAACTCCCCCTGTCCAGCTCCAGAGGAATGGAGCCATGCTGAAACAGCACATCCCCATCGCGCCGCTGAGCGTTCCCCCCCAGTTTTTTACCATCTATCAGAATATCATACAATTCCTGTCCGGCAAAACAGATTACGCTCTTTTTACCCAGACTGGAAGTGTCTTCTGACTGATGGAGGGCATAATCAGCATGGAGCCCCAGTTCCCGGTAAGCCAGGAGCAGAAATTCGCAGAGACGTTTAAAGGATTCTTTAACAGAGCGTGTGCCGATGTCTTCCATACGGCAGACCAGAGAGTAGGTGATCTCGTGGTAGTGCCAGATAGCCCCGCCCCCGGTGATACGGCGTACTATAGGGATAGAGAGTTTATTGATTTCAGCTATATCCAGATCCTGCGACGGTTCCTGAAAGCGGCCTATTGACAGACCTGGCGGTACCCAGCTATAAAAGCGCAGGACAGGAGAAGAACCGCCATTCTGGAAGCTTTTCAGCAAAGACAGGTCCACTCCCATATTGTAAGCGGGAGCACCGGGACCAGTGTCCAGACAGCGCCATTCTTTAGTCAAGATCTTCCCTGAGCTTCAACTTGCGGGCAGCCAGAGCTTCATCCGGCCTGCTGATAGGCAGGTTTTTAGGCAGATCATGGAAACTATCCGGATCCTGGCGGCTGAGACGGTCAGCTTCACGCATAGCCTCAATAAAACGTTCGATAGACTCCCGGCTTTCAGTCTCGGTAGGCTCTATCATCAGGGCTTCTTTAACGATGAGGGGAAAATATACAGTGGGGGCATGAAGGCCCTGATCCAACAGATATTTTGCGATATCCATGGCGGAAACACCCCGCTTAGCCTGTTCACTGGCGGAAAAAACGCACTCGTGCAGACTGGAACCGTCATATGGGAGCTCGTAGAGATCCCTCAGACGGGCTTTTATATATTTGGCATTGAGGACAGCATTTTCACTGACACGTATGAGGCCTTCTTTGCCCAGGAGGAGAATATAAGCCAGAGCACGGACTAATACTCCGTAATTTCCAAAGAAAGCGGCAATCTGTCCTACACTGGTTTTGTCATTGGTCCTGACTGTGTACCGGCCCTGGGCATCTTTTTCCACGCGGGGCAGGGGCAGGAAGGGGGCCAGTTTGGCTTTGACTGCTACCGGACCGGCACCGGGGCCGCCTCCTCCGTGCGGGGTGGCAAAAGTTTTATGAGTATTGATATGCACTACATCAAAACCGATATCACCGGGACGCACTTGTCCCAGGATAGCATTCAGATTAGCCCCGTCATAATAGAGCAGACAGTCGTGCTGGTGAGCCAGAGCCGCGATTTCATCGATCCTGTGTTCAAAGATGCCCAGGGTATTGGGGCAGGTCAGCATGAGAGCAGCTACATCGCTATCCAGGCTGGCTTTGAGAGCTTCAATATCCAGTTCACCATTCGGCAGACTGGGTATAGTGACGATATCGTAACCCGCTGCACTGGCAGAGGCGGGGTTAGTCCCATGGGATGAGTCAGGTACGATGATCTTCTTTTTACGGTTGCCCCGGGAGCGGTGATAGGCATCGATCAGCATGATACCCATCATTTCGCCATGTGCTCCAGCCAGTGGCTGAGTGGTGGCGGCATCCATGCCGGTGATCTCGCAGAGCAGATCCTCCAGACGGGAGATAATCTCCAGACCTCCCTGGCAGAGTTCCAGGGTTTCAGGAGTCAGAGCCAGCCAGGGATGCAGACCGCGTAGTCCCTCCAGATTGGCCGCCTGATCAGTAAAACGGGGATTATACTTCATAGTACAGCTGCCCAGGGGATAAAAATGGGTGTCAATGGAGAAATTCAGCTGGGATAAGCGGGTATAATGTCGGACAATATCCAGTTCTGATAATTCCGGAAGACGCGCTGCTTTTTCACGCAGTAAATTTGAGGGCGGTAAGGACGCGGCTGGTACATCAGAGCCCGGCAAGGTCACACCGGGGCGCCCGGGGCGGCTTAATTCAGATAGCAGGGGATGAGGGTTCATTTCAGAGCCTCCCGGATGGATTGGCTGAGCCGGTCTATGGCGGCTTTGTTCCTGATTTCGGTGACGGAAACTAAAAGACAATGGGACAATTCAGGGTATACAGATCCCAGAGGCAGTCCCGGTAAGATGCGCTTTTGTTTCAGTTTTTCCAGGAGCAATCCAGCCTCTATGGGGAGTGCCAAAGTAAACTCATTAAAGGTAGGATGACTATTCCTGACGGATACACCGGGTATTGTGCCCAGGATATTTTTAGCGTATTCTGATTTATCAAAATTTGTACGGGCCAGGGACTGGAATCCCTGTTTTCCTACCAGTGACAGATACATAGCGGCACGCAGGGCTACCAGGCTTTGATTGGAGCAGATATTGGAGTTAGCTCTTTCCCGCTTGATATGCTGCTCTCTGGCCTGCAGAGTCAGTACAAAAGCCCTTTTGCCATTGCGGTCCAGGGTTTCTCCCACTATCCGGCCGGGGAGTTTTCTCACATATTTTTCACGGGTGGCTATAATTCCCAGATAGGGTCCTCCGAAACTCAGGGGATTGCCCAGACTCTGGCCCTCCGCCACGGCGATATCCACCCCTTTTTCACCGGGGCTTTTTAGGAGACCCAGGCTTTGGGGATAGACATTTTCTATGACCAGTATATTCTTAGTTTGAGCCTGCAGGATGAGTTTGGAATAGTCCCTGATATCACCCAGAAAATCCGGTGTCTGAATAACCAGAGCGGCAAATTCTTCATCCAGGTCATGGTCTTTTTCCAGGTCCCGGATTACCAGTTCCACATCCAGGTTATTCATATAGGATTGGAGTACTTTCAGGTACAGGGGATTGACCCATTTGTCAGCCAGTACTTTTTTCCTGCCGGTGATACGCAGGGCCATCATCACGGCTTCCGCCAGGGCGGTAGTGCCGTCATAGAGACTGGCATTGGATACATCCATACCGGTGAGTTCACAGATGGCAGTCTGATATTCAAACAATGCCTGCAGGGTGCCCTGACTGGCTTCAGGCTGGTAGGGGGTATATGCGGTGGCAAACTCGCCTCTGCTGGAAAGGGCATCCACAGCGCTGGGGATAAAATGCGTATAATAGCCAGCACCTATCCAGGATTCAATCCGGCTGTCATAGCGTGTGGAAAGTTCATGAAAATAGTCGCTGACTTCAAATTCAGAACTTCCGGCTGGTATATTGAAACTTTTGGCTTTCAGTGCGGGTTTGATATCTTTAAACAGCTCAGCCGGGCTATTTAACCCGGCAGCCTGCAGCATTTCTTTAATATCTTGTGGTGAATGAGGGATGTAGCTCAATCGGACAACCCCTTAATGTATTCCTGATAATCTTTTTCAGACATAAGAGAGGATTTTTCAGACATATCTTTTATTTCCAGTTTGGCGATCCAGCCTTTTTCCAAGGGGCTTTCGTTGATGAGTTCAGGGGTATCCTGGAGGGCTTCATTTATAGCTGTGACTTTTCCTGACAGAGGGCAGAATACATCGCTGGCTGCTTTTACACTTTCAATAGAACACAGGATGTCATCCTGACCGACTGCTTTTCCAGGGGAAGGCAGTTCAACATAGGTGATATCGCCCAGCTGATCTACGGCAAATTCGGTGATACCAATAGTACCGGTATTACCTTCGATCTTGACCCACTCATGCTCTTTGCTGAATAAAATTTCCATGTCTACCTCTCAGGATTTATTTGCGGACACTGCCCTCACCGTAGAAGGGAAGAGAGCACAGTACGGCATCCATACTGCTTTTTCCATCCGATATTTTAATACTATCTCCGGGTTTATTCCACTTTTTGTCAACGATACCGATCCCTATACCTGTGCCTGTCATGGGAGAAAAAGATCCGCTGGTCACAGTGCCGATAGTCTGTCCCTCTGCCTCAATGGAGAAATGAGAGCGGGGCGCCCGCCGACTGGTAGTACGGAAAGCAACCCGGGTAGTTTTTAAACCGTCCGCCAGGCTTTTTTCCAGGGCAGATTTTCCGGTAAAAGAATGTGTCATATCCACAAAGGATTCCAGGCCGCATTCCAGGGGGTTGGTGGTATCATCCATGTCGCTGCCGTAGAGGCTGTAGCCCACTTCCAGGCGGAGCACATCGCGTGCTCCCAGTCCTGCCCAGCTGACACGGGAGTCGGACAGGATGCGGTCAGCCAGATCCTGAAGAAGAGCATGACTGCCGTAGAGTTCAAACCCCAGTTCTCCGGTATAGCCGGTGCGGCTGATCAGCAAAGGCTGACCCTGCCACTGAATAGTCTGGTGCCGAAAATATTTCAGACCGCTGATACTTTCTCCAACCAGGCCTGTCAGGATATCCCGGCTCATTGGTCCTTGGAGATCCAGTTTTGCGGTAGAGTCAGAAATGTTTTCCAGAGTACCCTGGTGATTGATGTGAGATTTGAGATTACTGAAGTCTTTGTCTATAGTACCGGCATTTACCACGATAAATAGTTCATCTTGAGCTTTGCGGTATATGATCAGGTCGTCAATGATTCCGCCCGTGCTGTTGAGCATCAGTCCGTATTTACAGCGGCCGATTTCCAGCTGATGGACGGGAAAGGTCACAGCCTGTTCCAGTCCGGAAGCCCGTATATCCCCCCGGAACACAAATTCCCCCATATGGGAAGTGTCGAACAGGGCGGCTGATTCCCGACACTGGCGGTGTTCCGCCAGGATTCCCTGGGGGTATTGGATGGGCATATCCCATCCCGCAAAAGGTCCCATTTTAGCACCCTGGCTGAGATGGCGGTCGTGAAAAGGTGTAGACTTTAATGACATGTCAGCCTCGCTTTAATAGACGATTTTGCCTATGATTATACCATTTATCCCTGGGTTTATCAATGATTCATAGGAATCAGCTGAAAACATTGTCTCCCGAAAAAGCTCTTGTTTGACTTTCCCCGGTCTTTCTTTTAGGATAATGGACGCTCTGAACAGGAGGATATTGTCATGTCAATCACTTTTTACAATACCAGCACCAGAAACATGGACGAGTTTCAGCCTCTGGAAAAAGGAGTGGTTCGTCTTTATACCTGCGGTCCTACAGTATACAATTATCCTCACATTGGAAATCTCCGAACCTTTTTATTTGAAGATCTGCTGCACCGCTGGCTGGCATACCGCGGTTTTGAAGTCAGGCATGTAATGAACCTCACTGACGTAGATGACAAGACCATCCGGGATAGTCAAAAGAAGAACATGAGTCTTCAGGATTATACAGCGATATACAAAAAAGCATTTTTTGAAGATTTAAATGCTCTGAATGTCAAACCAGCCACCCATTATCCCGCGGCAACGGATTTTATCCCGGACATGATAGCCCTGATCACCACTCTCATGAACAAAGGTCATGCCTATGAAAGTGAAGACGGGGTATATTTCCGGGTGGATAGTTATGAGGGTTATGGCAAACTGGCCCATCTGGATCATGCCAATCTAAAAACCGGGGCCAGCGGCAGAGTGACTAAAGATGAATATGACCGGGAAAGTATTTCTGATTTCGCCCTTTGGAAAAAATGGACCAAGGAAGACGGCGATGTTAAATGGGATTCTCCCTGGGGCGCAGGACGTCCAGGCTGGCATATTGAGTGCAGTGTGATGAGTATGAAATACCTGGGGCCGACCATGGACATTCATGCCGGTGGAGTGGACCTGATTTTTCCACATCATGAAAATGAGATAGCCCAGAGTGAAGCCGCCACCGGACAGGAATTTTCCCGCTTTTGGCTGCATGCTGCCCATCTGGTAGTAGACGGGCAAAAGATGTCCAAGTCCAAGGGCAACTTTTATACCCTGAGGGATTTGCAGGAAAAAGGGTTTGATCCCCGAGTGCTGCGTTATGCGCTGTTTTCCACACACTATCGAAAACCTTATAATTTCACCCTGGATGGAATGAGGGCGGCGGAATCCACTTTGCATAGGCTGGATGACTTTATTATCAGCCTGCAGAGTATCCAGACCGGCGGGGGTGATAACCCTGAACATCAATCCCGGCTGGAAGATACCCGATCCAGATTTGAACTGGCTATGGATGAAGATCTCAATATCGCCGAAGCCATGGGTGTCCTGTTTGAAATGGTGAAATACTTCAATGAAAATATTTCCGCTCTCAGTCCGGTTATGGCCGGCAGGATTCTGGGGTATCTCAAGGAATTGAATGTAGTGCTGGGTTTCCTGCATTTCAAAGATGAAGAGGGCTTGTCTGATGAAGAACAGTCTTTGCTGGATCAGAGAGCACAGGCCCGCCTGGCTAAAGATTACATCAAAAGCGATGAGATCAGGGATCTCCTGCTGGAACGCGGGATAGAAGTGCGGGATACTCCCCAGGGACAGGTCTGGAAAAGAATCTGAAGCTTATCTTATTTCCAGTATTTTCATACGACGCATAAGATTATTAGGCAGAATTCCCAGACTTTGAGCTGTATGGGATATATTCCCCTGATGAAGTTTCAGTTGCTCGGTAATGTATTTCTTTTCCAGAAGATGCTTTGCCTGGCTGAACGGCATAGTACTGGTAAAAATATTATCCACTTCCTGCATAGGTGAAGAACTTATTTTTTTAACCTCAGCTGTTCCAATAATATTTTCCGTGGAAAAAACAAAAGCCCTTTGTACCAGGTTACGAAGTTCTCTGACATTACCTGCAAGTGGTAAATCCCGCAGAAAATCCAGGGATTCAGGGCTGAATTCCTTTTCCAGGCCACCCTGGTCTCTGACTAATTCTTCCAGAAAAGTCTTGGCCAGTAAAGGGATATCTTCTTTTCTGTCCCGCAGTGAGGGTATATAGATAATGATTACTCCAATCCGGTAATACAGGTCTTCACGAAATAACTTATCTTTGATTGCGGTGTTCAGGTCACGGTTTGTGGCGGTTATCAGTCGGAAATCAACAGGTCGGGAGATTTCACTCCCCAACCGAGTGACTATTTTATCTTCCAATACTCTGAGGAGTTTAGCCTGCTGTTCCAGAGGCATCTCTCCGATTTCATCCAGAAATAGACTGCCCCGGTTAGCCTGTTCGATTTTCCCCTTACGTTCTTTTAAAGCACCGGTGTAGGCTCCTTTATCTGAACCAAAAAGTTCACTTTCAAAAAGATCCCGGGGGATGGAAGCACAATTTAGCTTAATCAATGGGGCGGATGCCCGGGTGCTTTGCAGATGTATCAGGTGGGCTACATGTTCTTTACCGCTACCGCTGGGACCATAGATGAGGACGGGAAGATCCGATGCGGATGCCTTCTGAATCAGCTGGTTTACTTCCTGCATGGCCGGAGATTTTCCTATCAATCTATAGCGGCTCAGTTCCTTGTCTGCCATGGTGCTGAGCAGTCGTTTTTCTCGTATATGTTCTAATGTAATACGGACTTTCTGCAGAGAGAGTGGTTTTTCCAGATAATCCCAGGCCCCCAAGCGTATGGACTCTACTGCAGTCTGAATAGTAGAATACCCGGACATCATTACACAGGGAAAGTGACGGTCGGCCTGACGAATAGCTTTAAGTAAAGTCAAGCCGTCTTCCTGCCCCAGCATCACATCAATTAATGCTGCATCTATATCTTCTTCCTGCTCCAGTATTTCACGGGCTTGACTGATAGTGCCTGCACCTAACACTTTGATACCTTCCAAAGTATCAGCCAGACTTTTTATTACATCATAATCATCATCTATTACCAGTATCTTCATTATATATTCACCTCTTCAAACAGTGGAAAAAACAAACTGACCTGTGTGCCCTGTCCCGGTTGAGACCTGACAGCTATCCTACCCTGCAGCTCATTCATTAGACTTTGTGTGAGTGCCATTCCTATACCGGAGTGATGAGGTTTGGTAGAATATCCGGGAGTAAAGATGTTTTCCAAAATCTGTGGGTTCATTCCCGGGCCATTATCGGCTATGGTTATTTGTGCTTCTCCAGCCAGCAGGGCAAAACTCAGAGTAACTGTGGTATTTTCGTGGCTTTCACAGGCATTCTTAATCAGATTGCGCAGAACTTCCCGACACAAAACTGAATCTGTTCGTATAAGTGGTAAATTACCGGATATGATGGTTACCCGGTTAAATTCAGAACTAACTTCCTGAGCTAATTCTGTCAACTGGATGGGTTGAAAAACCGCATCAGGGATATGAGATAAATGATGATATTTTTTTAAGGTCAACTGTATCTCCTTAACTTTATTCAGGAGATGACCCGCCTTGTCCTTTTCTGCAGTCTTTTCCAAAAGAAATTCTGTATAAGTCTGAATAGGAGATAGCAGATTGTTGATCTCATGTACAATTATTCTGGAAATCTCCTTCCATCCCCGGTATCGGGAACGATCACCTACTAATTCCTGGTATTCTTGAAGATGAGTGCTGAGTGCATTATAGGACTGGATTAAACCCCGAATCTCCCAGGAACCCTGAAGGGGGAATGGAATTAAAACTCCTGTCTCATTGTCGCGACGATTTGATAAGTGCAGGGATAATTTTTTTAAAGGACGGGTAAACCCGGTAAAGAGGTAAATACTGATTCCACCCAGAATGAGAGCTTCTATAGCTAATAGTTTCCAGATATCTCTGGTATAACCTATGATCCTTTTTTTAGAAAAAGCCTGATAAACAGATATTCTGGAGTGGATTTCCTGAGAGGATAAAGTGGGGTTGGTAATGGAGGATATCAATTCAGTCTGCATATTCTCCTCGACTCGGGAGATGGTTTGATAGCTCATCAACAGAGTAGAAATCAAGATGGAAAGGGTGAAGATAATAAATACCAGGCTGATGCGAAATCTCATCAATGAACTCCTGTGAATCAGTATTTATATTTTAGAATTATCCTGGGTTGATTTCCCCACAGCTCTGTCAGGTCTGCATAGTCCTGGGTTCGGATAATTATTTCAATACTGGTCTGTATATTCCCATAGGATGCAGAATTAGTAGATGAAAGTATCATCAGTTTTTTGGTCTTCAATTGATCTGTTAAACTCGAAAAATTGCTGTAAGCTGATTCATTCAGAAACCACTGGTTCCCAGAAAAACTGATCAAATCACTTTGTGTAGAATTATAGAGGAGTTTATTATTAGCTTTGCTCTTGATGGAATAATTAATTTGGATATTTATACCACTACTTATCACAGTTCTGATATCTTCGTTTATTAGATTTTCGGTGGTGAAAGTCGTATAAAATGTATTCTGTTTTTTTACGATCTGAATATCTTTTATATCCACTTTAGGATAAGGATTACTTAATCCCAATACTGTCAGTACTATTTTAGTTGAACGGGAAATCTGTTGTCCCAGAGTCATATACATTCCTTAAAAAAATCACCCTCCAGACTGCTTTAACAGACTGGAGGGTGGAAAACTTTATTGTTCTTCTTCTACATCATTTATCTGTTTTAAATAGACTTTCTTAGGAGCTATTTCACCAAAATATACTTCAGTACTGATCATTACATTATGCTGGTTCAATGTCGGACTGGCCTGAAAATTAACCGGACCTAACTGTGCTGCCAGATTATACAGATACAGAGCTTTTAACATAAATCCGGCATTTTTTCCGCCTGCCAGAAGATTCACTCCTATACCTAGTGAAAAATGTGACAGGTCAATTCCAGGTGAAAAATCTACAGGATTATTCACATACTGAGTAAAGGTCATATTGGTTGTAAAAGTATAACCGCTGCCGCCCCAGACCAGACTAATACTGGGGATCAGGTGTAGACTAGGAGTGTTAACTATAGCGTAACCGAATTCAAAACCACCTCTGCCCCCGGTGCCGCCTGTTAGAGTACGTTGAGCTGTATTATTTACAGCTACCTGGGAGTTAAAGTCCCAGGAACCCCAACCGCCCATATAAATATTTTTTACCAGCCAGCCACCGCCAAAGGTGAATCCGTACCCTGTTCCGGTAAAACCGCTGTATCCCAGGCTTTCCAGGGATTGATTTAGTTGAGCCTGAGGGTTCAGATAAACCTGGGCTCCCATATGCCAAAAGCCCCCGAAGAATTCCCTGGGTTGGGCCTGTCCCAGAGTAACCAATAGCAATACGATCGCACCTGCAAACATTGTTTTTTTCATGATTTCCTCCTCATGATCTTTGTGACTTATTATTGCAAAGATCATGCCAATAGATATATTGCTTTTTAATTCTATACCTAATATGAAGATATAAAAATACAAGCGGAAATAAAGCTGGATATGCTATCAATTATGATATATCAAAAGTGATAGAATGTCTAAAAATCCGGATTAATTTAAAGGTATGGATTGAGTCAGACTGCGGCGGATGGATTGCTTTATACGGATGTTTTTTTCAGTCTCATAGACTTCCTGGAGGACCTGGGTAACATGTGGAGTATGGTACTTTCTGATTCCTTCAATAATAGCCATTTTGACAGCTTCATTGATTCCTGAATAGAGTAATCTTAACATGTCATTAATGGCCTCAGGGTCAGCTTGTTCCAGTATGGCTTGTACTGCCGTAGTCTGGACAAAGATATTATTGGAAAACATCACCCGTTTCAACAGCTCCCTGGTCTGCAGAGACTGGACGGTCTCGCGGGACTGCTGGGGAGGAGCTGTAACGCGGTGTCCTCCGAACAGGGTTTGTATGAATCTGAACTGGAATAACCAGGTTTTAAATTCACGGAAACGGAAGGATTTTCCGGTACGTAATTCTTTGTTTTCCTGGAGCTTGAGATCGTATTGCTTCCTTTTTTCCGGATGTACCAAAGTAGAATAAGCGCAGGTAATTTCTTCAAATCTCTTGGTATGCAGAGGGTTCCTATCCGGGTGAAATTTTTTGACCAGTTCCCGGTAATTTTTGCGGATTTCATCCGGGGTTGCCTGAATCTTCAGCCCCAGGACCTCATAAAAATTACTCATGCCAGAATTTCTTCCTTATGGTAGTTTCCTGCCTTGAGTTCCTGTTTCATAAATTCCAGGGTTTCCAGGGCTTCCTGTACTTTCCTGATGTCCAGTTCCTGGACGCCTTCCTGTAAAAGCAGACGTACTTCAGAGAGTTCCTGACGCAGCAGACTGCGGAAATACTGGGAAGGGGTGAGTTTTTCCAGTCGGGAGGCAATGGTGTCAGCCTTGGTTTTAAGACGCAATACCTGAGAGAGTAAGCCCCTTTTCTCAATTTCCTGATGATAATTTTTTACATGTTCTTCCTGGAGCTTTTTCATCTCTTTTTCACTGAGCCTGGATTCATTGACTATAGTAATCCCCTGGGCATGTGAACTCTCTACATCCATGGCAGTGACATGCAGGATGCCATTGACATCCAGCTCAAATTTTACCTCTATACGGGGTGTACCCTTGTGTGACTGAGGCAGGCCGTCCAGTCTGAATTTTCCCAGTGAGACATTATTTTGCACGTACATACTTTCACCCTGGAGTACATGGATATCCACACTGCGCTGAGCATCTACCACTGTGGTGAAGATGCGGCGCGCCGCGGTGGGCACAGGGGTGTTGCGTTCGATTACCGGGACAAAGTACCCGTTTTCCACTTCAATGCCCAGACTCATAGGGGTGACATCTACCAGGACTATATCATCAATCTCACCTTCAATAATTCCACCCTGTATAGCGGCGCCCATTGCTACCACTTCTTCGGGATTGAGATCACAGTCGGGGCGTTTGCCGAAAAGACGGGTAACTTCCTGCTGAACATAGGGTATACGTGAGCTGCCCCCGACCAAAATGATCCTGTCTATATCCTGGAGGGTCAGCTGTCCTTCTTCCACTGCCTGGGTGGTGAGTTCCAGACTGCGCTTGATGTAGTCGTGGATTAATCTTTCGAATTCTTCACGTTTCAAAATGAAGTCAATATCACGCGGACCGGATTCATCCGCGGTGATAAATGGTATATGGATACGGGTGTTATCCTGACTGGATAATTCTTTCTTGGCCTTTTCGACTGCCTCATATAACTGCTGCCCCGCTAAGGGGTCTTCCCTCAGGTCTATACCGGTTTCTTCTTTAAAGCGATCTACCAGAAGGGTTATGATACGCTCTGTGAAGTCTTCTCCGCCCAGATTATTATCTCCAGCGGTGGAGACTACTTCGTAGATACCCTCTGAAATCCTGAGAATGCTGACATCAAAAGTCCCGCCGCCCAGGTCAAAGACTACGATTTTAGTTTCCTGATCTCCCTTAATACCATATGCCAGACTGGCCGCAGTTGGTTCATTGATGATACGCAGGACATTCAGCCCCGCGATCTCGCCGGCATATTTTGTAGCCTGGCGCTGGTTATCATTAAAGTACGCCGGGACTGTGATAATGGCATCCCTGATTTTTTCACCCAGGTTTTGCTCTGCCACTTCGACCAGCCGTCGAATGATCAGGGCAGAAATCTCTTCCGGACTGAATTCTTTATCCTGGAACCGGAAGCGATAGTCTGTTCCCATTTTTCTTTTGATACGCCTGACTATCCGGGCATCCAGGTTCTGATGCAGCGCATCTTCACCAGCTTTTATATCTTCAGGGGAAAAAGCCACTACAGAGGGTTGACTGCGTCTGCCTTCTTCATCCTCGATCATTACAGCCTTTCCCTGTTCCAGGTAGGCCAGGGCTGAAAATGTCGTGCCTAAGTCTATACCAATGATCCTGGGCATGGTCTCCTCCCGCATTACTAGCTTACTGTAATTTTCGGTATTCCTGGGGAATTATTAAGAGTTGATGCCCATTAATGTATAGATTAGTTAAAGATCGTCAAATCCTTTTTCCTGATAGAATTCGTCGTCACTGTCCAGGTCTTCGTCGTCATCATCTTCGAAGAATTCATTATCTTTGATAAAATTTTCTTTTTCTTCATCTTCGTCCCATTCATCCAGATCATCCTCTACTTCGAGGTCTGAAAAATCATCGTCATCTTCATCATAATCATCGTCTCCGGATTCCCAGGAGTCATCACCATATTCGTCATCCTGGTCTTCCATGTATTCATCATCGTCATCATCATCTTCATTGTACATTTTTTCCTCCCGCAGATTATTTTTTTTCAGACCTATTTTAGCGTCTCTAAAAAATTCGTCAACAAATTTAATGAAAAAAAAGAGAAGAGGCAAGCTCTTCTCTTTTTTTTTAAACAAATATTTTCTTAAGGCTTGGATGGAATGAGTTTAGCAATGATGCTTGCCAAGGCACTCATATTTCTGGTCTGTATCCAGATTTTACCAGGTCCTGTATATTCTGTAACCAGGCCTTCTCCGGAAGCAACAGTGGAAAATATTCCTTTTGCTGCCATAGCCAGTTTATACTGAACTGAGGATTCAAAAGCTACGATATGTCCGCTATCCACCTTATAGGTTTCTCCCGCGGAGAGTTCTTTCACAAAAACTGAACCATATGAGTTCAGGAAGAGTTTACCGGTTCCGGAAATTTTTGAAAGGAATAAACCTTCACCACCGATCATGGCTTTAAAGCTCCCCTGGGTAGACAAATCCAGGTCCGGACTACCTGCCAGATAGGCTCCACTTTGAGCCAGGATGGTCTGATTGCTGAGATCCAATTCAATAATATCACCGGGTGCGGCAGGAGCCAGCACCAACTCTCCATCAGCAGAGGCAGTGTATAAAGAAGCGAAGAGAGATTCTCCTCCGATAGCTGCTTTGATGGTGCCGAAAATCCCTTTACCAGAAGCTTTGGCTTGAATCTGGATGCTGGGTGACATGGAGACCATGGCGCCGGCTTCGGTTCGGAAAGTCTCTCCGGTTTTCATTTTTATCTTTAGGGATGTAAATACCGGACGGTTTTCAATAATAAATTCCACGTTTTTCCTCCTGGATTAATAAACCATGAATTACAAAATACAGGGCAGGTTTGACCTGCCCTGTATTGAAAATAAGTATAAGTTTTATTGCAGTTTTTCAGCAATAATGCTGTTGTAACTTTCGCAGGTACCAGCCATCCAGCCAACCGCATTGATCAGTTCTGTGCTGGTTACATACATCTTGCGCAGGTGGATGTTGTAGTCCACATACCACATCTTGTCATTTTTATCATAGTAGACGGAAAAACCGCCCCAGTCATCGTCGCTGGCATTGACATCCAGGACATACTTCATCAGATCTGCAGAGGGTTGATTCTTGGATTCACCCACACCGGCAAACAGAGTGACCATGTCGAAATTGGAATTATTCTTATTTTTGCCGATGACAACATAAACATCCCAGGCTTGTTCCCAATCAGGCAGTTTGAAAGCAACTTTCCACATCTTGCCTTCAGTAACTGTTTTCTTGAACTCATAACCATCTTCATCGTGATTCTTCAGCCAGTTATAGACTTCACTATCTGTAGCTGAATAAGCCGCCCCACCAAAAGCCATAATCAACAGAGCTAATAAAACTTTCTTCATACCTTCCTCCTATGGAAATCATTTGTATTTTCTCTGCGTATAATGTAGACCACAAAACTGTTTTTTTCAAATGAAATAGTCAATTTGTGATTTATGACTCATTATATTTTTACCGCTGTGAATGTCAAGAAAAATCGTACTGATTTCGTAGAAAAATTTCAGCTGACCCTGTTTTCAGGGATCGCTGCTGCAAATTTTTCAATATTATTCAGTGTGGTGTCCAGGATACGCATGACTGCCTCCTGGCTGTTAAAGGCGATATGTGGGGTAATGACTACGTTTTCATTTTTTAACAGGATATTATTCTGGAGTGCTATCTTGAGTTTTTCAGCGGGTACATCATTGTATAAAAGTGCCTGGTCTTCTCTGACAATCTCCTCACCTTCAAAGGCATCCAGACCCACACCGGACAGGATTCCGTTTTGCAGGCCGTACAGTATGGCATTGGAATCTACACAACCACCCCGTGCGGTATTAATAAGGATAGCTCCTTTTTTAAAATCATTAATATTGTTCATATTAATGATATGGTGCGTATATTTGTTGTAAGGGGTGTGAATACTCACGATGTCAGCATGACTGATTACCTCTTCCAGCGAAGCATATTTAAAATCCAGGATTTCTTCCAGAAAAGTATCTTTTTTTACATCATAGGCCAGTACTTTCATCCCGAATCCGCGGGCTATTTTAATGGCGTGCAGGCCGATACGTCCGGCCCCTACGATCCCCAGGGTTTTATTTTTGAGATCATGTCCCTGCAGCCCCTCCATGGAAAAGTTGTTTTTCTGAGTGCGGACTATGGCTTTGTGAAGGTTTCGGGATACGGCCAGCATCAGGGCAAAGGTATGCTCCGCAACTGTGTTTTCACCGTAATAGGGGACATTACACACTGTTATGTTTTTTTTATTACAATAGGCAGTATCGATGTGGTCGAAACCGGTAGAACGGGTAGTAATGAGTTTTAATCCTGGAAAGGCGTCAATGACTTCCGGAGTAACTTTGGAGTATATAAACACTGAGAGTACATCCGCGTCTCTGGCTTCTTCCGGGATATAGTCGGGGGAAAGTTCTTCTTGAAAAAACACCGGATTAAAACTCTTCAATCCTATCCTGTTCAGGTAGTTTTTTTCCCATTTTACCGATTCAAAGATGGCAGTTTTCATGGTGCACCTCCCATAATTTCCTACAAATCATATATAATTATAATCATTTCATAGAAATCTGTCCATCAAATCGGTCACCTCAGGACAAATTGACAAAAATCAGAAAATATTAGTATATTATAATATATTCATTTTCCTGCGGAGGGTAGCATGCTGAACTTCAAGATACAGACTGCCAGTTTTCAAACTGAAGAAGAACCGGTTAAGCAAAAAACCGATGATAATAAAGTACGTGACCTCATAATCGTAGGGGCAGGCCCTGCGGGATTGACTACAGCCATTTATACTGCCCGTGCCATGTTTTCCACATTGATTCTGGAAAAGGTGGGTTCAGGCGGGCAGATGGCCCTTACGCATAATATCGAGAATTATCCCGGTTTTCCCGATGGGATCAACGGCTATGATCTTTCCATGAAGATGGAAGAGCAGGCAAAAAAATTCGGTACGGAGTTTGAATATGCCAGCGTAACTAACGTGCACTACCTGGATGACAAAAAATATTTTGAAGTTGAGACAGAGGGAAACAACTACTATGCTAAAAGTGTCCTGATCGCATCCGGTGTTCATCCCCGCAAACTGGAAATACCCGGAGAGGACAAATTCTACGGACGAGGTATATCTTTCTGTGCTACCTGCGACGGCGCCTTTTATAAAGGCAAGGAAGTAGCGGTTATAGGGGGAGGGGAGTCAGCCGTAGAAGAGGCTTTGTTCCTGACCCGCTTTGCCACCAAAGTCACTATCATCCATCGGCGTGATGAGTTCCGGGCCAGTAAACTGAGCCAGGATCGTGCCCGCAAGAATCCCCGCATCGAATTTATCATGGATACTGTAGCCGAAGAAGTGGTAGGCGAGGACAAGCTGGAAGGCCTTCGCCTCCTTAATAAAAAGACGGGCGAGAAAACTTTCTTTAAAGTTGACGGTGTGTTTATTTTTATCGGGCAGCTGCCCAACACTGCTATGGTCAGTGACGCGGTGAAAGATGAAGAGGGCTTTATCGTGGTGGATGAAAAAATGTGCATCACACGTCCCGGACTATTTGCCGCGGGAGACTGCTGTCAGAGGCCCTTAAAACAGGTGGCTACCGCGGTTGGAGATGGGACTCTGGCCGCACACTGGATTGAATTATTTCTGGAAGGCCTGGAAGACGAAGCCCAGGATCAATTTTTATCCGATAAAACCAAGGCCTGATTGTAATAGCCTGAATAGACTCACAATTTCTTTTAATAGATGGCGTCTGCCGCCGCGGCAGGGTATGAGACACCAGTGCCCCTGTCTGCTTGTGGCCTTCACCCGAAAGGGGGGTAGGACTTCATCACTGTTCTTACCCCAAAGGATGAATTTCCCTACTTTTTTATGGCGGCTTCATTTTAACACCTCCGGTGTTTTTACAGTTGAGTGAGTGATACTGAAATCCAGCTTAAAGTGCTAATTTTGCCCCTTTCCTATATAATAGACTGATCATTAAACTGTGAGTAACAGCTTTTCCTGAATTTTCCGGGAGGTCTCATGTACTATCTACTGGGTGCGACCGCATTTGTGATTTTACTGGCACTGCTCTATTTTATCCGAATGCCTGTGACTGAAAAGCCCGGCGATAAATCTCCCGCGCCTCTCCCCGGACTGACCCATTGCCCCTTATGCGGAGAAAGCCTGTCCGGTACCCGGTTATACGCCAAACAGCTGGAGTATCCCGACCATCGCCTGGTACTGGAGATCAGAGGCTGCGGGCACTGTTATAAGGGAGGCCATGTATTTGACAGGGTATGCCCCCGCTGCGGCAAGAGACTGGGCATGGATGATGCAGTTATGGCTTCTTCCCAGCAAACCGGGACAGTCCGTAAAGTCCACATCCAGGGCTGCCGGTACTGCTACAAGAGATGAGAGGGAGCAGATCAATTTGGATTTGTTCTTCTCCTGAATTATTCAGAAGGCGGGGCCGGTTTGGGAATGGTCTTCACTGATACAAACCATCCCCTGTGCAATCGGATAAACATACCAACTTTAGTCTGGGTTCTGCCACAATGAGTCTGAAAGCGTTCATTTCATTCTTCCAGAGAACATGACCTTTAATAATACGTTCAGATAACGCTACTTATTTTTTTTTCAAAATAACCAATCAAAAAACCCGGTTTAGTTTGACTTTTCCCTGCACCGGAGCTAGTATTTTTATCATCCAAAAAAGGAAAAGCCCATGGGCATGGAATCAATCACGCGTCTTCTGATGAAACACCTCATACAGCCGTATCCTGTCCAGATTACTGCCTTACTGACAGGTTTTTTCCAGGTCAGATACAGATCATTTTTACGGCGCCTCAAAAGACAGGCCCGGGTCTATTTACGCCGCCTGCGCCGCATTCAGCGCCGCTACCATATTTTCATCCGCTTTGGTATACAGTACTGTATACAGGATGGCAAAATACAACATGCTGTTTTAACTGAGTCTCTGGACCCTCTCAATCATATCCTGGTCAAATTATCCTGCTGAAACCACTCTTTTCTAACCACTGATTTGTCTTACCTGTGTCACTGAAAATTCAATATTGATCATTACTCAAAAACATATTTTGGAGTGTGTTATGAAGTATATTTTTTGGATTGGATTATTTCTTGGTATAAATTCTGTGCTGTTTTTCGGGTCAGAAATCTCCTATCAAAGTCAAACCTGGATAGACTGGTCTGCCGCTTTTGATGCAAATTTTTCAATGGATAACAATAGCGGTCAATTCAGCCTGTCCCGGAACTATAATGATCTCAAAGTAAAATGGAATAAAGCTATTACAGGAAGAGTAACTTTTGACCTGGGTAAAATCAGCACCCCGCTAAAATTCGCCTATCTTGACTGGAAATTGTTTGAACCACTGGTGCTGAGTATAGGACTCCAGAAGACCTGGTTCGGATACTCTCCGGAATGGAAATACACTCTGGGTCCGGTAAAAGCCCTGGCTGACCGGGAGAGTGCGTCACCTACAGCAGACCTGGGGCTAGGTCTGGGAGGGAATATCCTGAACAAGGTACTGAGCTATAATGTCCAGATACTCAACGGTCAGGGTTATAATGGAAATGAGACCGGGGTTGCTGATCAATTTGCCTGGGGAGTAAATGTGATTATCTCTCCGCTAACCAATATCAGAATAGCCTTGTCGTACCGGGGAGCGGAACAGAACCGTCTCCAGGCGGCTGGAAAGAAATATCTGATGGACGCCATCTCAGCCTATGCTGATGCCCGTCTGGGGAAACTCTGGATACTACTGGAATACCTGGGAAAAGTGGATGACAACACTACTCCGCTTACACTCCAGTCTCACATACAGGCGACCCTGGGATTAATGATTTCTGACTCTATGGCGGCATATATAAATATCCTCAATCAATATGAAAGTGCTGGCATATTTTCACAGGCTTTATCCCTGGCTTTTAATTATACTCCGGTTCAGGGAATAATCTTAAAGCCTTTTGCAATTCTGAATGTTGACCCTGGTGTCAGTTTTCAGCTTGGATTGCAGACGGAAATCAGTTTCGGTTTCAGGACGGGAGCGGTGGAATAAATTGTTATTAGTTGACGGATGGTTATAACCAGTCACAAAGGTAAAAAAGGAGACTAACATGAGAAAAATATTATTATTAGCCTTAGCGGGTTTTTTATTCTGTACCGGATGCGCACAAAAAAATAAAGCTAAATATACCATTACCATATCCGGTGCTTTCGCCCTTTATCCCATGATGATCAGGTGGAGTGAAGAATTCAGAAAGGTCCACCCTGAAATTGGTTTTGATATCAATGCCGGAGGTGCCGGTAAGGGAATGTCTGATGTTTTAGCAGGAATGGTGGATATCGCTATGGTATCCCGTGATATTACTACTGATGAAGAAGGCAGAGGCGCCTGGTACATTGCCGTGGCTTATGACGCAGTGATACCGGTGATGAATGCAGAAAATCCATTCCGTGAATATTTACAAACCCATGGCCTGAAACAGGCTCAATTCAAAGCCATTTTTGTGGATAAAACCATGAAGTATTGGGAAGAGCTTACCGGCCAGCCGGGGACTACAGCTATCAATATCTATACCCGGGCTGACTCCTGCGGCGCGGCTGAGACATGGGCCAAATACCTGGGCGGAAAACAGGAAAATCTCACCGGTATAGGGGTATCATCCGATCCCGGGTTGGCGGAAGCGGTCAGAAATGATAAACTGGGTATGGGCTACAATAATGTAAATTACGCTTTTAATCCCGAGACCCAACTGCCCGTGGCTGGAATCCTTCCTATTCCCCTGGATATCAATAGCAATGGAAAAATAGACCCCCGGGAACAGATTTATCAGGATCTGAATTCCGTGACCTCAGCCATTGCCCAGGGGGTATACCCTTCACCGCCTGCCCGCAATTTATACCTGGTGTGCAAAGGCGGGCCTACAAATGAGAACCTGGTAATGTTCCTGCGCTGGATTTTAACGGAAGGCCAGGGTATGACTCTAAAAAATGGTTATGTGCCTGTCTCTCAAACTCAGTTGTCTATTGATACAGGTAAATTACCTTAGGAAAAAGTATGAGCAAAATTCGGCAGAGACACAACCGACGATTTAAAGTTGTTACTTTAATTGTCACTTTATTTTCCTGGTTACTGCTCATAGCTTTTTTCCTGGGACTTATTTACAAGTCCCGGGAAATCATCAGTGTACATCCTTTACAAAAACTGCTTTTTTCCTCAGCCTGGCTTCCGGCCCAGGGGGAATTCGGTTTTCTTCCCTTTATCATGGGGACAGTTTGGGTGACACTGATAGCGGTAGTACTGGCAGCACCGGTTTGTGTATTTACTGCACTGTATCTGCATGAATATGCTCACCGCAGGTTCAGAGATTTCTTCCGGCCGGTTGTAGACCTTCTGGCAGGTATTCCTTCTGTGGTATATGGACTATGGGGAGTGATCCTCATAGTCCCTTTTATTAAGCATTTTGTGGCTCCCCTGGCTGGGGGCAATAGTTCGGGTTACACCATACTCACGGCAGGGATAGTCCTGGCCGTAATGATCGCACCGGTAATCATTAATATTACGCTGGAGGTGCTGCATGCTATTCCCCGGGAAACCAGGGAGGTAGCTCTGTCACTGGGAGCGACCCGATGGGAAGCAGTGAAAGTCACAGCCTTCAGACGGGGCCTTTCCGGAATACTGGCCGGAATAGTTATGGCTATCTCCCGCGCCTTTGGTGAGACTATGGCTGTGCTGATGGTAGCCGGTAATGTGATTAAACTGCCTGCTTCCTTACTTGATCCCGGGTACCCTCTGCCCGCCCTGATCGCCAATAGCTATGGTGAAATGCTGTCCGTACCACGATTCCAGTCAGCGCTACTGTTTGCCTCATTCATATTGATGCTTATAGTCATTTTATTTAACCTGCTTTCTTATCTGGTGTTGGCTAAAGTAGAGGAGAAATTTCAATGAATTCCATTCGTGAAAGAATCAGACAACGCAGATCCAAACGGCAGGTGCGCCGGATCAAGACCAGAAATAGGGGACGAAAGATTGAAGAAAAAGTATTCCATATTATCATGTTTTCCTCCACTGTGCTAATTGGATTATGTCTGGTACTTATTGTAGGAACGATTTTTGTTAAAGGATTGCCGGCATTATCCTGGGAAATGATCACTCAGGCTCCCAGTGGGGGCTTCTATCTGGGTAAAGGGGGAGGTGGTATACTGAATGCCATACTGGGTTCTCTCTATATGGGATTGGGTGCGGTCCTACTGGCTCTATGCCTGAGCTTGCCCATATCCATTTATATAAATGTTTATTGTAAAAAGCATTCCCGCTTTGCTCAGATAACCAGGCTGGTCCTGGATGTGCTGTGGGGAATACCTTCCATTGTCTATGGGGCTTTTGGTTTTATGCTGATGATACAATTCAGCCAGAAGACCTCACTGCTGGCGGGGATGGTGATTCTGGCTTTACTGATATTTCCCGTGTTGAGCCGGGCTATCGATGTGACTTTCCGGAAAGTGCCGGATGAGCTCCGGGTTATTTCCTATACTGTCGGGTCCACCCCCTATGAGTTTTCTATCTGGATCTTATTGAGACAGTCGCTTCCGGGAATATTGACAGCTGTGATCATTGCTTTTGGACGGGCTATAGGGGACGCGGCAGCAGTTATTTTTACAGCGGGCTATACCGACCGCCTGCCTCAGGCTTTATCCCAGCCTGCAGCCACGCTGCCCCTGGCTATTTTTTTCCAGCTGGGGTCACCTTATCCCTCAGTACAGAATAGAGCCTACTCTTCCGCTCTGGTGCTGACATTTATTATCCTGATGATCAACTTTCTGGTTCGTTGGCTTAATAAAAGATTTTCACGCAATGTCATTAAATAGGAGAAAACAATGAAATCACATATTCAGGTCAAAGACCTCCATGTCCACTATGGAGAGCACCACATTCTCAAGGGCATTAATATGGAGATTCCTGACAAAAGTATTACGGCTATTATCGGGCCCTCCGGATGCGGCAAATCTACCCTGCTAAAATCTTTTAACCGGCTCATCGATCTGGATGAAGATGTCAAGGTCAGCGGCGAGATCAGAGTGGATGGTGAGGATATTTTTCAACCGGGAGTGGATATCACCGCTATCAGAAAAAAAATGGGTCTGCTCCTGCAAAAACCTTTCCCCCTGCCTATGTCTATATACGGCAATGTCGCCTATGGCCCCCGCATCCACGGTATACGCAACCGCCGGATACTGAATGATATAGTGGTCAGGAACCTAAAGCTGGTAGGTCTGTGGGAGGAGGTGAAAGGGAGGATTCATGGTCCTGCCACCCGGTTGTCTCTGGGACAGCAGCAGAGACTGTGTATGGCCCGGGGTCTGGCTGTAGAGCCCGAGATCATTCTGGGAGATGAGCCTATGGCTTCCCTGGATCCACAGAATACACGATTTCTGGAAGAACAATTGATTCTGTTTAAAGAGGAATACACTGTCATTATTGTGACTCACAGTCTGGCTCAGGCCAGAAAGATCGCAGATTATGTCGGATTTATTTTTATGGGTGAACTGGTGGAATTTGGGACAGCCCGGCAGGTATTTGAAAATCCCCGGCATTCTTTGACCCGTGATTATATTCAAGGGATGATAAGTTAAGGCAAGGAAGGATCGTTACCGCTTTCTTTATAAATTTTATTGATGAGTTCCACTCTGTTTTGAATTCCGGCTTTCTGATAGATATTGTAGATATGAGATTTCACAGTCTTTTCAGAGATAAACAGACGCCGGGCAATCTCAGTATTATTAGCTCCTTTTATTACCAGGGAAATAATATCCTTTTCACGTTCGGTAATATTATAGGCCTGGTAAAAACCGGATGCGTCGCCGGAGTCTGTCCTGGAGCGAAGACTAAAACTGAGCAAGAGAGAAAGCAGCACTAGTCCGGCCAGGTATATTACCACTTCCGGCAATATTACCTTCTGAGACAGAGGGGTGATGATAAAGCCCAGATAACCGTTAAGTCTATAGTCCTTTTTCAGAGGATAGAGCAATATTTCCATTTTCTTAATCCCGTTAGGGGAGACAGAACCGGTATGGCTCAGGTTATAAAAACTGGGTGAAACTTTCCCCCACCTGGGCCAGGTAATCCTGAGCGCTTCGCCGGTCAGGGGGTGAAGGAAACTCTGAAGAAAAAATGTTTTGTAAAAATCTGAGGTATTGGAAAAACCCGATATCCTGGATATATTACTCAACTGGACTATTTCCTGATCTCTACCCCAGCTTATCTCTGAATTCAGACTGGTATCAATTTTGAGGACCGCCTGTAACTCAGGAAAGAAGCCTGATTCGATCCTGTCAGCCCCGGTAAAAGAGAGCAGATCGGCAAAGTGATATGTTTTTTGTTCCAGGAGGTTTTTCTGATCCTGATCCATTTTAGTGAGATATAAAAAAAGTCCCAGGCTCCACACACCGGCTGATAACAGAATCAGGGGCCATATCCTATTCTGGTTCAGCACCGGGAATCCCAAAGGCAGTAAAATCCAGCACAGATTAAGAACCAACAAACCCAGCAGGATTATTCTTAATTTTATCATAATCGGCAATGGGTCTATCTGATCAATATAGGAATTAAATCCATCAAAACCATCAGGCAGTAATCGGGAATGGGAAGTGTCCTGTACCCAGACCGGGTCATCTCTTCCTACCAGATAGACCACATATTTATACAGGGTACGTCCGCCGTCCAGGTCCAGCGCGATAGTCCAGTTTGTTTTTCCGTCAGGTAGGATAAATTTATCCATTCGGTAACGAGGATCGTCTTTTGTCCAGTTAATAAAGGAACCGGTTATGTAGACTTCTCTGACCTGGGGAAGGGGATCAGTTTTAAATCTGGTACAGACATCGGGGGGGATAGGTAGGGAAAAAGTATAGATTCCGGTTTTTGTGGATGGTTGATGGAAATATTTTTTCTGCCAGAAAAAACTTCCTAAAAACAGTATTGTTAATATAATCAGGCTAACCAGCTTCCAGGGTTTCATAATCCTGCCAGGCTCCCTTATTTTTTAATAAGGAAGTATAGCATTAATTTAAAAATGATGCCATTTTGATATTTTCAAAGTTTATTTGATTTCCGGCCGGGGAGAGGAATGAATCATTCAAATCCTGATTGGATTAAAAAAAGCAGCCTCTCATTATGCGAGTTTAAACGCCAGGACTGTCATGTCATCCCATTGTGCTACACCGTCAGCCCATTCGTCCACAGCGCGGACCACAGAGTTAACCAGGGTCTGCGCAGTAGTAGAGGCATATTCCCGGACAACCTGCTGTATACGGGGCAGGCCGAATTCTTCCCCTTTGGCATTGACTGCTTCCAGAATCCCATCGGTAAAGGTGAAGAGGTAATCACCCGGTTCCATCTGGATGTTGGAGGTGGCAAACTTTTCCTCTTTTTCAATACCCAGAGGAATCCCGGGGGAATTCAGGGGTATAAACTCATCGGTACGGGGTTTATATAAAAACTGCAGGTTGTGCCCGGCATTGGAATAACTGACGATACCTGTTTCGGTATCCACTACACCGTAAAACATGGTCACAAACATTCCCACACGGGAGTCTTCCACCACGATTTTATTAGCATAATTCAGCAGCTCCGCAGGGTCATCTATGTAGTAGGAATAAGCCTTGATGACTGACCGGGAGATAGCCATGAACAGACTGGCAGGTAATCCCTTTCCCGAGACATCGCCAATCACAAAGCCCAGACGATTGGGTCCTAATTCAAATAAATCGTAAAAGTCTCCGCCCACTATCTTGGCAGCTTTCATGCGGGCGAAGATAGAGAGGTGCTGATAATCCTTAAAATTGGAAATCAGAAGGGCATTCTGCAGCATCTGGAGAATTTCCAGCTCTTTCTGAAGCTTTTCATGTTCGATACGGCTGAGTGTACTCTTGTTGGATTCAAAGGCGGCTCCCACCTGGTTAGCCACAGTCTGCAGCATCTTGATCATACTGGGGGTATAGCGCACTCCCTGTCCTGGTTCCGAGATATTTATCACACCTACCGGGATGTTCTTCACTTTTACCGGCACGCTGATAAATGCAGAGCTGGAGTAACGCAATTTTTTGTTTCGGCCCAGTCCGGCCTGGGATATATTGTTGGAGTACATCAGCTCACCGGAGGTGGCTACCTGACTGGAGATTTTGTCATTGCGCAGAGCATTTTCTATTTCAGGCAGGATATCTTCGGGGATACCGATGGCCGCCTGGACTTCCAGCTGGCCGGTCTGTTCGTTGATAAACATGATACTGACCCGGGCAGACTGAGCGGCCTTGGCGATCAGCTTGACGATCTCCTCAAAGAGAAACTTTCTATCCAGGGTATTGTTGGTACGCATGCTGATCTGGTAGAGGTAGTCCAGCTCGTTGGCTTTATCCTGGATATCTTTGTATAACAGAGCATTAGAGATGGAAATGGCCGCCTGAGAAGCGAAATGCATGAGTAATTCCACATCATCCAGGGTAAATCCGCCTACCTTGTGGGAGTTGATTACTTCCAGTACACCTACAGCCTGATTGTGTCTCATCAATGGTACGGCGGCCAGGTTACGTGTAACCAGATTGGTATGCTCATCCACCGCGTTATAAAAACGGGAATCTTTTTGAGCATCATTGACGATGATATATTCTCCTGATTCCGCTACGGTCCCGGCGATACCTTTGCCCTTGGGAATCACCATTTCCATGAGGGCTTCCGCGTTGGCACTATAGGCTACTTCAAAATGCAGATTTCCTGTGAGGGGGTCTACTAATATGATGGAGGCACCTTCCGCATCGGACAGCTGAGCGGCATAATTGGAAATCTCATACAGAATGGTTTTTACATCCTGTATGGTGTTGATTTTACTATTTATATCCAGGATGGCTTGCAGGTCTTTACTGTCCAGGGAACTCATAAGTTGTCCTCCATGGGGAATTTACATAGCAGCTTCGATGATCTCTGAGATCTCGTTACGGCCAGCCGCGCGGGGGATGTAGCTGAGAAAGTCATACTGGCTGGCTATTTTAGCACTGACATCTATTTTTTCATTAGATAACTGGTATTCACTGAGACGTTGAGGGATATGCAGATCCTGCATCATACGGCGGATAGACTCAATAGACTTAATGGCCGCTTCGATAACTGTGATATCTGACACCTTTTCTCCCAGAGCTACTGCGATCTGGATAAATTTATTGGCTGCTGCTGTCAGATTGAATTCCATCACATGGGGTAATAATATAGCGGCACCCATGGGCTGGGAAAATCCAGCGGCTGCATCCAATCCCATAGCGGCAGCGGAGGAGGTGCCCAGACTGGATGAATAAATAGACAGGCTGGCCAGCATCGCACCCATACTGAGGTTTCCTTTGATCTTAATGTTGGCGGGCTCCATGGCCAGACGTTTGAGATTAACACTCAGGAATTCAATTGCTTTAAGTGAAAAAGCGTCGGATAAGGCCGTGGCTTTTTTGGAAATATAAGCGTCAAAGGAGTAAGCCAGGCCCTCCAAAGCAGCATAAACCACATCGTTGAGAGGTACTTCTTCACTGAGATTGGGGTCTATAATCACAGCTTCAGCACGTGACTCCAGGTCTATATAGGGTTTTTTAATATGATCGGTTTCATCACTGACATAAGTCAGAGGATTGATTCCCCAGAAAATAGTCTGAAGAGTAGGCACTTCAATATAGCGTACTTTTTTGAGCCCCATTTTTTTGTGACTTTTTACCGACTCCTGAGATAATTCCTGGGTGGAGAACTGGGCAATGGCTTTTGCTACAGACAGGACATTGGCACCGCCCAGGCCTATGACCACATCGGCTCTGCCGTTCTTAGTGATATTGACGCCTTCAAACACATCCTTGGTATTGGCTCTGCTGCTCACTTCAAAAGGAATCACTCCATAGGCGTAACCTTCGATGACGCGTTTGACTTTATTGCTGATGCCTAATTCAGAGGCCATCTCTTCTGTCACTAACACGACCTTTTCCCCATTAGCCACGGCCAGGTCTGCCAATCTGCCTATAGTATCATTGCCGTAAATAATGTTAGTAGGTATTTGAAAATCTAAGATGGGCATAATATGCTCCCTGGTCTTTCCCTGTGTATCTTATCTTCCTATATCGGCAGGTTTTGGTTTGAAATAAAGGCTTCAGGCAGTATTTAGAAGGGTAATCAAAGCACTGAGGCTGAGAATCGATACCAGGGTGGTGGCAAAGACTATACCGGAGGTCAGAGCTTCATCGCTTTCATAATGCGCAGTTAAAATGGAAGCATAAACCGCTGAAGGCATGGCTATCTGGGTTAGGGTTACTTTGAATTCCAGGCCGCTTACCCGGAAAAGTCTAAGCAGGCCCCAGGCGATGACAGGGATTACCGCCAGCTTAAGTACAACTGCCGCAGTAATAATCCCCCAGTCTTTTCCTGTCTTCATATGGGACAGGTTGATACCCAGTTGTATCAGATTGAGCGGTATCGCAGCCAGACCGATACTTTGTAGAGGTTTGAAAATACTATCCGGGACAGGGATGTGAAAATAATTAAAGATGAGTGCGGCAACCAGAACATATAAATAGGGGATAGTGAACATTTTGGCCAGAGCCGTCTTCCAGCTGTTCTTATCTGAAGCAGCAATCATGACGCCTACTGAAT
This sequence comes from uncultured Brevinematales bacterium, assembly GCA_964428015.1. Classification (GTDB taxonomy): domain Bacteria; phylum Spirochaetota; class Brevinematia; order Brevinematales; family CAYRWR01; genus CAYRWR01. Next base: position 25,530 of record CAYRWR010000021.1, on the reverse strand, counting down.
TAGTAAAAAAAGAATAAATCACTAGTAGCAGGGAGGCTATGGCAAAGGCCTGGTCGCCGTAGGCATACTGATTAATGGGCAGGCCAAAATTTCCAGTGTTGGACAACATCAATGTCAGCATCAGAGCTACTTTAACACTGTTTTTCAGCGGGAAAATCCGGGAAAAGAGTTCCACCCCGGCTATAATTATCAATGACAATAAAGTCACTATAGACAACATCTTAAGAGTATCCAGGCTAAAAAGTCCCTGATATCGTAAGAGACTGGTAAAAATCAGGGCTGGTGTCAACAGGTATAGCGAAAGAGTGGACAGGGTTTTTGTATCTGGTTTAAAAGCTTTTCCGATCCAGAATCCCAGGCCCAGGATAAGCAGTACAGGGAAAATCACCAGGTAAAAGGTCTGGATCATCTATCACTCTGTAGAATGATTTTGGAATAGACGTAGTTTAAAGGATTAGGCCGGGGCCGTACTTCCTCTCCGATACGTATGGAAGTACTGATGTGTCCGGCATCTCTGCAGTTGGCTAAAGACTCCACCAGGGTCTGTTTGAGACGATGGGGCGACACCGGGTTGATATAGATCTTGGTATTACCTTCGAATCCGGCAGGCGTGTGTATTCTGAGCTTTATCAATACATGCCAGGGGGAAGGGTAAATGGCATCAAAAGGAGTGTAAAACCACTCTTCATTACAGGCGGTCTGGTTACCCAAAGCGGCATGGACCGCATGAATCAGATCGGACATACCCCGTACTTCATCGGGATCATGCTGAAAGGGCTGACAGTGCGTACTTTTGGAGTAAATGGCTATGGTAGGGAAGCGGTGTCCGATTTCAGTAAAAGCGATGGCGTGATCGTTTTCCGCTATATAGAGGCTGTTATATAGGGCAAAATTAGCAGCCATTTCATTATAGAGATTAGGGTTACGTACCAGTTCGGAGAGTTCCTTCTCAATCTGGACTCCCCATTCGTCCAGACCCACCATTTGTTTATGAAGATGATCAAAGCTGGCCCCAGCCGGTTTAAGCCAGTTCTGGAAAACACTGATATAACGTATAAAAGGATTATCATTGCTGATGTCCAGCAGGCTTTCTATAGTAAACCTGGTGTAGTGGTAATGTTCTTCTTCACTCATACTGCCGGAGGAATATAGGTTGTGGGTATGCTCAGAACCGGGGATGTAGTGATGCCGGGATATAATAAGCTCATGGGAACCCCCAAAAAAAGGGGTGGACCGCTGATTGATTTCTTCTTCACTCAGGTCCGCGATATCTATACCCATACGGTGCAGCTTGATCCCCAGAATATTGATAATGTGGTCATAGCCGCTGGGAGTGGAAAGATAACGGTCTTTCCAGGTCTGATTTTTATGGCTAAGGGTAAAACCATAGTTTTTGGCCCAGTAGTCATGGGTCACGATCTCAAAAAGATTGCCCATTCTGCGGAATTCAGCAAAATTTTCATCCCTGAATTCAGGAGAAATATGGTATTGTTTCTGCCATTCTCCCATTTCATTTACAAAGATTCTGGCTTTTTCCGGGGGTGTATTTTCATACTGGCTTTCACAAAAATGACAATAATCTTCCGGATCCCGGTTGTATCTCTTTTCCAGAAAAGGGGGTTCAGGTTCAATAATAGGCCTGTTTCCTCTTTCTTCTACACACCACACTTCGGTCTGTGAAAAAGGGTTAATTTGTTTTATAGTGCCATCTGGCATTCGGTGGTAATACTTGTCATAGAGAGACAAAACTTACTCCTGCAGGGTTTCCCAGAATATCGGAATCGGTAAGCTGAAACTGAAAAACCTGTCCATCCTTACATTTAGTTTATTCTGAAGGATGAAAAACAGTCCATGATTAAAAGTTTGAAGATTTTTAGTGATAAGATATGAAACTTTGGGTTTTTATAAACAATTTTTCTGAAAAAATTCTGAAAAGTTTTCGGAAATATCCACTGAGAAATGAAGAAAAATCGTAAATTATCTTTTACATTTTATGAGAATAATATATAATATATTATGGGATAGAGAAAATTCCAAATGAGGGGGATTTCTATGAAAGTCAATGACATCATTTCGGGCAAAATCAATTTTGAACCCCTGAACAAAGAAAAAAAAGGTAAAGTAGGCATTTCAGAGCAATCAAAAACTGATACCAAGGTCACTGCTGACACCTTAAGCCTGCAAAAAACCGCTTCCAGTGAACTTCTCAAAGTCAGGGATATGCAGGACACCTTTTTTAAAGGTACCGCGTCACAGGAAGGCTTCAATGAGCTCAAATCCATCATTCAGAATTTTGAAAAACTGCCGGAAGATCAGAAAGACTGGACCAAACTGAGCCAGGATCTTAAATCTGCGGTATCCCGAACTCTCTATAATGGTGAAAGTATTATCTCCTACTTGTCTACCAATGTAAAGGATGAAAAGAGTCTCTATACCCTCAAAGCAAATCTGGATACTGAGATACAAAGCACGGAGTCCAAAATACATCAGGCTCGCAAACAGATTGCCCGATATCTGGTACAGGAATCAAACCGTGAAGCTGCAGCCAGATTTTCTCCTACACAGACCCTGGAAAAGATAGTAACAGACCTGGATATCAATAAAGGGAACTCAATTACCAAAGGTCTGAATAATATTCAGAAATTACTGCATAACGAGAGTTAGTTATGTTCAATATAGAAGGCTTGTTTACCCATCCTTTGCACAGCCGGAGCCTTCTGGTAGCAGAGATAGGTATAAATCATGATGGCGACATCAGGAAGGCATTACAGCTGATAGAAGAAGCCGCCCGGCAGGGGGCTGATGCTGTAAAGTTCCAGATTTTTAAGAGTGACGCTTTTTTACATCCCGTTAAAGCCGGTTCAGGATTAAAGTTATTCCGGAATTTTGAGCTTTCTTTCCAGGATTTTAAGGTGTTAAATGATCGGGCCCGGGATTTGGACCTGGTTTTTTTTGCTACACCACTGGATTGGGAAAGTCTGGATCTGGTGGTTGAAGTGGGTTGTCCTTTGATAAAAGTTGCCAGCAGCGATATTAATACTGAACCTTATCTGGATTATTTATCCAGGCAGGGCAGCAGAGTAATTCTTTCTACCGGGATGGCCCGAGAAGATGAAATAGAAAAGGCGCTGGGGTTTTTCCCTCAGGATCATGCTGCAGTGATGTACTGTGTTTCTGAGTATCCTGCCGACCCGCTGCATTTTGACCTCAATATACTGCCCCGCTGGCGGGAAAAATGGGGTAGGGTGACTGGATTTTCTGACCATAGCCTGGGTATACATTTGAGTCTGGCAGCAGTTGTTATGGGTGCCCGTATTATTGAAAGACATTTTACCCTGGACAGGAATTGTCCCGGGGCTGATCATGCCATGAGTCTGGAAGCAGGACAGTTTGGTGAAATGAGCCGGCAGATCAGGGAAATTGAGAGTGCATTAGGTTCCGGAGTGAAAAATATCAGTGCTTTTGAAGAGAAAATACGTCCCCAGGCCAGAAGGGCTATGTATATGGGACGCAGCATGAAAAAGGGAGAAATTATCTCAGAACGGGATATCCTGTGTATGAGACCCGGACCGGGTGTCAGTCTGGAAGGATTCCGGCTTCTGGCAGGTAGTAAAGCAGAAAAGGATTTTGCTTTGTATGAAGAGATTTAAGGTTCCGATTAAACAACACATCTCAGATTTTATTTGCACACAAAATGTCTGGTTAACCGTAAATGATCACGATAGGCCGTTTCATATTCTGAAACAGGACAGCAGTCATGAAGTACTGCTGGGTATATCACAAACCGACCTGGCCAAAAAAGAATTAATGCATTCCCGATGCGTGGATAATTCTCAACCCTCCCGCGAATATGAGTCCATTGCCCAGAAAAACATCAACGAAGGGGATTTTATCCTCATCAACAATAAAAAAAACAGTCTGCAGACCAATCTCCATTCACAGGCATTCTGGGTATTATTCAGAAGAAAAGAAGGGCGTTTTGAGATACTGACAGAAGAATCTCAAAAGTTTGATTTGGGGCAGGATGATTTCCTGGTGGCTTTTTATAGCGTGACAGCCCAAGACATTTTAAAACAGATTTTGCAGGCTTCACAAAAAAACACTCATATAGCTATATCTCAGCTCAATGAGATACTCAAGATCTGTGATGACTGCAAGGGGTGTACTCTCCCCTTACTGTTGATCAATTATACCACCAATGAAAGTTATTCCTTCTCCATTAAATCTACTTTAAACGCAGTCAGTCTGACTATAGATATGATTAAGAATAAAGTGATTAAATACCATCAGGAAAAGCTCTGGCAGATCGAAACTGTGCTGCATGAAGCCCTGGTCAATGCCATTACCTATGGCAATGAACTGGATGATAGCCGACTGGTAGATATCTCCTATGAGATTGGCTACCAGGGTATCAGGATCTGGGTAAGGGATACCGGAGACGGATTTGATGTGAAAAACATCTCGGTTCCGGTAGGAGATGAAGCTCTGGACCGGATTTCAGGACGCGGTATTTATATCATGAAAAAATTCACAGAAGCCATTTATTTTAATCATAAAGGAAATGAAATCCTTCTTTTCTTCGATTTTTAACCCTTTTCTGAAATATACCGGTATTACCTTTATGACAAGTAGGAAACACTATGACAGCTTTGGAAAGTAAAGCCATTTTAAAAAGACAGGGATTCGTGCCTATCCTCAGGACAGACGACATGGATACCTTGTTAAAAATCACGGAAGCGGTAGTCAAGGCCGGAGTCAGGGTAATGGAATATACCATGACCACTCCTGGATTGTTGGATAATCTCAGCGATATACGCAGTCGGTTCCCTGAATTGCTTATCGGGGTAGGCACGGTGATGCGATCCGCTGACGCGCGTACTGCGATAGTAAATGGTGCGGAATTCATAGTCTCTCCGGTCTGTGTGACAGAAATCGCGCATGTTGTCAAGGATCATGACAGACTGCTGATGCTGGGAGCTTTTACTCCCACAGAGATATGGCAGGCCCATAATGTAGGCAGTGATGTGGTCAAAATCTTTCCGGCAAATATCTGCGGCCCCGGCTATATTAAGGATATTAAGGGACCACTGCCCGATGTGGAACTTTTTATGACCGGCGGTATAGATGTCTCCAATGCCCGGGAATTTCTGGACGCTGGAGCGGTCGCTATAGGTCTGGGAGGTTCAGTCTTTAAAAAAGACTGGATAAAAAATCAGGAATGGGGAAAAATTACCCTGGCTCTGTCTGAAGCAGTTAAAGTCTGTACCAGATCCTGAAAAAAATTTCCTGATAAAATGATGTAAAAGCCTCAGGATCTGACTACCATTTCACAGGGATCAAACACCATCTCGATAAGAAAATCTTTTAATAGCACCCAGTCTTTTTCCGCAATCTGGAAGCTCACCGTAAGCTGACTTAACCCCAGGGCTTTTTGACCACGGGGGTCCAGATCCAGTATAATCTGTCCGCTATCCAGAGTGACCCGGCTTAAACCGCCGTACACATGATGTTTTTCATCTTTCCATTCTACATAGATGTCATCCTGGCCGGCTTTTTCAGCCTCTTCTGATACTTCCAGATCAAACTGCATCACCAGGTACTCCCCCTGGCCGTCAGTCTGTTCCGAAAAACCTACCAGCAAAAAGGGTGGGGTGTCATCATTTTCCAGGAGGGTGGTCACATTGCGGGCGTGAAAGCGATGCGCTGGATAGTTTTTAACGGGCATTGGATGCCGCCAGCTGCAGTAGAACAGGGACCTTTATTTCATCTTCTCCGCTCTCACGGGTACTGTCCCCAATAAATACCTGCTGCAAAGTGGTGTTTTTGATTTGCTGTAGTTCATTGGTAAAGAGGTCCAGTACCTCCGGGTCATATTCAGCTGCCCAAAGAGTAAAGGAGCGGCACTTAAGCCGGGTAATCAGCCGGGCCAGGCCTTTGACCTCGTGAGCTGTGACCTCATCATAAGTTATGTGACTTATTGCCAGGGAGTCAATACACACACCTTCTGAGATCTGATCAGCCATAACTGCGAAAGCCCCTTCTTCTTCTGTACTACACATGAGAATGAGTTCCTGTATGCTGGAATTAAGTACCTTACCGATGCTGGCAGCATGTTCATGATTAATCCAAAAGATGGCCATGCCATCATCCATCTGTAAATGCTGGGATTCATATTTAATCTTTTTAAAGCCTAACTGGCTGACGATGGAAAAACTATGGAAATCCTGTACTGTGACCGGTAAATCCCGGGGATGACGGTCAGCATCGTGAAAAAAGGATACTATCTCTGAAGGATAAGTGCCTTTTTCCAATAAAGACAGATCAATTATCTGATAATAATCATCAGGGATATGAGGCATAAAATCTCCTGTATGCTCTTTTCCATAGTATGCTCTGCTTTATTATTTTTTTCAAATTACACGGTTGACTTTCAGCCTGTCTTACCCTATTATGTAGTAAAATCTCCAGGAAGCTCTATGACTAAAGACCGCAAATACCGCATTCTATTTTTACGTTCCGGGGGCCATTTTGCAGATATTGAGTACCCTGACGGCCCCATGATAGCGCCTCCCAAAGCAGTACTGTATCTGGCGGGATTGTTCACTGAGGATAAAAGTGTAGAAGTGCGTTTCATTGACCTTTTGGCTTACCCTGATCTGAAGCATCAGGATTATACTCACCCTCCCTTTTACTTTGGTATGCCTCTGGAAAAATGCATGGCACGAATCCGGGAATACGAGCCGGATATGGTGGCTTTAACCTCTACCGCGCAGTATTTTTTTGATGATGAAGTCCGTCTCCTGAAGCAGATCAAATCTCAGTTCCCCGGGATTTTTCAGGTGGTGGGCGGGCCCGACCCCACCAATGACTATGAAACCTATTTTCAGGCTCTTCCCGGTCTGGATGTGATCGTGCGTGAAGAAGGAGAGCTGCCTTTCAAAGAACTGGTGCAGTCACTTCGTACTAACCAGGATTGGAAAAATATCGCGGGGCTATGTTTTAAAGACAAAGGTAAAATCCGGTTGAACCCCGCCCCTCCCAAGATCACCCGTCTGGATGATTATAAGCCCGATTATAGTATCATTGACATGGAACATTATTTTGAGTTAAACCGACTGGGTTTCCCCTCCCGGGCACATTATCGACACCGGTATGCTCATCGGGCCATCGATGTCATCACCAGCCGGGGGTGTCATTATGACTGCAGTTTCTGCTGTATCAGTCTTCACATGGGGCAGGGGTGGCGCCCCCATAGTCTGGAATATGTGATGGAAGACCTTACTCTTCTGGTGGAAAAGTATAAAGTCAGACATTTCCGATTTGAAGATGACCATCTTCTGGGCAATGTTCAGCGCTTTAAGGATATTCTTCGCGGAATAAAGGACAGAGGCTGGAAAATCACCTGGGATACTCCCAACGGCATCCGGGCTGATTATATAGACGCGGAACTGCTGCAGCTGTGCCGGGAGACTGGCTGTACCTATCTCAACCTGGCTGTGGAAAGCGGCAATCAGCGCATTCTGGACGAAGTAATCCATAAGAAACTCCGTCTGGAAAAAGTAGAAGAAGCCGCGCGTCTCTGTTATGAAGCCCAGATTGACGCTTTTGCCATGTTTGTGGTGGGCTTTCCTGGCGAAAAAACTTCAGATATGATCGAAACCTATGATCTGGGTATCAGTCTTTTCCGCAAATACCACCTCAAACCGGTTCTGCAGTTATGGCGGCCCTATAAAAACACCGAGATGGACAAAGTGGCGAGCGGACAGGATGTGCTCCAGGAGGCGGATGTCTTTCATCTGCACGAGGTTACCGGTATACCTTACACCTTATTCTACGGAAAACTGTACAAAGATGAAATAGATAAGCTGGGTTTTTTAAGCAGGACTTATGCGGAATATCTGCGCGAAGCCCGTACCTGGCTGATACGGAACTGGATCAGGATACTCAAAAAAAAGCCCTTACGTCTGATACACAGCCTGCTAGGATTTGTCTGGACCTTTATAAAAATGCTGTTTCATCCCCGGAAAAGGAAGTATTATCTGCAGCATGAGATCCTGGATTATCTTTTTTATCCTTTTGCCTATCTGCGCGGGGTCAAAGCCTGAATGAGAGTCCTGATCTCACCGGTGGGCAGTACCGGCGACGTCCGCCCTGCTCTGGCCCTCTCCGGACATTTATTACACCTGGGCCATGAAGTCATGATCCTGACCAGCCGGGATTTTGAACCTCTCCTGAAAAAACACAGCTATCCCTATGTCTGTTTTGATTATAACTACCGGGAATTAGCCCGGCCTTTTGGGAAACTGATGGGGCACCCCTTGCGCTCCGGCTCCGCTATGCTGAAGGGGATACAGCAGATTTCTGCTGTCCACCACAGCAAACTGGCTGAGATTCTTCCCGGGTTTGACTATTATCTGTCAGCAGGTCTGCAGTTATCGGGGCTGGCCTTGGCGGAAAAACAGGGTATCCCTCATAGACATATTATCCATGCCCCATTCTGGACTGCTTCCGGGGAATACAGCCCGCCTTACATCCCTTGGCAGTTTTCCTCTCCCCTGCTAAACCGCTGGCTGTGGAGATGGACAGAGCGCATCCAGGATTGGTCACTAGGGCCTCTGCTGGACCGTGAAAGAAGGGAAGAGGGTCTGCCCCTCACGCATCATAGCCTGGAAAACTATCGAAAAAGCATGATCTTTGCTATGGACCCCTGTCTTCTGACCCAAGGCAGTGACGTGTCCGCTCATCTTCAGATTCCTTACCCTTTGCTGGAGGAACAGGATGGTCTGCCTCCTGCTGTTCAGAAATTCCTGGACAAGGGAGACCCGCCTCTCTTTATAGGATTTGGTTCCATGCCTGATCACAAACCGGATCGATTATTGAAAATCCTGGAGGATTTCACAGACCGGACAGGCCGGAAAATCATTCTGCAGTCAGGCTGGGGGGAGTATACCGGGAATGTAGATTCCAGTCTAATCTGTATCTGTGATCAGGTAGAGCATAGTGTGCTATTTCCCATGACAGCGGGAGTGATTCACCATGGTGGAGCAGGCACTGTGTACAGCGCAGCCCGTTCGGGAAAACCCCAGATTATTGTACCGCATTTGCTGGATCAGTTTTATTGGGGACGTAGAATAGAATCGTTGGGTATTGGGATTAATGCAGGCAGTATTAATCAGTTGAGCAGCAGGTCACTGGAGCAGGCAGTGATACGTCTGGAAAAAGATACAGAAATAGGCCAAGCCGCTGAGCATCTGGGTCAACAGCTGCAAAAATCTATTCCTGAAGACATCTGGGAGAAAATCCTTTATTGAACCGGGATAGCTTTTTTCTGGCAGTCGGGACAGTCTGTTTCCAGAATCTCCCAGGTGATCACCCCTTTTTTTACTGAATAACGTAAGAGCATTGACCCGCTAGTATGTCCATCCTCAAAATCTGCTTTGGCCAGGGAATCTTTTAGAATATAGATACTATTGGGATAAAAATAAAAGCGGTTGCCACCTCTGGCCTGAAAGGGGATGATTTCCGGGTGCGCGGCCAGATCTTTTTTCAGATCACTGACCGGATTTTTCAGGCCCTGGCTTTTCAACAACTGGGTATCCTGGTCGGTCAGGGTGCGGGTCCAGATTTCGTATCCTGCCCAGGGCAGATGTGGATAATCCGGTTTTACTGACCTTTCCTGACAAGCTGTGAACAGACTTAATAGCAGTAAAATATATGTAAACGAAGACCTTGGAGACATTAAGACTTCCTGTTTAATTTAGATTACTTTATACCTGTCAGACGAAGAGCATGATGTAACCGCAGTCCAGACAGTGCCAACCCTGGACTGACTGATCTTTTCTAAAAATACTACCCTGGTTTTCCTCTGAAATCCAGGTAATGGCGGATCGGGACATCAGACTGCCATTTTCCAGGTTTTCTGATCCGCAATGCAGACATTTTTCCGGCATGCTCACCTCTTTCACAAAAGTATATTTTATTATAACATGATTAGGGGAGATTGGCATCTAACAGGGTATTTACTATGCGGTAAAATGCTTGAGAAGCCTGTTTTTCCAGCCAGGGATTATGCCCGCACCTGGGCAGACTGAATACCTGAAATTCCAGTCCGATTTGGCGTAGGGGTTCTGTGACTCCGGACAAGGGGTGGGGGTCCTGTTCGCCATGGATTAAGGTGATGGGACAATGAAGCCCGGCTGCCATTTTCAACAATGTACCACTTCGACGCAAATCTGCCGCCTCCTTCCACACTGGTTGAAAAGCAGCAACATCCACGGGAATGGACTCGATTTCTTTATAGGAAGAAGGCGCAGGGTCGACATTATCGGTAATGAAAATGAAGGAATCTATTGTGTCCCATAATGCTGACTGATCAACATCAGGATTATTAATATTTTCCAGATGTTCTTCCAATAGTTTTCTGTTCTTATCATCCAATTTTTCCAACCTGCGGCGATTGATGTCAGGGACATATTTTTCCTCCAAGGGGCCGCTCCCCACCAGGAGGAGCTGTTTTACATCCCCGGGATGATAAAAAGCCAGCATCAGGGACAGCCAGGCTCCCCAGGAATGGCCCAGCAGGGTTACCGGCATGGCTGTATTTTGAATAATAGTATCATGCAGCTCATTAATCTGCCCTTGAAGTGTGACAGCCGTCTGCAGAGCTTCTAAAACGCTCCAGGTGCGGGACAACTCTCTGGCTACTGGTGCCAGTGTACCGGGCGCGCCTGGTCCGCCGTGTACCAATACTACATCGGGACTGCCCTGGCCGTAGAGCCGGAAATTAGTCATGATGACCCTTTAGTCTTTTCAGTGTATCTTCAATCCGTTTGCGGCGGGTGTCGGATTTTTTTGCCTGTTCAATCCATTGGATATATTCATTTTGGTGAGAAGGGGGCAAATGAAGAAATACAGATTCCAGTGCTGCCGACTGAAGAGCAGTTAGCAAATCCCGGGGCAGATCCTTCATAATTTTCTCCTTTATTTTAACACCAACATAAGAGTCATATAGCCGCTGTAGGTCAGCAGCATCAGGATTCCTTCCCATCTTTCCAGCTGCCGGCCTTTACCGGTAAAAATAAAGATAAACAACAACACCGCAGCCAGCACATGAAAGCCCAGATCCAGGTGTGAAGCCGGAGTAACTGCTACGGGCCTGATAACAGCGGATATTCCCATGATAAAGAACACATTAAAGATATTGGAGCCGACCACATTTCCGATGGCGATATCCACGCTTTTCTTGCGGGCGGCGACTATAGAAGTGGCCAATTCTGGCAGTGAGGTCCCGATGCTCACGATAGTAAGAGCGATGACCCGGGGAGAAACCCCCAGCTTTTGAGCCACAATGACCGCGTTATCAACTATTAGCTTGCCCCCCAAAGCCAATCCGGCAATTCCTAACACAATAAAAAGTATGGATAAAGGAATCTTGTAGTCCGGACTGCTCCAGTCCTCTTCCACCTGGCCCTGCCGGATGAGGGAGGCATTGTACACCATAAATATCAGGAAGAAAAACAACAGAATAATACCTTCGCTGCGCTGGATCATGGCAGGGCCGCCATCCAGCCAGGGGTCGATAGACATTACGGCTACTGTGAGTGCAGCCAGGATGGCCAGGGGGACTTCATGCCAGGTAGTTTGGGTTTTGACCGCCAGAGGAGTGATGATGGAGGCAATGCCTAATATCACCAGAATATTAAATATATTAGACCCTAATATATTTCCCATCACTATATCAGAGTTTCCCCGTATGGCTCCCAGAGTGTTTACTACCAGTTCCGGGGCAGAGGTACCAAATGCCACTATCGTCAGGCCAATGACAATAGGCGGTATTTTAAGCCGTTTTGCCAGGGCACTGCCTCCGTCCACCAGCCAGTTGGCACCCAGAATTAAAGGTACAAATCCACCTAATAACAAAATATATGCCAGCATTACTATCCTCCCGGCAATCATGATAAGGCCGGGCTTTTTTTTCGGCAAATAAAATCAACCTGAAAGTCAGGAGGTTCATGAACGGATGATTTATTTTATTAGGGGCAGGTATATTTTTTGTAACATCAAACAAGTAAACAATTAAGTTTAAATAGACGGGGCCGATAATATAAACCGGTTTAATTTATTATTCACCGATTTTGGTTTAGGGGGCTGGTTATGAATGAACAGGAATATCTGGAAAAGATCCAGGGATTAGAAAAAAAAGTGCAGGAACAAGCCGATCAGATTGCCTATCTGGAGGGACTTTCCGAGATTCATAATAATGTCATCATGCTGGCTAATCAGGAAAGACTGGAAGCGGAAAAAATCATACATGCCCACGAAAGTATACATGGAATGAGCAGAATCAGCGAGTCTACGGATGTCTCAGGTGAAAGTCATGAATACCATCAAAAAGAATTTACCTATTCCGCCACACTGAACTCTATCCTGGAACAGGGCATCAATACCGAGAAACTATTGGAAGCTATTACGGCGTCTTTTGATTTGCATAGAGGGATACTTTTTGTTAAGGAACAGGATAAATTCCTGTCCAAGGTTTTCAGTCATATGCATTTTGATGAATCCAAAAAACCCTATTTTTCTTTTTCCCTTCAGGTCATCAGGCAATTGATTCAGATTAAAAAAAGTCTGCATGTAAAAAAGCAGCAGGTTACAACCGACATTGGAGAGCAGATTTTGTCGGTTGTCTGTATCCCGCTTTTATACCATCAGGAATTAATGGGAATACTATACATGGATAAACTGATTCCAGTGGCAGGGTAGACCCGGATTAACCTATTTTAGAATAAAAAAAGAGGCTGTCGGTGAGACAGCCTCTTTTCAATTTAATGACGAAAAGCTTAGTTGGTGCCATCCAGGATCACATCTTTTCTCTCGATCAGAGAAGCGGTATCCCGGAGGATGATGTCATGACGCATCTTGTTTTCCAGCAGCGCGTATTCCAGGAAATACTTCAGTACGTCCTTCTTACGGTCTGAACGGGAAGCGTCTCTGAGCATCAGGTAGCCGATAAACACGTTGTTGGTCATTTCTACCAGACGGCGGGCATGGTATTCCTGATAGTCAGGATCATTCTTTTCTTTAACATATTCCACGGCCTGCTCGGTCAGTTTTCTCATCTGCTGCACAATACGGTGAGAGGTGCGGTTGGGTTCAAAATCAAAAGTAGCTTCATATTTATCCCACTGCTTGTAGGCGACACCCTTGATGATACCGCCGATAGCGGCAACGACCTGCAGCTGGGTGGTACCTTCGTAGATATTAGTGATACGGGCATCACGGTAATGACGTTCAGCGGCAAATTCGCGGGTAAATCCGGTACCGCCGTGAATCTGGATACCGTCATAGGCAACCTGGTTAGCCATTTCAGTATTGTATGCTTTTACCAGGGGGGTCATCAGAGCAGCCAGGGTGACATACCATTTAGCATCTTCACCCAGGGCATCTTTCTGATCAGGATATTTTTCTATACGGTGTTCCAGTTCATCTCTCAGGTCAACCACCAGAGATGTTTCATAGAGCAGGGTGCGTCCGGCTTCGATCTTGGTGCGCATATTAGCCAGCATCTCCGCTACAGGCAGCATGGTCTTGATGGATCTGCGGAACTGAGCTCTTTCGTGAGCGTATTTGTCGGCCGCAGCATAGGCTGCTTCAGCGATACCCAGAGCCTGGGAAGCAATAGCCAGACGTGCGCCGTTCATGAGTGACATTACGTACTTGATCAGACCGTATTTTCTCTTTCCTACCAGAATGGCGGGAGCGTCATTGAACTGCAGTTCACAGGTAGGAGAGGTATGAATACCCATTTTATGCTCAATACGGCGTATCTTCATGTGCTTGTCTCTTTCGTACACAAACATGGACAGACCGCGTCCATCCTGGGTGCCTTCTTCAGAGCGGGCCAGGACCAGAGAAATCTCTCCGCATCCGTTGGTGATAAAGCGCTTCACCCCTTTGATAAACCAGTTACCGTTTTCATCCTGGTAGGCTTTGGTCATCACAGCCTGCAGGTCTGATCCGGCATCGGGTTCGGTTAAAGCCATAGAGCCGGTCACTTCCCCGGTACAGAAACGGGGCAGGAACTGCATCTTGATTTCTTCATCAGCGAATTTGTTGATGGTTTCAGCGATATCCTGCAGACCGAACAGGTTCATGAGTCCGGCATCAGCGCGGGAAACCATTTCGATAGCTACAGAATACATGGTGATAGGACAATTCAGACCGCCGTATTTGCGGGGCAGGGTGAATCCCATCAGGTCAGCTTTCTTGAAGAGGTCCATAGCTACTTTAGTGCCGCTGGCATATTCCACTTCACCATTAGCAAAGTGGGCTTCTTCTTTGTCAGCTTCTTCAGCCAGAGGTTCGACTACGTTACCGGCCAGATCTCCTACGATTTCCAGGATCTTATCATAATTGTCACGTGCATCAGCTACGTTGACCGGAGCGTAATCGTAGGTTTCTTTGTCTTTAAAATAGTCTTCTTTTAACTCTATGACCCGGTCCAGGTCAATATGTTTCATGTGAAATTGAATATCATCGTTTTCTTTATAAAAATTTGGCATTGTTTACTCCCTTTACTTCTTTAATGACTTATAGGCTTCGATCAGCAGAGGTACGACCTCATTCAGATCACCCACAATACCATAATGCGCGATCTGGAAAATAGGAGCATCCGGATCATTGTTGATAGCGATGATACGCTTGGATTCACTCATCCCTGCCATGTGCTGGATCTGACCGGAAATACCACAAGCAATGTACAGCTTAGGGCGTACAGTGGTACCGGTCTGGCCTACCTGACGGATATGGCCGGCGAAACCGGCGTCTTTTCCGGCGCGGGATACGGCATATTCACCACCCAGAGTGTGAGCCAGGTCTTTGATCAGCTTATAGTTGGCTTCTGTTCCTACACCCATTCCGCCTGCTACAATAATATCAGCGGCTTTCAGGTCGACTTCTTTTTCTTCCTGTATGCGTTCCAGGACTTCAGATACCAGAAGTTTTTTGGGGATCTCAGTTTTGAATTCGATGATTTCCCCTTTGGCGCCTTTTTTGGGTTCAGCCGCTTTCATCACGCCTTCACGCACGGTAGCCATCTGGGGCTGGTGTTCTGGACAGACGATAGTGGCGATAATATTTCCGCCAAAAGCGGGGCGGATCTGATACAGGATGTCTTTGAAAGTCTTGGGGTCAGAACCTTTTCTTTCGTAGTCACCGATCTTGAGCTCGGTACAGTCAGCGGTGAGGCCGGTGCGGAGCTCAGAGGTGATACGGGGAGCCAGATCGCGGCCGGTAGTGGTAGCACCATACAGGACGATTTCAGGCTTGTATTCCTTGATCAGCTTGACAGTGACGTCAGCATAAGGCAGAGAAGTAAACATCTTCAGGTTGGGATCATCAACGACATAGACTTTTTCCGCGCCGTATTCAAACAGGGTCTTAGCCAGGTCTTTGACTCCGCTGCCGATCAGTACGGCCGCGGTCTGGACTTTGAGATCCTTAGCCAGATCCTGGGCTTTGCCCAGCAGTTCCAGACTGACATCGGCGATTTTACCATTATTTTGTTCTATATATACCCAAACATCATTGTGGCTCATGTGTCTCCCCCTTATCCTATGATGTGTTCCGACATCAGTTCGGAAACCAGATCTTCAATACCACGTTTGTTAGGCTCGATCATCTTGGCATCGGGAGCTTCTAACACCACACTTTCGATGGTCTTCACCTTGGTAGGTGAGCCGGCCAATCCGCACTGTTCGGCGTCGGCACTGATATCTTCATGTCCCCACAATTTGATGATGGCATGCTTTTCAGTGATCTCATTTTCATTGAGGTATTCATCATCATAATTCTGGACTTCCTGCAGGGTCATAGCTTTTTTGTAAGCGGTGACTCTTTTAGCGGAAGCAGAGCGGGGCAGGTTGGCCTCGCTGGTGACGGTCAGCAGGACGGGCATAGGAGCTTTGACTACTTCGTAGCCGCCTTCGATGGAACGTTCCGCGGTGATAGTTTTACCTTTGATCTCCTTGATCTTGTCGATACAGGTGATCTGGTTCATTTTAAGCTTTTCTGCAGTCTGAGGGCCTACCTGGGCAGTGTCGCCGTCAATAGCCTGACGTCCGCACAGTACCAGATCCACATTACCCACTTTTTCGATGGCTTTAGCCAGGACATAGGAAGTAGCCAGTGTATCAGCACCGGCAAAAATCTTATCAGAGATCAGGACGGTATCATCCGCTCCTCTGTACAAAGATTCCCGCAATACCTGTGCCGCTTTGGGTGGTCCCATAGTAATGACAGTGATCCTGGCATCAGAAAACTGATCCTTGATCTTCAGAGCTTCTTCCAGGGCGTTCAGATCTTCAGGGTTGAAGATCGCGGGAAGCGCGGCTCTATTTACAGTACCGTCCTCTTTCATCGCGTCACCGGTTACATTGTGGGTATCTGGCACTTGTTTGACCAATACCACTATATTGTATCCCACTGCTACCTCCATATTTTTATTTATTTTTTTTGGTATTATTTCTGGCACAACTTCTGGACTCTGGTGAGCTCTTCTTCCGCTTCAGCCATAAATCTCTCCACCATTTCTTTCATGGGCAGAATGTCCTTCATCAGACCTACACTCTGTCCGGCCATGAGTGAACCGCGTTCCACATCACCGTCTACTACCGCGTTTCTGAGCGCGCCCAGCCAGAAGTTTTCCACTTCATACTGCGCGGTTTCGCGGTCAATGGTATTATTCTGGAGTTTTTCTATCAGGGTCAGCTGGAGTTTACGGAAATTGTCCATACCTTTATTGTCCAGGGCACGAACCGGTACCACAGGCAGATTGGAGTCAAACTGAGGTGTAGCGATAGCGGACCGGGCATTGGCTTTGATAAAGGCTTCTTTAAAATTAGGGTGAGCAGTACATTCTTCAGTCATCACGAAACGGGTACCCATCTGTACACCGGATGCTCCCATGAGAAGCAGGTGAGCAGCCATCTTTCCGGTGGCGATACCCCCGGCTACGAAGATAGGCACGTCGCTGACCTGGAACAATACCTGCTGCAGCAGAATGGTAAGGGAGACCGGCCCGATATGACCGCCGGCTTCACTGCCTTCCAGCAGCAGGGCATCGATCCCAAAACGTATCATCTGCTGAGCGATGGATTCAGTGGAGGCAAAAGACATGGTCTTTTTACCTTCTTCCTTCATTCCTTCTACCGCCCATTTTTTGGGGAAGTTTCCGGCGAAGACGACATACTGGACTTCTTTTTTCTTTTTAAGGATCTCAAAGTGAGCCTTGTAATTAGGGGCGATAGTGATGAGGTTGACCGCGAAGGGTTTGTTGACATTGGTCAGACATTTATCTATCTCAGCCTCAAAAACATCGGGGGGCATATTTCCGCCAGCCAGAACGGGGAAAGCCCCGGCATCACTGACTGCTTTTACCAGTTCGTAATTGGAAATCCAGGACATGGCACCAGAGATCAGGGGATATTCCACACCCAGGAAATCTGTGCCTCTTTTAGCGATTTTATCAAAGAATTTGTGTTCCATCTCTTTCTCCTTGTGATAAGAGTTTATACTTTTGTAAAGCTGTAGGGCTGTTGCTTGTCCAGGCTAGAGGGTATCTATGCTTTGGAATATTGCAGGTATATTTTAACCTGTATTCAAAAAATGTTCAAACATTATAGAAGAATGTTGATCGTTTTTCGCGGGTGTTAGTATTGTATATCTTTGCTAGTTATAGATTTATTCATTTATCTCATGATTTCATTGCTGACCGAAGAGGATAAACCGATTTAATAGTCAAAACTGACCGGATAGACTTTATTTTGACTGAGAAGCCTGGTCCAATGTTTCTCTGACTGTCACTGCCAGATCATGCATAGACACAGGTTTATAAATAAAGCGGGAGATACCTATTGCCCTGGCTTGCTCTTCTGAAATAATAGCACTGTAACCTGTGCACAGTATAATGGGGATATCCGGGCGTATTGCCAGTAATTGTTTAGCTAATTCTGAACCGGGGAGATTGGGCATAGTCTGATCCGTTATTACCAGGTCAAAATCATAGGGTGTATTCCGGAAAACTTCAATCGCGGGAATAGATCCGGAAACTGCTACAACCTGATATCCTTTTCTTTGTAAAAAAGACTGGAAGACCGTTAAAACAATCTCTTCATCATCCGCAATCAGGATACGTTCTTTTCCACCCGGTGATTCTTCTTCAGAATTATGATTGTCACTGGATGGCTTAGAAGACTCCAGTGCGGGAAAATATACTTTGAAAGTGGAGCCTTTACCGGGTACGCTGTCAACTTTTATAAATCCGTTACTGTTTTCCACGATTCTATGCACTACAGCCAGACCTATGCCGCTGCCTTTACCGGTTTCCTTGGTAGTGAAGTAGGGTTCGAAAATCCGGTTTATGATTTCCGGTGACATTCCCATACCCGTATCACTCACCCTGAATTCAATATAATCACCGGGGTTGGCATTACTTTCTTGCCAAAGATGGGATTGATGCAGGCTTACTCTTTTTAAACTTATTTCTATGGTACCTTGTTCATTTTTCATGGCCTGCAGGGCATTGGTACTTAGGTTTAGTACGATCTGATGCAGATTAGTGGAATTGGCCAGAATTAGTCCGCAATCAGGATCTAAGTCTTCCTGAATCTCAATGGTTGAGGGCAGAGATGCCCGGATGAATTTCATAGCTTCTTTGATAATAGGATAGGGCTGTATAGGCTGGAGAATCTCCTGTCTGCTGCTGCTGAAAGTCAGGATTTGTTTAACCAGGTCCTTGGCCCGGTTTCCTGCTTTGAGGACTTCCTGAATATATTCTTTGGCTTTACCGTCTGTTTTTAGTTCATAGCCCGCCATGTCAGCATAGCCGATGATGGCAGACAGGATATTATTGAAATCATGCGCGATTCCCCCAGCCAGAGTCCCGATGGCTTCCATTTTATAGGTCTGGCGGAGCTGCTCCTCCAGCCTGATACGGCTGGTTATATCTCTGTCTATGCCCCGATATCCGTGGAAAGAACCGTCCGGGCCGATAATCGGTACTCCGCTGGATTCCAGGATTACTTCAGTACCGTCTTTATGCCTGTTCACATTGATGAGATGAGAAAAGGGGAGTCTGGCTTGTTTAAAGCGGAGAAATTCTTCCATGACTTTTTTAGCTTCAGGGGAAGACATAGGTGTAAAAGCGGATTGCCCAATGACCTCTTCCGGGGTATATCCCAGCAGATCTTTAATACGGGGACTGGCGTAGGTAAAGATCTCGTTTTCGTCAAATTCCCAGATCCAGTCTGTGGAATTCTCAATGAGGTCCATAAATCTTTTCTCACTTTCCCTGAGGGCCTGCTCCACCTGTTTTCGTTCGTTGATCTCCCTGCTCAGGTCCCGGGTACGCTGTTGAACCAACCGCTTCAGAGTCCTGCTCCACAGCAGAAACCCGATGATAATGATACTAATCGTCAATACTACAATCAGGGCAATATTTTTTAACTGGGTCCTATTCAAACCCGGGGCGGCGCCCAGGTGTATCCATTTATTAAAAATCAATTTTCTTTCTTGTTCGGTTATCAGAGAAATACCTTTTTCCAGGATGGTGCTGAGCTCCGGCCAATCGGAGCGTACCGCGAATCCTGAAATATTGGGGGGATCACATTCTCCGGCCAGTTTGAGATTGCTGATGCCTTCTTCTTCTATATAAAAGCTGGCTGTGGCCAGATCGCCGATAAAGGCATCCACCATACCGAAGGAGACTTTGCGCAAAGCGGTTTTGAGGTCAGGAGCCAGTTCTATTTCAATAGCGGGATATTTATTGCGGATGAGGTCGACATAACCGTATCCTGAGACCATGACTACCCGCATACCCTGGAGCATGGACAGGGTCAGTTCCCGGTCAACAGTATTTCTGACAATGATGACAGAGGGAATAGTCAGATAGGGCCTGGGGAAGACAAGGTACTCTTCTCTCTGCGGGGTCCGCACCACGGCGTTCAGCATATCTATCTGCCGGTTTTGGGTACGCTGGATCACATCATCCCAGTTGGTACAACGGATGATGTCTATTCTGATACCTAATTTTCGGGAGATGAGACGCAGGAAATCAGCGCCGATCCCGGAGTAGTTGCCCTTTTCATCGAAAAATTCAATCGGTTTGAATTCCGGGTCAGGTGCCAGTCGGATTACCGGGTGATTCCGGAGCCAGTCCTTTTCTGATGGGGTCAGACTGGTGGAGTAATGATTCGTCTGCGCGGAGATGATACCGGGTATACAAGGAATAAATACAGATATCGACAAGAAGAGTAAAGATTTTCTAAAGGCGGAAAATATACCTTTTCTCCTATACATCCCCGGATGTCTCCTCAGCCAGGTACTTTTTCTAAAAAATGGGACCAAATCCAAGTTTCACACCGCTTCGGTTTTAGTATAGTGCAAGAATTACGGGGAGTCAACGGGAGGAAACTAATTTTTGAACAGATATAAAAAATTAATGCAAGCAAACACTTGCAATAAAAGAAAATTAGACTTATATTATAAATGTATTCAGATAAATAAAAGGAGGTGATAGTGGCAGAGAATAAGCTGAAGTTGCTTAAGGAAAGACTCCAGTTTACCGGCTGGCTGCAGTACATCCCATTGGTATTTGCGGCCCTGCTCATATTTGTGCTGGCATTGATCCCCTGGTTTTTAAAAAGCTTCGGAGTATTCTATAGTCTGGCCGGGATAAGCGGTATTTTGATACTGGCGTTTATATCCGATGTACTCCTGATCAAATATAAACTGCATCTACCGGAAAAACTGCCCCGGCGCCGTGAATACGCGGATGTCTTTGATCTGATGCGGGCCAGACGGTCCTGCCGCTCCTTTCAGAACCGTAAACTGAATGATGCTGACCGTGATGCTCTGCTGGAAGCAGCCAGAGTCCAGACGGATGTCCACAACGGCACGCTGTTTGAAAAAGTGACCATCCGGCTGGAATATATCGCGGCTCCTCTGGTGGTGTGGCCGACTGTAGGAGCCACGGAATTCCTGGTGGCTATCGCTCCCCGGGAATACAATCGGCACAGCGTAATCGATGTGGGCCGCAGTCTGCAGAAAGTAGTCATCGAAGCAACGCGACTGGGAATAGCCACCTGCTGGATAGGCCCGGGGGCGGATCAGACCAGTGTAGTACAGCATCTGGGTGACCGGTTTGATGCTGGCAGGGACCATGTCATCTGTGTCTGTGCTATAGGCTACAAATCCAGACATAAACCTCTTTTCCTGAGACTGATCCTGCAGATCCAGCGCCGCCGTCTGCCTGTTTCCAGTTTGTTTTTTACTGATCTGTATTTCAGTCAGCCTCTGGATCCGGAGCAGGAGCCCTTCCGTCAATTTGGACGCAGTTTTGAAGTATGCCAGTGGTCGCCTTCTTCCTTTAACGGACAGACCACCCGCTGTGCTGCTGTTTTGGGGGGCGCCCCTGAACAAAATCAGCGCCGTCTGGTTAGGTTTGACTTCTTTGAGACTACCGATTCCCGCTATTATGCGCCGGTAGCTTTGGGTATCTGGTGCGCGAACTGGGAACTGGCCTGCGCCGGACTGGGGATCCAGGGACACTTCCGGGTATTATCAGAAAAAGACAGGGGACTCAATGCCGGAAATCAGCTTCCAGCTCTCCCCCGATACGAATTGAGTTGGGTCCTGGACAGTCCCATAACTTTTAAATAAAACAGGGAGTAGCATAATGCCCAGAATAATCCGGGATGACAGGGTCTATCAGACAGTCTGTGACCTGATAGTGGAGTCAGGTATCGGGGGGATGACCACCAGGACCCTGGCGGAAAGGGCCGGCATCAATGAAGCTACCCTGTTCCGGAAATATGAATCTAAAACCGCTCTCATCCTGCGCGCGGTAAATCATACCTTTGCCCATGCTCAATTGGCAGCACTGACCTGGACGGGAGATCTGGAGTCAGATATAATCAGCATTGTCGAGAACTACATAGTCACTCAAAAAAAATACGGTTCTCTGATGCAGGTATTGGCCGGAGAAATCCCCCGTTATCCGGAATTAGCCCACGCCATGGACGCAGTCAGGGACAATATCCGGCGGATAGGGGAGATTCTGGAACGGTATATTCAGAAGGGAAGACTGAGAGGGGGGAGCGGCATGGAATTGTTCGCGGTACTGCTGGCACCCCTGGCTATGATGGTATACAATCCTCTCATCCCGGATTTTTTCAGGCAGGGTCTGCCCGAGGCGGAGCGCTATGCGCGGGGGTTTTTGCGGGGATATGCGGTTGGGTAAAAAGTCCGGTGTGATATAACGGATTTTGTATCCGGGGTGGATTTTTTTTTCGTTGAGCGAACGAGGTGCACTAGGCGGGGGTTGGAAAACTTTTTCTTGTCGGGGAGGAATTTTTTCCGTTGGGCGAACGGAGTCTTGGGACGCATTTCTTTTTGCTGGCGCTCAAAAAGAAACGCTTGGCAAAGAAAAAAGCGCTTCTCACGCCCAGTGATGCCGGGGTGGTACGACACAGTAATGGCAGGAAGCTGCCCAATGCCTTCGCTGCCGCTCAGGTGAGAAGAAGGTGTGGTAGGTGGGCCTCAGGGGTGCAGGCTGGGGTGTCTGATACCTCGGGGAGGGCCGGGCATCAGTGGGCGTACAGGAGACATAGTGGGTGGCAGGTCTTAACTGTAGATGTCTAGGGCTCGGATGGTGGAGATTTTTACGTTTTTGGGGATAACATTTTTTTAGAAAAATTTTAGTACCTCTGAGGTACTAATTAGGACCTCAAAGGTACTAATCCGAAGCCCGGAGGTATAAAACCGGAGCTTTGAGGTACTAAACCGCAGGTAAAAGCTCCGAAGCCGCATAAAAAAGCATCAACGCCGGAGCAAGAAGCTTCGGTGTCGCATAAAATAACAGCAACGCTGGACCTTTTTGCTCCGGTCCTGGAGCTCAGAGCTCCGAACTTGGTCCTAAAAGAAGCAAATTTGGTCTCTGGGACAACAGGTTTGGTATTCAGAGGAGAAAGTTGGGTGCCCGGGAGACCAATCATTGTCCCCTCAAGAGAAAGTTCGGAGTTCGTAAGACCAATTCAAAAGTCCAATCTTAATAAAACACTTCTTTCGACTTTCCGACTTTTGAATTTTGACTAACCTTTGCCTCGGTACAGACTATTATAATCTATTTAATATTTTCTACCCATCTACTCATTTCAGATTGTTGTGAATTTTGATTTTTCTGGTATAATTTATCTATGAAATCCAAATTACAGGAAATCCTTCATAAAATTGAGTCATCCAGCAGTTTTTTTATGACCCATGGAGTTGAAAAACTTGGGATATTCGGCTCAGTAGCCAGGGGTGAGGAAAAATCTGATAGTGACATTGACATTCTTATCTATTTCCGGCCGGAACAAAAAAAATTCAATTCGTTTATGCAGGTATATGATTTTCTCGAATCCCAATTAGGAAAAAAAGTGGACTTGATTACTCCTGAATCCCTTTCTCCATTTCTAAAAGAAAAAGCGGAAAAAGAAGCTGTGTATGAAAGATTTTCATGAATATATACATCACATTCAGGAAGAAACAACTTTTATCCTGAAAGCGATCCACCTTAAAACTTTTGATGATTTTGAAAAAGACGAAATACTCAAAAGGGCCTGCGTCAGGAGCCTGGAAATTATTGGTGAAGCTGTAAAGCAACTTCCTGAGAGTGAGACAAGTAAATACCCGGAGATAGAATGGAAAAAATATCGCCCGGACCCGGGACAGATTGATCCATCATTATTTCGGAATTGATTATATCCTGTTATGGGATATTTTGAAAAATTATATTCCTCAATTAGATGATGTGATAATGAAAATGCTGAAAAAAGAGAGTTAAAAAGTCAAAATGAAATACCTGCCTTTTTATTTTTTGAGTGTTTTATTACTATCCTGTTCTTCCCAAAAACCTGAAATACAAGTTGTACCTGATACTCCCAAACCATTGATTGCACACAAGCTCAAAATAGACAAATCTGCTCCCCAGATCATGTACATCAACACCAACAACGTCCGGGTCTACGACCTGGACCAATCCCAACTATCAAGCGGCGTCTCCACTAACACCCCCTACCTCGAGCAGTTCATGAAGTACGACAAGGTCACCCTGTACGACACCTGCGGCGCCTGGGCCTACGTGGAGGGCAGCGCCCGTGACACCAAGACCTCCCAGGTACGTCCGGTGGGCGGATGGGTGGCATCCGCTACCCTCACCCCCTGGCAGCCCGAGCTGTTCTTCAATGTCAAGGACAATATCTTCAAAATCACCCAGCCCATCACACTCTACAATGATGGACTGGAGGGCAAAGCAGTGGACCAGATAGCCCAGGGCGACACCCTGCGCGTACTAAAGGGCAACGGGGAGCGCTTCTTCGTGGTCAGCAAGGCGGGGAAGGAGGGGTGGATCGACGCGGAGGGGATTGATACGATTAAGTTGGTGGCGAAAGGGGTGGGGTGGAAGGAGGAAATCAATGTCACACTTAATACGCAATCTGAAAAATTCACTGATCAGGACGGGAAGCCAATAGAGTATATTCGAAATTTAGCATTTGTAGCTTTACCGGACTTTTCGCAGGAATCAATGGATTCTTTATTTCTCTATAAAAAACAAGATAATAAAATTTATGTCAAGAGATATGGCAAAGAAGCAATAATAACAGACATTATTGGCCCAGATGTAGAAAACACAGGATTTAGAAATGATAACTTTAAGATTATCGATGGGAAAAAATACCGTTACGAAGAAAGAAACATCATTGATTTCTATGGTATGATTGCTCGTGTTGAAATATATGTTCCGGAAGAAGCATATCAGAATATTTATCATT
Organism: uncultured Brevinematales bacterium; assembly: GCA_964428015.1. Taxonomy (GTDB): domain Bacteria; phylum Spirochaetota; class Brevinematia; order Brevinematales; family CAYRWR01; genus CAYRWR01. The sequence goes on along the minus strand of CAYRWR010000021.1, from coordinate 661 downwards.
TTATGGAAGGATATTACCACGCGGCTTCTCTGGATTCCCCAATTACAAAAAATGATGTTTTCAGCTGGGAATTATTTAATAAGGAAGTTTTATCGGTAGCCAAAGAAAAAGAATGGAAATCTATACTTCGAATCAATCTCTATACCCGTAATGCGGAAGTAAAACATATTAAAACCCTTGAGTTTAAGGGATATGCTGATTTTAGCTCTAGTTTTTATTATAACTATATTAAATATGGAAATCCCTTTAATAAAATATCAACCAATAAAGACGGTATGCTGAATATTCGAATGGGATTTAAAGCTGACGGAGTTGCTTTACTATCAGACAATATATTCTGGACGGCCTACACTAATGGAAAGACGGAGAATTTTGAGATCTCCTTTTCTGTGCATAAGGATGAGATAAATGCGTCCACTGTTCCTTTGAAGAAATTAAATTATATTGATCAGAATACATTTAGAAATATAGCTGCGGAAGAATTTTTCCAAAAAGTAAAACAGAAAATAGTTCTTAATATTGACGGTGAAATTTATAAAGAAAGAACATTTTCGGACGGTAATATGTTTTACTTGATTTTACCTTATCAAGATAATTATTTTGATAAGAATAATAATATTCATATAACAAGTGGACAAACTTTGGATAAATACAAGAATAT
>CAYRWR010000020.1:0-67845 GCA_964428015.1 uncultured Brevinematales bacterium | reverse complement strand
ATATTTTCTGGCAGTCCAAGCGTTTGGGCAAGCCCTGTGTGATCAATATCAGTATGGGTTTTCACTTCGGTAACCACCGTAATGACGACCCTTTTAACCAGTATCTGGAGACTATTCTGGAACATTATGGAAAAGAAGGTCATATTGTAGTGTGGGCTGGAGGAAATGAAGCACAATTCCCATTACACACCACTAATAGAATAACTTCTTCACCCTCAGAAATTAATTTTACTAACAGCTTTTCTGGCACCTCATTTAGCTTTTATTATGATTCTCCTACTATAATTCCTGTGGCAGTACTTCAAGGAGGGTTAACAAACATCTCTTTTACCACTACTGGGGTGAATACTCCTCAAGTTCAGATGGAAATCACTAATTATATCAACAATAATAAACTAGTCAATCTCTATATCAAAATTCCATCACAATCCTGGAAAATTGTTTTTGGGACAAGTGCAAATAATATAGTTGTAAATGGATATGTCGATAATTTTATTGATTACTATGGTAAATACAATGGGGTATTTTTAAACCCTATTTCCAGGGGGACCTTATCCACCAGCTGTGGCTGGGCAAATTCCATCTCGGTAGCCAGTTATACTATCCGGACAGTATACACAAATTACCTGGGGAATCCGCAAAGCCTCCCTACCGGGATTAATGGGGAGATATCCGTATTTTCCAGTCAGGGCCCTACCCCGGATGGGCAACAGAAGCCCGAGATCGCGGCACCGGGAGAAGCTATCATTTCCACAATGGAAACCATAAACTGGGTATCTGATGAAGTAGTGGTACCCCATAAGTACATGGCTCTCCAGGGTACTTCTATGGCCGCCCCCATGGTCACAGGCATCGTGGCCCAGATGCTGGAGCTGGACCCCACCCTGACTGTGGATGAGGTGAAGGCCCTGCTCAAAACCTATGCCATGGGGAATGCCTACAAAACTGATCCCGGTGTATGGGACCCTTCCTATGGTTACGGCCTGGTGGATGCCTCGGGTATTTTGAGTGAATCAGTAGCAGGTCAGACTATACAGTTTTCTGTAAAAAATAATGTGTTTAAGCCTTCCGCGGGTCAGGATAACCTTTTCTTTTTCCAGGTAAAGAGCGTTGCGGCGGGAGTCAGTCAGGATGTCAGTGTAAATATCTATAATGGACGGGGCGGACTGGTTTACAGTTATGCCTCCAGGTCCCTGAGCGGAGTAGGAGTATCAGAATATGAATGGAATGGAACAGACCAGACAGGAGTACCGGTCCCGACGGGCTTGTATTTCATCCTGGTGCAGACGGGCAGCAGTACTCAGCGTTTTCCTGTGCTTGTGGTCCAATAAGCTTCACGCTGTATTCAATTCAGAGCTGCTTAACAATCCCCATGCCACGGTGATAGCCCGGGGCGGGGTTGATATCCTGCCGCTGTCCGTACAGGGTTCAGGGATGCAGTTCATTTTATCCAGCTCCTTTGTATCGCAGACCTTCCTGAGGGATCAGTTTGTAGTAGCCAATCTTATACCGGGGATGAACCTGGTACTTGACACCATCTTTTTGCCCGGCTTTCCGGAATATCAGGATACCGGGATCCTATATACCACCTTTCCCTTTAATGCACGCGCCGGCCTGCTCTACAATTACCTGGTAAGGGACCGCTTTCAGGCCTCTGTGGGACTCTGGCTGGGCGGGGAATTAGTCCCCGGCTACGGTCAATTGTACTGGGGTGTGGAGCATAGCCTGGGGCTGCGTCTGCTGCCCTCCCTGCTGTGGGGACTGAAGCTGCAAGCTGCCGAGCTGGACTGGGCGAGCAGCTTGTTGAACGCGCTCTTTAATGTCGAGACCGGGCTGGGCATTCTCCTACCCGGTATGAATATTTTCCTTTCCTACCTGCTGGAAGAACAGTATCACTTCCCGGCCTCCCGTCAGGAACACAGTGTAAAGCTGGGACTGGTCCTACCTCTCCCCAAACAATGGAGTCTGAACGGAGGCTTTGTCTATCACATCACCTCTCCCTCCTGGATGGCCTCTCTGGGCCTGGAGATGGGCTCTATGCGGCTGTTTGCCAGAGAATTCTTCCTGTCCAGTGCGGTATCCTACCAGCCGGTAGCGGGATTTTCCATCCACCTTTCGGCCCGCTGGGGCCTGAAGCCAGCCGCTCAATGATACTGGTCCTGGGGTTAAATCCTGCCATCGACCGCTATGCCGAAACCGATTCTTTTTATTTTGAAGAACCTATCCGCCTGGATAGCATAGAGGACCAGGCCGGGGGCAAAGGCACCAATGTCAGCCGGGAATTAAAGCGCCTCAACACCCCGCATATCCTGCTGACCCTGGCCGGGCCCTCACCCCGCGACCCCTTTGACCAACTCTTACAGCAGGAAGACCTCCCTGTGAGAGTCCTTCCCCTGTCCGCTTCACCCCGCCTCAATCAAACCATTCGCTTCAGGGATACGGGCAGTATACTCAAACTCAATACCCCCGGCCCCACTCTGGAGCATAATCAGTGGCTGGCACTTAAAGAACAGCTTCGAACCCTGGGAAGAGATACTGAATGGCTAATGCTCTCCGGAAGTATCGCTCCCGGTATTCCTCCAGAAGAGCTGGTCCGGGAGCTCGAAAATCTGCCTTCAACCTGCCGTATAGTGGCTGATACCACTCCCGGGATGGTACGGCTCCTGCTGGAAAAGGGGAAGCTATACTCACTCCTGCCAAACCGCAGTGAAGCAGAAGAGCTGGCCGGGCAGAAACTGGACACAGCGGATGCCATGCGGCACTTCCTGATAAAGTTAAAAAGGCATGTAGAGATACCCCTGGTCACCGATGGAGCGCAGGGAGTATGGTACCTGGATGAGTCGGATGATATACAGCGCCTGGGAGCACCTGTGGTCAGGGTGGTGTCCAGCGTAGGCGCGGGAGATGCCTTTGCGGCGGGTTGGCTGACCGGTTTATCCCGGGGATGGACGATGCAGCAGTGCTTAGAGCTGGCTCTCCGCCTGGGCAGTGAGGCCTGTACCAGAAAGGGAAATTAGTGAGTTAAATTTTATTTAACTTTACCCCAATGCTCGGCTAAAGTTTTCTGACACGCCAAAATAAAACGCTTCATTTCTCTACTTTTTTCAGTTATACCTTGGGATTACCAGTTTTCTCCCAGGAGTTCAAAATAGCCCTGGGGATGCAGACAGGCTGGACAGACTTCCGGTGCCGCTGTCCCTTCATGCAGATAGCCGCAGTTACGGCATCTCCACACCACACTTTCTCCCCGTTTAAACACGCGTCCTTCTTTCAGATTCTGCCACAGATCGCGATACCGTTTACCATGCTGTTTTTCGGCCTGGCTGATGGCTTCAAAAGCCCGGGCTATCACTTCAAAGCCCTCTTCACGAGCTATAGCGGCAAATCCCGGGTACATTTCCGTCCATTCGTGTTCTTCTCCCGCCGCGGCGTGCTCCAGATTCTCCAGGGTGGAGCCGGTCTTACCTGCCGGGTAGATACCTTCTACCATAACCTCCCCCCCTTCCAGAAAATTATAAAACCGCTTGGCGTGTTCTTTTTCCTGCTCGGCGGTTTCCGCAAAGATCTCCGCGATCTGCATGAGACCTTCTTTACGCGCGGCCCCGGCATAATAGGTGTAGCGGTTACGGGCCTGCGACTCACCCACAAAAGCGCTCAAGACATTCTTTTCAGTTCTGGTCCCTTTAATACTTTTCTCCATACTCCCACCTCCCTGGCTAATATCGGACGTCAGTTATCCAATCCTGCGTCTTCCAGCTTCTTACGGATAGTCTGATAGGCGCTATTGAAATCAGCCCGGTCCTGTTCCGGCAGGGCAAATCCCAGCTGACCAGCTTCTTTATTCAGGGCCTGTCCCCGCGCCGCGAAATCAGAGGCCTGCAGAGCCGCGCTCTGGTCACCCGCCTCCAGCCTTTTCCTGAGGGCGATATACTCATCTATAAAGGCTTCATAGCGGACCAGCCAGTTCTTCCAGTCCGTTACAGATGAGGCATTGGTGGTGCCGGGCGGTATAATCCGTGCAGGAGCCGGCTTTCCGCAGCCTATAGACAGGATGGTCACTGTCAGTAACAGCATCATTATCACCTGTTTCATAATGGGTTTCCTCCCTGGTTAATTGTAAGCCGCTAAATTTAAAAAAACAATTTTCAGACCGGAGAATCTTGAAATCACTCAAATCAAAGGTATATTATCATTATCAGAAGAGAAGAGGTAGTTATGAATCAAGGATGGCGTCAGTTTTTCCTGTGGAGCGGAATAATCTTCACTTTGCTTTGCGCCCTGACAGCTGTGTACTATTTTGTATTAAAAGACCCTCTGTCATTTCCCAAAGAAGGTATACGGCTTTTAGGTAAGAGTTTTATGATCGGACCCGTTATGATAGCAGCGGCATTGATTTAATTTTATAATGATAACGGGGGGAATTTTTTGAAAAAGAAAAATCTGCTTATCTGGATACTGGGGATTGCATCCTCCGGATTCTGCCTGGCTGCGGGATTATATCTTGTGTTTCAGTCTTCTCATTCTTCTGACAAAGTATCTTTTGCCCTGGGACTATACTTTATAGGTAAAGCTTTTTTCGTGGGGCCCTTGCTGATTGTAACGGCCTCCAAATAAAGCATCCTTTATTCATACCTCAGCGCGTCTACCGGCTGCAGACGGGCGGCTTTGATGGCGGGATAGATGCCGGCCAGGAGTCCTACCACTACCGAAAAAAGTACTGCGAACAGGCCCGCGGCCAGGCTGAAATGCGCCCCGCTGGGCATACTCTGCAGTAAAATGGCATTCAGTGCTGTAGTAGACACAAAATATCCGGCGGTCAGTCCCAGCGCCCCTCCGATGATACAGATCAGGATGGTCTCCACCAGAAACAGCAGAAAGATGTCGGTATGAGTAGCGCCCAGGGCTTTTCTGATGCCGATTTCCCGCACCCTTTCCCGGAAGCTGGCCAGCATCACATTCATGATACCTACCCCGCCTACCAGGAGGGATATCCCCGCCACAAATCCCAGTACGATCCTCCAGATACGGGTGAAGTCTTCGGCCTGGTTCTGCCAGTCCTGCATAGACTGGATGCGGAACAAATCCTGGTTCTGATGGGTATTGAGCATGATATTACGCAGTTCTTCCATGGTATCCGGCACAGTAGCTATATCCTGGGACTGCACCGATATGGCAAACCAGTTGCCGGAGCTGTCCGGGCCTAAAAAACGGTTCTGCAATGTAGTAGCGGGGATGAGGATACGGCGGTTTTTCCAGTCCATGGGGTTTTTCCCCTTTTTGGTACTACTGCCTTCCGCGAAGGTGCCGAATTCCGTCAGGATGCCCACCACCTTAAAGTTTTCCCCTCCGATGAGCAGATTCTTGCCCAGGGGGTCCACTCCCTTGAACAGTTCATTGACAATAGTTGTCCCGATCACACACACCTTCCGGCTGTTGTCCAGGTCCTGCTGGCTGAGACTGCGTCCCCTGTCCATGTCATAGCGGTTCATAGTAAAGGTCGAGGGCAGGACTCCTATTACCGTGTATTCCACGCTGTTGCGGGAAAACTGGCAGACATAGCGGGTGTACACCTCTACCCCCACATCCTTGACGGTGACACCGTAGCGGCGGATATTCTTGATATCATCCCATCCCAGGGTAAAATTTTTCTTCTCACGGGCATTTTTTCGCTTGGACCAGTCCAGGGTGAGGGAAACCTGGTCCGGTGATCCGATGCTGTTCATCATGGCGTGGTTGGTCAGCTTGGCGCCCTCTACCACGCTAAACATTGCCGACAGGTTCATTACCCCCAGTACTATCCCGATCAGGGACAGCAGGGAGCGAAGTACATGGTAGCGGATTTCCAGAAATCCGCTCACGATGGCTGTCCAGAGTTTTCTCATGATAAATGCCCCTGCCGTGTCATGGCTTGATGATCCCGTACTGCAGTCTTTTCTTCAGGATGAACAAGTCCCCCTGCAGCTGAAGCAGATTGAGCTCACTGGTGAGCAGGGTATTCTGACGGCGGCGGTACTCATGGTAGTCTATCTGATCCGTCTCATACTGGTACTTATAGAGATCCTGGAGTTTGGTATCCAGGGCTACTTCTTTTTCCAGAGCCTGGATCTTCAGTTCCAATGTGCTCACTCTTTTCTGGACCAGGTCTTTGTCATTCTGCCAGCGGATATAAGTATTAGATAAAGTCAGCAGCAGTGAATCCCGGCTGATATCCAGCTGCTTAATCCCATTATTACGCTCCCAGAAATCCAGGGCGGAAAAGCTCAGACCCGCGCCCAAGTTGTAGCCGGAACTATTGGCGTCCGCGTCATAATTCCAGGAAAAGGAAAGATCCAGACGGGGCAGCCATTGTTCCCGTTTTTTTAGTCCCATGTTTATGCTGTTATTGGTTAGCTCTATACTGGTCTTGTGCATGAGGAGCTGGTACTGGCTGTCCTCCCGGGCAGGCCCGAATTCACCCTTTAGCTCAAAGGATGCTGCAGTATCTCCGCTATACTCCAGAAATGTACGCAGGTTATTATCTATATTGACCTGCTCGATGGCTAAATCCGCTTCGGATAACACGATCTCGTTCTGCTGCTTGTCCACATTCAGCTGGATCTCCCGACCGTTATCGCTGCGTACCTTCATGATATTATAAAGGACTTTCTGATTGGCGATATCGGCCCGACTGATCTCGATTTTTTTACGGGCCAGGCACAGGTTTACATAGGAGGTGATGAGATTGTCGATGAAATCCCGGCGGTCCAGTTCCGCCTGGATCAGTCCCGCCTGGCGGGTCTGTTCAGCCATACGCAGGCTCTGGATGATGCTGTCCACGTGGGAAAAGGACTCCGACAGGCTGATACCGTAGTTAATACTGCCGTAAGTACCCGCGCTCCAGTCACCATTGACCCGCAAATTAGGCACCAGAGTAAGATACTGGGCTTGTCTCTGCAGCTCGGCTTTTTTTACGGAATTGTCCAGATTACGGCCCTGCTGGGAATGCTTGAGGCTGTGTTCTATAATAGTGTCCAGCTCATCACCAAATAGCGGTGACAGTGCACCCAGGCTGATCAGGACTATCCAGATGATTTTATTCATAACGTAAGGCCTCCACTGGTTCTAATTTTGCCGCCTTGACAGCGGGGTACAAACCGGCCAGCAGGCCGATGATCACGGAAAAAAACACCGCCAGCATACCCGCTGAAAGTGAAAAAGAAGGGCTGGAGGGCATATTGGTCTGCGCCAGCATGGAATTCAGTACCGAGGTAGATACTATATACCCGGCGATGAGCCCCAGCACCCCTCCGATAATACAGATGATGATGGTTTCCACCACAAATAACAGGAAAATATCCGACTGGGAAGCTCCCAGTGCCTTGCGGATGCCGATCTCCCGCACTCTTTCCCGGAAGCTGGCCAGCATCACATTCATGATGCCTACCCCGCCTACCAGCAGGGAGATACCAGCCACTATGCCCAGTACGATCTGCCACATCCGGGTAAAATCTTCCTGTTCACTGCTGGTCTCCTGCACCGACTTGAGATCAAAGATATCCTGGTTGGCATGGCTCTTGATCAGGATATTTCTGACTTCATCCATACAGGCCGGCACCCCTTCCACCGAACGGGCCTGGAGGTAGATGCTGAACCAGCTGCGTCCATTCCCGCGCCCCAGGAAGCGGTTTTCCAGGGTCGTGGCCGGGATGAGTATACGCTGGTTTTTCCATTCCAGGGGGTTTTTACGGTCCGCCTGTTCCTGTTTATTTTTAAAGATGGTGTATTCTTCCAGTACGCCCACAATGCGGAAATACTCACTGCCCACCCGGATGGAATCCCCCACCGGGTCCTTTTTTGGGAAGAATTCATCTGCTACCGCGGTCCCGATGACACAGACCTTGGATTTATATTCCATGTCGATTTCGGTTATCTTTCTGCCTTTGGCCACATTATATTTATTCATCACAAAAGTGGAGGGCATGACCCCGGTGACCTGAAAATCCTTGTTTTTATTGCCATACTGGATAGTCTGGCCGCTGTTTATCTCCACTCCTACGTCTTTCACGGTAGTGGAGTACTTTCGTATGGTATCCACGTCCTGCCAGCCCAGAGTATAGTTCTTTTTTTCCACTGCTTTACGGCGTTTTCTCCAGTCCAGGGAAATCTCGATCTGGTCGGGAGTCCCGATACTGTTCATGAGGGTGGTGTTCATCTGCTTGGCCCCGTCCATCACCGAAAACATAGCCGACAGATTCATGACTCCCAGTATAATCCCCAGCAGTGACAGAGAAGAGCGCAGGATGTGATAGCGGATCTCCAGGATCCCGCTTAGTATGGCTGTCAGTACTTTGCGCATTCAGACTACTTCCCCATCCCGGATCACGATGATTTCATCGGCGTATTCCGCCACGGTATCATCATGAGTCACGATGATAATGGTCCTTTCATCATTCTTAAGCTCTACAAACTGGCGCATGATCTCTTTTTCGGTAGTGGTATCCAGGTTTCCGGTGGGCTCATCCGCCAGAATGATGGCAGGGTCATTGACCAGACTCCGCGCGATGGCTACCCTCTGCTTTTGTCCCCCGGACAGTTCGGTGGGCTTGTGGTGGGCCCGGTCGTCCAGCCCCACTTTTTTCAGCAGCTCGTCGATTATCTTTTTTCTCTGATGGGGCAGATGCTCATTGGAGTAGATCATGGGGAGCTCCACGTTTTTGAACACACTATAGCGGGGCAGGAGGTTAAAGGACTGAAACACGAACCCGATCCGGCGGGAGCGGAGGTGGGCGATACGGGCATCCGACAGGGTGGAGATATTTTCCCCTTCCAGAAAGTATTTACCCCCGGTAGGACGGTCCAGCAGCCCCAGGATGTGCATCAGCGTGGATTTACCGGAGCCGGAGGGGCCCATGATGGCATAGATTTTATTGGTGTCAAAATTCAGGTAGACATTACGCAGCGCTTCCACTTTTACTTCATGCTTATCATCGCCATAGGTCTTGGAGATGTTTTCTAATCTTATGTTATGCATTATTTGGGCATCTTCGGTTTAGTATTTTTCTTTTCCTGTTTTCCCTTTTTATCCTCTTCGGCTTTTGGTTTATCCTGAATGATCTGGTCTTCTTTGACCTGGTAGGGGCTGTTCACCACTTTTTGTCCTTCCTGCAGTCCTGACAGGATTTCAATATTGTCAAAATCAGAGATACCGGTCTCCACCATCTGCTTTTTATACATATCCTTGGACTCCGCCACCAGGACATAGTCTTTTTTCTGATCCGCGTCCCGGATCACTGCTCCCAGAGGGATAGACAGGACATTGTCTTTGCGGGCCAGCAGGACTTTGATGCGTACCGACATTCCCAGCCTTACATTGGAGGGCAGAACGTCGGTAGGCAGTATCTGGACTGTATACTTCTTGACGTTATTGTCATTGACCGGAGTGGGAAAGACCCGGAATACCTTGCCGACAAAAGTCTTCCCGGGCAGCGCTTCAAAGGTGAATTCGACTTTTGCTCCGTCACTGATGGCTAAAATATCCATTTCGTTTATATTAGCCTGGATGATCAGATCCCTCACATCCGCCACTTCAAACAGTACGGTACCGCTCTGAAAGGTGGAAGCAGCCATAATATAGTCCCCCAGGTCTACCTGGCGGGTAATGATAGTACCCGCGATAGGCGCCTGTACCGGGACCGCTTTTTCTTTTTCTATGGAAGAGGTTTTCTGGAGGCTTTCCATTTCCAGACGGGCTGTCTTGACCTCGTCCTGGGCTATAGAAAACTGGTTCTGCAGGTCATCATACTGGGCGCGTGACACCAGTCCCTGTTTGTACAGAGATGCTATTTCCGAGGTCTGATTGGACACAGACTGCAAGTTGGCCAGAGCTTTCTTGAGATTTATCTGGGAGCTGGTCACTGTCTTGATCTGATTGATATCAGGGTAGACCATGGCTAATACCTGACCCTGTCTGACCGTATCCCCTTCTTCCGCGTTGAGCCGGGTGATTTTTCCTGAAAAGTTGAACTTGACCTTGGTGATGGAAAGAGGGCCGATTTCTCCCATTTCATCCAGATAGTTGGCAATGGTCTTTTTTTCCGCTTTGACCAGTTTGATCTCTTTGGGAGATTTTGCGCTGTCTTTTTTATTATCGGCTTTCCCACAGGCGGAGGCTGTTACCAGCGCCAGGAGGAGGAGCATCATTCCACTTATCCTGCTCAATGTATTCTCCTTATCAGAAATGAAAATCTGTTTCTGTTTAGACATAGTATCAGGTACTAAGGTTACATTTTAAGAAATAAAGTGAATTCTGTCACATATGTAAAGAAAGAATTACAGCAATTTTGGCGCTTGAAAAGGAAAAGAACCTAGCCTCATCATTTAATCTGCCATGAACACAAGAATCCGCTTAATTCATGTCGCCCAGATAAAAATCACCACTGAGACTGCCGTCAGGATGGAGCAGGTGAATGAGTTTTTGAGGGTAAAACAGTACTTTGTCCAATAAAGTCATACTGATCCAGCCGAAACCCTTCTGATCCAACAGCTTCCATATCTGGGGATCTTCCATTTTAGCTCTGATATCACAGATAAAAATGTGGTCCACCTGGTGGAGTTCCGCGTCTTCACTCATAAATTCGTGATTAACTCCTACGTATTCCCGTACAAAACGGAGCTCCCGGATCACAATCTGTACACCGACCTCCTCATTAAAAAAGCGGTGCAGACTGTCGTGCAGGGTCTCCCGATAGTTTTGGCGTGTACCCGGCAACTGATACCAATTGCCTCTTTTGTTTTTTTGGCGGTTGAGAAATATTTTATCCTGATAGATAATCAGGGCCCGGGCAAAATTGACCTGAGTTTGATTATGAGCCATGATCCCCCCTTATATGAACTGCCTATAATATGCCTTGAATTTGCGGAGAAATCAACTTTTTATATTAAGTTCAGGGGATTTTCAATATACTCATTGATTCATGACGGGAATTGTATATCCTTTGATTGATACTCACATCCGCCTGCGGCATACTAAAATAGCGCACCTGATAATGATAGGTCCCATTTCCCAATTGGGTTGTGTATTCATAGAATTCTCCCTTTTTGATCATGGGCAAGCTATGCCAGCTGGTGAAATCACCCTGAATAGCAGGGGTGACTGGATAAAGAGCTACCGGTACACGGAAGGTCACTTTATTTCCTTCAATGAGAGGCGGAGAAGCAGGGAGGGCATTTTCAAACCCCTGAGGCAATGCAAAATGGACCAACACGTCAAATTTGCGGGAATGGGAATAGGGATCCTGGAGAACCAGAGAATTTGCCTTGCGTTTAATTTTTATATCGCCGGCTTTGACATCCAGAATGCGGCAGCCGGAAGGCAGGTGGATGATTTTGGTTTTATTGCCAGGGTAGGATTCCCAGGAAATATAGTGAAAACTATAGGTCCCGTCTTCATTTTTAATAATATTGAAGTAGGGATACTGGCCGTTTACCTGGGATTTAACTTTAAAATCCAGATGGGTACCCTTATGTACCGGGCCATTTAGATAGATCAGGAGCTGTTCCCCCCTGGTCTGAAAATTCAGCATCTTACCTTCGCTGTCTCTTACATCAACCACATTTGTATTTAATGCGGACAGCCGCAGCTGCTGAATGTTAACCGGATAATTTTTATCATAGACAAACTGAAAATGCCGGGTCAGGATTATTTTTTCACTGTTGATCTCTATAGTCTCTGTGAAGCCCGGGATACTGCGGACACTTTTGTAAAAAATCCAGCTCACCAGTAGTGCCACGGCTAATAATCCTGCAGCCAGTTCAATTTTGCGGTCCCGGATTATCTCAAGCCATTTCATTCCTTCCCCCGATGCTTATTATTAAAAAGTGATTTCAAAGTTAACAATCTGCCAGCGGTCTCCCAGGCGTGCTACCAGCAGCCGGGTCAAACCCTGCTTACCCCTGCTGGTCCGGACAGTGGCACTGAGATAATATGGGTCTTCCAGCCGTTGTGCGATAGGGCCGCTTTCGATTTTTCTGAGCTGCAGGCTGTGATTGACTAATTCCCAGTCCTCCAGGGCTTTCATATGCAGAGCCATCTGTTCTATGCTGCTGAAAATGGGCGCATAGACCAGCGGTTCCAGATCAGTACCATCCTGGAGCCGGACAGCTTCAAACCAGGTCCTGAAAATCATTCTCAATTCTTTATCCACACTTTCATTCTCAGCGATGGTATTACTGTCGGTTATTATTTCCTGTATCTGGGGCTGATATTTGATAGTCAGTGCCTTTTTTATAGTATAATCTTTATCACTGATCGTCATACCTACAAAATCTTCCGGGGGTATCAGAAAATCATCACCCACATGAAAGAAACTCCAACTCTGCAGATAGTAGAGATTATTACAGTTCATGTGCTCCTCTGTCTCTTCTACCGGTTGCAACAAATTAGATAATTTTTGTTCATAAAAGCGGGGATGAAACCGCATGAAAAGACCATGGGCATCCAGAGTATTATTATTAGCATCCTCCAGGGTGGCTGAACCCCAGTAAATCATTCCGGTCACGCCCTTTTCCGTGGAAGCCAGTCGTGCCAAACCTTTTTTAAAAGCAATAGAGATATCATTTATATCCAGTATCTGGCCGTCAATCCGATAAAAGCCCATCAGGTTGACGGGATAACTTTCCATCAGCTGCCAGCTGCCGTCTTCCATGGCATAAAAGTGCTCATCTTTGTCCCAGTCCAGTACGTTATTGGATAAAATATATACTACAGAATTGGCCTTTCCCCAGCCGTCAGACACAGACAGAGGATTGGACATATCCTGGAAGGGAATGGCGTTAATCAAAAACTTATACTCATAACGGCCCGGCTCCAGATCCACAGCGATGGAATACCGTTTACCGTCCAGCGATCTTTTCAGAGGCAAAGTACGGGTATTCCAGTTGTTCAAGTTTCCCACCAGATAGGCTGTCTTGACCTTGCCCTGAGTGTCAATAAAGGAAAATATGACTTTATTTCCCTGGATATAGGGTCTGATATAATCCAGCCCAAATAGGGAGGTGGATAAAATGATCAGGAACAGGCTTAACAGGCTAAAACGACGCATCCTTGGCTCCTGACCCTTAGTAGTTCACGTATTGTACGGATGTATAATCCGGGCGGGCATTCTGGAAATACTGCCGCATCTGGTTGGTCATATACACCTCTTCCTTGACTTCCATACGTGCTTCCTCTATGCGCCCCAGATTGCGGGCGTTTTCCACCAGGAGCGGCGCCAGACCCAGCAGCGCGGTCAGGCTGGCAGCCAGCACTCCGCCGGAAATCCGCAAAAACCAGGTAGAAAGAGGTCTTATACCTGCTTTTTCTTCATGGAATCGGCTGATTCTGTCCATGACCTCGGCCCGGGTAGAAGGATGTACTTCCTCCACAGGTAGTTTTTCAAATGTCGCGAAAAGACTTTTATCCAGATCATTCAAAGGCATAACCGGCCTCCTGTAATATCTTCTTTAATTTATCTCTGGCCTGAAAAAGACGGTTTTTCACCGCGTTCTCCGAAATCTGTTCTACTTCAGAGATCTCTTTTACAGACATTCTGTCATAATAAAACATCACTACCACGCTGCGGAGATTGATGCTTAATTGATCCAGGGCTTTTTCCAGTACCACAGTATCAATCAGTCCCTGGTCGAAATGTACCGGTGAATCTTCATCACCGATTTCGGTGAGGGTCTGGCTGTCCTTGCGCAGTTTTTTGGAAAGCTGGAAGGAGTAATTGAGGGCGATCCGGTATACATAGGTGGAAAATTTTGAATTTCCCTGGAAGCTGAAAACTCCTTTGTAAACCCGGAAGAATACCTCATTTACATGAAAATCCATTTCACTGCGGGGACACCGGGCTATCTTGCGCAGGACAGAGCTGACCATTCTCAGATACTGGTCATAAATCTGGCCAAAGGCCCTTTCATTGCCCTGCCTGACCTTGTATAGGACCAGGTCCTCATCAAATTCCGCATTCTCCAAAGCGAAGTTCTCCTCTTCCCTTTTCTTTCCTGAATGATATGAGTATAATCTATTACAGACAGTTAGACTAATTTTTGATTATTTTTACTGCACCAGCTGAACAGGATTCCTCGCCCCTCCTCATCAGACCTTACATTTTCCACTTCCAATCCCCGGGGTATCCTGATTTCCAGGTCCTGGCAGTTCACCTTGAATACCTCACTGTTTTGATCAATAGCCACAGCCAGCACTTGTTCCTGGCCAAAACGTTCAATATACATTAGTGAACTTTCAATATTATCAATGATCTGTCTGCGTGTCAAAGGATTGACCACTGTATCCGGCTCCAGGGCGGGATGTCCCCTGAGTGGAGCGTAACACAACTCTATCAGGAGGGTCTCCCCTCCCCTGATCAGGGCCAGGTCAGCCCACATGGACAGGCCCTGGGTAGCAAATTCCCGGTAGATTTTCCAGTCCGGAAAGGCCCGCGCCAGGTCACGGTATAGATCAGCCAGGAGCTCTTCTTTTTTCAGGTACCATCCCGGAGGATGACTCTCCATGCGTCTGATAAATATATCCTGGATTGCCTGTTTCATCTTCCCTCCTGCGGGATATTTTATTATATTTCTTCTATAATATACAGGAATGAAACAAGAGAGGTCAAACAATATGGACATAGGCATGATCATCGGCCTGGCAATATTAGGAATAGTCGGCGGGACAGTAAGCGGCATGCTGGGCATCGGGGGAGCGCTGATCATGATCCCCGCCATGATGTATATCTTCGGCTTTGACCAGAAGCTGGCTCAGGGCACCAGCCTCATGCTCATGGTACCCCCTATCGGTATCCTGGCTGCCATGGAGTATTACAAAGCCGGCAAAGTCGACCTGAAGGCCGCCGCCATCATCGCGGTGATGTTTTTCTTCGGGGGGCTGATCGGCTCCAAGATTGCTCTGAAGATGGATCCCCTGGTCCTGAGACGTATCTTCGCGGTGATCATGATCGCCGCCGCGGTCAAGATGTGGTTTAAATAAAAAAGCCCCCGTAGAATACGGGGGCTTAGTTTATACATTTATGGTTAATTCTGGGTGATGATCACCTGATAGTTGCCTGTTCCGTTAGTATCACTGCTTACTTTAATGAAGTGAGTCCCGCTGTCAAGTGCGGTAAAAGTAGTAGTCTCACCTAAATCCCCATTATCATCGATCAAACCATTATACATAGCTGTATCTGAGATGACATCCCAGACTGCAAACTGAACATCCAGGGTATTGGTACTGAGTTCATTGACTAAAATGGTATAACTGGTGTTGGATACAAGAGTGATGGAGTAATAATCCAGGTCACTGGCAAAATTAATCACCCCGTTTTTAGTCACTCCTAAAGTGAGATTAATGGCATTTGCCGCACCATCATATCTGGTGACATTTAATGTATAATATCCCATTGTATTCCAGGTAGTGGAATTAACTTTTATAAAATAATTATCACTTACACCTGCGTTAGTGGTAATAATTTCTGAGTAACTGCCATAGCCGCTATCATCATCCCAATCCAAAACATCAGCACCATTGGGAGCAATAAACCTGAGATAGGTGTCTACGTCATTGTCCTCGGTAAAATCAGGAGCGGTAGTGATTTTGTATGCCAATAACTCATCCGTTACATTTCCCAGGGGAATTTTAAACCAATCAGCGTCTTGATTGGTGTGTATGGATAATTTATAAGTCGTATCCAGGACGATTATTCCGGCATCCAGCGGGCCTTCATTAGGTTCAAAAGCATCTTGATTTACCGGAGTTTCCTGAAATAACCCACAGGAACCTAATATCAGAATACTGGTCAAAAGTAAAAAAGAAAGTTTTTTCATAAATTCCTCCAAAAGTCATTTAGTCTAATGCCAGTTTAACACTTAAAAATAAACATTTCAAGTATTAAATAAAAAACTCCCCTGCTCAGGAGAGTTTTTATTGTCGTTCTATTAAGAAAATAGCAGTGTTAATCTTCCAGATAGGGTTTTAATACCGCCAGAAATCCGTTAAAATCCCGCATGCCTACGATCTTCTGCCCTATATCCCCATCCTGGTCAATGATAAAAGTAGTAGGAATGGCCCGGATTCCGCCGTACAGATTGATCAGTTTGGAGTCAGCCATGACCACGGGATAATTGATGCCCAGCTCCTCAGAGAAACCGGCTACATAATCCGGACTCTCCCGGTCCACGGATACCCCTATGACTACTACATCATTAGAAAACTCCTTCTGGATGCGGATCAGGTCGGGTATCTCTGCCTTACAGGGAGGGCACCAGGTCGCCCAGAAATTCAGCACCACCACTTTGCCCTGAAACTGGGAAAGGGTTATCTGATTAGTGGATAGTATATTGTATAATTTAAAACCGGGAGCCGTGTGGTCCTGTGCTGAGAGGGGGGATGCCAGCAGAGCCGCTCCCAGTACTGCCCAGATCGGGAATTTTTTCATATCAGTCTCCTTATGGCGTTTTCAGCAGCTGCTTGACTGCCGCTTCAAAAAACATAAAAGTCCTCACGCCTACCATTACTTTTTTTATATTGCCTGCCTGGTCGATGATAAAAGTAGTAGGCAGGGATTTGACCGTCCCCATCTGGTATAGAGCCGGATCACTCGGCATCACAATAGGGTAACTGATCTTTCTGTCCTGGGCAAATTTTATTACCCCTTCTACACCATCCCGGTCCAGTGATACGCCGATGACCTGAACCTGTCCGGAATATTTTTCCTGCAGGCGGATGAGGTCGGGGATCTCCTTGCGGCAGGGCGGACACCAGGTAGCCCAGTAGTTCAGCACCACTACTTTACCTTTAAAGTCAGACAGTCTGAAATGAGTACCCGAAAGCATATCTTCTGACTGAAAATCAGGCGCGGGCCGATACACTGACTTTTCCGGGATCATAGCCTTGATCTTCCAAATCAGAACTATCGCAAAAGCGGCATAAAAGATAATATTGCCAGCCAGTTTCAGCCCCGGCCACCAGGTTTTTTCTTTCAGGTTCATTGTTTGTTCAGAAAGGGCTGTATTTCCTGCTCAAATTCAGCCAGGGAGCGTCCCCCTACAATCTTTGCTACCAGATCCCCTTTGCGGTCGATCACAAAAGAAGTGGGAATATTACGGATTCCACCATAAGAATCTACCATAATATCAGTACCCATGATCACCGGATAGGACATACCCATCTGCTGGGCATACTGGCGTACTACTTCCGGACCTTCACGGTCCAGCGATACACCCAATACCACGAAATCATCCTGATACTTTGCCTGGAGTTTGATCAGGTCGGGGATTTCAGCCCGGCAGGGAGGGCACCAGGTAGCCCAGAAGTTCAGAAGTACCACTTTCCCTTTGAGGGCATCCAGTGAGACCACGCCCCGGCCCAGAATATCACTGCCGTTCACTGCGGGAGCAGTATAATCATTTACATCCCGGCGTGCCGAAGGTTTGAGAAAAATCATGGATACCACCAGAGCCACTACCGCGACCGCGCCGACTATAATTCCATTTCGTACTTTTTTATCCATTGTATACTCCTTCTTATTTTACCTTGATCACGCCTTCAATTTCCGCCAGCCCCGGAAACAGCCTGGTCACCCAGCTGGATATCACACTGAGCAGATCCAGAGCAATTAAGATCCCCAGGATCACCAGGAAAGCGCCTGCTACTATTTCCACTACTTTATAGTTCTTTTTCAGGTTTTTGAACAGACCCATGAGCCGGTTGGTAGCCAGGCCGGTCAGGATAAAAGGTATACCGATCCCCAGTGAATAAGAAATGAGTAGCACAATGGCACTGCCTGCTGTCTTGGCATCAGCCGCCAGGGTCAGTATACTGGCCAGTATAGGCCCTACACAGGGACTCCAGCCTGCCGCGAATACCACACCCATTACAAAAGATGAGAGTATAGTCGCGTTTTTATTTTTTGACTGATCACTCTTGATCCTGGCCTCATAGTTCAGGAAGGGGATAGTAATCACTCCCATCACATGCAGCCCAAAGATAACCAGGATAAGTCCCGCGATCCGGTTAAACCAGACCTGGAACCCATTGCCGAATAGGTTGCTTGCACCGTAGAACAGAAGGGCGAACAGAGTAAATATGATGGTGAAACCCAGTACAAAAAACAATGAATTGACCAGAATCTTGAGGGTTGGTTTTTTCTCACCCTCCAGGTCTTTTACCGACATACCCGAGATATAGGCAATATAAATCGGGACCAGGGGCAGGACACAGGGGGAAATGAAAGATATCAGCCCTGCCAGAAAGGCAATAAAGATATTCAGCTGCATGTGACTTCCTTTTTACATATTATATAATCATAATATAATAATATATCATAATGAATATATATGTCAAGTGTTTTTGTGTTTTCTTCGTAAAAATGCAATATTTATACTTATCTGATAGGATTATTTTGTTTAATAAATGATAGATGAGGTGTAAAAAAGGCGCCTGTTGCCAGGCGCCTGTAAATTACATCAGCTTTTTATCTTTCAGGATCTTTTCCTGCTTTTCCTGCATGGCTTTACTCATGGTGCACAGGGGCAGTCTGAAATCAGCATTGGGTATCATCCCGGTCTTAAACATGGCTGTTTTGACACTCACGGGGTTACCCTCCAGGAACATAGCACTGTGCAGGGGCATGAGCCACTGGTGTATATCCCGGGCTTCATCAGCCTTACCTTCAAACCAGGCATTATGCATTCGGGCCAGCTTTCCGGGGAGTAGATTGGCAGTGACAGATATACTGCCTTTTCCCCCAATGGTCAGCATGGGAAAGTTCAAAGCATCTTCACCGCAGAACAGCAGGAATTTATCATCCGTGAGATTTAATATCTCCAGGGACTGTGCCAGATTTCCACTGGCTTCCTTGATCCCTTTGATGGAAGGAAAATCCTTGTACAAACGGGCTACCGTATCCGGAGTCATATTGAGGCCGGTACGTCCCGGTACATTGTACAGTATCATAGGCAGATCACAGGACCGGGCAATGGCGCCAAAATGCTGGTAGAGACCTTCCTGTGAAGGTTTATTATAATATGGCACTATAGATAAATGATAGTCTGCCCCGGAAGCCTGCGCGGCTTTGGCCAGCGAAATAGCTTCGGCAGTAGAATTGGAACCGGTCCCGGCCATTACGGGTACCCGTTTATTGGTATGCTTTATCACAAAATCGACCAGGTCCTGATGTTCCTGGTGACTGAGCGTGGGTGATTCCCCTGTTGTCCCCATAGCCAGTAAGGCATGGGTACCCTGCTCGATATGCATATCAATCAGATCAGCCAAAGTATCAAAATCGATCTCTCCATCCTTAAAGGGAGTGATCAAAGCCACAATAGAACCCTGTAACATCTTATCCTCCTAAAAATTTCCAACATATCATAGTAGTATTGATGAATTTAGTCAAATCATTGGAAATTTGGCGATTTAAGGTTAAAATATAGAAAACTTTCCGGAGGTTATATGGACTGCAGGATATGCGGTACTCCAGACATCCCTCTGCGCTATACCATAACCAAGTTTGAACCAGCTTTTGATATATACCGATGCCCCCGCTGTCATTTCGAGCAGCAGGACATAGATCCGGCATTGGCTGCTTCTTTTTATGATCAGGCATATTATCAGGGTCAAAAAGCCTATTCCTACACCGATGAACGGCAGCAGGAAGAGGCCAGCCGCATAGTCTGGAAAAAGAGAGTGCGGTTTCTCAAAACTAAAGACCGCAGTAAAGCCGGACAGAAAGCCTGGCTGGATGTGGGTTGTTCTTTCGGCGGACTGATGCAGACGGCCCGTGAGGCCGGATATGCCCCCTATGGGGTAGAGGTTTCCGAGTATTCCGGAAATTACGCGGCTCAAAGATTCGGGCCGGATCGGATTTACACCGGAAGTATAGAAAATATAAATATCCCTTCTGATATTTTTTCTATCGTAAGCATGGTAGAAGTGATCGAACATCTGTATTCTCCCGCTCAGGCTTTAAAGAATATCTACCGCAGCATGAAAAAAGGAGGAGTTTTGCTGGTACAGACTGCAAATATGGCAGGTCTCCAGGCACATTTAGGCGGCCCCCGCTATCATTACTATCTGCCCGGACACCTCAGCTATTTCAACCGCTTTAACCTGGCTGAAGCACTTAAATCCGCCGGTTTCAGGAAGGTACGCTTTATTGGCGGAGTAGAATTCGGCCTGGCTCCCAAATTGCAGAAATCCGCTATGACCGCAGGGGGGCGTCTGCCTCTCAAGACCTGGCTGCGTATCACTTTTTATCATCTTCTATCCCGGATACCCCTGGGACGCCACAGACTGACCAGCAGCATGGTGATGCTTGCATGGAAATAAACCCCCGCTCTGAGGAACGTCCTCTACGCCGCTTTCTGCTGTTTGTCTATCTTTCTGTAATTTTCCATCTCTATCTGTTATTAATCATCCAGCAGGTCATGGATCCTGACCTGCTAAAAAGATTAACTTCTACCGATGAATCAATCCCTGTACCCAATGTGGAAAATCTAATTGTAGATACAGTCACCTGGACTGAAAAAACTCCCCTCAAGGGAGCTATTTCTGACAAGGCCAATATTGATTCCGGCCCTCTAGGGCAAAAGAATTATAATATTTTTAACCCCAATATGCAGCCCCCCCAACAGGCACAATCCAAAAACACCCCGCAGGAGCAAGATCAGACCAGTGACCAGTCCCTGCCCCGTAAAACTGACGAGGAAAAGTTTCCGGGAAATCCCATCACGACTTTTTTTGACCCTGATAAACCAGCGGATGTACAGATGGACAGCCAGGGTCGTATCAGCCTGGCTACCATCCCCAAAGATTACGCAAAGTATTTTCTCAACATGAGTAAAGAAATCAGCCATAACTGGCAAGCCTTTTTCCCGGTGTTCCAGTATTATCAGGGCATCATCCGTTCAGGAGAGATTGTAGTGGTATTTGATGTAGACCGGGAGGGAAATGTCTCGGGGGTACAGGTGGTAAAAAGTCAGGGGTATAAAGGCCTGGATTCTTCCTGCGTCAACGCGATAGAATATTCCCGGAATTTCGGCCCCCTGCCTAAAGAGTTACAGGATCAGGAGTCTATCCGGGTTAATTTCCGCTTTATCTATGTCCGGGAATAAATCTCAGGGATTCAGTTTAACACTGGGGTTTTTGAAGTCCCCCGTAATTTGCACCACATTTTCAATTCTTTCACCCACTCTTTTTCCCGGGATAAAGGGCTGAGCTACAAAGGCCCCTCCCTCCAGATATCTTTTGTGGATGGATATCAGCATATTGATATCCTGGCTTTTCTTATCCAGAAAAACTTCCCCGGTAGTGGTTATCTTCAGGTCAGTGGACAAAAAGTCCAGGTTTTTGATCTGGATGGTGCCTTCCCTCATCAGCAGACTGGTCTGAATAGTGTCAAACTGTATATTATCAGCTGGAATAAAGAAAAGCAGTTTATTGATCTTTTCCAGAAGTAGAAAATCAATGATCTCACCTCCCTGCATATTCAAAGTAAAATCCATTACAGAAGAGAGAGGATCTTTTAGATTGATACGGAAATGCGAATCAGCATTGACAGTTCCGTAGAGTTTTTTACCGTCTTTCAGATATTTTTCAGAAAATTTACGCAGATTTCCATCCTGGTAATGAACTTGCCCGTTGAACTGGTTTCCTACCAGCTTGCCTGAGCCGTCCAATCTGCCGCCGATGAATCCCAGGCTGAATTTTTCCAGATCCAGTCCTCCTCCCTGATACAGAGCAATCAGACTGACATCATCCAGACTGTATTCCTGATAGGAAAGCTTGTCCACATGGGCTTTAAACACCAAAGGAGGCAATGCAAAATTGCCCTCTTTTTTTGGGGAAGTATTGGTCTCTGAACCGGTATTACCCCGGGTAGACTGAAAATTCAGCACAATGGGGTAGAGATCAAATTTATCACTATTGAGTGAAAGTGTAGTGGAACTATTGATAAAATCATCTGACTGAGCTGACAGATTCAGATCTCCGCCGCTGGTACTGAGTTTCAATCCCGCCTGAAGAACATTATCCTTGATATGGATGGTCAGCTTCCCATCCTGAATAAACTTATATTGGAAATCCTCGATTTTCAGATCTCCGCCTACAATCCATCTGGAACTTTTCACCACATCCAGGCTACCGGTTACTTTGCCTTTAAATCCCGGGACCAGATCTGAGAGCTGCGCAGTGAGATTAGTAATATTCACATCCAGCTGCTTGTTTTTCACAAAGTAGGTCAATCTGTCCAGGTACAAAGTGGCTTCATTAACTTTTACGCCCAGATTTCGCAGCAGGACTGTCTGGCTCTTGATGCCATAACTCCCTTCAAATCGGGTAAAAGTAGAAATTTTATAGCCCTGAGCTACCATATCCAAAGATTTTCCTATTACAGTATAACGGTTGGCATCCTCTTTTAAAAGGGTAAAAAAGATCTGATTGACACGGATATCTCCGCTTCCCGGAGCAAATTTTCCGGCGTCCATTTCCTCAATACTTACATTAGCTTTTTTTAGGCTACCGTCATAGTGAATAGTCCCGTACATGCTGCCCAGACTGGCTTTGATCTGGGAATCATCCAAAATCTTAGCCGGTATCACCAGTGCTTTGATATTCAGCGGAATATTATTATAGACTATCTGGGCATCATCTACTTCTATACTTCTGATGGAAATACGGAATATACCCGGTCCTTTTTTATCAGTTTCTTCTGTCTTTTTCTCCGTTTTATCCGACCTGCTGAAGTCTGATACGATATCCATAATATTGTCATAGGTTGTATAGAAACCAGCCAGGCGGATCTTGATAATATCCAGCTCGCCCATCAGGAGAGCCAGGGGATTATATAAAATTGAACCTTCTTTCAGATCTAATGCTGATCCCTGACTAAAGCCCCCTTTTCGGGAAAGTTCGATTCCGTCAAGACTTATACCTTTAATTATGGAAAACTGTACAGTACGTACTTCTATCTCCCGGTTGTATTTTTCCTTTAGTACTTCACTGGCTTTGGTGACCATGACCTGGGGGTCAATGGTAAAATATGCCACAGTAAACGCCCCGGCTATCAGCAGCACCAGAATAAAAATAAAAATAAAAACAATTTTAATAAATTTGAGGAAAGGCCTCTTTTTTTTCACTGCCTTTGGTGCTTTGACAAGTACTTCAGCCATGTTTGACTCCGATTGGAATTAAAAAACAAAAAGGGGATAAGACCGTTCTTTTCCCTCAGGAATGGAACGGTCTTTCCCCTAATTTTTGTCTAAGAAACCGGTAAGCGCCCGACCTACTCGTTGTTCAGGTAACGATCACAATGATGTTTAAACCATTCGTCATAATGACTAGTGATCCACTGCTGAGCAGCGTTGTGAAAACCGATATCGTTACCGGTCTTCTCACTTTCCAGCCATTTGTACTGTTCGATCTCCAGCATGACATCCTTAGACTCTGTCTGCAAATCAAAGTAACCCATATTCATCCTATCTCCTTTTAATGTTCTGCAACAACACAAAAGAGACATCACCTTAATATACTCTTTTTATTGAAATTTTACAATCCTGGTAAAATCTTCCGCTTTCAGACTGGCACCGCCTACCAGCGCGCCGTCAATATTTTCCTTGGCCATCAGACCATCCACATTATCCGGCTTTACTGATCCGCCATAGAGGATACGGGTACGGTCAGCTACTTCTTTGTCATAGATCTTGGCTAAGAGATCACGGATGATCTTGTGAGCATCATCAGCGTCTTCAGGGCTGGCTACTTTACCAGTGCCAATGGCCCATACAGGCTCATAAGCGATGGTGACTTTGAGAGCCTGCTCTTTGGACAGACCGGCATAACCGCCCTCTACCTGAGTTTTCAGTACCTGGGCTACCTTGCCGGCTTCTCTTTCTTCCAGGAGTTCACCTACGCAGAGTATAGGCCAGATATTATGTGCCAGGGCTGATTTTACTTTTTTGTTGATCAGATCGTCGCTTTCCCCAAAAATGTGGCGTCTTTCAGAGTGACCCAGAATGACAGAGCGGGCTCCGGCATCCAGTACCTGCAGAGGAGAGATTTCCCCGGTGAAAGCACCCTTTTCTTCATAGTACATATTTTCCGCACCCACGAAGATATTGGAACCTTCCAGTTCCTTGGCTACGGCTGAAATCGCGGTAAAGGGTACACCTACCAGGATTTCCCTATCTTTTACATCTTTACAATTAGCTTTGAGGGCTTTGACCAGGGCTAAAGATTCAGCAATGGTGTTGTACATTTTCCAGTTTCCAGCCATTAATGGTTTACGCATCCAGTTCTCCTTGTTGTTTTGTCTTATATCTCAAAATCCACCACAGCCCGTTCTGCTGTCACAGACCCGATAAAATCTCTTACTTTCACATGCTCGGGATGTTCCTGATAGGCATCCAGTGCAGCCTCGTCTTCCAGGCTGACCCACAGTGCAATGTCCCAGGCCGCATTTCCCGTTTTAATATTAACTCCGGTTTCCAGGCCTTTTACCTGGGGGACCTTATCTTTCAATCCCTGCAGTTTTTGCTGCATTTTCAGGAGATTTTCCGCCTTGTCTTCCGGCTTCAGTCTCCAGAATACAATATGCCTGAGCATACTGTTCTTATTTATCCAGCAGCGCGGCTATACCGGGCAGAATCTTGCCTTCTACCAGTTCCATAGAAGCTCCGCCTCCGGTGGAAATGTGGCTCATTTTGTCAGCCACTCCGGCTTTGTTTACGGCTGAGACACTGTCTCCTCCGCCGATTACGGTGACAGCACCTTTCAGCTCCGCCAGGGTATGAGCAATAGCCATAGTACCTTCAGCAAAGGCTTCCCATTCGAATACCCCTACCGGCCCGTTCCAGAACACAGTCTTGGCGTTTGCCAGGGCTTTCTTGATCTGTTCTATACCCTTGGGGCCGATGTCCAATCCCAGCCAGCCGGCAGGGATCTTGTCCGCGTCCACAATCTGGGTCTTGGCATTGGCGTCAAATTTGTCGCCGAGCTTGGCGTCTACCGGAAGGACAATTTCCACACCCTTATCCTGGGCAGCTTTAAGAGCTGATTTAGCCACATCGATCATATCTTCTTCTACCAGTGAATCCCCGGTAGAGAGCCCCTGGGCACGGTAGAAGGTAAAGGTCATACCTCCACCGATGATCAGCTTGTCCACCTTTTCCAGCATTTTCTGGATCACGGTGATCTTGGAGCTGACCTTGGCCCCGCCGATAATGGCCACAAAGGGTTTGGCGGGATTTTTTACAACTTTATCTTCAATGAATTCCAGTTCTTTTTCAATCAGGAATCCTGCTACCGCCGGCAGATAATGAGCTACTGTTTCTGTAGAAGCGTGGGCGCGGTGAGCGGTACCAAAAGCATCATTGACAAACACATCGCCGTATTTGACCAGTTCTTTGGCCAGTTTGTTGCGGCCTTCTTCATCTTTGGCTGTCTCTTCTTTATGAAAACGGGTGTTTTCCAGCATAACGATTTCACCGTCCTTCAGGCCGGCTACGATCTTGTCAGTTTCTGCTCCCATACAATCCGGTGCCATGATGACTTTTTTGCCTAACAATTTGGCCAGACGTTCAGCGGCAGGAACCAGGCGGTGCTTACCGTCAATGTATTTTTTCTCATCCCAGGCTTTACCAGCTTTTTCAGCTTTTTCTTTGGCTTTGACCGCGTCTTTAGCCGGGTCTCCCAGGTGGGACATCAGCACCAGACTTTTAGCACCCTGTTTAAGCACATATTCTATAGTAGGAATAGCAGCCTGGATACGGGTATCATCCTGGATTACACCATCCTGCATAGGGACATTAAAATCCACACGCATCAGCACTCTTTTCCCTTTGAGGTCTAAATCTCGAACGGTCTTTTTAGCGATAGCCATGACGGCCTCCTGTTCTTTCAAAAAATATAATATAAATCAATAAAAACGGCTACGACGCCCTTTCGGACGTCGTAGTAAATAATATTTTTAGATCATTTTTGCTAAAATAGCAGTCAGGTGAGCCATACGGTTGGAGAAACCCCATTCGTTGTCATACCACATAGCAATCTTGGCGGTTTTGCCATTGATCACTTTAGTCAGCAGGCTGTCAAATACGGTGGAATGAGAGTTGCCCACGATGTCTGCCAGTACAATAGGATCAGCGGTATATTCCACAACTTCCTTGAGGCGGGGAGTTTCAGATCCTTTCTTCACTACAGCGTTGATTTCTTCAGCTGTAGTAGCTTTGGACAGGTTGACGGTAAGGTCGGTCACTGATCCTACGGGAGTAGGCACGCGCAGAGCATAACCATCCAGTTTACCTTTTAGTTCAGGGATTACCAGACCAATAGCCTTGGCAGCACCGGTAGAGGTAGGGATAATATTGGTAGCAGCATTGCGGGCGCGGCGCAGGTCTTTGTGAGGAGCATCCAGGATCTTCTGGTCATTGGTGTAAGAGTGAACTGTGGTCATAAGTCCGTTTTCAATGCCGAAATTGTCATTGATCAGTTTGACTACAGCAGCCATGGAGTTGGTGGTACAGCTGGCATTAGAGATCAGTTTCATATCTTTGGTGATCTTATCTTCGTTGACACCGATAACTACAGTCAGATCCACATCATCAGCACTTTTGGAAGGAGCGGAAAGGATAACTTTCTTAGCACCAGCCTGGATGTGCTTGTTCATGGCGTCACGGGTTGAGAAGAAACCGGTAGATTCGATCACGATATCTACACCCAGTTCTTTCCAGGGGAGATTTGCGGGATCTTTTTCTTCAAACACTTTGATGGTCTTGTCGCCGATGGTGATAGAATCACCGGTGGCGGACACCTTGTCCTTGGCAATTCCGTACATGGAGTCATACTTATACAGGTGTGCCAGAGTATCATTATCTGTCAGGTCATTGACAGCTACGATATCGTATTCACCCTTGTAATTTGCCATATATGCTTTGAATACATTACGGCCGATTCTTCCGAATCCGTTGATCGCTACTTTTACTGCCACTATCAGCCTCCTAAAAGATTTTTGTTTTATTTCAAGGTACGGTGTCCTTACACCATTCCCAAAATTTTTTCCGTTTATTTTAAATAGTGACGCCCCCCCTGTCAACATATTGCCTGTTTTTTTACCGCTTCTTTGCTGTATATTTTTGCATTTATTACCATCAGTAATTTCGCTTAATTTATACATATATAAACAGTTACCTCATTTATTACCAGTGAAGTTCCTGTCTGCTTTCGATGTAAATTTATATAAAAAAATAAATAAAAAAATATTTTCAAAAAAGCTTGACAAAAAAAATCGGGGTAATATAATTGAGTTGTACTAAGGAAAAACGAGGAGGATTTATATGAATTCCAGCTCCTCTGAGGTTCCACCTTCTCAGGAAGGCCTTTGAGAAAAAGGTTGAAGGGCCGTTTGGTGATCGGGGCTAAGTACCCACAAAGAAGGTAACGATCGTCCGTACTTACCGTACACGGGTAACAAATGTATCCCGTTAGAGACATCGTCCTAAATCCCTAAACCTCTCTTTTTCTGTTTTTTTCAAAGGTATGAAAGAACAAGAGCCTGTCTCAGATTGGGAGACAGGCTTTTTTGTTACTATCATGCTTTCTATCGATCTAAAATGCAGATAGAGTCACAATTGGAGTGTTGATTATTATATTATTTATTCTATAATATAAAAGCACATTACACTGGATCATGCTATTGAAAATTATCTTCCTAATAACAATCTGGTGACGAACTCATATTTTTCAAGAAATATTTTCCCACTTATGAAATGATGACAGGAGGCGGCCGGTGGAACAGAACTGGTACAAGACCGGAGTATTTTATGAACTTTACATAAAAGGCTTTTACGACCACAACCGTGACGGAAAGGGTGATATTCCGGGACTCATTCAAAAGCTGGATTACCTGCAGGAGCTGGGTGTGGACTGTGTGTGGCTTATGCCCATTTACCCCACCCCGGCCCGGGACGATGGTTATGATATTATGGATTATTACTCCGTCAACCCCATCTACGGAGATCTGGAGGATTTTAAGCACCTCACTGAACAGGCCCATAAAAGAGGCATACGTATCATCACTGATATGGTCCTGAACCACACTTCTGATCAGCATCCCTGGTTCCAGGATGCCAAAACAGGCCCCCAATCCCCCTATTTTGACTACTATGTCTGGTCTGAGACCCCGGAAAAGTACCAGGATGCCAGGATTATTTTTATTGATTCTGAAGTGTCCAACTGGACCTACTGCCAGGAAAACGGCTTGTACTACTGGCACCGCTTTTTCCATCATCAGCCTGATCTGAACTTTGAAAACCCTAAAGTCAGGGAAGAGATGAAGAAAATCATGAAATTCTGGCTGGATCTGGGTATAGACGGCTTCCGGATGGACGCGGTACCCTACCTCTTTGAAAAAGACGGCACTAATTGTGAAAACCTGCCCGAGACCCACGTCTACCTAAAGGAATTACGGGCCTTTATTGATGAAAAATACCCGGGCCGGATACTGCTGGCTGAAGCCAATCAATGGCCGGAAGACCTACTGCCCTACTTTGGAGACGGGGACGAGTTTCACATGGCATTCAACTTCCCCCTGATGCCTCGCCTGTTCATGGCCATCAGTCAGGAGCATCATGGTCCCATAATTGACATCATGAAACGCCTGCCGGAGATCCCTGAAAACTGCCAATGGTGTATGTTCCTGCGTAATCATGATGAGATGACTCTGGAGATGGTGACCGACAATGAACGTGACTATTTGTTTGATGCCTATGCCGAAGACCGGCAGATGCGTCTCAATCAGGGTATACGGCGCCGGCTGGCCCCTCTGCTGGACAACGACCGCAGAAAAAACGAGCTGCTCAATGCTATCCTCATGACTCTCCCCGGCACCCCTATCATCTACTATGGGGACGAAATAGGCATGGGTGATAATATCTACCTGGGGGACAGAAACGGGGTACGTACCCCCATGCAGTGGAATGAGAACCGCAACGCAGGCTTCTCCGACGCCAAACCTTCCCAGCTATACGCCCCGGTAATCACCGACCCGATCTATAATTACAACTCAGTGAATGTGGATGAAGAAAGAATGAACAAGGCCTCTCTTTTCAACTGGCTCAAGCGGCTGATATCCATCCGTAAAAAACATCCCATCTTCGGCCTGGGTAAAATTCGTTTTTTGTATCCTGAGAACCATAAAGTCCTGGTCTATCTGCTGGAATCGGAAGACACCCGCGTCCTGTGCGTGTTTAATCTGGCCCGGTCAGCCCAGCCGGTGGAGCTGGATCTGTCTGAACTGAACGGCCTGACTCCAGTGGAGATTTTGGGCGACACTGTCTTTCCGGATATCGGAGAACTGCCCTATTTCCTGACCCCGGGACCGTACGGTTATTTTATCTTTGAACTCACAGACTTTCATAACAAATGACACAATAAATAAAAAAACCGGCAGCTGTAACTGCCGGTTTATTATAAAGTGAAAATTTACTCGAACAACGCCTTGTCCACATAGGTATTTCTGGAATGACCGGAACTACCCACGGAAATACTCTTGAATGCATAACCGCTGGGTATACCCATCATAGTAGTGGTATAAGTTTTGGTGATCCAGGAATTTTGTGCCACAAGCTCAAAATTAGGATTGGAAGGGGAATCTGAATCGTGGGTATAATTATAAAATCTCTGGAAATAATAATTGGGAGCTCCGCTTTTTGTAAAAGTAAGAGTCACCACCATAGGGGCTTCAGGACTGGTGGCATACCAGCCGTCTCCTGTCAAAGAGGCAGACACGATTTTGAAATCAAGGGTTAAAGTGTGTACTTTAGTGAGAGGCAAAGCAGAAGGCAGGATCTGGGTCATACCCTGTCCGCCATTTACAGATTGATTAAAATTGACCACGCCATAGTGCCCGTCATTTACAGCCAGATATACCGGAGCATTCCAGGTGCTGAGATTGGTCCAGTTATTGGGGAAGGCTGTCCCGGTAGTATTTCTGGAAAAATCTGCGTTGGCTACATACAGATACTGAACAGCAGGAACATCTTTTACATCAATGGTACCTATATATCCGGGAACCAGGTTTATCACAGTAATCAGCATGGGCTTAATCTGAACATTGACTGATTCACTCATAGCTTTACTGCTGTTAACATTGGTACCATGGTGTGTCACCAGTACCTTGAAATCTCCAGGGGTACCTACCGCTACATTAAAGGTAGTCTGTCCCTGCACCGCATACCAGGTAAGGGTCTGCACAGTTAAAGAGGTAGCAATATCAATAAGTGCAACATCTACAGAAATGACTGTGAATTCTTCTACACTGATTCCCTGATTTGCGGGAATTCCAGGATTGATAGAGAGTTTTAAAGTCCCTCCATTTCCACTGATTACTTCCTGCTGCTCAGTACTGGTATCAACCAGACCTCCACAGGCTGACAACACCCATAACACTGTTAACAACACTAATCCTTTTACATTTTTCATTGGTTTTTCCTCCTTATCAATTTTTTCCAATGATGTTATTGTTCCTGACACTCAGGATGGATAAGTATATCGCAGTACACCAGGCTGTTTCAATAGGACTGCTGTCATGTTTTCGGGTTTTTCCATAGGAGTTTTGTCATGTTTTATGGATAATAGGTCCGCTTTTTAAAATACACGGTCAATAAGAGTATGAATGCATGTGATTAATATCAAAACTTAATACAGTCAGAATTCATTGATTGAACTTATGGTCTTGTTAATAATTGAAATGATTTTAAGAACTACCGATGTCAGTAAACCTGAAATCTCAACCTATCTAATACAAAATTTTTAAGCTTATATTCTTTTCTTCACTTCCATGCTCACCAACCCCTTGGCCTGACGGAGTTTTTCCCAGCCGACCTCTATCCGTCCGATGTACTCCACCGCCCAGGCTGGAGTCTGGCCGAAAAACACACACAGGTAGTTGCCCTGGTTGGTATAGGCCAGGCCCCCGGCAGGGATCACAGGCACAGGATGATATGTCCCCAGGTCCGCGTCTATGGGGCCGTACAGCTCCCCGCCCCACTGGGTCAGCCGGATGGTATGGGGCAGCTCCCGGTAGTAGCGCTGTGCTACAGGGTGATCTTCAAACAGTTCAGCATTGAGCTGAAAAGCACCAAAGTCCAGTACTATTTTCATTTTTTTACCCCTTTCATGAGTTCATCACGGCGGCGGCGGTATTCCACGATGGGATAGTCGCCGGGTATAAGCTTTTCATTCATTTTATAGCTGGAGGCCCCAGGTTTCTGATTCTGCACTATTCTGCGGTCCTGGTGCGCCACGATGAGGTTAAAGGGCATAGCCAGCCAGGCGAACAGGGTGTTGAGCCATTTCCAGGGGGTGAATCCGGCGTAGAAACGCAGGTATAGTATGGTGTGTTCTTCATCCACCGGGACAAAGAAGGCTATCACCCGCACCACCGGAGCGATATAGTTCTGCCACAAATTAGGGAAAATAAACTCCAGATGAACCGCGCTCTCCCGAATCCCCAGTTCGGAAGGTTTAAGTGGCGGGCGTCCGTCATCCACCCGGTTAAACACAAACAGATGAAATTTATCATGGTCCTTCCACTCCACCCGGGGGCCGTCTACCACGGTTCGGTTGCCCCGCCCGATGGTATTATGATGGACAAAGGGTAAATGCACCACATCCAGCTGGTTCTCAATGACCCGGCTGTAATGAATATGCCAGGGGTCAGGTACTTCGGCATATCCCAGACGGCCATCGATATTCTCAAAAAAGGGCGGTTCTGCGGGTGAGGGCTTGCCTTCTCCCCACCAGATCCAGATAAATCCCTGGGCTTCGTGCACCGGATAACTATGGACCCGGTATTGTTCCCCTACCGGGTTGTTTTTGCCGTTAGCCGGTATCAGGGTGACCCTCCCCGTCCCATCATAGCGGAAGCCGTGAAAGGGACACTGCAGCTGTTCTTCTACCAGCTTACCCTGGCACAGCGAGGCTCCCCGGTGGGCGCACTGATCGGCGATGCAGTGCAGGCCCGCCTGATCCCTCCACAATACCAGTTTCTCTCCCAGGCGGGTCACTCCCATGAGACGGTTTTTTTTCACTTCCCGTGAGTTGAGTACCGCGTACCATTGGTTTCGAATCATAGTATTTTCCTTTGAGTTTTACCAGATTATAAACGGCTGTTTTGTTTTCTGCCAGTTTTTCAAAGATAAGTCACCGCAACACGATGAGCAAGGCTCCTCCAATCATGACCAATGCGCTGATGATTTTTCTGACTATACCACCCTCTTTAAACACTCGGTAACCCAGGAACAGGGAAATCAAGGTTGATAATTGAAATACCGCCAGGGCGTAACCTACCAGGGTGATCCGGAAGCACTGTAGGGTCAGGTACTGCATCAGGCCGTAGAGCAGGACCAGCAGCAGTGGTTCGGGAGTCCGCCCCTGCAGCACATCCAGACTGCGTCGGGCACCCTTACGGTCCAGTAGTAGGTACACACCCAGCCCGGGCAATGCCAGTAGGGTCCAGAAAATCATAGCTGTCCCCGGATCGGATTGGTTGACAGCCTGTTTTGAAAACACCGCCCCCAGGCTGGACAGGACTATACCTCCCACACGGTAGAGCAGTCCCCGGGACAGCTTCCAGGGAGTACCCGGCTGCCAGGTCAGGAGCACACTACCCGCCAGTATTACCCCCAGACCGATCAGACCCCACATTCCGGGCACTTCTCCCAGGAGCAGCCAGGCTAAGAGCATGGCGATGCCGGGCTTAAAGGAGTTCACCGGGCCGAACACCGACAGCTCCGTGGTCTGCAGGGATTTCACCATCAGGATATTACCCAGCGCGTCTATCATTGAAGCCAGGGTGATGCTGATCCAGAATCCCCGGCTCAAAGAGTGAAAATTCATCAGTAAAGCCAGGGGCAATACCAACAGACCTAAGCCCAGGCTGGTGATAAATACCACAAACACCGGGTGTACTCCCTTGAGGATGAGTTTTTTCTGGTAGAGATTGGTAAAAGGTCCGATCAGGACCCGGGCCAGGAGGAGCAGCATGTAGGTTGTCCTTGTTTTCTTTTGCTGAATGGCTAATTTGTGATGTTATTATAATATTAGCTTAGGAAATCGTCTATACGAGAATTATTATAAATATTGTTTGGATCGTTTATGAGCGTATAGAATGACTTTTGTAGCATGAATTAGAAAAACATGTTGTTTCCTTTGCACTTTATATTGGTAAGTGTCCTAACTTATCAGCCTTTGTACTATGCCACGAAATCATGATTCCGGGAGAAAACCCGGTGGCTCTCCGCATTTCTTTTGTCGGCCAAAAGAAACGCTTGGCAAAGAAAAGCCTTCTTTTTCGTGCGCCACAATGCCTCGAGTGAAGGACTGGGGGAAGAGCTTGTTAACTGCTATAAGCGGGGTAAATGCCTTACGCTGGCGCTTCAGGGGGGTGTAGAGTGTGGTAGGTTACCCCTTAAGAGCACAGACTATGGAACAGTTAACGGAGCAGAACAGTCCTTCAGACTCGGTACAGGGTATTCTACAGCTGAGAGTTACGCAATGTTGGACTGTTTAGTGCTCAGTTTTTTGTCAGTTATGCCAGTACAGACAATTATTTTGTTGAAAAAATATATATACCTTTTTCAAAAAATGTTCTTTTCTTCGTCTACAGATCCTTTTTTACCGACATGTAATGCTATAGAGCCAAGAGATAGCCTACCCTTTTTTCCCCAGCCAGGGAAGCAGTCGGGACACCCGTCGTGCGTACTCCGGCCAGTCGGGATGATCCAGGAATTTTTTCTCCAGCATAGGGACCCCGGATACAAAATTCAGCAGGAAGGTAATAATAATGGGGCTGACCAGGGAAGCCCAGCTGAAAGGAAGTGCTATCAGGCCTATTCCCCACCACATCAATATCTCACCCAGATAATTAGGGTGACGGCTGACCGACCACAAACCGGTCTGGATGATATGTCCACGGTTGGCAGGATCCTTTCTGAAACGGGTCATCTGGGCATCGCCGATACTTTCCAGAAGAAATCCGCTCAGAAAAAGTACACCCCCGGAAATAAACCAGGGCAGGGATATTTTAGAACCGGTCATGGCAAAATATACCGGCAGCAGCATAGCCCACATCAGGATACCCTGCAGCAGGAACACCTGGAAAAATGAACGCAGCAGAAACAGTTTACCCCAGTCTTTTCTCCACTGGGCATAGCGGAAGTCTTCGGGCTGGCCCCATTTGCGCAGCAGGATATGCAGGGAGAGACGGCTGCCCCACAGCAGCAGCATGGCACTGATGATCACTTTGTTCCAGTGGGGTATAGGATCGACCAGCCAGAATACCGCAGTGACCAGGATAAAACCCAGCCCCCAGAAGACATCTATGATGGAATTGTCACGCAGCCACTGAGCTAATATGAAAACCAGAGTAATAAAAATAAACAGGACAATAGCTGAAAACCCTAACCACAACGACATGTTGACTTCCTCCCTGGATAAACTTTAAGATAACATCTATCCTGGTTGAGGTCAAGACATAGGTCACTGCAATTTTTATGATTTTTGGGCACTGGTAATATCCACTCCCAGGCCCCACATCCTCTGAAAGGTGTGATCTGTCACAACAAACCCAGCTTCCTGCAATAATCCCCTGCTATGTATGGGCCTGCAGTCTACTACATGGGGCCAGTGTCGCCTTGTCCATTGATATAACCTGTACATCAGGCCCTGACGTCCCTGATCACTGAGACTAACTGTGACCAATCTGCCCCCGGGTCGTAGTATTCTGCGGCATTCGTCCAGTACTTCTTGCATATCTGAAGGTGGAAATAACTCCAGGGTAAACGCCGCGAATATTCCATCTATACTGAGATCCTCAACTGGTATATTCCTGGCGTCACCTTCCAGCAGGGTGATATTGTGGAGGGCCGTCTTCAGATGATCCAGGCGCCGTCGGCAGACAGACAGCATTCCCGGAGAAATATCCAGACCAGTGACATGCCCGGCATTTCTGGCCAGCTCCACCAGCAATTTTCCGGTACCACAGCCTATTTCCAGAATCTCTTCCTGTGTCCCGGGCGCCAGCATCTTTAACCCCTGCATTTTAAAAGGGTGTTCACTGCCTGAAAATAAATCATACCAGCGGCTCAAGCGGTCATAATTCTGACGGGTAGAATCTACTTCTAATTTACTATGCATAGTACTATTATATCACTATTAATCCATAAATCTAAAAAAAGAAGGGCTGTCAATATGACAGCCCTTCTGAAAAGTATTGGGAATTATTAGATGTTGGTGAAACCTTTGCTGAAACTGGAAGCACGGTAGTCAGAACCGCCGTTATTGTCCCAGTATTCCACACCATTGACTTTGTAGCGGATGGCGAAACGATAGAAATCGGTAGGGGGAACTTTGTACACAGGAGTGACGATGTTGAAAGACCAGATTTCATAATTACCATAATAGTAGTCAGGAGCATAGTAGGTAGCAGGAGCATCATGCCACAGGCCGTCGCTGCCCACATAACGGATAGATACTTCTTTATTGTATGACACATTTTTAACCAGGACTTTACCTTCCAGGATGTGGTTCATGGTGTAGAGACTGGGGTGAGAAGCAGTCCAGTATCCGGCGCTTTTCAGGCCGACCATTTTGAAGACAGGTACAGCATCTTTGTAGTTCAGACCGCCGTTATTGTCCCACCAGGTCTGTCCGTTAACGGTATAAGCCAGGACATATTTAAACAGGGGGAAACTGCCCTGTCCGCCCTTGTAAAGAGTAGTAGGCACAGTGAAAGACCAGTATTCATAGCCGGATTCAGCAGGGCCGCTATAGGTAGCAGGCACATCATACCAGCCGTCAGCAGCGCGGGTATATCCCATAGGGGCACCCACAGAATAAACATGTACCCATACCACTTTGTTATAAGCCACATTTTTCACCTTGATCTTACCGGTGAGGTTGCAATAGGTGGTGTAAGGGATGCCGGTAGAGCCCAGATTGGTGACATCAGACTTTACCAGGTCGATCATATTATTGGCGCTGGCCAGAACATTGGCACTACCATCCAGGTTGTCCACGCCGGGATTTACACTACAAGCGGTCATAAGACCAGCCAGAACAGAAAGAACCACAACAAACTTCTTCATATTGACTCCTTTTGAATTTTCTGGCGAATAGTATAAATTGTAAGCGCTTTTATGTCAAAATTTTTGTAGATATGTAGTGTTTTATGCACTAAATGGGTGCATAAATATGCAAATAATCGCCGCAAAGATGGTTTTTCTATGTTCGGAAGCCATGAAATCTTGAAAGGTAACTGCCTTTATGCTAACATGAAACCAGGTTCTGGTATATCAGGGAGGAAAAAATGAAAGCAATTGCCATAAAACAATACGGCGGAACTGAAATGCTGGAAGAAATGGACCTGGAGATGCGTGAACCGGGTGAAGGTGAAGTCCTGGTACAGATCAGGGCCGCGGGAGTCAACCCGGTGGACTGTAAGATCAGGGAAGGTAAATTAAAAGACCGTATGCCTAACCGTTTCCCCATCACAATGGGGTGGGACCTCTCCGGGACGGTTGTAAAACGGGGATACGGAGCCCGGCGCTTCCAGGTGGGACAGGCTGTCCTGGGATATGCCCGCCGGCAGGAGATCCATGACGGCACTTATGCTCAATATATCACCCTGCCGGAATGCTATCTGGTGGCCAAACCCTCCACTATGAGCCACGAACAAGCCGCAGGTCTCCCCCTGGCGGGATTGACAGCCTATCAGAGCCTGTTTGACGCCGGCCAGCTGGTCACGGACCAATCCTTGCTGATTCTGGGTGCCACCGGAGGTGTGGGCACCTATGCCATACAACTGGGACGGATTCGCGGTGCTGAAGTCACCGCGGTAGCGGGCCGTGCCCGAGAGGGTTATGCCCGGGACCTGGGAGCCACACATTTTCTGGATTATAAAGAAGGCCCTTTAGGGGAACAGATAAAGAGAAAATTTCCCGACGGATTTGACCTGATTTTTGATCTGAGAGGGGGTGATACCGCGGAAGAAGCTCAGGCCTGGGTCAAAACCGGCGGCAAAGTGGTTTCTTTATTGGTGAAGCCGGAGCAGTTAAAGTCCACACGGGCGGATATCAGTTTTAAATATGTCTTTGTGGAGCCGGACAGCCGGGAGCTGGAAGAATTGTGCTACCTCTATGAAGACGGAGAACTGGAAGTAGTCCTGCAGAAAGTATACGGCTGGCATGAATACCGGGAAGCCCAGGCTGAAGTGGAAGCGGGACATACCCGGGGAAAGATTGTGTTAAGGGTACCTCAGGAGAGTTAAACAGACCCGATCTCAACCTTAATATTTCGAAAACAAGGTGGGAATAATGCAGAGATACAGCTATTTTTTTGTGATATAGGTCTGGAGTAATTCTGCTAAATCATGGTGCTCTTGTTGTACTGCCAGATCAATCGGAGTAAATCCCCCGCAGTTTTCAAATAGCACCTCCCTGTCATATTTCAGCAGGACTTTCGCTGATCGGATGTGTCCGGTCCAGGCCGCCCAGTGCAGCGGCCTTTCACCCAAAGAATCCAAAACCCCGGGGTTAGCACCATTCTGTAATAATAGCTCCACAATTTCATCATTGTCATATTCCACAGCCCAATGAAGTGGAGTAATCAAATTATCGTCCGCCAGATTTACATCCACGCCATTACGGATTAAGATTTTTACCAGATCAGGACGCAATTTGGAAACTATAGACAGCACTGATTGTCCATTCTCATCCTTTGTATTCACATTTTCCTGGTTTTCCAAAGCCTCTTTAAATTTTTGTACGTTTCCCGTGATGGCCACATCCAATAACATGCAATTGCTCCTTTTTCCTGCATATTCCGGTTTATGATTACTAGCTGTATCATTACAACAGCACATAATATATCTTAAAAAACAGCTATTATCTATTTTTTTAGAATTCTGAAGTTCTAAACATTGATGGTGGAAAAATGGTTGACACAACTGCTGAGAACAAATTTTCCCTTTTTTTCCAAATATGCACAAAAAATAAAAAAGGAAATCCCCCTTCCGGGAAGTGAGTTTTTTCCCGGGACAGGCTATAATATAGGCCAATATTATAGCGAGGACACTATGAAAGACGGTATGCCGGTAGTCGTGATTGTAGGCCGGCCCAATACAGGAAAATCAAGCTTATTCAACCTGCTTCTGGGCGAAAGAAAATCCATAGTAGACGAAATGGAAGGCGTCACCCGTGATATCAATATGGGTAAAGTCACTACTTCCCGACTGACCTTCTGGGTCTATGATACCGCAGGCTATCTGGAAAAAGGCGACCGTTTTAATACTCTGGTCCAGGAAAAAGTCATGCAGGCCCTCACCGATGCGGATATGATTCTGTTTGTGGTAGACGGACGTTCCTACCATCCCGTGGATGAAGAGCTGGGCCGCCTCCTGCGCCGGCAGAGCCGGCCTGTAGTGGTGCTGTGTAATAAGCTGGACAATGCCCATATGGAAGAGCTGGTACATGAATTCTACGGCCTGGGGTTTGATGAAGTAGAGCCCTTCTCCGTCATTCAGAAACGTGGACTGACTACTATAATAGAAAGAATAGAAGATGAATTTGAAGAATGGGAAGTCGATGAAGAACAGGCCGGTGAGATCCGTATCGCGCTGGTAGGCAAACCCAATGTGGGCAAATCCCATCTCCTCAATACTCTGCTGGGGTACAACCGTTCCATCGTTTCGGAAGTAGCCGGTACCACCCGGGACAGCCTGGATGAAGTCCTCAAATGGCAGGGCCACCAGGTCCGCCTGGTCGATACAGCCGGTATCCGCCGGCAGGGAAAGATTGATGAAGATATCGAGTATTACAGTGTGGTACGCAGTGTCCAGGCTATGGAGCGCAGTGATGTGGTGATTCAGCTCCTGGATGCCTCTGAGCCTATCACCAATCAGGACAAACGAATCAGCCAGATGGTGCAGGAAAAGGGCCGCGCTCTGATTTTCGCGGTGAATAAATGGGACCTGGTTGACCGTGAAGATGAAAGCGACAACTATACTCTTCAGAACAATTTTTCCAAAAAGATTCTGCATGAACTCCCGGAGTACAACTTTGTGCCTATCAATTTTATCAGTGCCAAGGACGGCTACAAAGTGGACCGTCTCATGGACCGGGCATTTAAAGTCTACCAGGATTTCCATTATCGGGTATCCACGGCTGACCTCAATCAATGGCTCATCGACCAGGTCAAGGAAAGCCATCTGGACCGACCCACATCTAACCTAAAAGTCTACTATTGTACCCAGGTGCACACTGCGCCGCCCCGCTTCGTGTTCTTTATCAATAAAAAAGAGCATGTGCGCAAGGATTTTGCCCGCCATCTGGAAAACCGCCTGCGGTTGGCTTTTGAGTTCAGTGGTGTCCCTATCCATATCTCCTTCCGCGAAAAGAACGCCGACCGGCCCAAAAAGAAAAAGTAGGAACAAACTATGACATATACCCCCACCGCTTTAATCATCCTGGCCCTGGTAGGCTTGATTATATTATGGATGGGTTACCGTATGCGTTTCAAACTGGATCTGTCCCTGGTAGCCGGGATTGGCCGTAAAAAAGTAGAAGAAATTCAGGATCCCCAGGGGTTGGCCCGACTCATGGGTACCTCCACCCTGTTCATGGGCCTGGCTACACTTATAGCCCCCGTGGCTTCCATGTTCCTGGGCAGCGTAGTCTGGATGGGTTATATCGGCCTGGTGGCAGGACTGGGCGTCGTATCCGTGATCAAATCAAAAAAATTTCTCTGACAATTGTAATACTGCAGTATTGATGATACTATTTTTCATAAAATAATCCTGTGGGGAAAAAATGAAAAAACAATATCTGCTTTTATTACTTTTTGTATCCATAAACATACTGTCTGCTGAAGATACTATTTCCTGGCTGGGAAAATCGTATCAGGACATCCTTTTCCTGAAAACCACCCTGTCTGCCAGTTCTACCCTCAATCCAGCATTATCCTACGGCGGTCAGCTCCTGTTTGACGGTAATACTTCTACCGCCTGGGTAGAAGGTGAAGAAGGCCAGGGGGAGGGTTCAACACTCCAGCTGGATTTCCTATCCACGGGAGTGGAAATAGACAGGATCATGATTGCTTCCGGCTACCAGCGTTCCGGAGAACATTTTCTACAGAACAGCCGTCCTCGGGATGTCACTGTTTCTCTCAATGACGGCAGGCAGACATTTGAATTCACCCTGGAGGACAGCCCGGGGGTACAGACCCTGCAGCTGGGCAAATCTGTTCTGGTCAAAGACCTGAAACTCCGTATCAATAGTGTCTATCCCGGTACCAGGTATCAAGATACCTGTATTTCAGAACTCTGGTTCAGAAATGCCAACCGGGATATAGTCCCCTATAGCGACGGCCTACTAAAAGTGAAAGATAGTTACAGACAAAAAATCAAGTCCAGCCTGTTAAAGGGGTACCTTCCTCGCCGTCCGGATGATGACCCCTACGGCCTGACACAGGAGTGGCTGACTCTGGTCAGCCCCTTGCATGATTCTTCCGCCCGACCTATGGGCCTGGATGTGCATCTGGGGATGAATGGTTGGTTTTACATGACATACGGCAGCCTCATAGACAACAAACCTGTGGGAAACAATTATATCCATATGGAATGGAAGGGCAGCTGGGTGATTCTGGAATATGAAGAAGATCACATTAAAATAAAACTTTCAGGGCTTTGGAAAGGAAACGCTAACCCTGAGACAGGCGAGGAAGATCCCTTTGAAAAATTATTCAGCGATACTATTGTCATTTCAGTAGAAAAATATAATAGTAATGTTTTATATGAAAAAGGGGGCAGGATTATTCCTGAATCTATACTGGGGGCAGAAACAACTCAGGGGAAAGATGATTTTGATATGGGCCCGCCCTGATTTTTTGGTTTTTTATAAGGTCAATTTGCTATCAAGCTGGTTTGATAGTATATTATTAAGGGGTGTATTTCAGATTTAAGGAAAAGGATCATGATAAAAACAAGTCAGGGGCTGGATTTTTCCGATATCCTGTCACCCTATATGTCTCAACTGAC
This sequence comes from uncultured Brevinematales bacterium, assembly GCA_964428015.1. Lineage (GTDB taxonomy): Bacteria > Spirochaetota > Brevinematia > Brevinematales > CAYRWR01 > CAYRWR01. Next base: position 26,743 of record CAYRWR010000020.1, on the reverse strand, counting down.
CCGGGATTTTCCGGAAAACCTGCAGAAACCCTTAACAGACTGGCTGGAGGCTCAGGTAACCGAGCTTTGGGCTACTACTTCCGACATTCCCAAACAGGATATACGTTTAAAAAGCCTATCTCTGATGCTGGCCCGCCGCCTGGACCGTGCCCGCAAACTTTCAGTTATACTGGAAAAACACGAACAGGGAGAAAACATTTCTCTTTTTATGGATTTGCTGTCAGGACAGATTTAACTCATTGGCTGAGTTCCGGCAGTGTTCTGATTTTGCCATTACCGTCTATACAGGCTAGTTTTACCTGAGCTTCCAGCAGGAGCTGGCCGGCCTCATTTGTCACTTCATGGTAGATCAGCAGGGTAGACCTCTTTTTTTCTTCCAATCTTACCAAAAAAACCACTTTTTCATCATATCGGGCAGGTGCTTTATATTTCACATCCACATGCACTACCGCCAGGTGTAATTCTTGTGCCAGCAGATTCTTATAGTAGTCTTTCATGGCTTCGGTACGGAAACGTTCCAGAAGCCGTACCCACTGATGATGGCCGATGATGCCCATAAAATCCAGGTCATCCAGATTGATCCGGTACTCTAAACGCGTGATTATTTCCATTATCCAGCCTTCCTGCTCATAGTCCCGGTGGGGCAGAAGTTCACTCTATCTCTCCAGCTTCTATAAAATCTCCATAGACCTGTCCCAGATACAGCACCTTCTCCACCATTACAGCCACAGAAGCCGCGCATATCTGCTCGCCCTGGTCAGCGTAGATCAGCTCGACTTTTCCTGCCGGAGAGATACGAAAGACCTGACTGGGTGCTTTAAAAGCATGATTACGGACATGGGCCAGGAATAGTCCAAAGCTGTAATGGCAAGCCACATACAGATTACCTGTATCATCCATAGTTAAATTGTCAGGGGAGGAAGGAATTCGGATGTGCTGAATTTTCCTGAGCCTGAGCAGATTGTCTCGGCGCAGGAGCTGGTATTTGTCAATATATCTGCCCGCGGTGTCGGCCCGGTAAAGAAATTCCTCACCTCCGATTTTCTGATATACCACACCATTCCCCATTACCATACGCGGCCCCAGGGTATGAAAAGTATGTCCGTCCCACCAGGATAAAGGAGCCTGATGCAGATTAAAGAGCAGCGGCAGTATCCGGTAGGCCGGTTTTTTCCCATCATGAGAAATGAAAAAGGTTCCATCAGGCAGGACGACTATTTCGTTGGGACTATATGGCCCGTCATAAGGAATACTGTCCCGGTAAATGGCTTCTATGCCTTGGGGTGTTTTCCGCAGCAGAAAAATTTCCACAAAATCATGCCCGCCGGGACGGTGAGAAATTACATATACTTCAGCCTGACCTTCCAGTATTCGGTAGGACATGCCATGAGGGTGAAAGTCCCGGGGATAATCTATTTCCAGCCGTACAGCCTTTTGATTGGAAAGGGGCTGACGGAGGTCAATATAATACAATGCTCCGGTTTTTTTACTGTCACTTCTGTCTACACTGGAAATTAGCAGGATATCCATGCCGGCAATAGCTTCCATATCTTCCGGTCCGGAGACACCTTTAAACCGGACAGATGAGGTAAAAGGCCTGGTCATTGTCAAGCCTCCCCGGAAGAAACTGGTCACTGCAGGTGCGGTTAACAGCCTGACTACAATCAGACTGAAAACTATCAGCACTGAAACCAGAATTATTCTGCCTCGGGTCATAGAGAGCTCCTATTTCTTTTTCGTAGAAACAGTTTTGGTGTCATTCTTGACATATAGAGTCTGAGTAGGAAAGGCGAACTCCACCCCCTGTGCGGCAAACTGCCGGGCGATGTACAGATTGATGGCTTGCTGGGTATCCATATATACATTATAGTCGCCGGTAAGTACATAGTAGACGGCCTCATAGTCCAGTGAAGAAGCACCATATCGGGCAAAATGACAGCGATCCAGACGAGTATGTTCCTGACTCTGAATAGCTTCTTTTATTATAGATAATACGGTTTCCAATTTATCCAGTGGAGTATCGTAGGTTACTCCAATGGTAAAAGCAACTCTTCGTTCATGCATTCGCTTATAATTTTTAACACGAGACCCGGTGAGGTCGGTGTTGGAAAAAATGAGCTGTTCCCCATTAAGACTGCGCAGCCGGGTAGTCTTGATGCCGATATGCTCTACCGTCCCCATAAATTCCCCTACGATGATAAAATCTCCCAGCTCAAAGGGGCGGTCCAGCAGAATGGAAAAATAGCTGAACATGTCTCCCAGTAAAGCCTGGGCGGCCAGCGCGATGGCTATACCGGAAATACCCAGACCAGCTACCACTGCGGATATGTTAAATCCCAGGTTGGATAACAGAAAGATCGAACCCAAAATCCACACAAAAATATTAATAATGGGGCGTATACTCTGTACAGTACGGATTTTATCCGGATCGGTTTCTTTCTGCAGGATACGGTGCTCCAGCCAGTAGCGGACCATAGAGCTGATAAATTTCAGTAGGAAAAAAGTCAGCAGAACAGCCCCGACAATATTAAAGAATTTTGCCACACCCTGGGACAATTTCAGAAACCGTGTGGAAAGGAATAAGGATCCATAATACAACAAGGGGAGTATGTTTTTACGCAGCTCATCCAGTATGACTTCAAAGTTATGGCCGTTTGATTGTTTATCCCATTTTTTTACCAGCAGTGTGATAATCCTGTGTATTAACAGTACAGTCAGCAGACTCACCGCCAGAACGAGAAGAGAGGTCAGATATGCCTGTAGGGTGTTTCCCAGTAATTCTTTCTGCATCAGGGCAATATTGCTGAGTATAGGTATGTTCACTATTATATTGGAGGTCATGGAATTGGTCACAGCATTGGTCAAAGACATAAAAAACTCCCTGATTTTCTGGATTTATTTTAATAAATGAACTAATATTTTTCAAGGTAGAGCTTAACTTATTCATTTTTAATAAGTTAACTGAAGAAAAATTACGCTTGAAATCCTTGAAAATTTACTGGATAAATGCTACATTAACAATTATCAATCCAGGAGGAGAAATAATGAAGCGCATTGTCCTTATGCCAATGTTATTATGTATACTGGCTTTTTCAGTGGTATCCTGTACCGATGATTCAGCCAGACCCATGGGAAGCCCTCAGGTCAGCCAGTCACTGCCTGATGACAAGATGTTTGTAGGCGTGGGGATAGGTGATGATTTTTCCGGTGCCCGCCAGAATGCTTTTGCTGAAGTAGTGAAGCAGGGTATCGTATATATTATCGGTGAGTCCGGCTACAAGTCCAAACAAAGTCAGATTGAAAGCAATTTCCTTCCTTACAAAAACTCCCGTTATTATATCTTGGGAGAAGTTAAAGCCACCAGTAGCGAAAAGAAGAAAAAATGGCTTTCTACAACTAGTGCTAATGCCAATGGCAAAATGGAAATGAAACTCCAGGCCTATATTGACATTAAAAAACTTAAAGCAGACCTGGATGGTCTGGGAGTCAATACAACCACTACACCAAAGAATACAACCACAACGACAGTGGTCAATAATAATAACGCTACTACCACCACAGTCACCCCTACTACTACTGACACTTCCGATGAAGATCTTAGTGACGTGGATATTTCCTCTTTGACTTTCCTGGTCACCTACAATCTCAAAGATCCTGTATATGTGAAAGATCAGATGCAAGCAGAATATGCAAAGTGGGGAATAGGTTACATCAACAAGGAGCTTTCAGCTGCCAATATCACTACTTTTGATGCGGATACCATGGAAACCCTGGCTGAAGAACGCAATCTTCTACAGGAAGAAACTTCCGGCTCTGTAGGTATCGGACAGCTCTTAGCAAACGCTATCCATGCGGAAATGTATGCTGAAGTAACTCCCTCTGTAACCTATAGTGGTAACCGTGCCACCGCTTACCTTGACGTCAAGGTATATGTCCGCACCACCGGTAAGTTGATAGATACCTTCCAGCTTGGCGGCGGTGAACAGGCTTCTGCTAACCTGAATGGCGCTATCAAACTAAGTATCCAGTTAGCTGCAAAAAAAATCATGAAAAAACTCATCCCTACTTTGAAAAAATATGTAAAAGATGGTAGAGTCTATTTCGTACGGTTGAGCGGAGTCTCATCCTATAAAGACGCTTCCAAATTCACTACATCCGTGAAGAACGTGAGTGGTGTAAAGAGCGTGGACCTCAAGTCCGGCTCCAAGAGCGACGGGGTTTATGATTACTACGTGAAATTTGAAGGCAATCCTACTGATCTCATGGACCGCCTGTTTGAGTATTTGCCTAACCAGCCTGGGTTTGAAAATTTCGATCTTCAGGAAGTACGCGGTAACGAACTGATATTTACTTTGGAATAATTTTGTAAAATCTATAGGAGGATGTACCTATGAAAAAAATGTTGTTTGTGTTTTCCAGTGTCCTGATGCTGTCCCTGCTGGCAGCTTGTGGCGAAAAAAAAGCTGACCCTACCCCCCAGGTAGATAACAGCAAGAAAGCGCCTAAGATCGATATTTACGTGTTGCGTAAAGAACCCGATCCTGCTCCCTCTTGGGTCTATGATGAAGACTGGATGGTCGCTAAAGATGCTGATGGCACCAAGAAAATTTACTTCAAAGCTGCAAAGCAAAGACCTACCTTGGAAAAAGCCATGTATGATGTCAAAATGGAAAAAGCTGTCCTGTTGGCTGGTATCATCAAGCAGCTCACTTCCGTGGAAATGGTCAGAGCCACTGAAGGTATGTTGAATGACACTGGTGAATTGGACACTTATTTCTCAGAAACAGCTGCGGCTATTTCCCGTAATGTTGACACTGGCGGAGTTATGAACAGCGGTACTTACTGGGAATATGTTCAGGAAGTAGAAGGTGAAACTTCTACCAAATACTACCGTGCAGTTCTGCGTTATTCCATGGACTATACCGAGTTTAAAAACAAACTCATGGGTGCTGTTAAGAAAGAAGCTCCCCGTATCAACCAGGATCTCAAACTTAAAGGTGATGACCTGGTTAACAAAATGAATAGCCAGCTGGATGCTCTGGGTCAATAATCATTCTGATCTATATTGAGGCCGTCGAAAGACGGCCTCTTTTTTATTATCTAAGTAAAAATTTGAAGTCTACCCAAAGTCGTGTTATATTGAGCTTGAGATTTAAATTCGACAGGAGGAAAGAATATGAAAAAAATGTTGTTTGTGTTTTCCAGTGTCCTGATGCTGTCCCTGCTGGCAGCTTGTGGCGAAAAAAAAGCTGACCCTACCCCCCAGGTAGATAACAGCAAGAAAGCGCCTAAGATCGATATTTACGTGTTGCGTAAAGAACCCGATCCTGCTCCCTCTTGGGTCTATGATGAAGACTGGATGGTCGCTAAAGATGCTGATGGCACCAAGAAAATTTACTTCAAAGCTGCAAAGCAAAGACCTACCTTGGAAAAAGCCATGTATGATGTCAAAATGGAAAAAGCTGTCCTGTTGGCTGGTATCATCAAGCAGCTCACTTCCGTGGAAATGGTCAGAGCCACTGAAGGTATGTTGAATGACACTGGTGAATTGGACACTTATTTCTCAGAAACAGCTGCGGCTATTTCCCGTAATGTTGACACTGGCGGAGTTATGAACAACGGTACATACTGGGAATATGTTCAGGAAGTAGAAGGGGAAACTTCTACCAAATACTATCGTGTTGTATTGCGTTATTCCATGGACTATACCGAGTTTAAAAACAAACTTATGGGTGCTGTTAAAAAAGAAATCCCTCAGATCAATAAAGAGTTGGGTACCAAAGGAAATGAGTTTGCCGACAAAATGAATAGCCAACTGGATACTCTGGGTCAATAATCAAACATATTTATCGTAACCGGGTTGTTAAACACAACCCGGTTTTTTTTTAAAGTTAGGTTTAATTGTCATTTGATGACTTTTGTGTTATCATACTAACATGCACTTTCATGGAGGGAGCGGAATGAACAAATGGCTGAAGAAGATTCTGCAGTACCTGAGTCTCCTGGCCCTGGATCTTAGTGCCTATTATGTCGCAGTATTTATCGCAGTCATAATCAGACGTACAGTTGTAGACCTTTTTATCCCCGGTCTTCCTACTTTTACTTTCACCTTAAGTTACACTGCTTCTATGTACTGGGTGCCGATTGTCATAGTGGTGTTTTTCTTTTTCGCAGGACTATACCGTACCAGATATCCGTTCTGGGAAGAGACCCGTACACTGGTAAAATCCCTGACTCTTTCACTTTTTTTTATAGCAGTGACATTTTATCTCCTTCGCCAACATGTTAACGTCTTACGCCTTTTCTTTGTATTGCTCTGGGTGAGCAGTCTATTCATCTTTCCGCTTTTCCGTTACTGGGGAAAAAAGTTATTGTATAAACTTGGTCCCTGGAAGGAAAACGTCATTATTTTAGGCGCCGGAGAAATGGCTTTAGCCACTGTCAAAGGGATTACACACGAAGAACACCTAGGTTATAAGATATTAGGCTTTCTGGATGATGATCCCAGACAAACCGGAAAAACCCTGGAAATTAATGGAAAGTCCTATAAAATCTACGGTGAAATTGCTAATTTTACGGAAATAGTTTCAGAACTCAATGTGGATACTGTGTTTATTGCTGTACCCTATCCACCTGAAGTGTTACGCAACCTCATCAACCATGTGTACAAATATGTCCGTAGAGTAATAATGATACCGGATTTACAGGGTGTATCCATATTCAACTCTGAACTGCACTATTTATTCCGTGAAAAACTCTTTATGATAAAAATACATAACAGCCTGAATTCTCCTACCAATCTGGTAATAAAAAGAATTTTTGATCTTGTTCTAAGTACTTTGATATTCTCAATTATTTCACCACTGTTTTTAGTGTTTGCGGTGTTGATCAAAATAACATCCCCTGGACCTGTGTTTTTTATTCAGGAGAGAATCGGAAAAAATGGAAAAATATTTAAAGCACTCAAATTTCGTTCCATGTATATAGATGCTGAAGAAAAATTAAAAGAAATACTAAAAAAAGACAAAAAAGCCAAAGAACATTTTGAAAAATTCTGGAAGTTAAAAGAAGACCCCAGAATTACTAAAATTGGAAAATTCTTAAGAAACACTTCACTGGACGAATTACCCCAGATTATAAATGTCTTTAAAGGTGAAATGAGTCTGATTGGCCCCAGGCCTTATCTACCCTCTGAGCTGGAACAAATCGGAGAACCTTTTAATATCATAAGCTCCGTGGTACCGGGAATTACCGGTCTTTGGCAGGTGAGCGGTAGAAGCGACACCGATTATAACTTCCGGATACAGACTGATATCTGGTATGTTCAAAACTGGAACCTATGGCTGGATATCATTATTTTGATCCGGACACCCTGGGAAGTAATTCGGGGTAAAGGCGCATATTGATACCTTGAGAAAATCTGCTATTCACCCGATAATAGTGAAGAGGTGAATACATGAGAAAAATGACACTTCTTTTGATATTGCTTTTATCAGCAGTTACCGGATATTCAAAAATACAGGATTATGGGTTTAAACCCCTACCGCAGAAACTCCGGTACAAAGAAGACTTCTATCGGATATATAATGTCTGGCTATACGCGGATGAAGATTCCATCACCCGCAATATTTTTTATCTGGAATTGGCTTTTGCTTTGCCTTTTGATCACCCTATCAAAGCATTAGTACCTATCACTAATGAGCTGCAATACCAAAAATATCAGAATCTGCTTATGATGCATATCTGCCTGATGTTGACCAAAGAGTATATTACCTATGGAAATTATTACATGAAGGAAAAAATATATTTCTTTAATCAGGAGTTTTTTGAAGATTACAAGTGGGCTTTTGATCATGCCCAGCTACGCTACGAACATGCCAGGGGATATTGGGACTATGCCATCCAATACGCGCAAAAGGCCGATGCCATCAAAGGTCCCAAAATGGATATGCAGTTTGGAGGCAAAAATTTTGACTTTGAAGATGAATTATACCGTATTAAAAACGGGATTCTGGATTATTACATAGTTATCGATCAGCGTATGGCAAAGGTAGAGGCAAACAGAAAAATCATCAATGATTATCAAAACAGTCAGAAAAACACCCCATAAAACAGATATTTTCATTTCTGGGTTGACTTTTTAGTTACTTACAATATAATATTTTAATACAGAAATACCAGACTGCATGTTATCAATTTCTCCTGCAGCTGGAAGTAAGACAAGGAGTGGGCTTATGCCATTTAGAGTAACCCTGGACGGTGCCGGAAAAGGAATGAAGTTTGATACAAAAGAAGAAGCCAAAGATGTTATCTGGGAATTTTATAAAGACCAGATGAGCAGACCTGATTTTGATAAGTTCATAGAAGCTCATATACAAGAGGCCTGAACTATTTGAAAGTATTAGCGGTCAGCGATATAGTCAATAAACTGCTGTATAGCCCTCAGGTTCGCACGATCGCCGGTGATGTAGATGTAATTATTTCCTGCGGGGACCTTCCCAGTTATTATCTGGACTTTCTTGTATCCAGTCTGGGAAAGCCCCTGCTTTTTGTTTGCGGTAATCATGATAAATACGGTACAGATCGTGCCCGTTTATTCGGTACCAATGACCATAAAGATTTCTTTTCTTCTCAATTCAATTATGACAGCACATCCAATTTCGGAGGCAGAAACCTGGATATGCGGACTGAAATGATCCAGGATCGAATTTTCATGGGATTAGAGGGCTCCATCCTCTATAACCGTGGCAGCCACCAGTATTCTGAAACTCAGATGAAACGCCGGATGTGGAAGACAGTTCCTCAACTCCTTAAAAATAAACTTATAAACGGTCGGTTTGTTGATGTACTGGTCACCCATGCCCCTCCCCGGGGGATACATGACCAGGAAGACAGAGCACACACGGGTTTTGAATCTTATCTGTGGTATATGGAAAAATACCGGCCCCGTTATCTTTTACATGGCCATATCCATCTGTACGACCGCAATATTGAAAGAGTCACTCAATATTTTGATACAACTGTAATTAACTGTTATGATTATCAGATACTAAATTTGGAGATATAATCGGTTATGTTGATGGATCCTTTTAAGAAAGCCCGGGCCAAGGCAGATTTTGACAAAGCCCAGAGTAAGGCCTTTTTTGGGGATGTTTTCTCAAGACTCTTCAAAAAAGACAACGCGCTTCTGCAATTTGATGAAGTGAAGCACATGCTTTCCCCTCACGGAATGGTCTATCGCGGTCTTAGGACTGTGAGCCTGGACAAGATCATTGGCAGTGAAGGGCGTTACCAGGACTTTGACCGGAATTTCATGCCCCGGCACCCCCACAACCGCTCCCGGTGGGAAAATGTGGATATACTGCGTATGGACAATGTAGAACTTCCTCCGGTGGAATTGTACCAGCTGGGTGAACATTATTTCGTAAAAGACGGTAATCATCGGGTCAGTGTAGCCCGTGAAAACGGCCAGGAATTTATAGACGCCCAGGTCATCGAACTTTTGACCCGGGTTGACATAGAAGAAAACGAAAACGTGGAAAAAGGGCTGCTCCTGGCTCATTCTAAAAAATATTTTCTGGACCATACCGGAATAGACAGTCTGGTAAAGGACAGTCAGATACAGCTGACCACGCCCTGGGGTTACTACCGGCTCCTGGAACACATCAATAATTACAAATATCTCATCAGTGAAAAAGATAATAAAGAATATACTTGGAAAGAAGCTGTAAAAAGCTGGTTTTATGAAATGTACACCCCAGTGGTGTTCAGTATAAATTATTATAATGTATTACGGGCTTTTCCCGGCCGTACCGAAGGTGACCTCTATATCTGGGTGCTGGATCACTGGCATTTTCTCAAAGAAAAATATGCTCATGTAGACCTGGAAGATGCCTTGAAGGATTACTCCCTGCGTTTTGGTAAAAAAGGTATCAGCCTGTTTTTCCGCAGGATCGGGTCAGCCATTCGGGATTTCTTGTTGAGGAAAAGGCCATGAGTAATCTGCACCGTGTGCTGATTGTCCATGCTGATTACCCACGCAGCGTACACGCAACAGTTAAAAAAATCTGTGCCAGTCTGGACAGACGGTCAATAGGTTACGATCTGCATGAAAGGCTCAAAATGGAGTTTCACCGCGACCAATGCGCCACTCCTCCGGCCGCGGAACTCAACCGTGATGCTTATCAACTGATACTGGCTGTGGGCGGTGATGGTACTTTTCTCTACGCGGCACGTTCCTTTCTGCACTGGGATCTGCCCCTCATGGGCATCCACGCGGGACGCCTGGGATATCTAATGGAAATCGCACCCCGTGACATAGAACGGGCTCTGGACCGCCTCCAGGCAGGAGATTATCATGTCTCTCGGCGTCTGGTAATAGAAGCACAGGTACGCAGTGCAGGACTGGATCGGGCCTGTTTTCAGGCACTAAATGACGTAGTGATAACCAGGGGTGCTATTGCCCGTATGATAGAGATCAGCGTCATGGTAGAGGGGCAGGTCTTATCTCACTACCGGGCTGACGGCACTATTGTATCTACTCCTACCGGCTCAACCGCATACAACCTCTCATCAGGAGGCCCTATACTGGCACCTGATGTGGAAGCACTGGTCATCACACCCATCTGCCCCCATACCCTGGGGGTACGTCCGGTAGTGATCGGTACTGATAAAAAAATTACTTTCAAAATCCAGACCCGTGAAGGCAATACTATTCTGGCTATCGACGGACAGGAAGGTCTGGACCTGGGCAACGGGGACGAGGTCTGTATTTCACTCTCTCCCCATAGGGTGACTTTATTCCGTCTGGATACAGAGGACTTCTTCACTACATTGCGTGAAAAACTGGGGTGGCACAAATGATCGAACGCATCCAAATCAAAAACTACGCTATCATAGACCAACTGGAACTGGAACTAGGCCGGGGTTTCAATGTCTTCAGCGGTGAGACCGGAGCAGGAAAATCCATTATCGTTGGAGCACTGGGGCTGGTGCTGGGAGATCGGGGTGATGCCAGTGTAGTACGCAGCGGAACCGAAAAAGCTGTGGTCGAAGCGGAATTCAGCGTCAACAGCCCCCAGGCTCGGCTCAGACTCAAGGAGCTGGAAATAGAAGACACAGAAAGTCTTATCATCCGCAGGGAGATACAGGGCAACGGGAAAAGCCGGGCCTTTGTCAACGGCTTCCAGGAGCCTATCACCAAGTTAGCTGAAATCGGCGAATGGCTGCTGGACATGCACGGCCAGCACGACCACCAGCAGCTCCTCAACCAAAAAGTTCATCTCGATCTATTGGACGACTATGGCCGCCTCCATGCTGAAAGAGACGCGCTGGGCACAGTCTACCAGGAGCTCATGAAAAAGATACAATTCAAACGCGAATTGGAACAGGATGAAGCCAAGCTCCTCCAGGAAAAAGTATTCTGGGAAACAGCAGTTCAGGATATCCAGACTGCCGCTTTTCAGGAAGGCGAAGAAGAAGAGCTGAGGGATCAGCTGCGCCGTATGGAAAATGCCGAAAAAATCAGTGAAGCCCTCAGCAATGCCTACCGTCTGATGTACGATGACGAAGCTTCCCTGCAAGGCCGGCTCACTGAGGTATTGTCTGAACTGGGTGAAGTAGCCCCGCTGGATGCCCGCTACCGTGAGCTCCAGGAGATCCTGGAAGACGCGGCTGCCAAAGTGGATGAAAGTGTTAATCTCCTGTCCGGGTACAAAGACGAACTGGATTATGACGCGGGCGCGGTAGACGCTATCACCGACCGTATGCAGCTCATTAAAGATCTGCAGAGAAAATATCAGAAATCTTCTCTGGAAGATCTCAACCGCTATGCCGCTGAATGTGCCGATAAGCTGACCCGATTTGAAAACCGCGGTGTAGAACTGGAACAGCTCAGTGCCGCTATCGAAGATCTCAAAAAGCAGGTTACCGAACGCTCCCTGGCTCTCAGCCAGAAACGCCAGACTGCTGCTAAAACCATGGCCCAGGCCATTAAACAGGAATTAAGCTATCTGGGTATGGATAAATCCGAATTTATCGTAGACATCAAATATGTCCGTGACGAAGAGTCTGTGATCCTGCTCAATGGGCAGTCGGTCAAAGTCACTGCCCAGGGCATAGACCGGGTGGAATTCCTGATCTCGTCCAATGTGGGCCAGGAAGCCCGTCCTCTTAAAAAGGTCGCCTCAGGGGGTGAAATCTCGCGTGTGATGCTGGCTCTTAAATCCATCCTCTCTGCCAATGACAGTATCGAGACTCTGGTTTTCGATGAAATAGATACCGGGATCGGGGGTGTGACCGCCGGCAATGTGGGCGAAAAGATGAAGAGTCTGTCCACCCAGCGTCAGCTCCTGGTCATCACCCACCTGGCCCAGATCGCCTCCAAGGCTGACGTCCACTACCAGGTCAGCAAGACCGCCCGGGACGGACAGACATTTACCCAGGTACAATCTCTTACCGGGGACTCCCGAGTCAGCGAGATCGCCCGCATGCTGGGCGGAGAAAGCGATACCTCTAAAGCGCATGCCCGGGAGATGATGGGGGGGTAAGTCGAAAGTCTAAAGTCTAAAGTCTAAAGAAAGGCCGGGTCAGTGAAAATGAACCGGCTTTTTTTAATTATGAGTCCTGACTGGATTTACCCTATCCGGACAGTGGTGCGGCTGCCGCCGTAGGGACAGACCCCAGGTACGCTGGGGGTGGCGGTTTTGCCCTCTCACCCGGTCGGTCTGTCCAGCTTATCCCCTACAGCCGAAAAAAGTGCGAAACACCGACCTTTTGGGCGGTGCCGTCATCCTAACACCTCCGGTGAGGTACTGAGTCAGGTATTTTTTGCGGAAAAGAGAAAATAAATTGAAATCATCCTATGCCTGAGATATAGTATGATTAATGAAAAAATAGTTTTAGGATAGAGACAATGAAGAATATCCTGTTTTCGTTCACCCTTCTACTGAGCATGCTTTTTTTTTCAGGATGTCCCTTTTTCGGACCGGATGAAAGCAGACTTATCATTAAAATATCCAATCAATCCGGACACACCCTCCTGCTGTCTAAAAATGGTACTCTGTGGGTCTCAGGAGACAACAGCTCCGGTCAATCCGGTGTCGAAGGCTTGACCAACCATTATTATTTCGAAGATATCCTGTGGGATGCGACCGACATCTCCGCGGGAGCCGCGCATAGTCTGGTACTGCGTGAAGACGGAAATCTCTGGGCCACCGGAGATAATAGCGAGGGTCAGCTGGGAGTAGGCAATAATGGCGACCGTTTTACCTTTACCCTGACCCTGGATCAGGTCAGCACTATCTCCGCGGGATTTTTTTACAGCCTGGCTATCCGCGGGGATGCTACCCTGTGGGCCACAGGAGCCAACGATACCGGCCAGTTGGGGAATGGCTCACCCTCACCCCTCAGTGTCTATACCTGGGAACAAGTGGCCACCAATGTCAGGCTGATTTGGGCGGGATATAAGCACAGTATGCTGATCAGGACAGATCACACCCTATGGGCTACCGGCAAGAATGACTACGGACAGCTGGGCACAGGAAACACAGCCTCAACCAATAACTGGGTCTTCATCTTGTCCAACGTCCAGAAGGCAGCAGTTGGGAATGATCACAGCCTGGTGCTGCTGCGGGATGGGACGGTATGGAGCTGCGGCAGAAATCAGTATGGACAGCTGGGTATCGGCATCACCTCAGCTTATAAGACCTCCTGGAGCCTGGTACTTACCAATGCTATGGATGTCGCAGCGGCGGGTGATCACAGCCTGGTTTTATTAAAAGATGGTCGTTTATATGGTACGGGAGATAACTATGCCTACTCATTAGGTACCAGCCTCTGGGTTTTGTGAGGTTCTCACATCGGTAAAATCTTTTCCTGTGGCGAATTACAAAGCCTGGCGGTACGGATTGACGATACCCTATGGGTCACCGGCAGCAGTTCAAGTGGAGAGCTGGGGATGGGGACCAATGATAACATTCCCGGTTGGGATAAACTTTGGGATGGAAAATAATGTCTGAAACTAACTTGAAATTTATGTTTATTTTAGGTTTTGACGGAACTGTTACAAATCAGGACTTTATCAGCCTCATGATCCGGAAGTATATCGGTCAGCGGGGTCTTGACATGACCCGGGATTGGGCTAAAGAAATACTCCCCGACGTGGAATATTTCAATCTGGTACTGAACAATATCGAACAGGATGAGTCAGTAATACACCAGGAAATCGAATCCCTCACTAAAACAGAACAGTTGGATTATCTGATCGACGGTGTGAAAGAACTGGGGGGAGAAGTCAGGATTCTGTCCACCGGCTGCGCATATTATATGGAGCATTTTCTGAAGCACCATGGCCTGGCTGAAAAGCTGGAACTATGGGCTAACCCCGGAGTGTACAAAAACCGGAATATCTATCTATTGCCTGACACTTCCAGCCCTTATTATGATTATTTGCGAGGCATAGACACGGGAAGGGTTATAGAGTATTTCCAGAATCGAGGAGTCCCGGTGTTTTTTACGGGCAGCAGCCGCGCCGATCTTCCTGCTGCACAGGCTGCACGTTTTTCCTTTGCACAAAAAGATTCAGACCTGGCATCCCTGATGAACAGGAAAAAGCTGCCCTACCTGGAATATGAAAATCTGGGACAGATACTCCACTCCATACGGGATATGTTAGAACTATAAAATCAAAAAGCCGGTACAGATGGATGTACCGGCTTTTCTTTGATGAAAAAAACCTAAAAGGTTATTGTATAATTCTGAGTGTTATTATTGTCATACCAGGTCTGTCCATTCATAGTCACAAAGATGCAGTACTGAAAGGTGGAATAATAACGCTCGTCCCAGCTGCCGATATCCAGGCCCCATTTTTCCGTACCGTCAGGCAGAGTGCCTTTGTAATGGCCGTAACTTACGGAACTGGAGGACCAGTTGTTTACAGTCCAGATTACTCCCATGGTCTTGTTGTAGGCCAGGTTCTGGACACTGGCATCGATCCAGACGCTGTAGTTGTCTACTACTGTATGCTGGTAGCCTTCCAGGTGAGTGGAGGATATCCAGCTGCCGTCGGCATAACGGGAAACCACACTGCTGCTGACTGACTGCACATCCAGAGTAGCAGACTCATTGACATTCACGGGATCGACCGCGGCCACACTGCAGGCACTGAGGGCACCCAGCAGCAGAGAAACCAACACTAAATTCTTCATTTCACACTCCTGTGTTTTTAATGTATGAAGATTATACGTTATTTCAGGACTGGTTTACAATCGGGCTATAGTATGAATTTTTGAATTAATGACCTAAGACTTTAGTCTGAGGTTCAGATTTATTAGATGTAGTAAATATTTTTCAAAAAGCCTTTAAAGAAAAGCACGGTTTAAGGGATAATTTAAAATTTTCATTGTGGTTTTTTTTCCCTCGCTCTAGAATATAGGAAATCGGTATGAATTGAGTTGTTTTTTTACCGCAAGGAAAAAATCATGATCAAGACAATTGATGGTTTGATCGATTTACAAAACCGTAAAATGATTTATGCTCCCTGGCATATGGATCATGACGGACACAATCAGCCTGCTTCTAAGAAGGAAATTGAAAACACCTATACTATCTCTGGCCAGGCAGTGGCTGAAGTATTGGATTATTTTGAAAAAAGAGCAGAAATAGAACTGGGTATTTCAGCTGAAGAAGCAACTTCTACATTAATAGCACGTTTAAATTTTCAGATGCCGGCAGACCGGTATAGAGTCAATCGAATTGATCTGAAAGATACAGGACGTTTTTACTCCAATGAGTTTTATTTTTATTTCATTATTAATACAAAATTTATTATGAAAAGACAGGATTTTCATTTTGGAGAAAATGACCATATTGCCCTGAATAATACACATAAAATTTATGAAAAAGGGACAAT
Organism: uncultured Brevinematales bacterium; assembly: GCA_964428015.1. Classification (GTDB taxonomy): domain Bacteria; phylum Spirochaetota; class Brevinematia; order Brevinematales; family CAYRWR01; genus CAYRWR01. Next base: position 10,833 of record CAYRWR010000020.1, on the reverse strand, counting down.
GGAATACCCCCCTTTTGGTATTTTTGAAAATAAATTGATTCATGATGTTACCTCAGCTAATAATCTGATGCTACTCATTTATCTGGAGCAGAATCTTCATTTAGATACAACCGATTATATTATTCTTATTAATTCATTTCTGAAAAAGCCGTATCAAATAGACCGCAACTTTTATAATAATGAAGCCAATTGGTGTTCGCTGGAATTTATTGAATATGGGTTTGAATTATTTAAAGTCTTTGCAAATTCAGATGAAGCCTTATATACAGCACCTCTGGTCATATCAGGAACAAATTTGAAAATCGGAAGGCTTATAGCTAATGTTCCGGAATCCTTATTATTCAAAGGATTCACCACAACTGTGAGAAAAATGAACGATATGCATGAGTGTACTATAAAAAAATTTTCCAAGACACGCATTGATCTCAAAGTAAGAATAAAAGACGCCTTTAATATCAAGCAATACGGACAATACCTGTCCTCTGGTATTTATAATGATGCTTTAGTTTGGAAAGGTTCTGTGTCCGCATTTATGCGTGTGATATACCAGGAAAACCTGGTCCCTGAATCCAAAATGGAAATACAGGAAAATGGTTTTATGTTATCCTTTAGTCTTTTGGAAACCAGAAGAATAGTATTAGTATCATTTTTAATTTTTATTATGGGGGGTATTCTGGGAGTACTCCTGGTTCAACTACTAAAACTATCTCTAGTGATATCTAGTGTTTCTGCCTTTATACTGACGTTACTGACTGTACTTTATTATCAATCCCGGAGAAAAGTGGCTTTATTAACAAAAAAGATGAATATGCAGTTTGAAGCTTCAAGAGAACAGTTAGAACAGCTGGAAATCACTTCTCAGGAACTGGTAAAAGAAAAACTGGTTCTGGAAGATAAAGTTAAAAGTAGAACTGAAGAGTTAATGACTTTAAATGATAAATTACAACTCCTTGATCAAGCTAAGACACAGTTTTTTGCAAACATATCCCATGAACTTCGAACTCCATTGACATTAATACTTGGCCCTTTAGATTTGATCATTAAAGGGGAATATGGAGAAAAATTGTCTTGTAATGATGAACGGTTATTCAGTATAAAGGCAAACACCTTACGCTTGCTTCACCTGATAAACAACCTTCTGGACTATTCAAAAATTGAATCCGGAAAAATGATTGTAAATAAACAACCTACTGAATTGAATAAAGTCATAGATTATTACCTGGCAACAATAAACTCAGCTGCAGAAGCCAGAAAATTGAATATACATTTTATTAAAAATAAAAAGAAAATAATTACAGCATTAGACAGAGATCTTTTTGAAAAAGCCTTTTTTAATATACTATCCAATGCCATGAAATTTACTCCCGAAGGAGGAAAAATTTCCATATCACTAACACATTATCAGGATAAGAATAAAAGGGAGTTTAATGTTTTAAAGATAAAGGATACAGGAATAGGCATACCGAAAGAAAAACAGGATTTGGTATTTGAACGATTTGTGCAAATTGATGGTTCCTCCAATAGAAAATATGAAGGTACAGGTATTGGTCTTTCTTTTACCAAAGAGATCATGGAAATGCATGACGGTAAAATTGAGATGAAATCAGAAATGGGGAAAGGAACAGAATTCCTTCTTTATTTCCCATATAACCAGGAAGAAATAAAAGACTACCAGGAGAATGAAATAACTGACGTCAAAGAATGGTTGCTTTCTGATATTCATTTCAAAAAAAATAATATACAGCAGAACGAAAATATTTCTGTTCAAAAAGATCTTAGTGTTCTGGTAGTAGATGACAATAACGATATCCGTGAATTTATCAAAAATTTACTCAAGTCGAACTATAACATTTTTTTAGCTGAAAACGGATTAAAAGGCTTTGAGTCTGCAAAAAAACACCTGCCTGATATTATCATTTCAGATGTTATGATGCCCATATGTAATGGTTATGAAATGACAAAAAAATTAAAGCTCGACCCTGATACCAAGAATATACCTGTCATACTACTAACCGCAAAAGCTGATCTGGATAATAAAATTGAGGGTTTAGAAACGGGTGCTGATGATTACCTGGCTAAGCCATTCAACCAGGAAGAGTTACTTATCAGGATCAAAAATTTATTGGATAATAGGAAAATCCAGATCCAGTTAGCAAAAAATCAAAAAGAAATCAATTCAGATTTAATTCAGGCATCAGAAGTTCAAAAAAATATTCTAACCAAGAAATCATATTACAAACACATTGACGGTCTTGATATAGATATACTGTATCAGCCTATGAATGGTTTAATAAGCGGAGATTATTATCACTTGTCTGAACTGAATAGTGGATTGACATCTGTCTTACTAGCCGACGCTGCAGGACATGGTGTGCAGGCGGCTCTATCTACAATGCAGCTGGATTTACTGGCACGTGATGCAATGGAAATGGAAAACCCGGGGCTAAGGCACCACTTTCTCAATAAACAATTAATAGAAAATTTGACCAGCATTAATTTTTTCACGGCTTTTTGGGTTGATATTCTTCATGATAAGATCAGATATGCTTCGGCTGGACATCCAGCACAGTTACTAATCTGTGCGGAAGAAATGCGAGTGGTTCGCTTGAAATCCAAAGGTTCAATTTTAGGTATGATTCCGGAGTCTGATTACGGTATAATGGAGCATTCATTTCAGAGAGGTGATGTTTTATTCCTATTTACCGATGGACTTTTTGAAGAATTTAACCGTGCTCAGGAAGAATACGGAGAAGATAGGTTGTGGTCAATGTTCGAATCCAGGAAATCAGATCTCCTCAAAATGGATAATTCTCAGATCCTCTCCTTTTTTAAAAATGAATTAAACACATTCATAGATAAAAAGGAATTCATGGATGATATCACCCTTATCGTTATCAGAAGAACCTGACCCTGATATTTACAACTATTGCGAAAATGAACCAATTATTCTATTTATCTAAAAAATAATTGGAAAATTTCTGCCCGATTTACAGAGAGTCTATTTGAACTTTACCGCTGTACCGTAGACCATGATCTCGGCGGCACCCTGCATCACTGAACTGGAGGCATAGCGGACATTGATCACCGCGTCGGCTTTGAGGCTTTCGGCTTCTTCCACCATTCGTTTGGTAGCGATAGCCCGGGCTTCGTTGAGCATTTCGGAATAGCCTTTGAGCTCTCCGCCCACTAATGTCTTAAGACCCGACATGATATCCGTACCTATATTTTTAGACTGGATCATGGAACCTTTTACTATAGAGAGAGTCTCCAATTCCTTTCCGCTGATAAAGTCAGTATTTACGATAATCATCTTCATCTTCCTCCTTCAGTTCTTTTATCCTCACCAGAGTGACTCTGATCATGGCAGTTATAATAGCCCCAAATATCAGGGCGGTGATAATCATCAGAATGGTAGCCAGATTTTTATTAGTCAAATGAGTGAATATAACAAAATACAATACCACATAGCCCAGGCTGAACACAATAAACAGTCCGCTGATAATTAAGGGAGCCAAAAATTTTTTCACAACCCCTCCTTAAAAGGAGACTAGAAACTTTATAATTCAGATCAATTCCGCAATACCGCCTGGATATTCCGGCTGGGTATAATTTAAATCAACATTCGCTTTTTGTCTATAAAATATATTCTGGGGTCTTTGTACTGGCTGCCCCGGAGAATCACCGCGGAGCGTTAAAAAGACGGCACCGCCCATGGGTCGGCACATCGCCCCAGGGGAGATAAAATGATATAGGCTATAAGGAACCCGTCCGGGTGAGAAGGAATAACCATACCCCCCAGCCCCTCTGGGTAAAGCAGTTACCCCGGGAGGGGCACCCCTTTCTGAAAATGCGGGAATATTCCCCTACTCAGAATAAAAAACCGGGGCTAGTTATAGACCCGGCTTTTGAAATTATATTACTTTTCTTTACCTGAAATCCGGTTGGAGGGCTAGATACAATAAATAAACTATTTCAAGAGTTAAAGTTTTTCTAAATTATTTGTAAAAAAAAGGAGATTAAAAAGACAGATAATCTATTAAGCAGTCAATTCAATTTCAAATCATAGAGCTATTATATATTATTCCGGTTTTCTGACCCGAGCCATTGAATTTCCTGCGTAATCAGATTTATACCCTTCAAGAATCCAGTGTTGTTCGGAATAAAAAGCATAGGGGCCATCTTTCACCAGATACCATTCAAAAGTTTCTCTGTGTATCGATCGAGTGTGTGTAGGATCAATTGTTCCGTATACATGTCCCGGGGTAGGAAATCTCGCTTCTAATACTCCACCCGGTTTTAGGATTCGGTGTAATTCGCTCATCACGACCAGAAACCCGTCTTTCTTAAACCGTTTACCGTTTTCATCAAATAATGTGTGGGGAATATGTTCCAGGAAATCAAAAGCTTTTATGTAATCAAATGTGTCATTTTTGAAAGGATAAGGTATTTCGAATAAATCAGCATAAACATCAGCTTTGACATTTTGACTTATGTCCACATTTGTCCATTCAAAATCATCATTGCTTGTAATGTAATCGTTCCCACTTCCCAAATTCAGACATACTTTCTTCATACTATTAACTCTTTTTTCTAACATTATACTATTAATCAGGCTACACCGTCAATAATAACAAGAAATAAAAAATCTATACTTTACAAACAATAACATTAATGTTATTCTAATTATGTAGTTATTTAACGTTTATACAGGAATAATAAATGCCTCCCCAGAAAAAAAATTATCGTGTTTTGGATTATATCCATCATTATCAACCCTTTTTACGCAATGTTTTTTGGATAATAATCTTAATGCTATCTCTTAGTATCCTTGGACTCATATTTCCTACTGTACAGAAAATTATCTTTGATGACATCCTCATTATGGGTAATTTAAAAGTTTTATTGTATATGCTGGTTCTGGTATTGATCCTAGAAGTCATCCAATCTTCTCTAGAATTTGTCCAGGGTTATGTGCTTGCGGTAGTTAAAGAAAGGGTTGATTTTGATATCAAGATGAAATTCCTTCATCACATACTAAAACTCCCGCTAAGCTTCTTTAATAACATGCCGGTTGGTGAAGTTGTCAGAAGATTAGATGATTCATCAGTAATCCAAGGTTATCTTAATATTGTAGTAGTTGACCTTATTTCAAATATCATTAAAGTATTGGTCTACGGTATTTATATGTTTTATCTATCACCCTGGCTTAGTTTGGTTGTGATTCTAACTTCACCCATTGACCTTTTGTGGACAAGAATTTTCGGAAAAAAATACAGGGAATATGAACAGGCGACTTTTGAATGGGATGCAAAAGTTAAAACACAACTATTTGAAACATTTTCAGGGGTAAGATTAATTAAGGCTTTCGCCCAAGAGGAGCAATCTCTTCGGAAAGTTAAACGTGATATCATTCATTCCAGGGAGAAAGGCATTGAACGCGCCATGTTTACTCAGGTAACGGAAAGGATTAAACAATTTTTATATGTGATATTTAACAAAATAACCTTTTTTCTAGGTATTTACTTGATTCTAAATGGAAAACTTACTATTGGTAGTTTCATTGCATTTCAAACTGTTAGCGGTTATTTCCTTCAACCTTTGAAAAGCATTTATTTTGTTTATTATTATTTGCAAGGTGCTTCTAATGCTTTTCTTAGATATCAAAATATAAAGGATATTCCAGAAGAAAAGTACAGGCAAGGTAAAGTCCTGAAACCTGATCAAGTAAAAGGAAATATTGTATTTGACGATGTAGTCTTCGGGTATGATCCTCAAAAACCGATTATCCAGGGTTGTAAACTGGAAATCCCAGAAGGTACTTCCGCAGCTTTTGTAGGTAGAAGTGGAAGCGGAAAATCTACAATGATCAATCTAGTCATGGGATTTTACCTTCCATGGAAAGGTAGCGTGACTGTTGACGGAATAAGTACACATCAGGTTGATGTCAACAGCTTAAGGCAATCAATTTCCATTGTTCAGCAAGACACATTCCTATTTAGTGGAACAATTATAGAGAATCTGAAATTAGGGCTTAGAAATGTAACGAACGAACAGATTCTTGAAGCTTCAAAACAGGCAAACGCACATGAATTCATAGTACGACTCCCAAAAGGATATTCAACTGAGGTAGGTGAAAGAGGTGTCAAATTAAGTGGTGGTGAAAGACAAAGAATTGCTATAGCCCGAGCTTTTTTAAACAATCCACGAATCCTAATTCTGGATGAACCTACCAGTGCGTTAGACTTAGAAAATGAAGCTTTGATTCAGCAATCACTAAAAGTACTCCTAAAAGGACGAACTTCTATAATCATTGCACACAGGTTATCAACGATTAAAGATGTTGATAACATCTTTGTAGTTGATGAAGGTCGTATCAAGGAACAAGGGAAACATGCTGAGTTGCTTGAAAAACCAACCTATTATAAATCCATGTTTGAAAAATTGACCAGGATATAAACATGGCTGTAAAAAAACGAAGGTTTAATCCACTAGTATCAAAATCATTAATATTTATTCCTTTGACATTGTTTATCATTTCTTCTATCGGGGCACTTTATGTTCTGTCATTATTTAGATTTGCGACTTATTCAGGTTTGATTATCCCAAAAAAATTTATCGAAGTAAGAGCAGAGGTCAATAGTAAAATAAAACACAATTATGTTGTCGACGGACAACAGGTTACCAATGGACAGCTGATGTTGGAACTTGATGATGAATCTATAGCTCTTGATTTGCAGAGATTGGACATTTCTCTCCAGAAAAAAAGAAAACAGCTGAGTATTGCAAAAGAAAAATTAGCCCTTATAAATGAAAAAACCAGGTTGACAGGTGTTCAAAAAAAACGGGATTTGGAACAAAAAGAAAAATTGTTTGATGAAGAATTGATTTCCTGGACTGAACTTCAGTTAAAAAAAGAGGATATGGAACATTTTAACATTGATAATCAATTAAGTATTAATGATTTAGAATCCATGATTACAGGACTCGAAATCGAGATAGAAAATCTAGAAGCTAAAAAAATGGAAGACCAAAATTTTGTGAAAAAAAGCACTATATATGCTACCACCAATGGGATTGTGGTTTTACGTAATATAAATACGCGTAATAATGTTAATTCACCTGACATATTGTTTTCTGCATCAGTTGATTACCAGTTGGAGGGAAAAGCTGTGCAAAACACGGAAGTTTTATATACTATAGTTCATGACAGTGATTTATATGCACGCTTTGAAATTCCGGAAAGTGACATCAGCAAAATTGATGACGATACAGAATATGCTATTACCATCAAATCCCTACCGGTTAATTACTTTGGAAGTTTCAAGGCAAAACTGGAAAAGATAAACTATTCAGCTGTAGATGGAAAATTTTTAGGACTTGCAAAACTGATTATTGACCCTAAAGATGAAGAAGTTATTAAGGACATTAAGAACCGGATTTATGGCAGTGGCTGTACCGTGAAAGTGCAGTTAAGTCATAAAAATTGGTTTATGCAGATGTTCTTTAAATAAGGGAAAAAAATGAGAATAGGAATCATTGATAGTGGAATAGACTTAGAATATTTAAACAATCCCAACAATCATATCAGAGGTATTTATTATATTTCTGGAGAAAACAAAAATCAGGGGTCAATTTCCAAATGTTTTGAAATTTTTGAACAGAAAGACATCGTTTCTATGGAAGATAAAGTGGATCATGGCTCTAAAGTAATACGGATCATTGAAACACAAATAAAAAATTATCCGCATGAATATTTTATAGCAAAAATATTTTCTGAAAAAAACAATGCTTCTGATTCTGATTTGGTACATGCCCTGGAATGGCTTATAGATAATAATGTTGACTGTATAAATCTAAGTCTGGGTACTACAGCAGGGGTCTTTGTCCAGGTTCTGCAGGAATTATGTAAAAAAGCTTTGTTTAAAGGAATCAGAATGTTTTGCGCTGGAAGTCTTGAAATAACCTATCCTGCTTGGTTTCCAGAAGTAATTACCGTAGTTGATAAAAATTTATCGGAGCAAATTCCAAACCTGTTTCATCATTTTAAAAAACATGATTATATGGTTATACCTTTTAACGAAATCCATTATGAGAAAAATGGTGATATCATCAAAACAGATATCTCCACAAGTTTTGCTACCCCAATGGCAATGGCTATTTGGATCAAAAAACAGTTTGGACGACTATTAATCCCAATTGTACCTTTATTAATGTTGAGTCACGTAGATGCTAAAATTGTTCCAGGTATTCGTTTGTTACAGACACCTCATGACATTTTTCTTATTGAATGTAAGGAGATGTCTTTTCTAAACTTGGAATTATTAGATCAGGCACAAAATATGAATGATATCAAAGCCATCAAGGGACCATTTAAAATATCAACATTGTATTTATCTCAAACTAATCCTTATCCCAATTTCACTTTCAAACGAGAGAAGCATAAAGGATACTTTCAGGTATTGTTCGTAGACCCTATTTATCATAATATTCTTGCCCGTACAGATATCAAACAGGGATTATAATGAAAATAATATTATTATTTATTTCTGTAATTTTAATTGTAGAGCAAAAATGTTGGTCCTTTACCATTAATTCTACTGTACTTTCCAATATTATCATCGGTGCATTGGAAAAAGACACAGGTTTGAAAGAATTATCAAATCAAGTCAATTTTTTAAAACAGGATATCATATTTCAAAAACAATCTTTGTGGCCTGACCTTAGTTTATCAACAGGTATATATGACAGTAGTCAACCTTCAAGCGAAAATTTATCACTTAATGTGAATGTGCGAATGGATTATGATTTACTAGGTATTAATAAAAAAAAGTTGGAACTAAAAAAAATAGAACTCAATCTTATGGAACAACAATACCGGTATAAACAAAAAAAGAAAGATGTTATCAGAAATATGACCTCATTATATTATGACATATTATTAAAACTAAAGAATCTGGAAATTATTCAACAGGAGATTGCCAAAGCTGAAAATGAGAAAAAATTAGCAGATGTTAAAAATGAAATGCGGAATATTAATCCATTGGAATATAAAAGTGTAGATATATATTTGCTGTCAGTTTTAAATCAATATGAAATGAACAAAATTGAATTAGATAAATTATTAAACCAAATGAATCCATATTACGAATTAAATATTGAAAACTTGAAAGAGGAAATTTCAATTCTGCCCATTCCTCAGTGGAGCACCAATGTATTTAATATCAAATATAAAATGATAAGTAGGGAACAAATTAAACTGGACCGCATTCTACAAAAAATAAATACCCAGGCTTCATTGACACTCTTTGCCAATTATAATTTTAATTATTATACTTCTTCGGGTAATGAATCTTCGATAAATACAGGCCTTTCTTTTTCTCTTCCTCTATCTGACTGGCTGTCTTTCAATGCAAATGCCAGTTATAGCCCGGGTATTAGTAACCAAACAACTGGGGTAAACACAACATTTCAGTTATTGGATGAAAATAAAAAATTTTATAACTTTAAAAAAATGGAATTGAATTATGAAAAACAACTGATAGATTTACAAAATGATATAATTACTACCAAAAAAAATGATGACTTGGATCTAAAATATATTAATGTAAACAGTAATCTTGTTGTTTTGGCTGAAAAGCAGTTAAATATCCAAGAGCTTCATGTAAAAAGACAACAAATTCAACTTGAACAGGGACTTTCGAGTTATAAAGATTTTTTGGATTCTAAACTCGAATTATTACAAAAAAGGGTAGCCTATTATCAATCTATCATTAATTTCAATAAACATTTATTAAACCTGGAAGCTGCCCGGATAGATCAGTAATTAGCAAAAACAATAACTGATTCTTCGATCTTAAGATATTTTTGTTACAAGAAGAAAAGATTAAAAGGATTAGTAATGAGAATTTAAACAACAATTTTTTGAAAAAACAAATACTTTGTGCTAATATTTTATTAAAATAATATTAACAAGAAGCACCTTGTATTAATAGGAGTGTGGAAATGAAAAAATTGCAAGTAACTCAGAACGATTTTTCTCTGGTCAAAGAAGGAATCGAAGCGGTTGCAGTCCAGGAAAGTACCGGACAGGTGTGTCTGTTTGACTATTATTACTTTAGTGGATATGGTTATGGAGGTTCTTCCTGGTCCGGATCTTCCTCAGAATCAAGTACCGAGGGATACTGGGTATGGGCAGAACATGACTTTATTATTGAAAACTCTACTACCAGTATTCACAAAAATTATCAGTATAATGGGGCCAGTTCTGCAGCTCAGGTACAAGATATTACCATTGTTGGAAGTTATCTACATGCTCAAATTGATGATTACCAAGTTTACGTTGATGGTAGTGGAGTGCATTGGGATCAAACCCGCGATTATGGGGATTTTGAAAAAGATCTGGAAACAATTTACTTAGGATATACCGCAAATATTAATGGGCACCAGTATAGCGGCGTTTATAAGGAGATAAAAGAAATCAATCTGGAAAATAATACTGTAATATTCCATGAGATACTTGATGATATAGATCCTTTAAATGTCTTAGATGGCTATGAATTATAATCATTAAGTTGGAAACTGATAAAAAATAACAACCATGTTGAAATCATTGACATCGAGTCTATGCTAAACATCAGTACCAGAAAAAGCTCTGAAATGTCATAAATAGTTCCAAAATTTACAGAAGCAACTAATATAAAAAGATGTTTGCGTCTTTAAATTTATTTATTCCTTTTTTTATATTTCTGAACACATACTGTCATTAAGGGTTTCAACTTTTTTTGTACAATTTTAATTTCGGAAAAATATACATCGATTTATTTTTCCTATATT
>CAYRWR010000019.1:0-70932 GCA_964428015.1 uncultured Brevinematales bacterium | reverse complement strand
AACCTGCGCTGTGTGATCATAGAGAAGCTGCCATTTGATAACCCTTCTGACCCGCTGTACCAGGCCAAGGTGGCATTGCTGGAGACCAAGGGTATCAATGCCTTTATGGGATACAGCCTGCCCCGGGCGGTATTGCGTCTCAAGCAAGGGCTGGGTCGGCTGATCCGTTCCAAGTCCGACAAGGGGATCATCGCGCTGATGGACGATCGTATCCAGACCAAGCGCTATGGCTCGATCTTTCTCAACAGCCTGCCCCCCGCCCGCGTAATTTACGGCAGTGTGGAGGAGCTGAGCAGTGAAGCAGAACGCTTCTTCGGCCATCATTTCGGCGGTGTGGAGTTTAAGGAAAAGGACTAGAATTCCATTTCCACTTCGCTTTCCAGCTCTTTAACTCTAGCATCTTCGCAAACCTAAAAAGTGATTTTACAAAACAAAAACTAGGTGTAAAGTACATCCTTGTCCCTTGTATACACCTGTAGTCCTTGGCCAAATGAAATTTTATTGTTGGTTGGTATTATATTACAAATAAAATATTTTTACATTTTTGTTTTGTTATTCTATAATTCTTTGAATCAATTCATAGAGGTATAATATGAAAAAAGTATTTAATATCTTAATTTTATTAATTATTACTATTTCAGCCCTCAACGGGCAAGAAAAGGGATCAGGCCTGAAAAAAGCTCTTTTATTACCATTTAATTCCAGTGCAGATATCGCTGAGTATCCTTCCAAAGAAAATATCAGTGAACTGTTATTCAGTTCATTTTTTTCTTATTTAAGTATTTTCCCCTTTCTGGAATTACCGGAGAAAGACCAGCTGATAAAATTGACAGGTGATAATCTGTTACAGCTGGCCCGGCAAAAACAGGCTGATTTTATTGTTCAGGGAGAATTTGAACTCAGCGGAAACCCTCAGGAACCACAAGTGGTCATTCACATTAAAGTATGGTCTATGGCAAGCCGCAGCTTTATTCTAGAAAATTCAGTAACGACAACGGCTGATCTGGATATTTTTGATAGCATAGACGCCATAGCCCAGGATAGCCTGTTAAAAGCATTTAATATCGAATCCGGATTCGGTGTCATGAGGTTTGCTAATTTTAAAACCGGAAATGAAAAATATGATTTGTATGTAAATAATAAATTCCGGGTAACTATCACCAATCAGTCATTCTCCTATAACCTGAAAGTACTGGCGGACACTCCCTACAAAGTTGTAATTAAAAACAAACATTCTGGAGTTGTTTTTAATCATAAGATTTCTGTACCCAGTGCTTCCACTACAAACATTTCCTATGCTGCGCATACTGATCTTTACCTGGGAATGCTGATAGGAAAAATACCATTTTCGAAGTATGAACTAACACTAGATGGTGTGCCCGTAAAAACTATGAGTATACACAAAGGTTTTCCGGCAGGGATTAACCATAATATTATTGTGACACCAATGTCTTCTGGGACTCCTTTTACCAACATCTTTTATCTGCATGAGCAAAAAAAGTATAAATATATTCCCTATGCAGGCCATTTTAACCATTGGTACCAATCTCTTGAATTGATATCCCGGGGACAGGATACCAGGCCGGATGGCCTGTCTGAGTCGACTGGATTAATTAGCATCATTGACCCGGTTACAGGTATTCAAACTGAAGCGCAATATCTTTTGACAAAACACCTCAGTATCAGCGGCACGATTGGTTGGTTAACAAGTTATTATAATGTATCCAGTACTAATTTTTCGAGTGTGAATATTAATTATCTGATTTTTCCGGTCAGAATAGGTTATTCTATCTACCCTAATAGATTAAACCAAAATGACACATCCAGAATAACGCTGGGCCTAGAGGTAGAACCACAGTTTGTTTTTGCGTCATATCTGCCGCAAGCGCCTGCACCTTCAAACTATGCCTTTCAGACCTCTTTTATCCAATTTGGAGCCTATGCCCAGTTTTATTACTATCACGGCCTGGTTATAACCTTTAATATGTTTCTACCCTATAAATCAGATCTTCAGGACCCTAATTCAACTCATTTTATCAGAATAGATAATGATTTATCTTTTAAAACGGAAATTGGGTATAAATTTGCTCTGTGATAGTGGATTTGATATGAACCGGATTAAATGATATATTATGTATAGAGTAGACTATGAAAAAGTGGATGTTGTTTATTCTCATCCTGCCGCTTTCGCTCACCTGGTCTCAACAGGATATCACGGGAATTTCAAAAAAAGTCCTATTATTGCCTTTCCGTCCGGTACATTCCCGGGACAAATCAGAAATGTCAGATTCCGTCTCTACCCTTTTATTCAGTTCATTGTATTCTTTCCTCAGCATTATACCGTTCGCAGATTTGCCCGATCGCGAGTTTCTGGAAGCCCACTCCAATGTAACTGATATTCCACATTTAGCCCAAAAAGAAAAAGCTGATTTTGTAGTATATGGAGAATTTGATCTCACAGGTGATGGGAACGAACCAGAAATTGTGATGCACATCAAAGTATGGTCCTTATCTGCCAGATCAGTTATTCTGGACCAGGCTCATAAGAGTAAAGTAGACCTGGATATTTTTGATACTATTGACCGGTTTACGGAAGACAGTCTGGTTAAAGCCTTCGAAATAAAAAGCGGAATATCCAGGATATTCTTCAGCCAATGGCAGACCGGAAACGCAGCTTATGAAATATATATCAACAACCGCCTGGAATACACTGTTACCAATCAGGAATTCAGCTGGAGTAGAAAAGTCCTGGGGGATACCAGTTATAAGATTGCCATTAAACAAAAAGGCGGAGACCTGGTCTATAAAAAATGGATCAAAGTCACCGGGGGGACTAGTACCAATATATCCTATCAGGCTTTGGGTAAGGTAGAATTCACCCTACCCAATAATGTGCGTATTTTTGTCCCCTACCAGTTTTTTATGGATGATAGACAAGTAATGCCTAAAGCTATATATCAAGATGTACCTGCGGAGAGGATTCATATCTTAGATACTCGTACAAATGGAATTTCAGTAACCAATTACCAGTTTTTTCTTAAGGATCAGGAATTTTTAAGAGTTACTCCCAGCGGAGGTTATATTGCAAAATGGTATTTCTCTTTAAATGTAGGTTTAAAAGGGGGAAGCTTTGACCTGGGGATTGCCTCCAGTAATTTAAATTCCACATTGAATTCCGGTCTGGGGCTGGGACTTGCTGCCAGGTATTATTTAGGTCCACGCTTAATTCTGGATGGTGAAATAAATTTCCAGAGGTATGCTACTTCCAGCAAAGAGTTTTCTATTACTGCGTTAAGTATACCTTTGGGTATATCCTTTTCTATTATCAATAACTGGAAGTCACCCCGACGATTAAGTCTGGGGGTATTTACTGAGACACAGATCCTTCAGTCTACTTTCAGGTTTTTCACTGACGGTAGGGATTATACTTTTTGGAATGCTGCTATTAACGCCGGAGTATTACTGGACTGGCATACCTGGAACAACCTCTGTTTTGATTTAAGAATATATTTTCCGATAGATCATACTTATACCAGTACTGCAGCTGGCAATAATGTTCAGTTAAAATCACTTGCTAAAGCATCCCTGGATGTCGGCTATCGGGTACCATTCTAATAAAATTGAAATTAGGGAGCCCTAACTCTCATATTTGACTTTTATAGCTGTTTTCAATAAAATAACGGTACTATAAATGTATTAGGAGTATAGAATGGCCGTTAAGTATTCAGATCTTGGTTTTGTCAACACCAAAGCCATGTTCGAAGTGGCAGTGAAGAGCGCTTTTGCTGTTCCCGCTTACAACTTTAATAATATGGAACAACTCCAGGCTATCATCATGGCCTGTGTAGAATCCCAGTCTCCTGTCATCCTGCAGGTCTCCAAAGGTGCCCGTGCCTATGCTAACCAGACCCTGCTGGTCTATATGGGACAGGGCGCGGTAGAAATGATGAAAGATTATGCTGCTCAGAAAGGTCTGGGTCAGATACCTATCGCTCTGCACCTGGATCATGGCGACAGCCTGGATCTTGTCAAGGACGTTATCGCTTCCGGATTTTCCTCAGTGATGATTGACGGTTCTCACTACCCTTATGAAAAGAACGTGGAAGTCACTAAAAGCGTAGTAGAATATGCACATAAGTATAATGTAACCGTTGAAGGCGAATTGGGCGTATTGGCTGGAGTAGAAGATGAAGTCTCCGCTGAACACCACACTTATACTCAGCCTGAAGAAGTCCAGGACTTCGTAGGCAAGACCGGTGTAGACTCACTGGCTATCTCTATCGGAACTTCCCATGGCGCCCAGAAATTCAAACCCGGACAGAAACCTGAAATTCGCCTGGATATCCTGGATGAGATCGTACACAGACTGCCCGGCTTCCCCATCGTGATGCACGGTTCTTCTTCCGTCCCTCAGGACGCGGTACAGACTATCAACAAATACGGCGGAGCTATGAAGGATAGTATCGGTATCCCTGAAGAACAGGTCCGCAAATCCACTCAGAGCGCTGTTTGTAAAGTCAACATCGACTCTGACGGCCGTCTGGTCATGACTGCCAAGCTCAGAGAAATCTTTGCTACCCAGCCTGCTGAATTCGACCCCCGCAAATACCTGGGACCTGCCCGTGATGCTCTGAAAGAAATGTATATCCGCAAAAACAAAGAAGTGCTGGGCAGTGCCGGAATGGCCCCTGCCATCATGAAGCTGATCACCGGTAAATAAATCCTGAAACAACACAAAAGAGGCTGTCATATCGACAGCCTCTTTTTTTTATTATAGTTGGATAATTATCCGGCCAGTTCTTTGTTGATCTCCTGTACCGTCGCCTGTATATCCGGCGCACCATAGACAGAGCGTCCCATCACGATATAGTCGGCACCCAGTCTGCGGGCTTCACCAGGTGTCATCACACGTTTCTGGTCGCCCAGGGACTCCCCTGCCAGACGGATCCCGGGGGTCACCAGAGTGATACCGGAAAATCTGGACTTGAGAATCTCGATCTCAAAGGGAGAGCAGACAAAGCCTCTCATCCCGGCATCATATCCCCGTCCCGCCAGATAGGGGACCATTTCTGCCACAGGTTTGTGGATGTGGAGATCCTCCCGGATCACCTGGTCGTTCATGGAGGTCAGAATAGTCACACCCAGTATCAGAGGAGACTTTTCCAGCTTGAGTTTATCCACTGCTTCTGATACCCCCTGCATGGCTCCCTTCATCATTTCCTGTCCTCCCAGGAGATGAATGGTAAACATGTCTACTCCCATCTCCGCGGCGGCACGGGAAACACCCTTTACAGTATTGGGTATATCAAAAAACTTCAAATCCAGGAAGACCCCGGCTTGTTTAGACTGAATATATTTGATGATTTCTTTTCCGGCTCTGGAATACAGGATAGAACCGACTTTAAAGACCTCTACCTGTCCCTGCAGATCATCCACTATGCTTTTAGCCTCATGCAGGGTATCCACGTCCAGTGCCACGATTAGTTTTGTCGACATCCTTCCTCCTATTTATTACAAAGATATATACACAACACCTGGTTAAGCGGTATCTTTACTACACGGGAGAAAATCTTTTGCATTTCACTCTCCCCGGTGGCCTGGAAGTGGAAATAATCCCCACCCTCTACCCATTCGATAAAATCAGTAAAAAAATGCCTGTGACCGTTGTAGTCCAGAAACAGTACTTGATCCCGGCTCAGGCGGGCCGCTTCTTTCATCAAAGACTGACGTAGAGTACTCTGCAGTCCATGGAGTACCATAGCACTCACTACGATATCAAAGCTGTTGTCCTGGAAATCATAGGGAGGCATGTCAGGGAGTGAAATAAAGTTAATATCCCTCTGTTTATTCAACCGTAGTGCCTGCCTCAGCATAGCAGGCACTGGATCTCCTGCAGTGACCTCAAGGCCCCTATCTGATAAAGCAGCCGAAAACGCTCCTGTTCCGCAGCCAATTTCAAAAATCTTGTGTGTTTTATCCGGATTAGTATCCGGCAGGGAATTCTCCAGCCATTTTTTGTATTTTCGATACTGCATATTAAAAAACCAGGCATAGGGCACAGCGATCCATTTAAATAATTTCCGGTGGCGTATATCTGCCCGGGAGGGCTGGATTTTTTGTCCCATTATTTCTGTCCCCGGATCGCAGGTCTGATGCCAAAAGCTTTGAGGGAATGTTTTTCTCTTTCAGCATCCGGTCTGTTGATGTTCAAGATTTACCCTCTAAATATATGCTTTGAGTTTTTCTTTGATGATCTTGTAGGCTGCAGGGTCTTCCAGATCCAGGAAGGGCCCGGGACAGTTATAACCGAAGAACTTGCCCAATTTAGTAAGCAGAGGGAAGATATCTGTCTCCAGGGAAATATATGCCTCGGACTGGATGAAATTTAATGTGGAGCGGTTGAACACGTATATCCCGGTATTTACCAGGCGTGAGACATCTTTGGAACCTTTGGGCAGGAAGCGTTTGATCTGTTTGTTTTCCAGAAGCTCCACCGCGCCAAAGCGTTCCGGGGTGTCGCTTTCCTTGAGGGCCATAGTCACCAAAGCGTCCTGGTAAAGATGAAATTCTATAAGCTCATAAATGGGCACATCGTGAAAAGTATCCCCGTTTACCACCAGAAAAGTATCAGAAGTAATCAGCTCTTCGGCCAGCTTGACGCTGCCCCCTGTACCTCTGAGAAAGGTCTCATCAGTATAGGCAATTTTAATATCCCAGTCCTTGCCGTTGCCGAAGTAGCTCTCAATCACCGAGCGCAGGTAGCCGCAGGATATGATGATATCATCGATTCCGTTTTTCTTCAGATACAGGAGCACAAATTCCACAAAGGGACGGGCATTGACGATTGCCATGGGTTTGGGGATATTGCCCAGATCACTTTTAATCTGACGGCCCATCCCGCCAGCCAAAACGATTGCCTGCATAACTGCTCCTAATTTTCGCTTAGTACTTTTATAAGATAATCCATTTCATCTTCGCGTCCGATTGTGATCCTGGCATACCGCGCGGTATACCCGAAAGAAGCCAGGTTGCGGATACTGATACCATGGTCAGTCAGATGCTGATAAACCGGACTATCTTCACTGCCTAAATCAGCCATGATAAAATTGGCCCGGGAGTTGACCGGGACTTTCAGACCCAGTTTCTCCAGGGATTTGACCAGTTTGTCCCGTCCTGCCTGAGTTCGTCTTACCGTATCTTCCAGAAAACCATTATCTGATAGCGCGGCAATGGCCCCCACCTGCTGAAACAGTCCCAGGTTGAAGGGTAGACGAATCTTCTGCATCTGGGCAGCCAGAGCAGGATGCAGTATAGCATACCCTACCCTGAGTGCAGCCAGGCCATAGGCTTTGGAAAAGGTATGACTCACTACCAGATTGGGGTATTGCTGTATACAATCTGTCAGGCTGTGCTCCAGTCCCGCGAAATGGATATAGGCTTCATCCAGAAGTACAATACAACTCGAAGGTACAGCACCCATCAGCTCCAGAATGGCCTGTTTATCCAGAAAACCGGCAGTTGGATTGTCAGGATTGGCCAGTAGGATTACACGGGCATCCTGTGAGGCCCGGGCCAGAGCGGTTGTATCCGCGTTAAAATACCGGCGTGGGACTTCTATAATTTTAGCATCCTGACGGCTGGCTATAAGATTATAAAGAATGAAACTTTTCTCAGGTACGACTATACTGTCTCCCGGTGAAAGAAAAACATCCATCAGCATGGATAAAACTTCTCCCGATCCGTCTCCGCACACTATCTGGGATGAAGAAATATCCGCACCCCTGGCCTGCCAGAATCGGGCTGTGGCTTCACGGAGGTCGGTCTGATGAGAATCGGGATATTCTGCCAGCCCCTGATCTATGACAGAGCGAATGGCAGCCAGAGCCAGTGGAGAAGATCCCCAGGCATTTTCATTAGAAGCCAGTTTGATACTCTTACCCTGATGTGAAGCAGCCCGGGTACCAGCAACATAGGGGGCGATACCCAGGATATTGGGACGTACCGACCGCAGTATGTCCATCAGGCCAGCCGTTCGATCAGGCTCAGAAAGACCCTTTTACCGTCTTCTGAACCCAGGTCTTTTTCACTGGCACGTTCAGGATGAGGCATCATACCCAGCACATTTTTCTCCTGGTTGAAAACTCCGGCAATATTGAGCGTGGAGCCGTTGGGATTTGTGGCATCAGACACGATACCCTGTTCATCACAATATTGAAAAGCAATCAGGTCATTATCCAGGGTATATTTTTTGTCATCTTCATTCAGGAAAAAATTGCCCTCAGCATGGGCGATGGGAATATGCAGGACCTCATCCAACTGGTACTGGGAAGTAAACATGGTACTGTTATCCACTGATTTGATTGTTTGGTGCTGACACTTAAAGTGGACAGATTTGTTGCGCAGGAAGGCACCCCGGATCAATCCGGTTTCAGCAAGAACCTGCCAACCGTTGCAGATACCCAGTACGGGACGTCCCTGGGAAGCATGTTTCTTGACTGCCTTAAGCACCGGTGAAAAACGGGCTATGGCACCGGCCCTGAGATAATCCCCATAGGAGAACCCTCCCGGTACCACTATCACATCACAGTCCGAGATATCGGAATCGGTATGCCAGATATATCGGGCATCCTGTTTGACTACCTGCTCTGCTACCCAGAAGCTGTCACGGTCGCAATTTGTGCCGGGGAATACCAGGATACCGAATTTGATATTTGCCATGTGCTTTCCTTGGGGGGAGACTGGCTCCCCGGATTTTTTCCTAAATATTATAGCCCAAAGAGAGGGAAAAATAAAGAAATACAAGAGACACTACGAGGTATTTTCTGTGTGTTTGTTAGAGATTGATGGATTGATTAATAAATATCTAGAGTTTTAATAAATTGTATGGTTAACAAAATGAATGGGAACATAGTTTAGAATTAAATACCTTTGAAAAACAATCTAAAAATTACATATAACAATTGCTTGGTATTACATTGAAGAGAATTTTTTCCTTACTTTTTTACACTACATATACCAGGAACTTTCTGAGTAAATTATGTCACTTTCTTTCGTGAAATCTAAATAGTAATACCTTGAGAAAATAGAAAAAATATCTTAAAGTACTCCATGAAAAATATTGTTATTATTGCCTTTGCACTTATAATTTCTATAAACGCGGCTTGTTCGACCTCTGACCTGCCCCTCTTTACGGGGGAAGATCTCCAATCCCTGATTGATCAGTCAGTGCCTGGTCAGGTCCTGGAAATACCAGCCGGTATCTACACTGTTAGTCAAAGTATAAACATAGTTAGTCCCCTTATATTACGGGGTCAGGGTTCCAATACTATTATCAGAAACCTGAAATCCGCCTGGAATGAATCAGCTATATTAATCCGTATTTCCACACCATCTTACTGGCGGATTACCAGTCTTACATTTGAAGGCAGCGGTACCGGGCATGAAAATGCCATCATGATCCAGGGAAATAGTAATTTTTTCCGTATCGATCATTGTACTTTCCGGTCAGGCGGGGCCCATTCTGTCATGCTGGACGCCAATATCACCGGGGTTATAGACCACTGCGTTTTTGAAGATGACTCTCAAGAGAGTATCTCCATCAGGAATGGGACAGGTAATGAGGTATGGGCTCTAGGAGCCCCCCTGGGTACTTCCAATGCCATCTTTATTGAAGATTGTTATTTTCATTTTCAGACCAAAGGAGACCATGCAGTAACGTCCGTTAATGGAGGACGTTATGTATTCAGGTATAATACAATCTCATCAGCCTCTGCGCGGAATTCGACTCAGATCGATACACATGGAAATTTCTTTAATGATCGCGGAGGATTTTCCTCAGAAATATATGAGAACACCCTGATTTCTGGCAGCAGCTATTATGGAATGTACATCCGGGGAGGCAGTGGTGTGATATTTAACAATACCTTGAGTGGAAAATTTACACTGCCGATTTGTTTCGCAAACTACCGTTCCTTTGATACTCCGGTAGGGGAACTCCCAGGGCCCTGCGGTTTCTCCGCCTGCACCTATCCGGCACCGGACCAGATCAATAACTTTTACATCTGGAATAACAGCTACACTAATGGAGAAGCCCGCGTATCGGTCCAGGATCGGGGACTGGAGCAGGCCCATATCCAGGAGGGCAGGGATTATTTTCATAGCTTGATGCCGGGATATAGTCCTTATACCTACCCTCATCCGTTTACCCTATTAACAGAATAATTGATGTACAAAAGTACATTTTGCCACAACACCGTCAGACGATTTGACAACTAAAGTGGAGGACCAATTAGTGCAGTTCAGGACTTTACTCATATTATTATATGTTTTAACTATGAGTGTAGCTTGTACTTCGCTTAAAATTTCCCAGGTCCCTGTAGCCATTGAGGGCAAGTGTAGCATGAGTCTACCACTGGGAGATATCCGTGTCTATAATCATGCCATCAGGATTCAGAAAAATGAAATGGGTTATATAAATGTCCGATCCTCCCCTGTCTGGGACAGTCTGGACCAGAGTAATATCCTGGGGAAAATTCCTTCAGGCATATGGATACCAGCCTGGGGCCCGACTAAACATCACCCCTCTTATGGTGTGGGGTACATTGTCCCCCTGAAAGATACTTTAGGCCACACCTGCCGGGGTTACATCAGTATTACTATGGTGGAAGAAGTAAAGAAAGATTTTTTTAACCAGGGACAATACTTTGAAGGTTTTCCCCAGGCACTGGAATAGAAAGGAAAAGGGCAGAAATAGCTCCCTGCTTTCCTCCAGGCATAAAAAAATTTCTATGATGGTACTCCTATTGCCTGATTTCGATCCTGCCTGCAATGCAGAGTATTACAGGGGCCATGATAGATACTGTGAATTGTTATCGTAAAAAGAACATTCTAACTATCATACCATGAAAGAAATATCGCATTGAATAGTGTTATCCCACTTTTTTCTTCATGGACAAATATAAAAATAATTTTACACCTTGACAACTTCTAAAAGCCGCAATATAATATGAATGAATAATATTTTTATTCATTCATATTCTGACTGGGAGGTCATCATGAAAGTCACTGCCTTTGTGGGAAACGGGAGAAAAAAACATACCTATCAGGCGGTAGAAAGTTTTTTTAATCACCTTCAAAAATATGATGACATTACCGGCGAAATAGTCTTGTTAAGCGATTGGAATCTTAAAACCTGTAAAGGTTGTCTGGTATGTTTCGACAAGGGAGAGGAATACTGCCCTCACCAGGACGACAGGGATATTTTAGTCAAAAAAATGGAAGAATCTGATGGGGTTATTTTTGCAACCCCCAATTATTCCTTTCACGTTTCAGGTTATATGAAGATATTTCTGGATAGAATAGCTTACATATTCCACCGCCCGCGCTTTTTTGGAAAAACATTTTCAGGCATCGTTAACCAGGGAATTTTCGGTGGTACCAAAATAACCTCTTATTTAAACTTCATAAGTAAACCGCTGGGATTCAGTGTGGTCCCTGCCATATGTTTAACCACCCGTGAACCTGCACAGGAAAAAACCCTGAAACAGAACGAAAAAAAAATTGAAGTACTGGCAAAAAAATTCTATGGAAATCTAAAAAGGAAAAATAAACTGAAAAAACCATCACTCTTCGAACTGATGATCTTCAGGATGTCACGAGCCGGTATAAAAAATGAATTGAATGAAGAGTACCGGGATTATACATACTACCGCGATATGGGATGGTTTGAATCAGATTTTTATTATCCGGTAGGTTTGCCCTATTTTACAAAAATAATCGGGAATTTAATTGATCGTAGTAACCACAAGAAAGTACAAAAATGACAGATTCAAAAAAAGAAGATATATTCCGTGCCGGGCGCAAAGTCTTTCTTAAAAAGGGATTTAAAAAGACAGGAATAGCAGAAATCGCCCAGGCTGCTCAGATTGCTGTGGGAACATTTTATAATTTTTACTCCTCCAAAGAGGAACTTTTTGTGGAGTTATATCTTCATGAAAATGAAGGGCTTAAGAAGAAACTGCTTGCGGACATGGATTATTCTTTGGAGCCGGTTCAGTTTGCAGTGACCTTGCTTAACCGGAATATCAAAGAAATGAATGCTAACCGGATACTCAGTGAATGGTATAACAAAGAGCTTTTTAAAAAACTGGAGAAACATTTTCTGAAACACAACGGCATCAAAAATCTGGAAGAATATATGAACCAGGGGAAGCTGGAACTGATTGAGTTGTGGAAAAGTCAGAATAAAATTAGGTCAGATATCAGTACCGGAATGATTAATGCCCTTTTTAATGCCATCCCCTACCTTGACATCCACAAACAAGAAATCGGTTTGGAATACTTTCCTGATATCTTATTTCTTGTTACTGAATTTATTATGCAGGGAATCTCAGTTAGATAGAAATTAAGGTAGCTCGCATACTTATTGTTGAATACATTTTTCACATATTAGGCACCAGTGCTTTCTGAGGAGTGAGTACAGTAGAATCGAAAAGAAGATCATGCACCAGGATCCGGTTCATGCTTCTATGCCATCTCATACTGATTGATAATGACATGCTCATTGATCATACAAAGATACTCAGATTTCTTGTCAAAAAAAGTCTTGTGCTCTAAAATATATACTGGTTGTGCGAACAACAGACTCTTCATATTACGGAGCGTGAATTTGTATCGCGTTCTAATCACCATTTTATTTCTGCTATTGAGTGGGTGCAGCCTGCTTACTCCCCCTTTTATAAACCGTTGGAAGGATTTGTTCTCTTTAGGACCAGGATTGGTCATTTTTGTGGCTCCCAATGGAGTAGATGAAAATAACCTGGGTACTAATTCCGGGTATCCCCTACTGAGAATATCCACTGCAATTGCCCGTGCCCAGGAGCTGGGAGCTACCAATATCTGGCTGGCTAAAGGCCAGTATAACCTGAGTCAGGGGCTGACCAATGGGAAAGCTGCTATCATCCTCTCTCACCCCGGGATTTCCCTTCGTGGAGGATGGGACCCCTTCTTTCAGAACCAATTGGGATATTCCTATATTCAGGCAACTGGGTTCAGACATGGATTGGTAATTACTAACAGTCACAACCATCTCCTGGATAAATTATGGCTGACCGGATCCAGAACTGACATCAACGGCATATCTACCAACGGTGGAGGGATTTATATATCCGGAAGTGCTGATATCGTGCTGAGAAATTGTATACTATCCAACAATTTTGCAGAAGGATGTGGCGGAGGGATTTTTATCACAAGCTGTACTGATATAACATTGATGCAGGTTACCATAATTTCCAATTCATCAGTCAGCCACGGAGGAGGGATTTATGCCCTCAATCTCTATGACAGCCGCTGGGAAAACCTGGATGTGATCAGCAATGCAGTGACCGGTAATGACGGTCAGGCAGGGGGGTGCTATATAGGGGACGCACACAGGAACAGCCTTAATATAAACTTAAAAAGCAACTTTAATCCCTATCATGTGACTGCTTTCTGGATACAAAACTCACATCATAACCTGATTACAGGTTCAGTCCAGCTGCATGCCCAGATTCTTCAACCCGGTGTTTGGCCCATGTTTATTAGTAATAGCCATTTTAACCAATTCAGCGCCTTTTCGATCATTTCCAACACCAGTTATTTCGAAACCTCTGGCGCCTGGTTTTTAGACTGCCAATCCAATACTCTAGATATGACTTGTATTGCCAATATCAACAGCGGAGATTCAGCTGGTGCGTTAAAATTTCTGCGATGTAATTACTCAGATTTTACCCTTACAGGCCAACATAACCGGGCCTATACCTTTGGGGGCCTGGCCTGGGCTATTAATTGCTCTACTAATAAATTTATTATTCAGTCTGTTTTGAATCAATCTTATGTGTATGGAGGCGGACTGGCCTTATCCAACAGCCACTATAATGATGTCACAGGAATTTTTATTTCCAATTCCTGTGAATATGGTAACGGGGGAGGAATCTCGATCTATGATGCACACCATAATAATCTGCATAATCTGATATTATTGTACAATACCTCTATAAATCAAAGCGGCGGTGGTATCGCGGTAGAAGGATATCCCAATAATATATATAATACGGTGATTTCTTCAAATACAGTATACAACACAGGTGGAGCATTGTATTTGCGGTTTGATAAAAATAGCGGATCTCAAACCTACCAGCTGACCAATCTACTGATCAGGAATAACTCCAGCTCCATTAATGGAGGGGGAGGACTTTATATCTTGAACCAGACAGCATCTAATATCAATTTAAACCTGAGTGACCTGCAATGTACCGGTAATTCGGGATATGGCTTTTTTATTTCTACCAACAATCTGGTATGGACTACCAATAGAGCGGTATTCAGCGCGAATACGCCAGCTGATTTTCAAATATATTAATCTGATTTCAGGATTTCTATTTATGAAGGTTACTAAGAAACTATCCAGCCTGATTTTATCCGGTGGATTAATTTGCCTGTTATTTTTCATTTCCACTTCATACCTTTGGTCTGAGGATACAGTCAGGAAACTGATGATACCCTACCCTCAAATCACCGGGGCTGCCGTCCCATCCGAATCTTCCTTGCAGGAGAGTGCAGAAATATTGTTCAGAAATACATATCAGTTTCTCAGCTATCTGCCCCTGGCCACTTTGCCGGATGAACAAGTCCTCAGAAACACTAAAATCACAGATCCTGCTTCACTTTTAAATATGTATTCAGCTGATTATATGATACAGCTAATAATCCAGCCGGAAACTTCTGCTGACCAATCCCGCATACAGATACAGCTCAGCATCTGGTCAAACAAAAAAACGGATAAAATTTTTGAAAAAAAGTATTCAGCTACTACGGATCTGGAGATATATGATGCCATAGACAGGATCATTCCAGACATTATTCTTTCAGTTTTTGGAATAACTCCCCGGTTCGCGCAATTCTCTTTCGGAGATTTTATTCCCGGCCAAGACCGGTATACTCTGTATCTGAATAACCGGCAGGTAGATAAAATTGACAGCAGAGAATACAATCGCACTCTTAAAGTGCTGGCAGGATATAATTATAATGTGATGTTGATCAGAGAACGGGACCAGGTAATTGTTTATAATCAGAATTTTTACCTGAAAGAGAATAGTATTCAGTCTGTTTCCTATCAGGGTCAGGCTGCTATTCATATTGGAAAGCTGAAGGGGACCGATAAAAATCAGACTTACTTAATGATATTGGATGGAAAGTTAACAGAACCCGGTACAGATCATAAAAATCTGCAGCTTGACCAGGATCATCGGTTGTTAGTGACCACTCTCAATAATAAAATTTTACTGGATCGCCTCATATCCCTGAGAGATGGTGATTTCCTGCACATTGATCCCGACGTCCTGGCACCCCGATTTCAGCCTGGAATATTTATTTTGGGCGGCTCCCTGGCCGGGATAGGTATGGATTACAAATTGAACCGGCGTATAACCGCAGGCATGGAATGGGGCTATGGCTTCATAATGCAGCAGAACCTGCAAAGCAGACTGTATTTTACAACCCTGAGGCTGACTGCTGATTTTCTTCTCTTTCAGTTTCCTGATCATGCCTGGCGTTATTCTCTGGGGGCAGGTATCGGCCCCTACTTCAGCTGGCCTGCCTCTATCTGGAATCAGGTCACCGATCTATCCTCCTGGGCCATGGTATACCAGATATGGTTCCAGATACGCTGGAAAGGTATATATCTACGCCTGGGAGCGGCACTGGATTTTCAGCAGAGCCTGGAAGCATTACCCTTGGTGAGTATAGGATACAAACTGTAATTGAAATCAATTTTTATCAAAATCATAAGGATATTGAATTCTTTTTTAATTTTCAGCACAAACCCTGATTTTTTTTGTACCACACTGTAAAATGATGATTAGTCCTCTGTCTGTCGTGCAGAAATGATTTTCTATCATTTAAGGATGATCCTGAACAGCTGTTCCACAGACGGCTGGCCTGGGACTGGTGAAAGGCCCACATCTGCTTAGGTGATAACGGGGACTGGAAACTCTCCTGACCGGGATATTGTGAAAAAATCAGATACTCATTATCGATGGCCAGTTCATAGAGCATGACCCCGTCAATAATAAGCCGTAGAAAGTCCTGCCAGCGCGCACATACCGCGCCGAATAATTGAGGATTATTGAAATATATTACCGGTTTTAACCCCTCGGGATCATTCCATATCAGAAAAATACCCCGCCCTCCATCCCTGCCGATGAGAGTAAGATCACTGATGCCCGTTAAATCCGGAAAGAAACGGCTTAGGATTTCAGGGTTATGCGGCATATAATCAAACCCTAAATGCATGAGATTCAAACCCTGGAGAAGATTCAGACAACTTTGTAATTCCATGAGAAAATTATAACATCCACTCTGAAATAATAAAAGTTCTTTTTCAAACCACTGCACAGTAATCAGGGATAAACCTTTTTTATCCCTGATCTGACATATAGAAATATTTTAATCAGTAATTATTTCCAGACTTTTTTAGTAACTTCTTTTAAAGTTACCGTCTCTGTGGGGTATATATCAGAAAATATCTCTTCAGGCTCAAACCAAAGCTTAATTTCCCGCTCTGCTGTCTGGGGTTCATCCGAAGTATGTATGACATTTTCAAAGACACCCTGGGTAGTGATACGTCCGTAGGCTCCCCGTATACTGGTGGGATCAGCCTCTTCAGGATTGGTAGCACCAGCTATGGTACGGCATTTCTTTATGGCATCTTCTCCCTGATACACAAAGGCTACGATACGGCCTTGAGTATTGTGCATAGCGCCAACAAAAAAATCGATCAACCCTTCGAAAAACGGTTTTCCTTTGAGATGCTCATAATGTTTTTCGGCGTGAGCACGGGTAGCGCGGACCACTTTTGCAGCGACTATTTCCAGCTTAGCTTCCGCCAGTTTGGTGAGCACATTTCCTGTCAGAGATTTTTTTAATCCATCAGGTTTGATCAAAATCAGTGTTTGTTGTAACATATCCGGTCTCTCCCCTTCATCCTATGTTTTTTAAAACCGGATTGATATTAAGGTGACATCTTTCGATTGTCAATAAAGTCTATAGGCATTTTATTCTTTATCCAATAAAAAAATAAACCTAAAATAAATAAAAAAACTCCGCTAATAAAACAACCCGGGAAACTGGTGTTTCCCGGGTTGATAAATATTATAAAATTATCTTTTGTATATAATCCAGATAAATTCTCCGCCCGCATTCTTGTTTAGGTCGGAGCTGATAATCTTATATCCCGCGGGAACTGTGGGATATTTACCCAGCACAATCTTAATATCACGGATAGGTTCAAGATAGGACCCGTCTGGAAGCAAGCCTTCTCTGGTATAGTGCAAAAAGATCCAGTTGCCCCCCGCACCTTTATTAAGATCCGCATCTCCATTTCCTGTGGGGTAATACGAACTGGGTGCATTAAAATAGTTAGTGGCATGAGTATGAGATCCGGAGCTGGAATTATGCACGCTCAGGTTGCGGATGGGCATACCTTTGGACGTGTCTTTGGTATAGCAGAGATAGATATAACTACCTCCAGCACCCTTGTTCAGATCTACCCCTATCTTTGTATATCCGGCTGGTGGCAAAGCTGTTTTCCCATACAGTACAAACAGACCTGTAACAAAATTAGTCGAATTTCCGTTGATATTGTCCCGGTCCACTGTAATGAGGAGTCTGTTGGTAGCAGACTTGCCTGATTTATCAGTCGCAATCACGGTGTAGGTATTGGAGCCGCCCGAGATCCCGCTTTTATCCAGAATATATTGCACAGGTGCCTGCTTTACTCCAGCAGCAAAATTTGTTATTAGGGTCCCATTCACAGAGACAGAATTCAGATCCTGGCTGGATCGGGCCACAATGTCCATCACGAAGGGAAGATTGGCATTGGTATATTCCTCGTAGCTATAATCATTCTTTTTATCCAGCATACGGGTAGACAAGCTGAAATAATTGTCAGGTAGTTCAGGAGTCTTAACACTAATAAGATTTAAATCTTTAAGGCTGTAACTCTTGAGTTTCAGGGAGCCGAAGTCTTTTTCAAATGTTTTTTCCCAGAATTTCAGGTCAATTTTAAAGACTACATAGGGTACAATTTCTCCGTTCAGGGACAAATTATAGTCCACATCGAGGCTTAAACTATTACCTTGCGCTTTGAGACTCGCTTTAAGTGTATTATCAAAATTAAGTCTAGCACCAGCCTTAATGCCGGCTATACCACCAATATACAAGCCTGGTGATATTTCAATATAAGGTGTCAGAGTACAATATCCTTCCGCGCTGAAGTCCATAAGAGATTCCGGACTAAAAGGTTTATTTCTATGATCATGGAAGTAATAATCGCTGATCACTTTGGCGCTGTTATAATTTTTAATACTCCAGGGTATCTTAAAGGTTTTCTTGAAGGGGCCCACTTTGATGGTCTTTTTCTTGTAATTGATACCAAAACCGGCACTGGTTTCCATACCAAATTCACCATGCATAATCATACCGGTTTTGAAACGTCCGTATCCTCCGGCACTGAAATCGATACCAGCACTGATGGGCATTTCAAAAGTAACTGGTACCGGTCCTATCATAAAGAACTGATAGATTTCCCATAGCTCAAACTCTGCTATGTTTTTGGTGAAATTTTTCTTGTAAGCAGCTTCCAGGATCATGGAGATATCACCCTGCAGTACAATCTTGGTATCAACTTTTACCGTGTCCCAGCGTAGGGTCATATCGGCTTCCAGTATGAGTTTAAGTGTGTTCTTATTGACGAAAGACCACTCGAAGTTTCCATCAGTCTGGCTAGCTTTGAAGTCAGGGATAGGAATATCAAAAGTGTGGGATACCAGGGGGTTAGCCCGTTGGAAATTTCCTATTCCCTGGTTGGTCTGGTTCTGCAGTTCCTGCGGAGTAGTATTAATGGACAGGTCCATGATTTCATAAGCGTCAAAGACATTGATGGGTTCACACACATATGTCATTTTGCCGTTACCCGCGTCCAGGTTAGTGCTTATCTGCATCATATTGGTAGTGCCGGGGAAGTAAATGTAGTCTCCGTCATCCAGCATTGGTGCCTGACCTTTGTTAAATGTCAGCTTGTTATTATTACTGGATACAAAAGTAGATTGGTCAAAAATACTGATTACCGACCCGGAGGGATTAAGCGTGATGATCCCTGAAGGATAAGGATAATTGCTGTCCTGGGGACACTGGTACATAGAGAGGTTGCCCCCTTCCTGGTCACTTAAAAAGAACAAAGTGTAGGCTCCCTTGCTGCCCAAATCTGACTCCATCTGATAAGGCAGCCAGGCTACATCCATCAAACCGTCCCCGTTCAGGTCGGCTGATTCACCGGCATTGAGGGTCAGAGGTGTGTTGTGTTTAATCCAGGTGTTATCGGCAGAATACAACTCAAAGGATAAAACTGCCTGGGAAGCGCTAAGAGAGTTGACATAGATTTTTCCAAACACTACACTTTCTTTCAGTTCTGCATAATTGGACATGACAGTGGAAATGTTACTGGAGATCATTTCTCCGGTATTTGTGTCATATACAATTTCTTCAAACTCTCCATTGGTCACTTCAGCCATGGTACGGGACAGACGGATATTGATGATACCCATCTGGCTGAAATGATTAAGATTCTGATCGGTAGGATGCCACAGCATCCCTCCTCCTATGTAGATACCCGTTGATACCTGCTTAAACTGCTGCTGTGTCAGGGGGGGAGGGCCAAAAGGAACAGGATTCACTCCACATCCAGCTGCAAACAGTACCAAAGAACCCATGAAAAACTTCAACATCCAATTTTTCATTCTTCACTCCTATTTTTATTGATTTTTTTAAAAGGTCTTCTGTAAACCAATCCCCCGGTTTTTTCACTTTTATATGGGCTGGTTTTGCATCAGGGCTAAATATCCTGTAAGTGCACATCATTGAAAAATACAGGCCTGTCTCCATATTGTGAAAAATCAACAACCATTTTTTATTCCATAAATTTTATATATGAGAATGCAAAAAAAAAATCCCCTGAAAAGGGGATTTTTATAAAACGATGGGCTACCCTTTTCAGGGGATACGAGATTTATTCAGCAGTAAATACATCCCAATTTCTGGCTTCGAGATTAGCCTTGTGAACAAGACCAGTAGCTGATGGCACTGAATTGCCGGTCAGATCCAGTGTGGCGTTATATCCGGAGTAGTTGTAGGTAGTGTTGAATCCATCCACAGTAGCTAATATATAATCGACCTGCGCCTCTGAAAAATTACAATACCCCATATAGATGCGGTCCAATCCCGTACATCCGTCTATATTGATAACGGAAATCTGGTTGTGTGCAATTTTCAGCTCACGGAGCTGCACCTGGCCATGTATGTCCACATTAGTGATACCACAAGCCTCTACCAGGAGAGTGTCTGTGGTATTATTGGTCAGAACTAGACTGCTGATCACCGGACTATAGGAAACCCAGCACTCTTTCAGTTTTGCAAAGCTACTGAGATCGGTAAGAGGAACAGAATCATCACCTATATAAAATGAAGTCATTCTGCCATTACCCATAGTACAAAGATGCCAAAGAGTATTAAACGCGCCCGGATGTAATCGGATGCCAGTCCTATCATTATTCGTGCCCCGGATATCCTGCAGGTGGTGGCTATCCCGCAGATCCAGTACTTCGTCTTCCACCCGTGAGCCATTGATGATCCGCCAGCTGGTCTTAGCCCCGGTTGTTTCCAGGCAGCAGCGGCGCAGTTCCTCACAACCCTGAAAGCTGGTACTTTTTACTGAGGAGAAGTAAGCCTCTACGGTGCGTAGTTTGGTCAGACCAGAGCAGTCCAGAATGGTCAGAGCCTGTTGTTCACAGCAAATGGCTAAGAGTTCAGTGGCCACCTGTAAGTTGCTGATGGCTGTGACTTTTCCTACATATCCCTGAATCTCAGAGGCAGAAAGTGTGCCTCCGGGAATAGCAGTGGTAGTAGGATGAAACATAATCACAGGCACCTCAGTCTGGAATGTATTATTCCCCCCATCTCCTGCCCGGAAACCCAGATTGAGTACAGAAAGAGCTGACCAGGGCTGTACCGTCAGTAAAACCTGGTGGCTGCCGGCACTGTTGATAAACTGATGTGATTCCAGAAGGTGGTCACCTGCTGATAAATTCAGGGTCGAAGCAGAACTGCCGTCACCATAATCCAGTTTGATAGTGGCAGAGGCTGTGAGAGCCAGAGCAGGCCGAAAATGAGGACCTTCCACTGTGATGAGAATGGATGGCTCCACCAGAGAATCCTGCTCACCTCCCGGTGTACACCCAAAAACACTCAAAAAAAGCGAAAAAACCAAGATTTTCTTAATTACAATCGACATGGATAACTCCCTGACTCGGAATTTCTAATTATATTTGCATCTATTTTAGCAGGGATAAATAAAAAACTCTAAAATCTCCTGTGTATAACTCCGGTTCAGGAGGCGTATTATAGTAAAAATTTTTCATAAATTTATTCCCACTCGATGCTGTTTTTTTACAGGCAGAGCCTTAAAAAGGACGGCATGGAATAAAAAAGTAGAGTGTCAGACCTGTGATTCCGATACTATATTACCCACTATCGGTGAGGCGGGAGCGCCCCCTACCGCCGCCCTCCAGGCCGATCCTGTGAAGAGGCCCTCCTGCCCTGACCAAGGGCAGGCACCACTTCGGAGGATAAGTGGAAAAAAGCGATGCCGTGTCGTTAATTCATTGATGTTTATAGAATAAATTTGCAATAACAGAGGGGATTCGTTAAAATGTTCCAAATCGTATCGTGGAGTGTTGCATGAAATTTATAGTCAACCGGGACGAATTTATACAGAACCTGACCGCGGCTGATTCCATTATCAATGTGAAGAGCCCCCTGGCTATCCTGCTGAATGTCTACATTGAGGCCCAGGCTGACGGCAGCATCATCCTCCTGAGCTACAACGGCGAACACGGAGTCAAAGTGGAAGCTGCCGGTATAGTGGAAACTGCCGGTAAGGTAAGTCTGCTGTCCAAGAAACTCCTGGAAGTGGTACGGCGCATGCCCGGCGATAAGATCGTATTTGAATCCAAATCAGATAATGACAATGAGATCCAGGTCCATCCCGAAGGACAGGATAACCCCCTGTTTCATCTCAATGGGGTGTCTGCGGACGCCTACCCGGTGTTCAATGAATTTAACTGGGAGAGCTACATCAAGATCGCCCAGGAGACCATGGAAGAACAGATCCGGGCCACTGAATACGCCGTGTCCGGAGACCTGGCCAAATCTGCCTTTACCGGTACCTATATCGAAGAATCGGTGGACGGCTTTTTGAGCTTCGTGACCACAGACGGCAAGCGCCTGTCGGTGATCACCCGTGAATACGAAGAAAAAGAAGGTAAAGTGGAAACCGGGATCATCATCCCCCAGAAAATATTCAAGACCATCCACGGCATCCTGCATACCGGTGACGTCCAGCTGGCTGTACACAACAATCAGGCCTTTTTCAAGATCGGTAATGTCTATATTTTCGCCAATCTGGTAGAAGGTAAATTTCCCAATTATAAAGACGTGATCCCCGGGGAGCAGATCAACAAAGCTACTCTGGAATCTGATGTCTTCCTGGCCGCGGTGGAAACCGTATCCGTGATCTCCGATCCGGAGTCCGGCAAGATCAAACTGACTCTCAAAGACAATGTGCTGTCTATAGCCACCGCTCACCCCATTTATGGAGTAGCCCGACAGGATTTGACCGTAGACTACAAGGGCAGCGAAATTTCCATAGCTATCAACTTCCGTTCTCTGATCGACTATCTCAAGGTCATAGCCGGTAAGAAAATCGAGATGGTAGTGAACAGTCAGTCCAGCCCGGTGATGCTCAAAGTGATCGGGGACGACCAGTTCATTTATATCACCATGCCCATGAAGCTGAACGACTGAGAATTTTTAGCTCTTGCGCCTGTCTGAATATCAAGACCGGACTTCACCTTCCGGTATTCTTTCTAAAAACGCAGAAGCACTGCTCTTAGCTGGTATTATCTGTGCCGTACCACTTTTACTGACGACATTGCTCTTTCTGCTGCAGTACCGCGACTATGTCCGGGTACGGCAGTGGGACCAGGTAGCGGGGCAGGTCCAGACTGTTGACAAATTCAGCCGCCCTACCCTCACCCTGAAAAGCTGGAAAAGAGAGACCTGGTGGAATTTTATCTATACTTATACTGTGGATGGGCGGGTATATGAAAACAGCCGGGTGGCCCTGTATGGACTGGACGATAACGACCTCAATGAGCTGTACCTGACACTCCGGGAAAATTCGGCGGTAACAGTGTGGTATGACCATGACCATCCCGCATCTGCGGTACTTATTCCCGGGTTTGATGCCCGCAGCTATCGAAAAGGCTTTGTGCTGGGACTGGGATTTCTGGCAGCGGGTGTGCTGTTGAGCTGGGTGGCCATCAAACGCAGAGAAATGGTTCAGTGGATTCATTAATCTTTTGCCATTAAAAATTTCAGCTATCTATCTCAAAAAAAATGATTAGCGGAACTGTGGTGTTTCAACTCTTCCCTGCACTGTCCCTTTGCTTCTTCTGCAATTCGCTCAAGACCCGTGCCAGATAGTAAAGATCTTCCCTTTTACTGAATCTGCCCAGGGCTACCCGCAGAGAAGTAGCCGCCCGCTCCAGAGGTACACCCATGGCGCTGAGGACCCGGGATGGGCCATCCACACGGTTGGCACAGGCAGAAAACCGGCTGATACAGATCTTCTGCTGGTTCAGCTCCAGTAACAGCTCTTCCATATCCTGCACCCAGGGCAGGCTGAAATTGAGTACTCCGGCAGCCCGACGGGGGAGTGATAGCATGACGCAGTCTACCCCCTGGCGTTCCAGAATATCCTGCAGTTCTTTGTCCAGCACCTGGAGTCTGTGCTGTTCTTCTCTGAAAGCAGCCGCATGCAGTTGAACCGCCCGGGACAAAGCCGCGATTCCAGGGGTATTTTCCGTCCCGGGGAAAAGAGATCCCTCCTGATGGCCGCCAAAACGGAAAGGACGTATTTTCAAATCAGGACGCTTCCATAATAAAGCTGTGCCTTTGGGGGCATGGATCTTATGTCCGCTTGCCGCGAAGAGATCGCAATACGGACTCCATTCCCTGGGCTCCAAACGCGCCAGAGCCTGTACCCCGTCCAGAAAGATCAGGCAGTCATGACCGGCGGCAGCCTGGTGGATTTCCCTCACGGGTTGTATGGCCCCAGTCTCATGATTGACCGGCGAATAGACCAGGAGTGTTTGGGGGTATCGGGACAAAGTCCGCTCTAATAATTCCGGGTCCAGCCTGCCTTCACCATCCACAGCCAGGAAGTGAACCTGGGCTCCCGCGGCCCTGAGATGGCGCAGAGGACGGGACACAGCCGGGTGCTCCACCGTAGTAGACACTATCACCCTGTCTCTGTTTCTTTGATACACACCAAAAATACCGGCATGGAGGGCCTCCGAACCGCTGGAACAAAAATGAATTCCCTCCGGGTCTATGTCCAGCAAATCCGCTATGAGGACGCGGTCCTTGTCAATCTGATCCAGGGCCTGGATACCGCAGCTATGCAGACTGGAGGGATTACCCCACCCCCTCCGGCAGGATGCGTCCAGGGCACCTATTACCCCCGGATCTACCGGTGTAGTGGCGTTATAATCCAGATATACCGTCCGGTCCGGGATAAAAGCCACATTTGATTTTTTCATCAGGTTTCTGAATCTGCATTTACAGGCCATACTTTACCTTTCCCCTAATCTTTGCTGATATAGACCACCATTCCCTTACGGGTATTTACTTTCTTAAAAAAGAGGGTGTCTGAACAGACACCCTCTTTATCGATTGTATTAATCTTCTATCCTGACATCGGGCTGATAGAGGTAGCCAAACACTTCCGGGGCGTACATTTCTTCAGCCTTGAGCTGGGGTACCTGGAAGATACCGTTATTGACTGCCCTTACCACATAGGTCAGCTCGTGATTTCCCCGGCGCAGATAATCCGACATAAACAGGACTTTGTCCTTGTACTGTTCGGTGTGGTAGAAGCTCCCCCACCACCAGTCACTGGATGTACCGGTGTCTACATTGTTCTCATTTTCTTCTGTAGCAAAATCCAGATTGACCGGTTCAAATCCTGAAGGCAGGGCGTCATTCACCACAGCGAAGGTCCGGTCTTTGGGTGTAAAAATCTTTATTTTCACAATATAGCGCTGACCCCGTTTAAAGATATTATCTTTAACTTCTTTTCCACTGTTATAGTCATAGACCTTTTTCTCCAGTGAGAAGCCGGCGTCACGACGGGGCGGATAACTCTTTAGCAGGTACTGGTACTGGATCAGGTAGTACAGAGTCCCCTGCCCGGCCCGGGTGATTTCAAAGTCCAGGTCATCCTTCACATCCTCTTTGATACGGAAACCTTTGTTGAATACCGGATCGGTACGCTTCTCGAACATCTGACGGATCAGAGTATAGCCGTCTACCTTGACTGTGGCCAGGAATTTTGGATCTTCTTTTTCAAATTTATCCAGGTAGGTGGACATAGCGTAGAAGACCATGGCATTGTCATGAGTCGTATTCCAGTGCGAAGTTTCCCGTGCTCTTATCAGCCAGCGGATGACTTTATAACTGTCATTGAATTCACTGCCTGCTTCCAGCAGAGCCTGCAGGCTGACAGCGGTAGTGATGACACTGTCATAATAGAACCATCCCCAGTTGTTGTAGCCTTCAAAATACAGGGTCTGAGCCTCTACCCGGGCACGGTCCAAAATAGCTTTTTCGAGCTGGGCTCTGATTTCCTTATCTCCCGGGAAAGACTTGTAGCGGGACAGGGTCTTGAGGAGATAAGCCCAGGCTGTGAGATTGTCGGGCTGTTTTTCCTTGAGCTCCAGCTGGAGGCGCTTCAGTACCGGCACATCCTGATAACCATTAAGTGATGAGACATACAGCGCGTAAGCCCTGGTTAACAGAGAGTAGTAGCTGCTGTAGTCCCATTTACTGCGGAAATCCCCTTTACCCCGCGCGATGTCCTTGACCAGGGTCAGGGCTTTGTCCAGGGTAGACTGGTTAACAGCATACCCTTTTTCCCTGGCCACGCTCAGAATAAAGCTGGCATAGACAGTAAGGTAGGGATTAGGCCCATATCCGGAAGGATAATAGGTAAATCCCTGACTGCCGTAATACTTAGGGAAGAGATCCAATACGGACTGTACCAATTCACGCAGCTCTTTGGAGGTTTTAAAATCGAGCAGACCTTGTTTGACAATGACTGATTCGCCCAAGAGGAGGGGCAGTATCTGGCTGGCTCTTTGTTCCAAACAGCCGTAGGGGTACTCGATGAGATAGTCCACGCTGCCCTTGAGCTCAGTAAAGGCGGAAGGGGAAAGGCTGAGTTCGACCCGGCTCATCTCCTTCCAGATATTTTCACCCAGTTTGATCTTTTCATTAATCGTACCTGTGGTAGTCTTGTACAGGGCGGTAGTCTCATAGGTCTTGGGCATCTTGACCGGCACGATCTGGACCAATCCGTCACTGAAAGAGCCTGCTTTAGCGGTCAGAGTAAATTTCAGTTCTTTCTTTACGGTATTAGGCAGTTTAAAGCGGAATTTGATCTCGGCTGATCCGTTGTTGGGTACTTTTATAGTCTGAGAAGCCTGACCCTTGAATTCGATGGGATTTTCCGCCTCCAGTGTGACTTTGATATCCTGGTCTTTTCCACTGTAATTGTACACCATACCTCCGGCTTCCATCTCATCCATTATTCGTATGAACTGAGGCAGGGTGGGCAGCAGCATCAGGGGTTTGGACACCGCAAATTCCTGGTCACCGGCGCCGAATTGACTGGACTTGGTATAGGCCACAGCCATGATCACAAAAGAAGTCAGATTATCGGGGATGGTAAAACTCACCTTTCCCTTCTGGCCTTTACTGATTTTCAAACGGGCTTCATAAAAGGCGGTAGTCTTGAAATTACTGCGAGGCACCAGCATGCCGTCCTTGCCGCCTTCATTTCGGGAATCTTCTTCTCCGTCTCCCCCAATGACTTCTCCTTTTTCAGCCAGATAGCGCTGGCCGTAGATCAGCTCAGTCATTTCCCGGGTAGTTACCGCCAGAGACCGGTTAGCATAGAAGTATGTCAAAGGATCAGGCATGCGGTAATTGACCAGGTTCAGGACTCCTTTGTCCACCACGGCCAGGACCACTTCTCCCTCCACGGGGCGGCCCTGATAATCTTTGAGATCCACGGTAACCTGGGCTTTCTGTCCGGGTTCATATTTGGCTTTGTCACTGGTGATAGCGATGGCCAGCTTTTTCTGCCTGGGTACCACACTCAGATTGATATAGCCGGAGCGGAAGCTGGGACGGGCGATATCTTCACCCCATTCATCCAGCTGATTCTTACCGGTACGACCGGAATACAGCATCACACTGACATACATATTGGGGATAAATTCTTCCGTGACATCCACCGGGACAATAAAGATAGAATCTTTGACTTCAAAACGTTTTACTTCATGGAATTTTTCTCTTTCGTAGGTGACTACGGCAGTAGCTGTCTTATAGGGGTTCTTGACCAGAATGCGGGCCTGATCACCCACCTGGTACTCCTGTTTGTCGCTTTCCAGCTCCAGGTAATAGCTGTCATCCATCTTCCAGCCGAACTCTCCGCTGCCGATGACATAAAAGCCGTTTTCGCTGACCGCTTCCTGTCCCCGTACCATAGTCCTGACGCGCAGCACATAGTACCCCGGGTCTTTTACTGTAAAAGTCACCGTCTCGCGTCCCAGACTGAGATCACGGGTATCCACTATCTTTTTATCCAGGAACCATTCCCAGCTGAGACGCCCGTTGACGCCGGCTTTCTGGACACTT
This sequence comes from uncultured Brevinematales bacterium, assembly GCA_964428015.1. Classification (GTDB taxonomy): domain Bacteria; phylum Spirochaetota; class Brevinematia; order Brevinematales; family CAYRWR01; genus CAYRWR01. The sequence goes on along the minus strand of CAYRWR010000019.1, from coordinate 43,020 downwards.
TTCCATTCCTGGCGTTCTACTTCTACTTTTACCTTTTGTCCGGAATACAGTTCATCTTTAGGGGTGATGGCGATCAATTCAGCATTAAAGGGCTTGCCCGAGTCCACAAAATAGTTTTCCATAAAGATACCCACCTGAACCGGGTTGAAAATATCGATCCCGGAGCGGGCACCGTACACTGTGGATTTATCATCCAATACTGTGGAGCCCGAGAAGGTAATAGTAGCGTCTCCCTTGAAGTCAGCTTTTTCCAGCAGGGCTTTTACGGTTAGCTTTCCCTGTTTATCCGGCATAACTGTGCCGGTATCCAGGGTGAAGGAATAATCCCGTCTCTCCTCATTATTCCAGCGGTCTACCCCAAAACTGAATTTGGAATATTTTTTACTGTGGAAGTACGCCGGGTCAACATTAATTTTGTAAGTGATGGGGCGGATAACAGGGGCACCAAACAGATACCAGCCGATAAGGTCACCGCTGAAGGTATCCCCCCACAGATAACTGGAATCGTGCGCGATGATACGCATTTCCGCTTTGGCTGGTTTATAATCCTCCACCCGGAAGTTCACCGAGCTGATGTAATCATTTTTATAATAGGCCGTGACATAGTAGTAGCCATTGGGAGCATCAGGGGGCAGTGAAATGGTAGCATGGGTGCCTCCCCAGCTGTCAAAATACGCCTGGAAATTAGTGACTTCTTCATCACGGCTGTTTTTGACCGTAAACTGGTATTTATTTTCATTACGGCTGTCGTTGATGATCCATTGATCCTCGGCCCGATAGCGCACTATACCTTTGAGCTCGACTTTTTCTCCGGCTTTATACAGATACCTTTCGGTAAACAGTTGTATCCTGGTCTCATTGTAACTGTATTCACTGCCCCATCGGATGGTGGAGGCAGAATAGTTCAGACCAAAGGAACCCTGATAATCCACCGCGATAAATGGGTAAAGATCAGAATCATTGTCATACTGCAGAATACCCCGGTTGTCAGTAGTCCCCTTGAGATTCAGTATTCCGTCTACCACGGTATACACTTTGGCGTCTTTGACAGGCTGGTTAGTCTTGAGCTGCCGGACATAGACCAGGACCTGGTAGGGAGACGCTTTGACACTGACTCCCAGATCGGTCTGCAGGATCATACCCCGGCTGGGATAGGTATCATACTGACCCGGGTTTTCCCGCATGGGGTCTATTTTATAGACCAGGAGCCCGGATTTTTTATTCAGGAGTGTGGAAAGATCATAGCGGAAATTGTAAAACCGGTCCCACTTCCAGTCTACATCAATCGATTTATCCTGACGGGAGTTATCCAGGAGCTTATCCCGGACGCTGTAATCTTTGGCTAAAAAGCTGACCATTTCCTGTAAATCGGAAAAATACAGATGAGTAAAAGTAAACCGGGAAACATTCCGAATCTTCACAGGAAGGATATTCTCCATATAGGATTCCATGACCATGTAACCGGTAGGTACTTCAAAATAGGATAGAAGATGATCAAAGCTCACATTGATGCTAATAGAGTCCTTGAGAGTCTGACCATAAATATCCACAATGTCCGACTCTGCGGTGATTTTGTATCTCTGTCCTCCGATAAAATCACCGTTGATATAAACATGCCTGCCGCTTATGGAATACTTCAGGTTGGGTATGGCCGGCTCGCTGCTCAGGCGAAATTTACTTTTTGTTTCGCTAATTTCATTATTGAATTCCATTCTGATACTGGAATCAGGGTAATAGCGTTTATCATAGGTACTGGAGCGGAATGCGATAAATTTGAGAGGATAATAGGTCCGGAAATTCTTGCTGTAATTTTTTTCCAGGCCCAGATTACCTTCTTTACCCATCATATCGGCGCTGAACACCAGGTTGTAAGGCATGGCAGGCTCCAGCCCCTGAGGACGGATATACCAGGTTTTTTCATTGGTAATCACGGTCTTGTACACTGTATCTATCGTCTCCCGTACAGTGTTGGTATATATTGAGGGCTGTAGTGTAAAACTATGTTCCTTGCCCCAGCTGCTTATCTTCAGTGCCTGCTGGAGAGATTGCCTGGATACCTCCTGGTTGAAATAGGCAGTGATGGTGGGTTTGAGTTCTTCACTGCCATAAACACTTTCCAGTCTGAACCGGGTAGTCTGTAAAATATATGTGTTATCTTTGAGGTCAGTATAGTTTATTTTGGTATTGACTCTGCTTCCGCTCAGCGACGTGATTTCAGAGGCATTGACTGATACAGTGTACCGGGTTGAGAATTGGGGACGTTCATCAAAAACAAAAGCGGCATTACGGTCGTCAATAGGACGCAGATGACCTTTAAGCTTCGGACTTATGGTAATTTTGATCTTTTTTTCCAGGTCTTTGACCATGGTATCAAAATCAGACAGATTGACCACGGCGTCTGAAAAAGTAAGATTGAGTTCACCGTATTGACCAACCTGAGTAGAGACTTCCATCTCCTTTTCGGGCGGGATGAATACCACCTTCATGGCAGCCTGGACTATACCCCAGGTGAGCAGAAACATTCCCACCAAGGTCAACAGTACACCTATCCCCCAACGTCTGATCCTGGCCATTTCCGCCTCCTTAAAGCACTATCTTAGCCCTAATTAGATGAGGTGTCAATATTTGCATGGGTTTTGAACAGAATATGAAAGGTACCGGAAAAAAAGTGAATTTAGCAGAGTTTTTTGAGTGCCCTGGGATAGAACAAGCCTCTCAGGGTCATTTGGCCGGGCTGAATAAGCCCCCAACTGGGACTTTCAATGCTTAATACAGCCAAAGCAGCGGTTGACATCTTTATATTTACTTCCAGCCCGCATAACAGCGAAACTGTTTCTTCCATTCCGGGATTGTGTCCCAAGACCAGAAGTCTGTCAATAGAAGACGAACATTGTGTAATTACGGAATAAATTACCTGAGGAGCAGCCAGATAGAGATGATTGAGTATTTCTGATGGGATAGAGTATTTCCAGGAAGTACCCATACCACTCCATGTATCCTGAACCCTGCGTGCAGGAGAAAGATAGGCCAGATCAGGCAGCAGATCCGCTTTTTCCAGAAAACGTCCAATCAAGGGGGCGTCCTCTTGTCCCCTTTCATTTAGTTTACGGTCAATATCCTGTGACCCGGACTGCGACCAGTCCGACTTGGCATGTCTTAATAATACTAATTCTTTCATTGTTAAATATCCCGGAAATTTTTGTTAATTTATTTTCAGGGTAAAAGAGTCTGTACTCCCTCTACATGGGTGAGTGCCTGTCTGACCGGATTGGAATAGATTGCCAGAAACTTTTCCCGGGCCGCAGGTTCCAGAACTGAACCACGATCCAGTACTTTGTGTCCGCGATCCATATCAATCCTCTGCCGTATCCAGACAGCATCTTCCGGGGAGCAATCATCCGATTCGCTGTAGGCCAGCCAGTTGGCGTCCCAGAGGCGATATCCGGTCTGTATTGCTCTGTCCAGTTTTTCCACAATCTCTTTTCTTTTATTGCCGATGACTCTTTCTCCAAAATGGATATGTACTCTGCCTTTTTGGCTGCCGATTTCAGACATGATATCGCTGAAGTCACGGTGCATCGGCTTGCGGTAATGCTCCTGTGCCAGTTCATGGGACAGTATCATATCGCAGGGGCTGATCTCCCAGGAGATACTGAGGGGTATGAGATTATTGTTTTCACTCCAGGAATGCCAGTCAGTATGTCCGCTTTCTTTGTACAGCATAGCCAGTACCACGCTGTCTGTGGCATCTATGCCGTCTTTGGCCCTGCCGCCCCGGTGCGCAATCCAGATAGATTTCTGTTCATCCAGCAGGCTTTTGATATATTGAGATAACCGGGATATTTCATTGAGCTTCATTTCCACGTCAGACACATTGCGTTTTACCACGAATCCTTTATTGATCCGGATGAGATGTCCCAGCCAGGAGGTCTTCATGATATTATCACCGCAGCCATTATAAACTGTAGATCTGCCTTCCTGGAAAAAACAGTAATTAGTATAGGCAGCATCCAGTCCGATGGAACGGTGATTAGACAAAAGGACCATCCCCTGGTCTGCAGGAAGATTCTCAATCCCATCATAGGTAAATGAGTCTGTAGTTGCTTTAATATTTTCATGGAGAAGAAAAGCCATGAGCTTTTGAAAATCCGCCACTGTGCGGATTGATTTCAACCCTTCCAGTACGGCATGTTTGCTTTCTTTTTTAAAGAGCTGGGGGAGTGCAGGGATTTTGTCCAGAAATGACTTGAACCGATTGCTGGCTAAAATCCGACGAATAAACCCGGGTACCAGTGAATCCTGATAGGCGGCGATATCCTTAAATTCCATAATAAAATATTTGCTCCTGCATCTATTTGTCTAAAAAGACCGTATAGTATAGCATAGATCAAATAATATTGAAACTACTATTTGGTTTCAGACAAATAAAATATACCAATTCTTGTCTCAAAGGGCAAATTTATCTCATTAAGCTGCCTAAAATCCCCCGCAACAAACTGCCGCCGCCGCTGCCCAGCAGATTGCGCCCAATTTTTCCCCCTACGGAACGGGCCACACTCTTGGAAAAGGTTTCCAGTACTGTCTGACGTCCCCGGCCGGGAGCCTTGGGCGCCGCAGCGGAATGGGCCACGGGAGCCTGTGCTTCCTGATTCTTCACTCGTTCAGCCCGGGCCTGGAGTTTTTCATAGGCGGATTCACGGTCTATATCTTTTTCATATTTAGACTTTAACGGGGAGACAGACAGGAGGGCTGTCCTTTCTTCCGGAGTGATAGAGCCGATACGGCAGGCAGGCGGGCGCACCAGAGCTCTTTCTACCATTCCCGGTATGCCTTTTTCATCCAAAAAGCTCATCAGGGCTTCCCCTACTCCCAGTTCGGTAATAGCCTTTTCCACATCGATATCCGGATTTGCCCGAAATGTTGTAGCCGCAGCTTTGACTGCTTTCTGGTCACGGGGGGTAAAAGCTCTGAGGGCATGCTGGACCCGGTTGCCTAATTGACCCAGTACTTCATCGGGTATATCCAGGGGATTCTGCGTCACAAAATATATCCCGATGCCTTTGGAACGGATCAGCCTGACCACCTGTTCTATCTTTGTAAGCAGGGGCTTGGGGGCCTCATTGAACAGCAAATGCGCCTCATCAAAGAAAAATACCATCAGAGGTTTGTCAGCATCGCCCCTTTCAGGCAGCTCTTCAAACAGCTCCGACATCAGCCACAGCAGGAATGTGGAATAGAGAGTAGGATGCTGTACCAGCACATCAGCGGCCAGGATATTGATAGCTCCCCGGCCTTCATAGTCTCTCTGCATCAGATCCCGTATATCCAGGGCAGGTTCTCCTAAAAACATTTCCGCGCCCTGCTCTTCCAGAGGGAGAAGCTTGCGCTGAATAGTCTGGATGGTCTGACTGGAGACCTGGCCGTATTCTGCTGAGATCTGGTCGGCGTTTTCATTGAGGAATTGCAGGGCTGCCTTCAGGTCTTTGAGATCCAGGAGGAGCAGTTCAGACTCATCTGCCAGTTTAAACAACAGCGACAAGGTAGTACTCTGAGCATCGGACAGGTCCAGGAGCCGTGACCACATCATGGGCCCCAGATCACTTACCGTGGCTCTCAGGGGCAGCCCCTGTTTACGGAAGAGGTCCCAGAACTGTACCGGACTGGCTTTATATTTAAAATCAGTCATTTCCATTAGTTTGACTCTTTCTTCAACTTTGGGGTGTTCCTTACCCGCCTGACTCAGACCGGCGATGTCCCCTTTAATATCCGCTACAAACACCGGGACACCCATATCAGAAAAGGCCTGGGCCATGACCTGGAGCGTAATAGTCTTTCCAGTCCCGGTAGCACCGGCTATCAGTCCGTGCCGGTTCGCCATCGCGGTATTAAGAAACACTTTTTCTTTGCCTTGTCCCATAAAGATCGTGTTTGCCATGGAATCCTCCTGTCTTACCTTCATCTTAATAGAAAAACACACCTCCGTCAATTCCGGAGAATAGTTTTATTAACCCCCCTCCTAAAAAAATAGGACCCCCCTTTATGTGAAAATATGACAAAAATCCTATTGTAGAGCCGCTGCAGTTTTGCTATGATATTACCACAAAAGACAAGAAACTAAAACCCAGGAGGTAAAATTTCTGAGTGGATAATGTATCATGTAATTTCCGGTGATAAAGAAAAGTTGAGTTGGAAAAAAATAAAAAAAGGAAAAGGAGTAACAAATGAAAAAAGTGAATGTCCGAATCGTGTTGATGATGCTGACGGCCTTTTTGTCTCTGAGTTGTGCACTGGATAATAATGTGGGAGTAGATCAAACTGTCAATGTTCAGTCTAAGGATTCTTTTCTTCCTCCCCAGGACTTTATTGCTGAGCAGAATGGCATCAAGAATGACCTCTTGCCTGAAGCCGGTAAAACTGCCTGGGGTATCAGTAAACTGGAAGAATATCTGACTACAATAGGTTATGGACAGACTCCCATCCAGGAAATAAACGGGGTGGTGATAAAGGCTATCCTGGCCCGGTTAATGCTGGATATCAATGCCCGTACAGAGGCTTTTCAGCCCCTCTACCAGGAACAGTTCCAGAATGCTGAGTGCAGCCTGGACTATACCGGTATTAAAAAGGGAGATATTCTCCTGATGGTTACCCATCATCCCTCCTGTATGGCCCTGGACGGTACCAATACCCTGCATCACGCTCTGATCTGTATAGCAGACCCGGCTGACAATGATGACAAGGTTTTCATCACCGCCAATGGCAATTATGGAGAATTTGTGGACTATTATTCACTGCAGGAAGCCAGAGCTTCAGTGGACAAAGCAGTAGTATTAAGACTCTACCAGGCTGACAGCAATGTGATTGATAAAGCGGTCCAGTATGCCATTGAACAGATTGGAAAGCCCTACAATATGACCGAATTGAAGTATGACAGCAGCTCATTTTATTGTTCCCAACTGGTATGGCAGGCCTACTTCCAGGCCGGCGTGAATCTGGATAGTAATGACAGTGCCTATAATGATTACGGTATAGTTTTACCTTCAGACATCTTTTTAAGTCCTTATCTGTACCTTGTTAAATACAGTGATTAATTAAATAAAAAAACAGGAGAACACATATGAAAAAGTTTTTTAGATATCTGATGCCTACCCTGGCCCTTACAGCCGGTCTCACTGCCTGTCAGCTGGATCCCGGGACTCATCAGAACAATGACCCCGTAGTGATTACTACCGACATAGATTACAACACTGCTAAATTTATCGCCGAGACCAAATTAAAGAAAATGATACAGAATACAGAGAATGCGGACGGAAAATGGACCGCATCTACCACCATCGGTAAAGGCTACCCTGTCTCTACCCCCGGTATCCAGGATCCTGCCTATTATGAATTCAAAGTGATGAACGGCAGCGAAGACGCGGGCTATATCCTGGTCAGTCTGAGCCAGGCCGATATCCAGGTCCCGGAAATCACCATGGAAGGTAAGAGCCTGACCGAAGAATACCAGCAGGCTACCGGCAGGACTGACCTCAAAGTGATCCGCTATAGCGTGTTTGAAAGCGCAGCACAGACTAAAGATTCCGCGATGTGTGATTCCCCGGAGGTACTGGCCAAACTGGATACCACAGTAGAAGGTATCAAAGTTTTCTCCCCGGTAGAAAAGGGCAAGGCCCAGGAAGAATTCAGCGCTAAAAATCAGGGGTATGTCCAGGCCATCACTCAATCAGAAAGTGTCCCTACTTTTACAAAAAGTATGCTTCAGACTTATTATAACAGACTGGATTCTCAGGAAAACAATCTGGAAAATCAGGGTGCCGCACCCACCATCCAGTCCAAAACTGTATATCTCCGGTCCAAATATGCCAACGGCTGGAGCCTGCCTCAATGGACCCAGCCTACCCAGAATGGCGCAGGCCAGGTCTATGTAGGCTGCGGCAGTACAGCCTGGGCCATGGTATACGGCTACTGGCAAACCTTTAAAGGTAAGACCAGACTGTTTGACGGAGCCCCCATTTACAACAGATATTCCGAGTATTACTGCAATTACTGGGCCAGCCCTGACCGTAGAGTATATGACGCTATGTGGAGCATCCGCGGTTATGTCAAGAGTACAGTATTTGACAGCTCGGGCGCCTCTGTCACCTGGCCCCTGGATATGCCCCTGGGTAGTCAATACGGTAATAGCAAAGGCTACAGTGTCAGTGTCCAGCATGTGAATGCCTGGTACTATAACCAGACTTTCAGTGAGATACAGGCGGACCGTCCCGTTATAATGTGTATCTGTTCGTCGCCTACCTATGTCAGCCTGATAGCTGACCATTATGTAGGCATTGAAGGTGTTTATCTGGAATTCTGGAGCAATAATCCCGGAACTTCTATTGAAGTGGCTTATTATGCCAACTGGGGTCACGGCAGCAGCAAGGCCAGAAAATGGATATATCTGATGTATGATGGTATTGACAACAATAAATATGCCAACCTCCACTCCCTATACGATACTTATTTTATTAATATCAATTAATTTGTTAAAGGAAAAAAAAGAACAGGGGCTGTCTCAGGGCAGTCCCTGTTTTTCTGTTTTGAGATGAGGCTGAGCCCCGGCATATTCCACACTTCGGCCTGTATCAGGCGTCCTGAGGGCCGCGCCGCTTCATAACCGCGGGGGCCTGCGGAGGGCGGCGGTAGGGGGCGCTCCCGCCCTGCAGTGGCGGGTATGATATACCCTTAGTGCCTGTCTCACATCTTCCCTGGCCGCTCAGGGCCGTTGCTGTTCACGCCTCCGGCGGTAATATACCGCCTCTTGTCTTCCCTATTTTTGTGTTTATCCTTACCAAATCTATAAAGGGATTAAAACAGGACATAATTCCCTTCCCGGTATATAATCTGATAGAACTATTACTTTTCCGGGGATATTCTGTTATGGCGATTAATAAAAAATATAAAGCGATTATCCTGATATCACTGATGCTGGGCCTGGCGGCTGGCTGGCTCTTTTCGTATTCTGTGTGGAGAAAAGATAAAATCCTCACCTACACCCAGTATCCGGGCAGCTCCGGGTACCTGCCTCACTCCTTCAGGACCCGGGTTTTTCATAAACTGCTCCTCTCCGTGCAGGATACAGCGGAACGGGAAAAACTTTCTTCCTGTTACGTACTCCAGGAATCGCGTCCCTTGTATATTCAGAAAGAGGATATTTCCCAGTCCGAACAGGATAATCTGTACAGTATTATATCCAATACCGGCTTTTTAGACAGAACACCCACTGTAATCTATATCAGTATCGATGAGTCACCGGCTCTGATCACTCTGTTTTTGCCTCTTATCTCACTGGACTGTCATATTCACGATCTGTCCTGGGTAGAAGAATAGTGCTGTTCTACCTCCTCTCAGCATTCTGCACCGGATTTGTGTTTTAAATCAAGCTGCTTTATACTTTATGTCCATTATTAACAGGAGGCATCTATGCGGATCAGTATCTGGCTCATCGTGTTGGTATTGGGGGTGTGTACTACAGGGTGCGGGGAAGAAAAGGCAGAGATCAAACCAGACCAAAAGTCCTTCTGGGCGGGTTACTGGAAGATGAATCCGAAATCAGTGGAATTTGCCCAGGAATCTACAGTGGGTATGGCGTTTTTTGAAGACGGCAGCTATCAGGATGGTTCTTATAACAAGAACAAATTCTACCCCATGTCTGATAAAAAAGGCAAATGGGACCTGAGTGACAAGGATCTGCTCATCATAGACGGCAGGATCACCAACAAGGCAGTGTATACCATTCTTTCCAACGGTGGCCTGGAAATGAAGATACACAATGCCCGAATCTTCTTGTACAAAGCCACCAACATCATAGAGTAAAAAAAAGCTGTCTCAGTATTTCTGAGACAGCTTTTTTCGTTTATCTTCTGATTCTTACTTCCATTCTATCAGTGAATCACGGTAATCTTCCGGTTTTTCAAAACCCAGCAGATTAAATACTGTAGCCGCCACATTGGTTAGTCCGGCATTTTCCACTTTTCTCAGCTTATATTCTCCTTTGTACCCGGGATCAATGATAATGAAGGGAACAGGGTTGAGAGTATGGGCTGTATTCACTATTTTTTTGTCATTCTTAATGGTAAACATCTCATCACAGTTACCATGGTCAGCCGTAATCAGCACCAGTCCGTTGAGTTTCCGGACTTCTTCGATTAGTTCACCTACACACTTGTCTACCGTTTCTACGGCTTCTACCGCCGCTTCCATGACTCCGGTATGGCCCACCATATCTCCGTTGGCAAAATTCAGTCTGCCAAAATCGTATTGGCCACTGGCCAGGAGTTCCTTTACTTTCACCGTGATTTCGGGGGCTTTCATCTTAGGAGCCTTATCAAACTGAATCTTATCAGAGGGAATCTCCACATAGAGTTCCTGGTCTTCGCAGACATAACCGCTCTTGTTGCCATTCCAGAAATAGGTGACATGACCGAATTTTTGAGTTTCAGAGATAGCAAAACTTTTAATACCGCTGCCGCATAAAAAGTCGCCCATAGTACGGTCAATCACAGGAGGGTTGACCAGGTAGTTCTTGGGGACCTTGAGGTCGCCGTCATACTGCATCATTCCGGCATACAGTACATCAGGCACCCGTTTGCGGTCAAATTTATCAAAATCAACCGCTTCAAATGCCAGGGTTATTTCGATAGCCCGGTCTCCTCTGAAATTAAAGAAGATCACAGCGTCACCATCCTGTATGGTACCTTTAGGCTGACCTTTTCCATCCAGTACTACAAAACTGTCCATATACTGGTCAGTCATCTTGGGGTCTTCGTCATAGTAGGTCTGCACTGCTTCATGAGCAGAGGAAAAGCCCCGGGCTTCACCCAGGACATGAGCCTTCCAGCCCCGTTCCACCACGCTCCAGTCAGCATTATATCGGTCCATAGTAGTGATCATACGTCCGCCGCCGCTGGCTATAGCATAGTCTACGCCGCTGAATCCGGCCAGGAATTTTTCAAAATCATCAATATAGCCCAGAGCGGATCTTTCCCCCACATCCCGTCCGTCCAAAAGGGTATGTACACGGATTTTCTTCACGCCCTCTTTGTTTGCCTGGGTGATCATGGATTTGAGGTGGCGGATGTGGCTATGTACGTTTCCGTCAGAGAAGAGACCAATAAAATGCAGGGCACTGTTTTTGGAAGTGACCTGGCTGTTTATCTTTTTCCAGACATCGCTCTTATACATATTGCCGGTTTCAATGGATTCATTGACCAGCCGCGCTCCCTGAGCAAATATACGTCCGGCACCCAGGGCGTTATGTCCCACTTCGCTATTGCCCATATCGTCATCGGAGGGCAGCCCTACCGCGGTACCGTGTGCCTGCAATTCAGTATACCATTCTGATCCGAAATATTTATCCAGAGTGGGTGTCTTAGCTACATAGACAGCATTACCTTCATAGGGTTTATTGATGCCTACTCCATCCATCACGATGAGCAGCAGCGGTCCGGGCCTTTTATTAAATTTGGTGCTTTTTTTGAGAGTCAATGCCATAGTTTTCTCCTTCCTGGTTTTGAAAATGCATTAAATATTAACAAGAACAGGCAAAATTGGCAAATAAAGTTAGCCGGTTAGTACTTTCCCCGGAGCGGAACCGTAAAAACTGGAAGAAATCACCACTTTCTACTATAATAAAGACCAATTTTATCGAGGTGGATCCATGAACCTGAAAGACCAAATCCGGCAGCTGATAGCCAGTTCTTTAAAAGAACAATTCAACCATGAAGCAGATATTATTTCTATTAATTATACCGAAAGACCGGAACACGGAGACTATGCCAGTCCGGTAGCCATGTCTCTGGCCAAACCTCTGCGTTCCAATCCCCGTGCTATTGCGGAAAAGCTTCAGCAGGATTTACAGAAACAGGCCCTTTTCGATCACATTGATATCGCCGGCCCCGGTTATCTGAATTTCTTCCTGTCACGGGCCAGTGTGGAAAAAGAACTGCACTCCATTTTGCAGGAAAAACACTACGGAAAAAATGACAGTCTGGCAGGCCGCAATATCCTGCTGGAATTTGTTTCGGCCAATCCTACCGGGCCCCTCCATATCGGTCATGGACGCTGGGCTGCCATAGGGGATGCCATGGCCCGCATCCTGCGCTACTGTGGAGCGGATGTAGCCACGGAGTTCTATATCAATGATGCCGGAGTTCAGATCAGGAACCTCCACGCCAGTGTGGACGCGGTCAAAGCAGGTCTGCCAGTCCCGGAGGACGGATACCATGGAGACTATATCCAGGAGATAGCCCATCTCCCCGGTGACCCGGTCCAGAATCTTCTGGCTATGCAGAAAGAAACACTGGAACGTTTCCGGGTGAGATTTGACCTGTACTTCTCCGAGACCAGCCTGCATTCTGCCAGTTTTGTTCAGGAAACCATCGAGTTTTTACGCAAAAAGGGCCTGCTCTATGAAGAAGAAGGCGCTTTATGGTTCCGGACCACGGACTTTGGCGATGATAAAGACAGGGTACTCATCAAGGCTGACGGAGCTTACACCTATTTCGCGGTGGATATTGCCTATCACCGTAATAAAATAGAACGGCGCTATGGCGAGCTTATCAATGTCTTCGGGGCTGACCATCACGGTTATATCCAGCGCCTTAATGCCGCTGTAAAGGCCTTTTCCCACGATGTCATACTAAATATTATCATAGGACAACTGGTCAATCTATATCGGGATGGTGAACCGGTGCGTATGTCCAAAAGGACAGGGGATATGATTAGCCTGGATGAAGTAATTGATGAGATCGGCGTGGATGCAGGCCGCTACTTCCTGGTCATGAGAAAAACCGATTCCAAACTGGACTTTGATTTGAGTATAGCCCGGGAACAAAGTGAGAATAACCCCGTGTTTTATGTCCAGTATGCCCATGCCCGGATTCAGAGCATCCTGCGAAAAGCTGAAGAAGAAAAAGTGGAGACCGGACTTATCCCCGAGGTGTTCCTCTCAGATGAAGAAGCCCGCACCGACAGTGCCGCCTGGGAACTGGTCAAAAAACTTATTTCTTTCCCTGAGCTCCTCACCGATATGGCTCTGAGCCTGGAGCCTCACCGCATGCCTCAATACCTGGAAGACCTGGCCGGGGGCTTTCACCGTTTTTATTCCCAGTACCGCGTGATCAGCGAAGACAGGGACTCTACCCTGAGAAGACTGGCCTTGATAAAGGCTGTAGGTAAAATATTAGCCATAGGTCTGGATCTGATTGGGGTGAGCGCACCGGATAGGATGTAAACGCCTCAGGCATCATTCCATTCAAAGCTTTCCAGTACTGCCTGCAGATAATCACTGCGGCTGATATTGAGACCAGCCATGAGCGGATTGACATCTTTATTATCCATCTTTTCTGCCATAATGATAAAGCGGAGCAGTTTACCCACTTCACCGGCGTATTCCAGAATGATCTTGCTGATTTCTTCAGCTATGTTTAATTCCTGGAGTATAGTCTGCATGGGCATCTGAAACAAGGCGTCGACTACTGAAAGCATACCGATAAAATAAATCTCCTCTCTTTTCTGCGCATCCATTTCAGCAAAGATCTTGTTTGACAATAAAGTGAGCAGTTTGGCTCTCTGACTGGCAGTTATATAGAGGGGATTGGATTCTAACTGGGAATCTTTTTTAGCATAGAGCATCAGGAACAACCACTGGGTCAGTTTGGAACGTCCTATCAAGGTTACAGCCTGGCGGATGGAACTGATGTGATTCCGGGTATAGATACTGGCTGAATTGATAAAACGCAGCAAATTTATAGACAGGTCGGGGTGCTTTTCAAAACTTTTAACGATAAGGTCAGTGTCAGTATTAGACTTTAAAAATTTCAGCATGTCTATGATGGCTAAACGTTCCGGATCGACATTTTTACCTTTCATTAATTCCGGTTTTTTGAAATAATGCCCCTGAAAAAAGTCAAAACCGGCTTTCAGACAAAAGGCAAAATCGTCGCGCTCTTCCACTTTCTCCGCGATCAATTTAATCGGCAGATCTTTAAAGATTTTCAGCTTGAACCGGATAACATCGGGGTCATTGATAGACAGGTCTACCTTAATGAATTCAATAATATCCAAAATAGGACGGAACTTTTCCAGCATCTTTTCTGAAATGACAAATTTATCTATGGCAAAATGAAAGCCTTTGCTGTGCAGGACATGCAGTCTGGCGGTGAAATCAGGGTCGATAGCTTTTTCATATCCGGAAATCTCGAAGACAAACCGTTTCGGATCCAGCCCTTCTATAATACTGGAGTCCAGGATCTTTCTATCTACGTTGATAAAAGCCTGTTTGTTTTTTACCATCTTGTCTACTCCAAAAGTAGACAGCAGATTAAATAACACCCGGGAAGTAGCCTGCAGCAGTGAGTCATAATCTTCCGCGTCCTCTATCTCTGCATCCCGGAAATACAGCTCAAAAGCCATGATTTCCTGTTCCGCGCTGAGAATGGGCTGTTTAGCCAGAAATGTATACTGATCAATCATATTCTTCCCTATTAAGCTTTTTTAAAAAAAATGTTAACCCATATATAAATATGTTCAGATTATTGGTTCAATTTGTAACTCTGCAGTTTTTCCTTACTTTCCATATTCAGAATCTGAAGTGTCTGATTGGATAGTAACAATATTTCATTACGGCTGACATCATAACTGATGTCCTGCAGAGGAAATTGAAGCATCTCGATACTGCCGTTATCCTGATGATATAGTAAAGTGACACCCTTATTTCTGACAATCAGTGTCCTGGCCTGTGGTGCGTAGTCCATGGTATCCACCGGAAAAGGCAGGGTATCCAGGGTGGTGAGCTGATTGGCATAGATCATATAGGATAGAATCTGATTGGAATGCTGAATCAGGAACACCAGGGGCTGCTCATCATGCAGGACAAAATCCTGTACATTGGTAATTACCTGTTTTAGGGTAACAGATCCATCCTGTCTGAGATCCCAGATTTTAAGAGAGTCATCTTTTTGAGATATCAGGAACCGGTTGTTCCAGATACTGCCTTTTTTGAAAGGTTCTTCCAGGCTATAGAAATTGACCTGGTAATCATTGGAATAGACATTGAGATATTTCTTATCCTGAACCAGCCAGGTATTCTTACCTTTGTCTATACTAAATCCTTTGGCAAAAGGTTGTGTAAGTACAGAATGATTTGTGTACCGGATTTCTATAGCCTGACCCTTTCGGATCATGGCCATTCTATCACCATCCAGCACAAAGTCATCACAGTCCAGATCCTGAGTAGACAATCCCCTGTCAGGACTAATGGTGTACAATTTTTTATCCTGAAAAACTACCAGAGTCCCATCACTAAGTCTGCCTAATTGTACAGGACTGTTTATTTTCAAACCGGCACAGGATGCCAAACTTGCTAAAATAATAAATAAGACCACAATTTTCTTCATAGATTCCTCCTGAGAGTCATATATTAACTTATACCAGTTGTATTGGCAAGTTAAAAAAAAGGCCGTCTCTGCCCGGAGACGGCCTTTTGCAAATTCTTTTTAGATTATAGTGCTGTAAATTCCACCCAGCTATTAGCAAAGATTACACGGGTGATATAGCCTTTTTTACCCCAGTGATTGATAGTGGTCTGAGGAGTACCGGACTGATTGATATCTGTTTCCCAGGTTTCAGTGCCATTCTGTCTCATAAAGGCTTTGAATTCAAACCAGTCCCCTTTAGCGCCTGACATATTGACATCAAATTTCCACCAATGCTGTCCCCATTTATTTTCAGGGTCTTCACCATAACCGTCTACAGCATAGGTCCTCTTGGTACCCCAGCTGGAGGGCCAGATATCGGTGGTCCAGTCCAGAGCGGATTCAGTATACCAGTCCAGACTATTATCGTTAGCCTTGATAGCTGCTGTAGTAGTATTCTTGGTATTGAGATAGGTGATAGGTTCAGCCATGCTGGGATATACAGATGGTACCAGCCCGGCATCATGTCCACCCTTGATGAAAATGTCCTGACCAGTCACAGTCTGTTTGTACATAAATACTACAGTACGGACACTGCCGGAAGGAGGAGGAGTAGAGCTCTTGGTCCATACCGCGTAGTTGTTACCGGAGGCAGCCATGGTCCAGCCCGTACCCGGATCCCAGGAACCGCTACCAATTTTTACCGCTACTTTGCCGTCGATGGTAGCAGCATACTTGCTGCTGTCAGCGGCATTGATCACCACTGTAGAGGTAGAAGTAATTCCCTGGGCTTTACGTATACCTATGAGAGTCTTTATGGCATCATGCAGACCCCAGTCATAATAGTGTACCCAATACACTGAGGGTATCCCCGGGTGTGTCAGGATATAAGCATAACCCTGCATCACTCCACTGCTTGGGAAGGGCCAGTGATTCTGTCCGCCGCCGGTTGAGGGGCCGGTATCATGATTGTCTATAAAGGTCACCATCTTGGCAGGCCACCATCCGATTCCTCCGATAGGAGCTCCGCTGTTATTGAGGCGCCAATATTCACTGCGTTCTACTGCCAGCTGCAGCTGCCATTTAGTGGTAAAGTCAAAAGTAGCTGATTTTCCGCCGGCAGCATTTACCCAATCCACTAGTTTCTGTTTATGGTAGTTTACACCGGCACCGGAAGCATAATAGTCTCCGGTAATATCCGGCCAATATTCTCCCACGCTGAGTGTAGGGGCAGTGGCATCATTATATATTCCATTATAATATCCGGAATATCCTTTGGTATAGTCATATCTCCAGCCTTTGTAACCAATAGTATTCTTAAGCCAGTTCATCCAATCGATGATAGAACTCTGTACATAGGCCTTGGTATGGTCAATGTCACGCGCAGCGGCATATGGAGCGCCGGTATCATAAGCGCCGGTAGATCCAGTCCATTCATCATCCAGTGTGACTGAATCGCTGCCCCAGGTAGGATTGGTGAAATCACCCCATCCGGTTGTACCTACACGATGGTTGATGACTATATCCGCGATGGCATTAACGCCGCGGCTGTTCAATTGAGCTATAGCATTTTGCAGCTGACTCTGGGTACCATAAGCGGAATTCTGTATATAGAGCTGACGGGGCAGATAACCTTCAGTACTGCCGGCATCGCTGGAAGGTGGAAACCATACAGAAGTAAAACCGGAATCCTTGATATCCTGGGCCTGACCCGCGATTACATTCCACCAGGGATATGTACCGGAGGATAACCAGTGGAAACCCTGTAATAAAACTGCCGGACTATTCCCATCATGGTCCGCAGCCATTGTCATGGATGACATGACAAACAACACACTCAGTGCAAGCAACAATTTTTTCATCTCGTCCTCTCCTTTTTTTATAGATTTTACAGTAAATTCACTGTAAGCTCTTACATGTTTATTGCAAATACTGTGCCAAAAAAAATCTAAAATGTTAACTCTTTACTATTTATAAAGTTAAAATTTAAGAGGTTATAGCTATGTGCGTTTTTGTGCAGGTACAAAGTGCATGGTGCATTTATAATCCTACAAAAGAAAGAGGGTTACCCTAAGGTAACCCTCTTTTGAATCTAAGTATAATAGACTATCAGAGACTGGTAAATTCCACCCAGTTATTGGCAAAAATTACCCGGGTAATATAACCCTTCTTGCCCCAGTGATTGATAGTTGCCTGAGGTGTTCCAGCCTGGGCGATATTGGACTCCCAGTTTTCAGAAGTCCCCTGTCTCAGGAAGGCTTTGAATTCAAACCAGTCACCCTTGACTCCGGTCATATTGACATCAAACTTCCACCAGTGGGTACCCCACTTATTTTCAGGGTCTTCTCCATATCCATCTACCGCATAGGTCCGTTTGGTCCCCCAGGAGGATGGCCAGATATTACAAGTCCAGTCCAGAGCGGATTCACTACCCCAATCCAGACTGACATCATTGGCTTTTATAGCCGCGGTGGTAGTATTTTTGGTATTAAGATAAGTAATAGGTTCATTCATTGTGGGGTAAACGGAAGGCACCAGACCGGCATCATGTCCGCCTTTGATAAAAATATCCTGCCCGGTTACGGTTTCTTTATACATAAATACTACGGTCCGTACTGTACCGGAAGGAGGCGGTGGAGGAGTAGTACTCTTGGTCCATACCGCGTAATTAACACCGGAAGCAGCCTGTGTCCAGCCTGTGCCGGGGCTCCAGGATCCCGGGCCTATCTTTACAGCGACTTTTCCATCGATAGTAGCAGCATACTTACTGCTGTCTGCAGCATTAATAACTACAGTAGAAGTAGAAGTAATACCCTGAGCCTTACGAATGGCCAGCAATGTCTTGATTTCTGCTTTCATACCCCAGTCATAAACATGCACCCAGTAGACACTGGGGATACCCGGGTGTGTCAGGATGTAGGCATAACCCTGCATTACTCCGCTGGACGGGAAAGGCCAGTGATTCTGACTGATACTGGGAGAAGGACCGGTGTCATGATTATCCACAAAGGTCACCATCTTGGCCGGCCACCAGCCGATACCGCCGATAGGTTTTCCGGCATCAGACAGTCGCCAGTATTCACTGCGTTCTACTGCCAGCTGCAGCTGCCACTTGGTGGTAAAGTCAAATACCGCGGATTTGCCGCCGGTAGCATTGATCCAATCTACCAGTTTCTGCTTGTGATAATTCACACTGGCGCCGGAGGCATAATAATCACCGGTAATATCGGGCCAGTATTCACCCACACTCATAAGAGGAGCGGTAGCATTGTTATATATTCCATTGTAATAACCGGAATAACCTTTGACATAGTCATATCTCCAGCCTTTGAATCCGATGGTGTTCTTGAGCCAGTTCATCCATCCGATGATAGAGGTCTGGACATAAGCTTTGGTGTGGTCAATGTCACGAGCAGCGGCGTAAGGATCTCCGGTATCGGGAGCACCGGTGGCACCCGGCCATTCGTCTCCGCTACATACTGAGTCCGAGCCCCAGGTAGGCTGGGTAAAATCAGCCCAGTTGGCTGTACCCACACGGTGGTTTATTACGATATCCGCTATGGACATCACACCCTTACTGTTCAATTGGGAAATCGCTGTCTGCAACTGAGACTGATTACCGTATTTGGAAGTGAGTACTTCCAGCTTACGGGGCAGATAACCCTGGTCACTGCCGGCATCACTGGCAGGTGGGAACCACACCATAGTAAAACCGGTATCCTTGATATCCTGGGCATTGTTGGCAATGGTATTCCACCAGGTGCCGGACTGCCAGGAGGTCCAATGGAAACCCTGTAACATCACGGCCTGACTACTGCCATCCAGCTCCCCGGCATAGACAGCGACAGACAGGACCAGCCATAAAAACACGGACAAGCCTCTTACCACATTTTTCATCATAACCCTCTCCTTTCTAAAATGTTTTCTTTATTGAAAGCACTTACAGTATAATTGCAATTAGCATGCCAGTTGATAAGCTATATTATAACTCTTTTAATAGCAATGAATTATAAATTCTAAAAAGAGGGGGCAGTAGAATTTTGTGCATAAACGGATGCATGACGCCTCAAATGCGGGAAAGCAGTGCGGCTCTAGCGGAGCTTTACCAGTCTAAAGAAAGCAGATCAGAGAATACAGGGCAATTTCCTAAAAAACGAAGGAGAAAAATATCTCCTCAGCAGGTTCACAACCCCTACCCAGCAGCCTGAAAGCACAGCTGTGATCCACGCTCTCCCCTCCCCTGTACAATGACCGGGAATATACCGGACAAAAAAAAAAGGGGCTGCCTTTCGACAGCCCCTGATGAGTGCTTAACAGTTTACTGCTGGAAGATGATTCCAGAAGAACCTTCGATGGTGACAGTAGCGCGGTTATTAGCCACACTAATAGTAGATGTGCCGTTCACTGCGGTCTCTGTGACCACTTTGGTCCAGGTACCGTTAGCTGGGAATCCCAGACTGACGGTGCGGGCGGAAGAGTTGAAATTCAGCAGGATCACGAATTTCTTGTCCGCAGGATTGGTGGTGGTCATGGAATAACCCATTACATTGGCGTCACCAGTCCAGGGAGTATACTGCCATGCGAATCCGCTTTCATTAGCAGGGCGCAGAGCAGGATTGTTCTTTCTGAGTGTGAATACTCCGGCATAGTAATCCTTCACTGTGGAGAAGGTAGTGAGGTAAGTCCAGTTCAGAGGTATCTCAGAGATATCCTGACCTTCGCGGGGACGGAGGAATTCCTGACCCATCCACAACATAGGCACACCCAGAGAAGTAGCCAGCATCACAGCTGCAGCACGGCCTCTCCATCTCTTGCCTTCATCGTTATAACCAGCCAGACCCAGCAGTCTGCCCAGAGTGTCTTCGTCATGGGACTCTACATAGTTCAGAGCTTCCACGGGGCTGGCAGGCCAGCCGTCATCTTTGGAGTAATAGATGTACTTGGCCATTCCGCTCATGTTAGCACCGTTCCAGTTACAGATCAGGTTGATACCATAGTCATGGTAACCGTCAGCCCACTGTCCACCCCAGGTGCGCAGACCGGTACTGTTGGGCAGGTTTTCGTAAACAAAATAGACGTTGGGGTCAATGGCAGAACAATGGTTCTTTACAGCATAGATAAAGTTGTAATCGATCCAGCCGTTACCGGTAGCGTCAAAACGGAATCCGTCTACATGGTAGTCTTTCATCCACATTTCCAGATTATCTTTACCTAATCTTTGTACTATAGGATGAGCAGTATTGAGGCGGTTACCCCAGGGAGTGGATCCGCTGAAGTATGCCAGACTGTCGATCACCCACAGCCAGTTGTCATTGTTAGCAGTATGGTTGAATACCATGTCCAGAACTACGGCGATACCGTTGGCATGAGCAGCATTGATCAGTTCTTTAAGCTGATCTACACCGTCCTGAGCATTGTAAGGATTATTGGCGTAGCCGCTTTCAGGAGCGAAATACAGAGAGGTATTATAACCCCAGCCATAGCCGGCATCGGGGAATTCAGACACAGGCATCAGTTCGATAGCGGTGATACCCAGGCTCTTGAGGTAAGGCATTTTTTCGATCACACCGCGGTATTTTCCACGGTTAGCTACAGTCACGGTGGTATCAGCTGAGGTCAGGTCCTTGATATGCAGTTCATAAATAGCATAGTATGACCAACCGGGACGACCCCAGGAACTATCAGTCCAGTTAAAGGTTGAATGATCAACTACTACAGAGTTGCCGCCGGAATAACGGTTGTACTGGCTGTAGGGGTCAGCAGTAAGGGTAACACCGTCGATCACGAATTTGTATTCAGTACCCTTAATCGCAGTAGGAACCACGCCCCACCAGATGCAGTCATTGACGCCGCCGGAGATCTTGGTCAGAGTGGTATCTGTAGTCACACCGCCGGTGGTGGTGCGGACTTTTACAGAGGTAGCGGTACGGGCCCAGATGGAGAATTCAGTACCGTTGGAGTAGAGGTGGGCACCGGGCTTGCCGGAATAGTATCCCGGGTGAGGGTTCAATCCGCCGTCTGCTACAGATACAGTCTTGGTAATGGTAGACAACAGACCGGATGAATCTTTGACTTCCAGTTTGATAGTCTTGGTACCCAGAGTGGTATATTTCTTGGTAGCAGTCTTGGTAGTGGAATAAGCAGTGTCAAAGGTGCCGTCGTTTTCAAAATCCCATCTGTACTGCAGAGCTGTGCCGTCTTCCAGGTCGGTAGAGCCGGAAGCGTCAACGGTAAAAGTAGTAGCTAATGTGCCGCTGGCGGGAGTAACAGTAAAGGAAGCAGTCGGAGCGGTGTTATTGATGGTGACGCTGACAGTCTTGGTAGCGGTAAGTCCGCCGCCGTCTTTGACCTGAACTTTTACAGTCTTGGTGCCTATGGTGGTAAATACGTGTGTAGCAGTAGCAGTGGTGCTATATGCTGTATCATAGGTACCGTCATTTTCCCAGTCAAACTGGTACTGCAGAGCGGTACCTTCAGGATCGGTTGAACCTGAAGCATTAAAGGTAAAAGAAGTAGCTACGGTACCAGAGGCAGGAGAAGCAGTCAGAGCAGCCACGGGAGGCTGATTGACCGGTGTGTTCAGAGGAACAAAAGTCACCGTATTGGCACCAAATGTCACTTTGGTGATATAGCCTTTTTTACCCCAGTGGTTGATGGTGGCATAAGGAGTACCGGCCTGGGCGATATTGTTTTCCCAGGATTCAGCAGTACCTTGTCTCATAAAGGCTTTAAATTCGAACCAGTCCCCGGAGTTACCGATCATATCCACGTCAAATTTCCACCAGTGGTCGCCCATGGTGTTTTCGGGATCTTCACCGTATCCATCTACGGCGTAAGTTTTCTTGGGACCCCAGGCAGCGGGCCACAGGGAGGTGGTCCAGTCCAGGGCGGATTCACTACCCCAATCCAGAGATGCGTCATTGGCTTTGATAGCCGCGGTAGTAGTATTGAGGGTATTAAAATAAGTGATAGGTTCACTCATACTGGGATAGACACTGGGAACCAGACCCGCGTCATGTCCACCCTTAATAAAGATGTCCTGACCGGTCACAGTCTGTTTGTACATGAACACCACTGTCCTGACAGCAAAAGCCGAGGAGGCTGAAGCCATAAGAAGCAGAGCTAACAATAATTTTCTCATCCTATTCTCCTTATATTGATTTTATATTATTTGCGGTCACCGGTGAGGATCACGCTGTCTACATAGCCATAATCATCTGTAGCAGAACCGTTCATGATAAAACGTATCTGCAGGATATTTCCTGTAGGAATAGAAACAGAATAACTTTTAAAAGCACCAGTGTCTGCGCCGTCGGCCAGGGTAGCTGCGGTCACCCAGGTACCAGCAATATTATACTGGCAGCGGATGTATTCACCGGCTTCCAGAGAATATGCAGCCATATTAAACTTCAGCACCATGTTCTTAAAGGGAGCTACGTTTAAATAAGTAACAGCATTATAATTCTTTCTTACCTGCATAGCTGCCAGACCCTGTTTGTAGGTTCCGGTATATTTGGTGATATAAGTGGTGGAACTGAGTTTCCATCCCGCCATAGTAGTAGCGGACTGGTCAAAATCGTCATCAAAGATGGTTAAAGCGAAAGAACTGACAGTAGCTAACAAAACAACCAAGAAACTTAACACTAAAGTTCTGTACTTGGACATGACATACCTCCCGGTAAATTTTTTGAATATTACGATACCGGAAAAAAAAGGTTTTTGGATAGATGAAGATTTGCCTGGGCAAGGCAACCGGATACACAACCAACCTCTTTTTTCACTCGCCGCTTTTCTAAATTGCACTTGCTATGCAATCCAGCTGTAAGCACTTACATTTATATTGCAATTCCCGTGCCAAGTTTAGTGATAAATGTGCAGCTCTATGTCAGACAATAAATTACACTGTAGACAATCTGCACTGGGCATATTTGCAGTGCAAATTCACGCCCAAATAAAATGCACATTGTTAGTTGTAAAAAGTAACGCTTACATAAAATATTTTCCACAATAGCCGGGATAGCAAAGTCGGTAAATAATTAAAAACTGATCAAAGGGTAAGACGACCACCCTATTCCCCGGAATTGCTTATTCCTGATGCTCATGTTAAAATACTGTGCTTTTTTAAGTTCTTATTAAGGATAAATCTGTGAAAATAAATGACCTTCGTATAAAACTACTGATTGTTGCTCTGTTCTTAACTGCGGTCTTTTTTTCTCTGCCCCGCCTGTCCCAACTGTCACAGGCAGGTTGGAAGCTGTTAACAGGAGTGTCATCCGATATCCCGCCTGTTATGAATCCTCTGGATGAATTCTTCTACAATACCAATATGTTTGTCAGCAATCATATTATAGCTTACTATGGCCACCCTAACTCCCGGTATATGGGCATACTGGGGCGTTACTCCAAAGATGAACTACGTAAGATGCTGCTCACTGAAGCCAGCAACTATGATGCTACAAATGGCGATAAGGGAGTGGTGCCTGCATTCTATCTCATCTATGCTACCTGTCAACCGGGTGGAGAACTGGCTTATCTGAACTCTAATATTGTGATGTCCTTTATCAATTATACCTATTCCAATAAGATGCTGCTCTACCTCGATCACCAGATCGGAAAATACGGCCCGGAAAACGCAATCCGGAAAATGCTGCCTTTTCTGAAATACCCTAATGTCCAACTGGCTGTAGACCCTGAATGGCGTACAGACCGCCCCATGAAAGAAATCGGGCATATCACAGGCGAAGAAATAAACCAGATTCAGAGCATCATGCAGTCGTATATTTTGTCCAATCACATCCGTGGAATTCATCAACTGGTATTCCACCAGTTTAAATATCAAATGATCCTGCATCGTGAAAAAATACAGGCAGACTATTATCCGGTACTTTTGGTACACAACACTTCCGGCTGGGGCCCACCCTGGCAGAAATTAGGCACACACGCATTTAACTCCCTGGCCACCAATATGCCCTATAAAGGCTTCAAACTGTGGTACTATCCCGGAGTTCAGGCCAAAGGACTGCATTATGACTCTCCCCTCATGTCTCCGGCTGATGTTCTGGCACTTAAACCTCAACCTGGCCTGATTATTTATCAATAATTCAGATATATTTAATATTTCGCTGGATTTTTTCTATTTTCCTTTTATCCTGTTTATATAGGAAACATATTTTTGTTTGAATTTTAAATGTTTCCGGGGAAGGATACTGTGAAAAGATTCCTGGCCTTTCTATTTTTCTTCACATTGACATCATCAATCTGGCCGGTCAGTTTCTGGACTGCATTATCAAACAGTGATTTCAGTGAAGTAAAAAGACAGGTAGAGGCTGGTTCAGTAGATTTAAAAAAAGAACCTGTTATGGGTTTTTATCTGGCAAATTATATCAAATTTAACCCAGACCTCATGACTTACCTTCTCCAAAAGGGCGCTGATCTTAATATAAAATATAATAATTCATCACCTTTGGTTTATCTTCTGGCCAGAGATAAGGATGACACACGTCAATGTATCCCTTTGTTGTTCAAAAACGGACTGGAACTTGATCCTCAGATACTGCAATGTGCCTACTCCAACAATCAACTGGATGCGGTGAAGCTCTTCATCACTCAGGATATCCGCCTGGAAGAAAATGACTGTCTTGACCTGATTAAGATCGCTTATAATAAGAATAATTTAGCTTTAGCAGGTATGTTACTGGAAAAAGCAGTATACCCCCGGGTAATCGATCAGGCACTGCTCTGGGCGGTACGGGATGGCCGTATCCGTTGGGTGGAATTATTATTTGCCAAAGGTGCTGATATTTCCCAGCAGGTGGTCCCGGAAACTAAACCAGGCGAAACCATAACATCGATCAATCTGGCAGAACTGGCCAGACAAAAGGGCCATAATGATATAGCAAAATTTCTGATACAATACGGGGTTGGCATGAGCTATGAACAGAACCTGGCCTACATCAAAGATCTCTATCAGAAAGATGACCTGGAAACAGCACAAACTGTCTTAAATAGCCAGCAGAAAAATCGCCTCAAAGACCAGGTGCTGTTATGGGCTGTGAAAGATGAAAGGATACCCTGGGTTACCAGCCTGTTTTTTAAAGGCGGAGATGTCAATGCTGTCCTGGATAATGAAAACAGCTTGCTCTTTACTGCCTTTAAAAACAACGATTCAGATATGATTCAGGTATTGCAATCTCTGGGGGCAAAGGTTCGGCCCGGAGAGTGGACAGAACTCCTCACCCTCCTGTATCAGCAGGATCAACCCGGTTACCTCAAAACAGTCAATCTGGCACAGACTGCGAAACCGGAGATGAACTCCCTTCTTCTAACTGCGGTCAAAGACAGCCGAGCCCAATGGGTCAATTTGCTGCTGGAAAAAGGAGCTGACCTGGAAACCACAGACTCTGATGGAAACACTCCGCTAATCCTGGCCCTGGACCGGGGAGTCACCAATATTGTGAGAGACATCATGCTGCGCAGTGATACACATGAAACCAGTTTCAAGCTCTTCATCAAGAAATATCCTAAATACGACTTGCTGTGGGGGGCTATCACAGCTAACTATAAAGAAATCCTTCGTTATGGTAAAAAACGAAACCTGGTTGATTTACCCGGCCCTCAGGGAATGACAGCGATGCAGTTATATCTGGCCTATCATGGAGGTACCCTGCTCCACTGGTACGCTCTGACCGATAATGTGGCTGAAGCCAGAAAAAACATCAAAGTACTCCGGGATAAAATTTTTAGTGTTGATGACAGGGGGCAAAAAGCAGTTGACCTGGCTGTGAGTGGAGCCATGGAAGACCTTCTGCGTAGCTTTATGTTTTGACAAAAGAAAGTACCGAAAAATCCCCGGGTCTTATTACCCGGGGATTTTAATTTTTGAACTGGTTTATTGTTTTTTAATCCGTGTGACTACTCCAAAATGATCTGAAACCAGGCCTAGATTATCACTGGTAAAAATGATGTCAGATGAGATGACCCTATAGTTGCTATTGGTCCGCATAAAAATATAGTCAATTCTTCCTGGATATGTACCTTTGACCGTATCAAAAATAGAATTTTCTGGCAAATTATTCGCTGTGGGATTGTCAACCAGGAATGTATCAGTATAAACAATGCTATTTGTCCTCATGTTAAGATAGGTAGATGACCAGCGAGGGTCAGACTCAGTGGGTTGATTGTTATAATCCCCGCAGACGAGAACCAAGTTTCCGGCAGTATAATTACTTTCTACCAGATTTTTCAGTCTTATTACCTGGTTTTTAGGTTCTGTATCAGAAATTGAAGACATGGGTTGAAAATGAGCAGAGATAAAATGAACATGTTGATTTATCCGGGACACAAAACAACTTCCAGAAACTGCTTTACGGGATGCTAAATCACTTGCAGAATGAGAAGTAGAAATCCAGATATTAGTTAAATCGGTTAGAGGATACAATGACATCACCGCTACCCCTTCTTCATAATATCCAAATCCATAGTGTGCCCACGCCCAATTATAGTAGTAATCCAGTTGATAGTCTGTCTTTAGCCGTTCTTGAAGAATCAAAGCCATATTGTCATTTCTTATATTTGCACCGCCAATATTATCAACTATTGTCGAGCTCATATCCTGAGCACATTCCTGAAGGGCCACAAAATCTGCTTGATAATACCAGATGGCATGCGCAATAATATCAAATTTGGCATCCTGGTTTGCTTCCTGGTAGGTGTGCATATTCAGAGTAATGATAACCACTTCATCTATGGCTTTGTCCAACGGTTCTTCTGAGGGAGCACAGGAAAAGATAATAAAACTCAAGACTATCATAAGTATATACCGCATACCGAACCCCCTAAAAGATTAATAATATTATACTACTTTTAAAAAACAATTTCAACTGCCATGTGTCACAGATACCCTTTAATAAAAAAATGGGCTGCCTTTGCGGCAGCCCATTTATACATATGGCAATACTTAGTAGATATAGGTCCCGTCCTGACCAATCTTTCCGGGTGCAGGGTTTCCAGGCAGATCCAGTACGAACACGCGGATGTTGCCTTTTCCGTTACATGTAGCAGTCAGACTGCCACCGGTCACATTGATCACCTGTCCGGTGACACAATCTTTATAGGTACCGTTAGGAATGTTGTTGAAAGTAGCAGTACCGCTCACGGTTACCAGGGCAAAACTGTCTACCGCGCCATTGGTATATCTGCGTTTGAAGGACATTCCACCGGAGATGTCAGCGGTCGAATACTGTCCCTTCTGCAGAGCAGGCACAGCCCGGCGTATCTGGTTCAGACGGATGATATGTTTAGCCAGAGGGTGATTCAGAGTATTGGCGATGTTTCCGGTAGCACCGCTGTAGTATCCAAATCCAGAGACATTAATCGTCCCGGTGATATTGTCACCAAAGTAAGCACGTCCGGTAGTGGACAGAGGAGCATTGGGGCCTACATCAATAGGAGCACCTTTCTTAAATTCAATTTCTGATCCGTAGTAAATAGTAGGCACACCGCGGAAGGTAAACATCAGACTCAGGTTTTCAGCCCAGGTGGACTGGCTGCCCGCGAAACGCTGATTTTCAGGAGCTCCGTCCGGAGCATAGTCATGGCTGTCTACATAGGTCACATTAAAGGTAGCATCGCTATAGTACTTGTCGCCGCTTAAAGCTACACCCCAGGCATCCCAGGCATTGTTGAAATTCCAGTGCATGGGGAAGTCGATGACGTCCAAACCACTGCGATAGGACCAGTCAGGAGTATGGTAGGCATTCCCATTCAGCCAGTGATTGCCGGTTTCGCGCAGATTATCCATAGTGTCGTTGTCATTCCAGTTCTGGAAAACAGATGCTTCATTGACTGTACGGTCTGATTCACTCCAGGGATAGGACACATTTTCTTTCCAGGTATAGAAGGGTGCAGAAATTGCAGGTATTCCGTTATTCCAGATCTGGCGGTAGCGGCTGCACACTTCTCCAAAGTAATAGAAGTTATTGCCGGCATAGTTCAGCAGTTCAGGTACATACCATTTATTCATGGCCAGACGGGAAATATGCTTCACTGTATCCAGACGGAAGCCATCTACACCCATATCGATGTATTTCTTATAGGCGCTGACCAGATAGTTCTTGACAGCAGGGTTTTCTGTATTGAGGTCAACACAGTCTCCCGCGATCTGTCCGGTCTGTACAGAATAGCTTTCCCAGGACATACTTTTTTCATGGTGATATTTGAAAGTGGTATCAATAGTATCTTCTTTCATAGCGGAAATACGCGCGCCGTATTGTTCGCCCGGTGTCAAGGTAGCGTAGTTGGCAGGCAGTTTTCCACCGTCGATGCGGACCAGAGAAGCAGCTGTGGTGTCAGAAATAGCCGGATCTTTCTTAAACAAGGGATAGAGATTTTCTTCTCCGAAATTACCGGAGTGATTGAGCACGATATCCTGGATAATCTTCATACCCTTGGCATGTGCGGCATTTATCAGTCTCTGGTAGGATACTTCAGCACTGGCATCCCCGGTGGTCTTGTAGCGGGGGTCCACTTTGGAGAAGTTCAAGGCATGATAACCATGGTAATCATATCCACTGGCGTTCTGCACTACAGGTGTGATCCAGATAGCTGAGAATCCCAGGGCTTTGATATAGTCGAGTTTCTGGATGAGGCCTTCAAAATCTCCTCTCCAGGCAGGGTCGCTGTCAGGATTACCGGCTTGCGCGTCATCCCAGCAGTGAATGTTATTGGCAGGGTCACCGTCGTAGAAACGAGTTGTCATGACAAAATAAATGGTATCTTCACGAGGGTCTGTGCGGACAATCTGGTTGACCACATTGACTACTACAGTATCAGTAGCGGTAGCGCCGTTATTGTCTGTCACAGTCAGGGTTACTGTATAAGTACCCAGGGTGCTGTACACTTTACTGGGAGTAGCACCGGACAGACCATTGGACCACTGATAGGAGACAATACTGCCATTAGGATCGTAAGACTGAGTAGCATTGAACTGAGCTGTTCCGCCTACCTGTACGGTAATATCAGAACCAGCATTGGCGACAGGAGGCACATTAGCATTAGCGGTGGTCACTGTACGTGAAGCAGAAGTGGTGTTATTGCCAGCCGCGTCAAAGGCTTTGGCTGTAATGGCATAAGAGCCATTGGGAACCAGAGCGGTATTCCAGGACAGGGAATAAGGAGAGGAAACATCTTCACCTATTTTGGTAGTGCCGTAGTAAAACTCTACTTTTGTCACGGCTACGTTGTCACTGGCGGTAGCGCTGATGGTTACTGTACCGGTCAGGCTGGCACCGTTGGCAGGTGCGGACAGGGCTACAGTAGGAGGAGTAGCATCTATAGGATTGCTAAGGTAAACGGTAGAATCATTGTTCAACACCCATACTTCAGAAGGGAAGGTTGCCGGTTTATTGATACGGCGGTCAGAACCATCCCAGGCTGTAGAACCATTGTTGAAACAGGTGGTCAGATAGGTATCCGCAGCTGTCCATTCCAGTTGGAACTTGGCACCAAAAGTGTCAGTACCGGATGAGGAAAGGTCAGATACGGCTGTATAGTAGCTGTATCCCCAGTGCATCTTAGGTGTAGCCCAGGCTGATGAGTTACGGTAGTGTACGATCAGGGTCTTTACAGTAGGCACGGTGATGGTTACAGTTACGGTTTTGGTAGCAGTGAGGCCGCCGCCGTCTTTGACCTGGACTTTGACGGTCTTGGTACCGGAGGTGGTATAAGCATGGCTGGCGGTAGCTGTTGTACTATAGGCTGTATCATAGGTGCCGTCATTTTCCCAGTCAAACTGGTACTGCAGAGCGGTACCTTCAGGATCGGTAGAGCCGGCAGCACTAAAGGAAATAGCCACGCCGGTATCAGCTGTAGCAGGGGTAGCGGTAAGAGCTGCTACTGGGGGCTGATTGACGGGAGGAGTCAGGGCCACATAGGTGACGGTATTAGCACCAAAGGTTACTTTGGTGATATAGCCTTTTTTACCCCAGTGGTTGATGGTTGTATAGGGAGTGCCGGCCTGGGCAATATTGTTTTCCCAGGATTCAGCAGTACCCTGTCTCATAAATGCTTTAAATTCAAACCAGTCACCGGTGTTTCCCAGCATATCTACGTCAAATTTCCACCAATGGTCGCCCATGGTGTTTTCGGGGTCTTCACCATAACCGTCTACGGCATAGGTCTTCTTGGCACCCCAGGAAGCGGGCCATAGGGATGTGGTCCAGTCCAGGGCAGATTCACTACCCCAATCCAGAGATGCGTCATTGGCTTTTATAGCCGCGGTGGTAGTATTGAGGGTATTATAATAAGTAATAGGTTCACTCATGCTGGGGTAGACACTGGGTACCAGACCCGCGTCATGTCCGCCTTTGATAAAGATATCCTGTCCGGTGACTGTCTGTTTGTACATAAACACGACAGTACGGACAGCAAAAATCTGTCCTGCTGAGAGCAGGAGCAGAGCTGCTAATATCCAACTTCTGAATTTTTTCATGTTAGACTCCTTACTTTTTTTATTTGCGGTCACCGGTCAAAATTACATCATCGACATATCCATAATCATCAGTTGCGGTTCCATTCATGATAAAACGAATCTGCAGTGTGGTCCCGGTAGGAATACTCACAGAGTAACTCTTGAATGTTCCATTGTCTGCACCGTCAGCCAGAGTAGCCGCGGTCACCCAGGTTCCGGCAATATTGTACTGACAGCGGATGTATTCACCGGCTTCCAGAGAATAAGCGGCCATTTTAAATTTTAAGACCATGTTCTTAAAGGGTGATACATTGATATAAGTGACTGCATTATAGTTCTTTCTGACCTGCATGGCAGCCAGACCCTGTTTGTAAGTTCCGGTATATTTGGTGATATAGGTGGTGGAACTAAGCTTCCATCCGGCCATGGTGGTGGCAGACTGGTCAAAATCATCATCAAAAATATTTAGGGAATACAAAGAACCAAGACCTGCGAAAACCATTAAAAACAACACTAAACCTACCTTTTTCATAACACTCTCCTTTTTCTGATTTTTTATATTTTTCAGATTTTTTTTATATTTAAAGAATGAAAAAGGTACTGGCATCCCTGGAGGAATTGAGATGGTTGCGGGAACCGTTTCCTTTTTCATTCTTTTTTCTTTTTTTATTAGATTACAA
The DNA here is from genome assembly GCA_964428015.1 of uncultured Brevinematales bacterium. Lineage (GTDB taxonomy): Bacteria > Spirochaetota > Brevinematia > Brevinematales > CAYRWR01 > CAYRWR01. The sequence goes on along the minus strand of CAYRWR010000019.1, from coordinate 11,422 downwards.
TCTTCTGTAAGGAAGATGTAAGCACTTACAGTATAATTGCAATTAACGTGCCAATCACACAGGGTATTTTTTATATCTATATCAGAAATACAATTATAATTTTTATATCCTGTGGTTGTGCTGGTTTTCCTTGCAATTCTGTGCATATACAAAATGCATCGCGCATGCCTTGTGCATATGTGCATTTCTGCTATTTTTTGAGCCGCGGAGATTATAAAAAAAGGGGCCCGAAGCCTAAGCTCCGGACCCCCGCATAGTGGGTGTTCAGTTTTAATCAGTACAGATAAGAGGTAGTATTTCCAATCTTACCCGGGGCTGGATTTCCCGGCAGATCCAATACAAAGATACGAACGTTACCCTTACCGGAACAATTAGCGGTAAGACTGCCATTACTCACGGTAATAACCTGACCGGTGACCGCGTCTTTGTAGGTTCCGTTCGGTATATTATAGAAGGTAGCGCTACCGGATACCGTTATGAGAGCAAAGCTATCCACGCTGCCCATAGTGTAGCGGCGTTTGTAGGCCATTCCGGAACCGGAAATATCAGACACGGAATATTGTCCTTTCTGCAGGGCAGGAATAGCTCTGCGGAACATATTCAGCCTGCGGATATGCTGAGCCAGGGGATAGTCCAGAGTTGTTTTGACATTCCCGCTGGCGGAGCTGTAGGTACCAAAGCCGCTGGCCACCACAGTACCGGTGATCTTATCGCCAAAATAGGCGCGTCCGGTAGTAGAGAGAGGCGCATTGGGACCCACATCAATAGGTTTACCTTTCTGGAATTCAATCTCTGATCCATAGTAGAGACAAGGAATACCTCTGAATGTGAACATGAGGCTCAGATTTTCAGCCCAGGTGGACTGGCTGCCGGCAAATCGCTGATTTTCCGGAGCGCCGTCCGGAGCATAGTCATGGCTGTCTACATAAGTCACATTAAAGGTAGCATCGGCATAAAAATGGTCATCATTTTTTGCTATCCCGAAGGCATCCCAGGCATTGTTGAAATTCCAGTGCATGGGAAAGTCTATGACATCCAGACCGCTGCGCTGACTCCAGTTGGGGACATGATAATCATTGCCGTACAGATAATGATTATCGGTGGATTGTTCATTATTGACTGTCAGATTGTCATTCCAGTGCTGGGCGGTAGCAGCTTCATTCTGCACCCTGGTCCCCCAGGTGTAGGATTTTTCTTCCTTCCAGGTATAGAAGGGGCAGGAAATCGCCGGTATCCCGTTATTCCACACCTGGCGGTAGCGGCTGGCTATTTCACCAAAGATATAGAAATCACTGCCTCCCCGGCTGATATACGCGGGGATATAGTATTTGTTAAAAGTCAGTCGGCTGATATGCTTGACTGTATCAATACGGAAGGAATCCACTCCCATATCGATATACTTGTTGTACGCATCCACCAGATAAGTCTTCACGGTAGGATTCTCGGTATTGAGGTCCACACAGTCACCTGCGATCTGGCCCGTCTCCACGGTATAGCTTTCCCAGCTCAGGCTCTTCTCATGGTGGTAAATAAACCCGGTATCAATAGAATCTGTCTTCATGGCATCGATACGGGCACTGTACTGCTGGCCGGGTGTCAGGGTACTGTAATTGGCAGGGAGTTTACCGCCATCGATGCGGATCATGTTAGCCGCGGTATCGGGCTTGGTGGGATCTTTTTTAAACAGGGGATAGAGGTTTTCTTCCCCGAAGTTCCCGGAATGGTTCAGTACAATATCCTGGATGATTTTGATACCCTTGGCATGTGCGGCATTGATCAGTCTCTGGAAAGAAACTTCGGCACTGGCATCAGATGTGGTCTTATACCGCGGATCAACTTTTTTAAAGTTTATGGCATGGTAGCCATGGTAGTCATACCCGCTGGCATTCTGTACTACCGGTGTGATCCAGATAGCTGAGAATCCCAGGGCTTTGATATAGTCGAGTTTCTGGATGAGGCCTTCAAAATCTCCTCTCCAGGCCGGGTCACTGTCCGGGTTGCCTGCCTGGGCATCATCCCAGCAGTGTACATTATTGTTGGGGTCCCCGTCGTAAAAACGGGTAGTCATCACAAAGTAGATAGTTTCTTCACGAAAGTCATAGGACGCTGTGGTACTTATAATATTCACACTGAGGGTCTTAGTGGAAGTAAGTCCTGCAGGATCCTTGACTTGCAGTTTAATGGTCTTGGTACCGGTTGTGGTCCAGCTGTGAGATGCAGTCTTGGTAGAAGAATAACTGGTATCATAGGTGCCGTTATTATCCCAATCCCACTGGTACTGCAGGGCATCACCATCCGGGTCGCTGGATGACGAGGCATCAAAAGTAATAGCCTGGTTGAGATTGGCTGTGGAGGGGCTGGCCGTAAAATTAGCCACCGGTGCCCGGTTAGCCACTGTACCCAGGGTCTGATACTCTACCCAGGCTTCGCCAAAGCGGACTTTAGTGATATATCCCTTTTTGCCCCAGTGGTTGATAGTGCTGTAGGGGGTACCCGCCTGCGCGATATTATTTTCCCAGGATTCGCTGGTCCCCTGTCGCATAAAGGCTTTGAATTCAAACCAGTCGCCGGTATTGCCCAGCATATCCACATCAAACTTCCACCAATGGTCACCCAAAGTATTTTCAGGGTCTTCACCATAGCCGTCTACCGCGTAGGTGCGCTTGGTGCCCCAGGTGGGATTCCAGCTGGAAGTAGTCCAGTCCAGGGCAGACTCACTACCCCAGTCCAGAGAGGCATCATTGGCTTTGATAGCAGCGGTAGTAGTATTCTTGGTGTTTTTATAGGTTATGGGTTCACTCATGGATGGATAGACTCCCGGTACCAGCCCGGCGTCGTGTCCGCCTTTGATAAAGATATCCTGCCCTGTTACAGTAACCTTGTACATGAATACCACGGTCCGTACCGCAAACAGCTGACCTGCAGCCAGAAGCAGTAACAGGCTATACAACAAACCTCTTATTCTTTTCATACCGGCCCCCTCTATTTGCGGACGCCGGTCAGGATCACATTATCCACATAGCCATAGTCGTCAGTAGCAGAGCCGACCATGTAAAACTTGATCTGCAGTACATTTCCCGTCGGTATGGTCACGGAATAGCTTTTATAGGTACCATTGTCGGCACCATCTGCCAGAGTAGCCGCGGTGACCCAGGTACCATTGATATTGTACTGACAGCGGATGTATTCACCAGCTTCCAGGGAATAGGCGGCCATCTTGAACTGCAGGGTCATGCTCTTAAAAGGCGCTACATTGAGATAGGTGACGGCATTGTAGTTTTTGCGGATTTGCATAGCTGCTGTACCGATTTTGTAGGTACCGGTATAACGGGTGATATAGGTGGTGGAACTTCTCTTCCAACCCGGGACAGTACTGGATGACTGATCAAAGTCATCATCAAAGATGGTCAGAGCAGACAGGCTGCTGACACAGATAACCATCAAAACCACCAGAACAGAAAACACTCTTCCTTTTTTCATAACACTCTCCTTTCCTATTTTTTAATCGACCCTCGATTGAAAAATTGTAAGATCAGCCAATGATGCAAAGTGGATGAATGAAAGGAATGGGAGAGCCCGAACGGCCCCAAAGAAGTACATCACCATAACCCATTCTTCATTCAAAAATAATTTTTTATCTTCGCGTCTTCCATCCTGGAAAGAGACTGGAATCGCTTGCACAAGAATATGCAATTAATGTGCCATTCATTGACCTATGTGACTTATGTGCATAACTGAGTATGAAATAATTCTTTTTTTCACCGGAAGCCCTTTCATAAATCCGCTGATTCTTGCACTATTTCATGCAAGCCGCCTTAAATGTATTCTAAACAATTGGCATTTTTTAAGGTCTATGCTACCATAAAGAAGGGAGGAAAAATGTCTAAAAAGACTATTGTATTCTCAATGTCAGCACGCCCGCCTGATATCTTTTCCCGACTGGGCTGGGCTGTCCCCGCCCTGCTGCTTCCTGTGGGACTGTTCCGGTATTTCACCTTAGGAAAACATTTCCAGGAATTCCTGCTTATTTCCGTGGTCAGTTTTCTTATACCAGCCTTAAACATCTTTCTGCTCAACAGCCGTGCCCGCAGTCTGGGAAAGCTACACCACCTGGAAATCGACAGTCAGGGGATTTTGTATTATACCAGCGGGACTATCACCGTTGAACTGGAACTTCGAAAATATTCCCGCCTCAATGTACAGGGACGTGCCCGTGAGCGCTGTTTTCTCTTGAAAAGCCGTGCCACACCTGATGAACAATGCCTGGAATGGCCCTGGGAATTCAGCCGGGAGGAAAAGTTGTCCTTACAAATGTCTTTAAAAGTTTTTGGGGTGGATCTGCATGAGTAATGGATAATTGACTATTTCTACTGATAAAAAAACACCCCGGGTAATGTCATCACCCGGGGTTAATGTTATACTTACTTGTTCAGATATTTGGAAAGTACAGGGTATCCTCCGCCCACACCCACTACCTGGATGGGTCCAAAACCCTTTTCGCCTTTGGTCTTTTTAAAATTGACGGAATAGACCATGGCAGTCTTGCCATCATCAATGGCCACAGCTGCAGCAATATAGTAATTATCCTCCAGCCACAGGGAGTCATTACCGAAAACGATCTCCTGTCTGTACACCCAGGCCGGCACTGATATTACAATCCGGGCGATTTTGTTTTTATATTTAGCGGTGTAGATTCCGGCCAGTTCATTTCTCAGAGAATCAGCGTCACTGCTGCTATACTTTTCAGATTCCATACGGGAATCTTCCAGGAATTCCATGGCTTTTTTGTAGGCGGCATAAGCGCGAGGCTGAAATTCAGTTTTATACTCCGCAACTTTTACATCATTTGGGGCAATCCTGTCCAGTACCTCAAAATTGTGCCGGATCTCTTCATACCAACGAGCTGCTTTTTCTACGGATTTGCTGCCCTCCAGGAATGTGGTTCTACCCTTTATAATACTCAGTAGATTAATCTTTAATTTAGCGATGCGTTCTTTGGACATATTCACATAACTGCTGACCCGGCTGGCTTTACTTCCAAAATTAAGCTCCTTGGTCTCATCATTGACGTTATCATAATTTCCCAGACTTCCGCCGATGGTATCGCTTAATTCCTGAACAGCGCTTTCTGCTACCTCTATCACCTTAAGGGCTTCATCTACTTTTTCCAGTACCAGACTGTCACTCTGGATATTATAGAAATCTTTGAGGTAATCATGAGCAGTTAGTATAGTCTGCTTATGTTTCTGGAACATCTCTACTTTTTTAGTATCTGCTTTATTGTCTTTGGTTTCAGACTTTTTATTATTTTTTCCCAGATCCAGAGACACGTTTCCGGGCAGTTTCAGGGCAGACAATGCCCCACCTGAAAGCATCAACATCACTAATAAAACCAGAACTTTTCTCAAATTTTTGCTCATCCTGTACTCCTGTTTTTTGATATTGCAGGAAGTATAGTATTAATGTCACGTGATTTCAACCTGATTCTGTCATGATTTTCCATGACAATGCAATTTTTTTTTATAGAAATGAAACAAAACTAAAGGATTGATATATATAGCTGAATATACCCTGGAAAAGTCCTGCCCAAAAAATTTAAATTATGAAACCCGCTATCAACGGACCGGTTTCCCGGATTCTGAAAAAACCTGATGCAGAAAGAGTATCCTCTGTCTCAAACTGGGGTGATCCTGGTTGAGTGGAGATGAGGCATTATCCATCACCGCTCCTACCAGCATCTTTTCAGGTTCTTCCTGAAGAGTTTGAATAAATGCCGGGTATTCCTGGGCTTCGATTCTTTGATTGGGAAGAAAAGTGTCAAAACGAGCCCAATTGATATGGCTTTGGGTTGAGCGGGGGGTGCTGATTAATTTCAACTGTTCATGGATCATGTCTTTTTTGGAGGTGTTTTGCAGAGGCGAACTCTGAACATCCTGATAAGTTACTCTTCCGGCACTCTTTTCCGCTGCTATTATATCACTTATTTCCTGAGGAGTCAGCACTGACTTATCACTCACTTTTTTCAAGACTTGTTCCATGAGCCCGGGGATGGACTGCATGTCCAGATTTTCTTCTTTTTCCGCAAAATGAAGTATTTCTCTCATGACTGCTTCACGTTTTTCTTCCCAGGTACCCATAGCCAAAAAACTATTGATGACAGGGAGAATACCAACCTGCTCAGCCGCGTACAGGTCAGCCAGGTATTCCCCGGTCCTGCTGTCCCGGGGTGAAAGCAGACTGAATAGAAAAGTCATCAGCATCCAGATTATCATACTGCCAAACAGGATCAGTCTGAAATCCCGGGTCAGAAACAGTACTGCAGTCATGAACGCCTGGGTCATAAACCACAGCCACTGGTGCCGGCTGTTATTCCAGTTCCAGTAGTAAAAGTGTCCCAGTTCATGAGCCAGAACGGCTTTTAATTCATCCCGGTTCATTATTTTCAATATATCCGGGGAAATATAGACAGCATTGAGTGACCAGATTGTAAAAGGCAAATTGATCCTGACAGAGAAGGTAGGGGCATCTTTTTTGGCCAGAAAAAATTCCGGCACCCTTTTTTTGCCAGTGGTCAGTTCAGCCAGGATCCGCCTGAGTTCATCCCGGTTGAAATTTCCCAGATCTTCCTCCCCTGCCCGGCTGATCCTGCATTGTCCCAGATCCATCACTTTCTTCATCTGGAGAAAGAATAACAAATGATAAATTATTAAACTAAGGAATAAACCCAGGAAGTAAACCGGCCTGGCCTGCAGACAAAGATATACAGTCACTCCCAGCATAATAAGGAATAAAGCTGTCTGCAGCAATCCGCTCCAGAAATCCTTGAACCTGAATTCTCTTTCCAGTCTTTTTGCCGTAGGAATGGAATCCTTTGATGACTGCTTCAATACACAACTCCCTGAACTCACTCTTTGGATGATTATATCACAATCCACAGGGATTGCCAACATAAAAAAACGGGAACGCCGAAACGTTCCCGCTTGAATTGAAAATAGAGGTTTACGGTTTGTAAACGTGACCCAGGTTGTAGAAGGTCTGGATGCCCTTGTAGATGGCGTAGTCGCCCAGCTGCTCTTCGATGCGCAGGAGCTGGTTGTACTTGGCGATACGGTCAGAGCGGGACATAGACCCGGTCTTGATCTGGCCGCTGTTGGTAGCCACACAGATATCGGCAATGGTCGCGTCTTCGGTCTCACCGGAGCGGTGGGAGGTGACGGCGGTATAGCCAGCCTGTTTAGCCATTTCGATAGCGTCCAGGGTCTCGGTCAGGGTACCGATCTGATTGACCTTGATCAGGATGGAGTTAGCGATATTTTCTTCGATGCCTTTTTTCAGCCATTCCACATTGGTCACAAACAGGTCATCACCCACCAGCTGAACTTTTCCGCCGATCTTGGCAGTCAGTTCTTTCCAGCCGGCCCAGTCGTTTTCAGCCAGACCGTCTTCGATGGAAATAATCGGATACTTGGCAACCATGTTGGCCCAATAGCTGGCCATATCGCTGGAGCTCATGATTTCTTTGGTGGATTTCCAGAATTTGTACCCTTTTTTGCCTTCTTCAGCGGCGTGATTCCACAGCTCGGAAGTAGCAGGGTCACAGGCGATGGCAATCTGGTCCATGGGTTTGTAGCCGGCTTTTTCGATGGCTTCTACCAGGAGCTGGAGGGCTTCTTCGTTGGACTGCAGGTCGGGAGCAAAGCCGCCTTCGTCACCCACGGCAGTGTTATAACCTTTATCCTTGAGGACTTTTTTCAAAGTGTGGAAGGTTTCAGACAGATAGCGGAGAGCTTCTTTGAAGGAAGGAGCACCCACGGGCATGATCATAAATTCCTGGAAGTCTACCTTGTTGTCGGCATGGGCTCCGCCGTTGATGACGTTAGCCATAGGGACAGGCAGGACTTTGGCATTGGTGCCGCCCAGATAGCGGTACAGAGGCATGTTGAGGTACTTGGCAGCAGCCTGAGCGGTAGCCATAGACACACCCAGGATAGCATTGGCACCCAGTTTGGATTTGTTGGGAGTACCGTCCAGTTCCAGCATGACTTTATCGACTTCTACCTGATCGGTAGCGTCCAGTCCTACTATCTCTTCAGCGATGAGGCTGTTGACATTTTCAACCGCTTTCAAAACGCCTTTTCCCATGTAGCGCTTTTTATCGCCGTCACGGAGTTCGACTGCTTCTCTTTCACCAGTGGACGCGCCGCTGGGTACAGCAGCTCTACCAATAGTACCATCTTCCAGATAGATCTCAACTTCGACAGTAGGATTACCGCGGGAGTCGATGATCTCTCTTCCCTGTACATCAATAATAGTGGACATTATATCCTCCAAGGCATATTTTTTTCCTATTATTTTATGGCCTATAATGAGAAAAGTCAAATGCGGGTCAGGCTGGGTAAGAGATTAAATTTATACCAGATATTTGAATTTTTGATTATAACCGGATTATAATACTTCTAAATCTTATTTTTTCGGAGATGTCTATGACCTTTTTGCAGAAAATGCTGCTGGTACTCATCGTACTGGGAGGAATGCTGGTATTTCACGGCTTCCAGGAAAAAAAGCTGGCCGGGTTGTCCCAGTCCGTACCTCAGCGGGTGGAACTGAGCGCGCTGGAGCAGGGCCAGGCCCTGTCCAATGCCCATATTGTTATCGGTGATCACTGGGCACTTTTCCCTTACAGTATCTATCAGTACAACACCAGTAAATACTCCCACAAAGAACCCACAGATTCCACCAAGCTGGATTTCGCTCTGGTACCCTTGATTTCCAGGGACCACCCCTATTATCAGGGCATCAAAGCCCTGCAAAAGAAATACAGCGGCGAGGAAGATACCATTCCTGAAGATGAATGGCCTCCCTTCAGGGACTTTAAAGTCCTGCTCAAGACCAGTCAGTACGCTACCCTGGGTGATCTCCCTGTCTACTGGGAAGAAGTCAGCAACGTACAGGGCCTGGTCATCAATGAAATAGACAAACTCTCCGGAGAAGAACTCCGCCTGATACAGGAGACCTGGCCTGCACTGGATGTGGAGCATGTGCTCATCCTGGAGCAGGGCCGTAAACCCAAAAGTATGGGAATGGTTTGGCTGATGATCGGCGGCGGAATAGTCATGGTAGTAGTGTTCCTGCTCTTCTTCCTGATCTCACTGGCGGGCGGAAAGACCGAGACCAAAGCCTGAGGCGGGGATTATTATGAAAAATAAACTGCGGATGCCCCTCATACTCATGCTCGCCGGCCTGCTCTGTGTTCTGGGAATGATACAGGAACACCGCATCTTCCTCCGCTCCTCCCATCCGGTATCGGTGGATCTGGCCGCCCTGGAACAGGGAGCCGAGCTGAGCAATTATAACATCCGCATAGGGGAGCATATTGCTCTCTATCCCTATACCATATACAGCTACAATCAGAAGAAAATCGGGATGAAAGACCCCGGCCCCCATACCGACCTGATAGAGGAATACTACCCCATTATCAGTTTACACCATCCCTATCTCCTGGCCATGCAAAAGCTGGTGGAATCCGGTAAAGAAGATACCACCCCTGAATCGGAATACCCGGTACTGCGGGACTTCCGGGTGCTGGTCAAGACCACCCGTTTTAAGACCCTGGGAGATATCAGTCCGAACTGGGTCAAAGAAGACAAGGTCTCAGGCCTGGTGATCAATAAACTGGAGCCTCTGGACCAGGATGAAAAAAAACTGATCCAGGCTTCCTGGCCCGATGTCGACCTGGATGATATCCTGGTATTGGAAGAAGGCCGTGAACCCACTGCCCTCATCACCATCTACACAATATATGGCCTGGGTTTGATTCTTTTGGGACTGGGTTTGTTCCTGTTTCTAAAAAGAAGGAAAGCTCAGAAAACCGCAGAATAATAATATCTAAAAAAAGGGGGCAAGCCAAAATGGTTTGCCCCCTTTTTGGCTGGTTGTAGTTTATGGTTTTTTTAGAGTGGATGTGATCTGCCGGATGAGGTCTTCCGTTACTATCTGGGGAGCGCCTTCTTCGGCTTTGATGCCCAGAAATAAAAACTGTTTACTGCCCGGGACGGGAATGACATAAGCTTCGGCATAAGAAGGCACAGGGATTTTAATATTGAGGATTTCTCCCTTTACCCTTTTACCCAAAATCTTCCGTTTGATATATTGAGCGGCCGGTTTCACAGTAGCCAGGATGGTGGACTTGCCGTACTGCATCAGTCCTTTAATGCCGCCCAGGTCCTTAAGCGCTGTGGCCGGAAAGAGATAAAAATCGACATGGATGACGCTGTCATCGGGCGCGGTCCCGGTCAGCAGCGTGAATTCAAAAATCTCACCGGGGTGGGCACTTATATCGGTCTTGTCCATACCCGCCGGACCCTCAAAGCTCAGGTCAAACACGATATAGCGGGCATCTATCTGACTCATTTCCTTGGCCCGGCCGGCCAGGGGTAGGGTCAGCAACAGCAAAACCAGCAGTTTCTTCATGCGGTCCTCCTTGTGTAAGTTAAGTAAGACTAATACTAGCATAGAGCCCGGGATTGTACAAGATACTGTGGTACTGGGGGGGGATGGGTGACGACATTTACTGGATATACTGAGATTGTCGTCCTTAATTCACCACTGAGACACTGAGGGCGCTGAGGGGCTTATGCTGTGCGATTTCTTTTTTGTAATCGACCCTTGGTCAAATAAAATATTTCAATTTACGAAGATGTGTAATATTATCTATTTTCGTACCTCAAATTTACCCACACCCACACCTTTGGTACTGTTCCATACTTCAAATATTGACATATCAGGAGTAATTACAACCCTGAAATCATAATAAGAAGAACCCATGCGGGCTTGATTGACAATAGCAGATTGATCCCCTGCCGCGCTCATGAGTCGGGTTAATAATCGAAGCTTACCCTCTTGATCGATGGCCATGATTAACGGTGAATAATCATATTGCTCTATATTTAAGCCTATCACGAAATAGATAAAACCTTCCACATCATCTGAAATATATTGAATGGAGTTGACCTGAGGAGGTGTTTTAATTTTCCTTTTTATATCTTTTCTCAGATTTATATAATCCATTATTACATTTCCGATTTTTATATCTTTAATGTCAATCTTTTTTAGTGCCTGGTCACTGCCAATAGGATAAATTTTCACCCATATATTTTCTTCATTGCTTTCACTTGAACTAAAGTCATAGGCATAAGGATTATTATAAAAAGAGGGTATCCCTGGATAGTATCTTTTACCAATTGAATTAACCATAGGTTTGTTATTTGCTTTATCCAAACCCCATTGATTCGTCCGCACTTTTCCCTTCATAAAATCCGGAGTCTCCACTTCAAAATAAGCCAGTCGACCTGTTTTAGTACCTTTTGAATATAAAAGAGCATTTCCCACATACATTTTATTCTGAACATGAATTAACGAACCA
>CAYRWR010000018.1:0-70957 GCA_964428015.1 uncultured Brevinematales bacterium | reverse complement strand
ACTAAATTTAATTATATATATATCAATGAATAAATAAAATTTCCTTGAAAAAGGAATGCACTTTGAGTGCAGGATTTTGTGCGCAGTGCATATTTTACAGTCTGTAAAATTTGCTCAATGAATCTCAGCTGAAAACCGAAAATGTAAGAGAATATAAAATTATGAAAGTATTTACATTCAGTGTTGAATTTTTTAGCATTTTAATGTAAAATATTACAAATAGAACCGGGAGAAGATTCTATGGCTGATTTAAAAAAGAAAACCACAATCTATGATGTAGCCCAGGTCGCTGATGTGACCATTGCTACAGTTTCCCGTGTGATCAATGGAAAAGATAACGTGGCTGAAGCCACCCGCAAAAAAGTTATGGAAGCCATTGAATCCTTAAATTATTATCCTTCACCCATAGCCTCCGGTCTGTCCCGCCAGAAGTCCAAAGAGATCGGCATTCTGGTACCGTTTTTCTTCGGTGAATTTTTCCTTAAAATACTGGAAGGTTCAGCCCAGGATCTGCATGACTATGACCTCATCCTGTACAATGCCACCACTCCGGACCAGAAGAAACAAATCATCAATAAAGTAGTGGGTGAAAATAAGCTGGATGGTTTATTTATCATTTCTCTGCCGGTTCTGTTGGATGAAGAGATACAGCTTTCCAAAGCTCGTTTCCCCATTGTACTTCTGGATAATTTCAACAAGGAATACAGTTCTGTATCCCTGGACAATGTCTTCGGTGCCTTCAAAGCGACAGAGCACCTCATTGACCTGGGCCACAAAGATATCGCCATCATCACCGGAGCGGCTGAAGACCCCTTCCACCTGACTGTTGCCAAGGACCGCCTCAAAGGCTACAAAATGGCCCTGAATATGGCCGATATTCCTTTTAATGACAAATTCGTGGCGGTCAATGACTGGAGCCGTGAAGGAGCCTATTTTCTCACCAAGAAGCTCCTGTCCATGAAACAGCCTCCCACAGCTATATTCAGCGTCAGTGACCTGCAGGCGGTAGGCATCATAGCGGCCATCCGCGAAATGGGTTTAAGTGTGCCTCAGGACGTCAGTGTCATCGGGTATGATAACATGGACTTTACCGATTACATCGGCCTCACCACTGTGGCCCAGCCTCTGCACATTGTGTCCCGTCTGGGGTCCAATGTCATGCGGGAGCAGATTGAGAGCGGTATCCTGAAAAAAGAAAGTGTGGTCCTGCAGCCCAGCCTGGTTATCCGTGAGACTACTGCTCCGCCACCTGCGGCTGAGTGATTTTCAGTTTTTTTGGAAAAATAATTCTTCTTTTTTTATCTTCTGGTTTCTCAAAATAATACCAATCATCTACAATAGAGTCCCAGCATATTCCACTCATGGTGTAATAACACCCGGCTGATGCCGTGACATATAGAGTGACAACTTCTCTAGCGCTTTTGATCCCTTCTCACTGAAGACATGGATCCAGTATTTCCGGATTTATCGCAGCAGATGGCGAATACTGCACATATCGGCGGTGCAATTCTCTGTCACGCCTCCGGCGGTATTAGCGGTCAGGAATATTCTTCAGAATTACCAGGAAATAAAAAAAAGGAGCCAGAAAAAATCTGACTCCTTCGCGCTTACCCCCACGGGGAATTGAACCCCGGTTGCAGGGATGAAAACCCTGTGTCCTAACCACTAGACGATAGGGGCGTCTTAAAATTGGACACTATTATAACATAGTTTCCGTCTTTTTGTCAATACTTTACTCTAAAATATATGTGAATCTATTTCATACCCAGTCTTTCATATAGTACCGTGCGCATTTCCTGCTCGGGAGCTGATTGGCCTGTCCATATCTCAAATTGTTTGAGCCCCTGGTACAGCAGCATGTCGATACCGTAACCCAGGTTGCATTTTCGGGCAGCCGCGTTTTTTAAAAACAGGGTATCCCGCGGGGTATAAACTACATCCATAGCGGTAATTCCCTCCGGTATCTCTTCCTGGGACAGGGGACTGAGATCTTCCAGGGGGTGCATTCCCATAGGTGTGGTATTGATAATAATATCAGAATCATCTGCCGCGCCAGGCCACCGGTCGCGATCCCGGGCCTGAATGATCTGGGGATTATTCAGTTTTTGTATTGAGGCCAGTTGCTGTCTGAGATGGTCTTGCAGACGCAGGCTTTCCTCCTTATCCTGACTGCGGGCATAGATAGTAAGCGATGCGGGCTGGGCATAGTAAAACAGAGCAAAACACACCGCACGGGCCGCGCCTCCGCTGCCGAAAACCGATATTTTTGAGCCGTGAATGGGCGCGACTTTTTCCAAAGCCTGGAAAAACCCCCAGGCATCAGTATTGGTGCCCATGAGTTTTTCATCCTTTCGGTAAATCAGGTTGACTGAGCCGACCAGCCGGGCTATTTCATCCAGTTCATCCAGATGGGGCATCACTGTCACTTTATGGGGGATGGTGACGCTGGCACCCTGTATCCCCAGTGCCTTCAGTCCTTTAACTGCAGCACCCAGGTCCTGTTCCTGTACGTCCCAGGCTGTGTATACAGCGTTTATATCCCGTATCTTAAAGCCGGTATTGTGGATATAGGGGGAAAAAGAATGGCGCACCGGGTGTCCCAGGATACCATAGAGGCTGGTGTAGGCATCAATCACGGGCTTCTTCCTGTTCAATACCGCTTATCTTATCCAACCGGCCCTGGTGTCTGCCCCCTTCATAGGGAGTAGAAAACCAGATATCGATATAACGGCTGACGTCATCCATGGTGCGTCTCCGCCCTGCCAGTACCAGTACGTTGGCGTCATTATGCCGGCGGGAAAATTCAGCGCTGTATTCATCCATGCAGAGTACCGCCCTGATGCCCCGAATTTTGTTGGCTACGATTGAGGCGCCTATTCCGGATCCGCACAGGACCACTCCTCTGTCCGCATCATGTGCGGCTACTGCCCGGGCTGCCAGTTTTATGGTATCCGGATAGTCCATACTTTCAGGAGAATGGGTGCCAAAGTCATTGACTTCAAAGCCTTTTTGTTTTAAATAAGTCACCACTTTTTCTTTCAATTCAAAAGCGGCGTGGTCGCTGGCCACAGATACTTTCATGTATCCTCCCTTAGTTTAAAAAAGGGCAGTCGAAACTGCCCTTGCTTGATTAGATTTCGTCAGAGTTGATTACAGTGGAGTCTGAATCAGTGCCGCCATCACCGCTGAGGTCTTCATCCAACAGAGGATTTCCTCCATCGCCATAGGCGCTGTTTGTGGAAGAATAAGCGGAAGGGTTGATATATTCCAGAGCCTGTTTGGCATACAGGATAGCCGGGCTCTCAGGATAGCGGTTGATGAGTTCATTGATTTCTGTTTCAGACAGGGAGATTTTATCTTTAGCGTCTTTGGTACTGCTGTTAAATGTTCTCACTGCAACCATGGTACCTGAGATCAGTTCAATATCATCTCTCTTGGTAGAAATATGCTTTAATTCTACAAAATAGGACTTCAGATAATCCATCTGCTTGTAGTCCGGAGTATTAAAATAGTTTTCAGTGGGACGATAGGGTTTTACTTCAGCCCACAGCCCTTCGGCATTGGAGTTGGTCTTGATAATAAAGAGCAGAGTAGGAGGGGTCACAAAGGCTTTTTTTCCGGCACGGAAGCTGGGTTCTGCCCTGACCAGCACTTTATTTAGTATAACTCCCGGAGATACAGGGTTGAGAATGAGGTCTTGAGCCTTTATATAACCTTTTTTATCCTTGTTTAATGCGGACATCACATTAACATAATCTTCCCCGTCAATAGTCACAATATTATTGCTCACGGATACAGGGAAATATTTATAACCCCAATAAACGCTGGAATCCCAGGCCATTTTGTCACTTTTCATGTTATAGAAATTGGCTACACCTGACTGGACATAATAAACGTCTTTAGTCTTGACCTGATTTCCGCATCCTGCAAATGCAGCTAATAAAACAAGAACCGCGAATACTTTCCTGTACATGGCGCTCTCCTTGTGATTTTTAATAGTATACTTCAAAACAGGGGATATGTAAAATAATTATTTATTACTTATAAGACGGCTTTTAGCAGGTATATTTCTTCCACTATCAATTTCTGATCATCAATAGTCCCTTTTACCAGATACAATTCCTGGTTTCGGATGACATGCAGAAATCTCTGATAAATGCGGGGAAAAAGCACCGCTTCGGAGATACCAGTGGGATCACTAATTCGGGCAAAAGCCATATCCCTGCCGTCCTTAGTCTGGATAACATTTATATGATATAAATAAACCGCAAAAACAGCGTAGTGCAGCTGTTCAATACGGGAAATATGATCGATTTGCAAATGTCTCAATTCTTCCTGATATCTTTCTACAGGATGCTGATCCAGATACAGGTCGGTTGCTTCCAGGATGTATTCCATATTTTGAATATCTCTTAACTCAGCGCTTTCTTTAAATTCCGGACTGTGGAGTTCAGCATACTCAGGCAGTTCAAATAGGGAGTTTAAAGTAAAAAGATCGTTTTCCTCTACATTTAAGTTTAATAATGAAGGATTTTGATCCATCCATTTTTGGAAATTTGCCGCAATATCCAGCGCAGAAATAATGGAAGACCATTCTTTACGAAATGCTCCTGATTTTATAAGATTCTCATTCTGGCGTGGACTTAATCCTGATTTTCGGATGCGCATTAAAAAGTCTCTTAAGTCTTTATAATGTCCCCCTACAGACCTCTCATGAATAATATCCTGACACTTTTTTAAGCTGAGATGTTTCACAAAAATCAGCCCCATTCTGATGCTGTCTTTTTCCTGACGGCAATATATGTCACTCTCATTTATCTCAATAGGAAGTATCTTTATCTCTTTCTGGCGTATTTCTGAGAGCATGTCGTTTAATCTGACCGGATACCCTTGATACAGATTTAGTGCCGTGGAGTAGAGTACTAAAGGCTGAGTACGCTGAAAATAACTGATCAGATAATATCTTATACTTTCTGAAAGCATTTCTGAATACTGCACTGCCTGTTTCTGATTTTCTATGGTCAAAGACAGTATGCCGAGTGCGGTATCCTGTCTTTCCGGGTTATTCTCCGACTTTTGCAGAAATATACCACGAGCCTGGGCTATCTGGTCTGCCTGCTGGGTTTGCAGTAATTCCCATACTTGTGTTACAGTTGAAATATCCAGATTTGATGCTACTTGCATTAGAGACAATAACTCTTCCTGATATAAGATAACTGGGCTTTTACCTGAAGTGATTTGTATCAGCCCTGCAATATCCCCTTTTCGGATACTAGTTTTACTGCTGAAATAAAGGTCTGATTTTTCTTTTTTGAGATTCGTCTGATAAATGGTGATCACATCCGCCAGACTGTCCAGGTTCTGGGGATCAATGGTACGGATTAATTGTGATAATCTGGGAGGATCGTAAGGTAACAAAGCACTAGGCAAACTACCGTTTATGTTTTTCCAGGTTTCCAGGTCATCAAAAGCGACTTCATGTTCCAGCATTTTATGGCACTCATGTAACAGAGAAGTTATTCTGTCTGCAGAAATATCCAGATGGGGGATGTGACCATATAGGTCTGAGCGCTGGATCTGGGCCAGGTACTGTCCTTCTTTAAAATACTCCAGTGTGGCAAACTTTTCAATCCCCTGAGGTATAATAAAAATCGTATTTGAATGAACCGTGCTATAAGAAGGGAGACCTTCTAATTGAGCGGCAGTATCCACTAATATTTTGATTTCAGGGTGAACAGACATCAGGTGCTGTAATGTCACTTTTTTCCTGATCAAAGTTTCCAGTCTGGGTGAGTTTCTGTATTGATGGGAAGGTATAGTCTTGAGTAATTCCTGATATAATTCGTGAGGCAGATTATTCAAACCAGCCAGATCCCGGATGGCAGTCCGTACCGGTAAATGGCTTACGGAAGCACAATAGGCAACCTGCTGATTTCCAAAGAGACTTATTATATACTGTATGAGACGATCTTTGGATTCAAAACCAACATCCATACCCAGATGAGTGACTAAAAAAGCTGAGTATTTCAAAAGGGGAAATGAATCTTCGTGCAGCTGATGAAGCCATCCCTGTAAAACCTGAAAAGGTATCAGTGAAGCATGATACGGGAAAAATGGGATGTGTTCTTTTTCAATAAAAGCATATAGCTGTTTCAATAGATTCAGGTTATTGTACCATCCACTATTTTCCGGAAGCTGGCCTTCAGATTGATCGGATATGGATTCAGTAGTACTTAGAGGTATGGAAAGAGTAGAATAATGGTAATGGCGTAAATCCAAATGGGCAGTGATTTTTTCCAGCAAATCAATATTATTCTGTAATATTTCAGGATGTCGTGAAAATAGGTGCTCAAATTCAATTTTGCCACGCATACTGAAATCCATATTCTGATCCAGCCTCAACCCTCTCTCATCCTGTTTAAAATGTTTTTCTCTGAGCTGATTTAAGGATAAAAATTTATCCCGGTCATTAGGCTGGTGGCGGCATTCAGCATTTGCTAAAACAGGTATATCATAATGGGAGGTCAGGGCAATCATTTCTTTGATAAAACTCACTTTTGCCGGGCCAGTATAATTCAGACTGAAGTAATAATGATCTCCAAATAAAGAAGACATTTTCTCAAAATAATGGGTCAGGTAGGAATAATTGTCATGATGGAGTAGAGCTTCCTGTTCAGTAATAACGAACAACCCCTCCCGATGAGCATGAAGCACTTCCAGACTGAGGGTAAAACTCATTTCTTTATCAAATCGCTGATAAGAGAGTGTGTTAAGCCTGAATATATTGCTTAGTCCAATATTATTCTCGGCTATAATAAGAATGGGGTAGCAGCCTCGGCCGCTGACCCCATTCACAAAAATCTCCAGACCGTATATGGGCTTGATTTTGTACTCTTCACACCACTTACTTAACTGATAGTAACCGAAAGTAGATAGTGTGTCAGTGAGACAACAGGCTTCAAATCCCTGCAGAGCTGTACAATAAATGAGCTCCTGTAATCTCAGCAGTGATCCAAAGAAGCTATATTCGCTTCTCTGGCAAAAGTTTACAGCCCCCATAAATTAATCAATAAGCTTCTTTAATTGTTTCCCTGCTGCTTTGATAAATGAATCAAAACAACCATTTTTGGAATCAGAAGTTCCACTGGCTTTGATATTTTTAGCAGCCAGCACATCTCCGTTGGCAGTATCTACCAACTGAGATGACAGGGAATAAAAAGCTACCCATTTTTTAAGGGAATCTTTATAGGTTGGTTCAACTCCGGAATTCACATAGAGCACGAACACTCTTTTGATACCCTGGGAAGATAATTGCTTTAATGCGGAATCTTTGAGTTCATAAATCTGCTTTAATGCTACATCATCAGGAAACTTTTTAGTCTTGTAACCCTTGGACTGCAGATAGGACATGGCTTCTGAACTCAGATTGGGTACCTTGACAAAACCATCATCACCTTCCTCTATGGCGATCACTGCTGTTGGAATATTCAGATTTGCTACAGAAGACACTTTAAAACTGGAAGATAAGTTAACCCTTTCCACATAGCTGTTCAAAGTAGAGTAATATTTTTTAAAGGGATCAGGCAGGTTCATTATATCATCCATCGGCAGGTTAAGAGCGGCATACATTTTGGTGCTGGTGTTCACTTCATCCAGTTTACTGATGCGGACTTTTACTACTCCATCATTACCGCTTACAGAAGTCTTGTCATAATCGCCTTTATTATCACGCAGAGTAAATTTTATATTGGCACCCTTGACCGGTTTTTTACCATCAGTTCCGGCATATAGTACTTTATAGGTCAGCTCTGAACCACCGGACAGGTCAACTGTATCGGGAATCTCATCAGCTTCGATAAAGAGATTGGCTAATATCTTTCCTATTTCATTCACATAGATAGGAAATTCATCTGCTCTTTCTTCAACTTTGGTTGCACTTATGGCAGCAGAGAGATAAGAGCGCACTGCATCCAGGATTCGTCCATCGTTCAGTGCGGCTTTAGCATCCTTAATGTTCTTCTCTACCAGTTCCAGTTTACGCTGGATTTCCGAGATGATTCGCTTTCTTTCTGCTTCTACCGTGGATTTCTTTATCTTAACCAGGACCCAGACTTTATTACCCACCAGACCGTCATCATTGAAGGGTTTGGCTTCCGTTTTATCTGTTTCTACTCCGGATAACCGGGCAGCACTTTTAGACACCAGAGTTTCCCGCATGTCTTTTTGAAGGTCCTCGTTCCCGGATAAACTTCCATATGTCTCAAAGACGGAAGTGACACTTGATTCTTCAAAAATATATTTCATAATTTCAGACTTGGCGTTATTGACCGCTGAATCCTGCAAAACCTGTACTGCGTCAATACCTTCTGTGTAACCTACAAAGTAATAATAATCACTGCTGGTAGGGGGATTCAATGCCCAGGAAGGCCCTCCGGTAACAGCGCTTTCCGGTTTGGTACCTCCTCCCTGACATGAAATCAACACTCCCAGTATTAACAGGACTATAAGTTTGACCGCAAATCTTCTCATCACAACTCCTCCCGGTAAATTTTATGTTTATTATATATGGCTATACTATAACATGAGAAATATAACTTATAAAGAAAAAACCAAATAAAAAAACAATAGCAATTGGTATACTTTGACAAAATGTTCCACAGACAATAAAATCTATTATTCAAGGGAGGTAGGGGTTATGGATTTGAGTACAATTGAAGTATATAAAATTGCTCAAAATATTGAACAGGATGGGATAAGATTTTACCAGAAAGCGGCTGAATTTTCTCTGGATGAAGTAGAAGCTTCTCTATTTGAAGACCTGGTTGATATGGAAGCCCAGCATTATAATACCTTTCTTAAATTAGAAGAGGAACACAGTGACTCAATCTATTTCGATTCAGAAGAAATAAAAGAATATCTGCGTGACAATTTTAATTCTGATCTTTTCCAGGCCGACCAGGTAGCAGAGGAGTGGAAAGACATTCATGACAGCCTGGATATTTTCAAAAAAGCTAAAGTCAATGAAGATAAGACAATTCGTTTTTACAGTTTAATTCTGGATAAGGTAAAACAATCAGAAACCAGAGAAATCCTCAAAAACGTAATTGACGAAGAAAAAGAACATTCCAGATTAATGCAGAAATATATTGAAGGCTTAAGTCAATGAAAAATGATATCAGTACAAAAGTTCATGTACATTTAAAAAGGGAAATTGATGATAGTTATGATATTTCCATAGGACATGGTAATCTGAAAGATGATCTTTCCGGAATTATAGAAAAGCTTAAACCCACCAAATTGGCTGTGATAACGGATAATGTGCTGTATAATCTATATAAAAGCCAACTGGAAAATATTCTGAAATCACATGACTATAAAATACTGGTTTTTCGTAGTGGTGAATCTTCCAAAAATATGAATACCATATTAGAACTTTTTGGAGGCCTGGCCAGTATTGGAATGGACAGGAAGTCATTGGTGGTAGCTTTCGGCGGTGGAGTCTGCGGGGATATGGCAGGTTTCGTGGCATCTATCTATATGAGAGGGATTTCTTTTATCCAGGTCCCCACCAGCCTTTTATCAATGGTGGATAGTTCCGTTGGAGGAAAAACCGGAGTGGATACCCGCTACGGAAAAAATATGGCCGGGGCATTTTATCAGCCGCGTGCCGTAGTCATCGACACTCTATTATTAGATACCTTACCTGAACAGGAATTCATCAATGGCATGGCCGAAGTAATAAAATACGGACTGATCGGCGATAAAAATTTCTTTTCCTGGCTGAGTAATCATCAGATTGACATCCTCCAGAAAGACCCTGAAAAAATGCAATATCTGGTTCAAAAAAGCTGTCAGGCTAAAGCGCTGGTTGTGGAACAGGATGAGAAGGAAGGCGGGCTGCGTCAGACTCTCAATCTGGGGCATACTATAGGCCACGCAATTGAACACGTTTCCCGATTTCGTATACCCCATGGATTTGCCATCTCCCTGGGTATGGCAGCAGCAGCTTATTTGTCCACTCAAAAAGCCGCGCTCGACAAAAAGGAGTTGGTAGAAATATTGGAGATACTAAGGGATTTTCAACTTTTCCGTTTTCTGAAAGACTTTAAAAAACTGGATCTCAGAAAAATCTGGCGGGCTGCTGCCAGTGATAAAAAAAACATTTCAGGTGCTACCCGGATCGTGTTACTGGATGCCATCGGCCGCGTAAAACAACAGGATGGAAGCTATTCTTTTTCAGTTTCTGAATCTGAATTTTTAGAAGCTTTAGAGATGGTGGATGAGTTGTTTGCAGGTATTTAGGAGGTCATAATGAAAAATCGTCTTTGGAGAATCGGTGTCTGGGTGATATTCTTGTTTTTTATTTCTGCTTGTGCCGCTTCGGTAAAAGTATCCCCCAAACCGTCCGACACAGTAATTTCAACTAAAACTGTGGATTCAGAAAGTAAGAAAAAAGATAAAATAATTTCAGAAGATGCTACTGAAGATTATCTCATTATGGATAAAAACAAAAAAGATATGGATATAGCTGATGACAGGATCACCCCTGATGTAGAAAGTACTATCTCAGATATAAAAAAAGACACAGGTAAAATCACAGATTCTAAAAATACTGTTGAACACAAGCTCAATATTCCGCAGGCGGGTGAACATGATGACAATGAAGAATTTCAGTATTACATGGATTTTTTAACCACAAAATATCCATCAGAAGCAGAGCAGGTAGATTTAATTAAACAGTTTTCCCGCAGAGTTATTGTAGCTGTGGTTGATCAGAATGATCTGCCGCTTTGGAATGCTGAATTAAAATATGAAACTCAGAAGATACTCACTTATCAGGATGGAGAGGGTATTTTATATATTGACTCTGTTGATCCGCAGAGTCAGCAGCAGGAAGATTCCCAGATAACTATCAAGTACCAGGGGATAAGCACCAATATCAGTATTAATGCCGGACTATATGACCGGATTGAAGTGAAACTACCTACTCAGAGAACTGGCTGGGACCAGATAGACCTGGATATTGTTTTTGTGATGGATACCACCGGCAGTATGGGCGACGAGATCTCCATGCTGCAGGATACTCTGGTGTCTATTTATTCCCGTATTATGAAGCTGCCTGTTTCCAATATTAACCTTCGTTTTGGCATGGTTCTTTACAAAGATCAGGGAGATAAATATCTTACCCAGGTTTTTAAACTTACTGAAGATCTGGAGAAATTTCAAAATTTTCTGTTCACAGTGACAGCGGGTGGAGGGGGTGATTTTCCCGAAGATCTATGGTCAGGAATGGAGCAGACCACTAAACTGAACTGGAAGAAAAATTCTATCCGTCTGGCTTTTGTGGTCACGGATGCCCCCGCACGCTATGGAGAAACCAAGCGGATGGTAAAGGTCATACAGGATTGTGCACGTGAACGTATCAAGGTCTTTACCATTGGAGCCAGCGGTCTGGATGTCACCGGAGAAGGCCATCTGCGTATGCTGAGCCAGGCTACCAAAGGCAGATTTATCTTCCTTACCTATGGTGAGACCGGGGAAAGTGAAGGCGAGGCCACGAAAGAAGATAAAGGGAAAGTCAGCCATCATACCGGCAGTAATTATGAATCACGCAGTCTGGACGACATCGTGGTAGATAATGTCAAAAGGGAAATATATACCCAGGCTGACAATAAAGTGATTGCCGTAATCCAGAAAGATTATACTTTCACAGACAGCAAAGACCTGGTGTACAGAAGAGTAGATAACGCCCTACAGCAGATCAAAAAGCAAATCGCCGCTGATAAACAGGGAGTCAGTACGGTAATGATACTGCCTCCCACACCTGAAACGGAAAGTCTGAAAGGGTTAAGCGAACACATTGCAACCTTGAGCGAAGAAATAATTCTTCAGGGTAAATTCTTAAAAGTAGTTGACAGAAAAAATCTGGAAGCCATAATGAAGGAGTTACAGCTGAATATGGCGGGTGTCACTATTACCAGTGAAATCAAACAACTGACACAGGCAGACACTTTACTTGCCGGGAAACTATATTTTGTGGGCGGTACCAGTGTACTTATGATACGGCTGATCGATATACAAAGTTCTGAGGTATTAGCAGCTGCGATGGTAAAGATATAAAGGAGCAAATTACAGTAACGTATGCTGATTGATTTCCATCTGCATTTTTTTCCGGACAACATTGCTGAGTACACCATTGAAGGTATAGAAAAAGCTGCCCAGGTTAAAGCTATAGGCAATGGCAGGCTTGAGTCTATTGAAAACATGATGGATAAATATCATATTGACTATGCCGTTAATCTGCCGGTAGCTACCGATGCCGATCAGGTAAAAAAAATCAATCGTGCCATGATAGAACACAATCGAAAAAATTCGCAGGTTTTATGTTTTGGAGCCATGCACCCCATGTTTCGCGAAGTCGGGGATGTAGAAGAAGAAATCGCATTTTTAGCCGGACATGGTGTGCGCGGTATCAAAATGCATCCTGAGTACCAGAGTTTTTATCCGGATGACCCGGACATGTTTTTTATCTACGAAGCTTGTTTAAAAAATAAAATGATTCTACTCCTGCACGCCGGTAAAGACCTCCCATTTAAAACGGTTCACGCCACTCCGCAGAGACTAGGCCAGGTAGGCATGTTTTCCAGTGAGCTCAAAGTTGTACTGGCACATATGGGAGGGTATAGGATGTGGGAAGATGTTGCAAAATATGTCATGGGACTGCATGAAGTCTATCTGGATACCGCTTATTGCCATGAAATGGAAGACTGGCAGATGAAAGAAATTATTTTTGGTCATGGGCCTTATAAAATTTTGTTTGGCAGTGATTATCCCTGGCAGCATCCCGGTGTAATAGTTGAGAAAATTAAATCTCTGGATCTGGGTGCCATAACTGAAAACATGATTTTCTTTGATAATGCCAAACGTCTCCTCAATCTGGAATTGGTACCCCGTTGAACTGAGAGCTAAAAAAACTATAGCACATCTTAGGAGCAAATAGTGTCAGCTGGAATTTATATTATCCTGGATCATAAAATTCCACTTTATAATCTGGTTACTCTCCTCAAAAAGTGGAACGAGTCTGCATTTCCTGATCTGCTGGATTTTACTAAAGAGGGAATTAAATGGTCACTGGGAGACATAGATGAAGACGGTAAGATTGAAATCCTTTGCGGCAACGATACTCTGCGAATCGCTTTTATGGATTATTGTTGTGTACTGAATCTAGAAAAGTGGGATTGGGATAGATTCTCCGTTTCTAAAAATTACAGAATATCTGTACATCAGGAAATCGAGCAGTTTGTAAAGGAATTAAATCCCCATAAGGTTCTTTTTGTGCCCGAAAGTATATATGCTCCTGAAATTGCTTATGAATTATTTCTGGAAGGTTTACCCATTGAAGAAATAATTATTGAAGCACAGTCAGCATTGGGGGTTGAACCTATTGGTATTATGGAAAACCTCGAAATTACACCTGATCAGGATAAAAACCAGCTCTGGTTTATTTATAAAAATGAGTGAATATATTTAGGTGTCATACTTGAAATAATCATATGCTGGTGTATGCTATTTATATGAAGGCAATCAAAATCTTAATAATTCTGGAAGATTGCTGCACCAAAGATCTGTCTGAGCGAGTAAATCACATGTCCGTCTGGCTCCTGGATACTTCGTTTAACCGCAGAATAGCCAATCATATATGGGAAGATGATAATTATTTAGTCGGTCTGGATACAGGTCTCAGTCTCATTGACCCAAAAAGTAACAGTGACAAGGCTTCAGATTTTCTACAGGCTTTGGATATGTTGGATGATGAATACTCTCTACCCTGGTCAGAGCTGGAGATTTGGGGACTTGATCTCCAGGGACTGCATGAACAGATTACCGCTAAATTAGGAAAAGTCATGATAGGAGAATTTGAGACAGGCGGTTTTATCATCCGTAACAGCATACCTCAGCCTATTCATTCTTCCTATTTAAATATTTAAATTTTCATAAAAAAACACCGGGCTATACAGCCCGGTGTTTTTGTTTTTAGAATCTCTTATTTGGATAGTCTTTCTTCCAGTCCTTTCAGTTCAGACATCAGTTCTTTGGGCAGTTTGTCACCAAATTTAGGATAGTGATTGGCTTTCACGTCGTCCAGTTCTTTCTTCCAGCCTTCTACATCCACAGAGAGTAGTTCTTTCATATCTGCTTCTGATACTCCTTCAGGACGGTCAATACCGTCTACAGCAGGCATATATCCGATAACAGTTTCTACAGTTTTACCTTCGCCATTGGTACGCTCGAAGATCCATTTCAGGACACGGCTGTTTTCACCATATCCGGGCCACAGCCATTTACCTTCTTTGGTTTTTCTGAACCAGTTTACAAAGAAGATCTTAGGCAGCTTTTCTTCAGTGGACTTTTTACCAATTTTGATCCAGTGAGCAAAATAATCACCCATATTATATCCGCAGAAAGGCAGCATAGCAAAGGGATCACGGCGGACAGTACCAGCTTTCAGGTCAAGGGCTGCAGCTGTGATTTCTGAACCTACTATAGACCCCATGAAGACCCCGTGATTCCAGCTCTTGGCCTGATGTACCAGAGGAATCGTGCTGGGGCGTCTACCGCCAAACAGGATGGCATCAATGGGCACACCTTTGGGATCTTCCCATTCAGGAGCGATAGCAGGACACTGGGAAGCAGGTGCTGTGAAACGTGCATTGGGGTGAGCAGCAGGCTTTTGCTCTTTGTTTCCTTTGTCCTGAACCCAATCTTTTCCTGTCCAGTCTATGAGTTTACCAGGAGCATCATATCCGATGCCTTCCCACCACACATCTTTGTCTTCAGTCAGTGCTACATTGGTAAAGATAGTGTTCTTTGCTATAGAATGCATGGCATTGGGGTTGGAATCCATAGATGTACCGGGTGCTACACCAAAGAAACCGGCTTCTGGATTGATGGCATAAAGTCTGCCGTCTGAACCATATTTCATCCATGCGATGTCATCACCGATGGTTTCTACTTTCCAGCCAGGGATGGTAGGGATAAGCATGGCCAGGTTGGTCTTTCCACAGGCAGAAGGGAAAGCAGCTGCGACATATTTTTTCACACCTTTGGGGTTAGTGATTTTAAGGACCAGCATGTGTTCGGCCAGCCACCCTTCATCACGGGCTACCGCACTGGCAATACGCAGGGCCAGACATTTTTTACCCAGCAGAGCGTTGCCGCCGTAACCTGAGCCGTAGCTCCAGATTTCCCGGGTTTCAGGGAAGTGGGAGATATATTTATCTTCCAGGGGAGCACAGGGCCATACACCGTTGTCTTTTTCACCGGGTTTAAGAGGTTTACCCACAGAATGCAGACAAGGAATAAATTCTCCTTTTTCACCCAGGACATCCATTACTTTTGATCCCACGCGGGTCATGATGTGCATGTTGGCAACCACGTAAGCGGAGTCGGTGATCTCAATACCGATTTTGGCGATATCAGATCCCACAGGTCCCATGGAGAAAGGTATCACATACATGACACGTCCCTTCATACAGCCCTTGTACAGATTTTTCATGGTCTTTTTCAGTTCAGCAGGGTCAATCCAGTTATTGGTAGGACCAGCTGCTTCCTGAGTCTTGGAAGCGATATAGGTACGGTTTTCCACACGGGCGACATCAGAGGGGTCAGAGCGGAAAAGTACACAGCCAGGTTTTTTCAGAGGAGTGGCTAAGCCGCTGTCTACTGTAATCTTGATCATTTCATCATATTCAGCCTGTGAACCGTCGCACCAGTATACAGAGTCCGGCTGGGTCAGGGTTTCGACTTCCTTCACCCAGTCCAGGAGTTTCTTGTTCTTGGTAGTAGGGGTATTTTTTCCCATGTATTCCTCCTGAGAATATTGTTATTTTTTTACATAAAAAGGGCTATCATCACACCGGCCGCAATAGCCGATCCGATAACGCCTGCTACATTAGGACCCATGGCATGCATGAGCAGGAAATTACCCGGGTCTTCGTCCATACCGACTTTATTAACCACACGAGCCGCCATAGGCACAGCAGATACGCCGGCTGCACCAATGAGGGGGTTGATCGGTTCTTTGGAAAAGAAATTCATTATTTTGCCAAATAGCACTCCGGCACCTGTCCCGAAGGAAAAAGCGATCAGACCCAGGAAAAGAATTCCCAGTGAGGCAGGCTGCATAAATTTAAAGGCAGCCATCTGCATTCCAACACCCAGACCTAAGAAGATGGTAACTATATTGATAAGTTCATTGGCCATAGTCTTGGATAATCTCTCCACTACACCGCTTTCTTTGGCCAGGTTTCCGAAGGTCAGGGCACCCATGAGGGGTACAGCAGCCGGCAAAAGCAGGGCAGACAAGCTTAATACAATAAGAGGGAATATTATTTTTTCTATTTTGGATACCGGTCTCAGCTGCTTCATATGTATGAGACGTTCTTTTTTGGTCGTCAGGAATTTCATAATAGGCGGCTGTATCAATGGCACCAATGCCATATAGGAATAGGCTGCCACAGCAATACTGCCCATGAGATTGGGTGCCAGCTTGGAAGCCACATAGATAGAAGTAGGGCCGTCAGCTCCGCCAATAATGGAAATCGCGCAGGCTTCCATCATGCTGAAATTGATACCAGGGATCAGATTCAGGGCTATAGCGCCCACCAGAGTACCGAATATTCCAAACTGAGCAGCTGCTCCCAGAAGCGCAGTCTTGGGATTGGCAATCAGTGGTCCGAAGTCCGTCATTGCACCTACACCCATGAAGATAATCAGAGGGAAAAGCTCATTCTTAATGCCTGATTCAAAAATAATACGCAGGAAACCATGAGAATCACCCAAACCCGCGATGGGAATATTGACCCAGATTGTTCCAAAAGCAATGGGTACCAGAAGAAGTGGCTCGAAACCTTTGGCAATACCCAGAAACAGTAATACAAAACCGATGATGATCATAATGAATTTTTGCCAGCCGAAAGCCCGGGCTACACTCTTGTTGTATTCTTCGAGGGACATCTGGTAGTGCATGTTATCGTCTGTAGTAAAATCAATTTTATTATCAGCAATGATTTTAGTCTCTAAAAGTACCTTTTTCTGGTCTTCTCCATGTACTGCATCCCGGATAGTAATCACTTCTTCTTTTTCTGTAAAGAATGCAAAAATACCGGAACTTTTGGAAATACTTTGTATCAGGCGCGGCACGGAGAAATTCATCAGGTTTCCATTGGATACAATGGTTTTTTCTTCTTTTTTGACAGCTGTAGCATTGGTGACAAGGGTTACATTTGGCACTATGTTTTTATTGGTGTTGGTTGATGCAAACATACCCCGGCTCTGTGCAGTAAAGAAGCCCAATATACCCAATAACAGTACAGCAATTGCAGCTCGTGACAGATTGGACAGGAGAGGCTTGATTTTCATCCGGTTCTCCCTGTTAACCTATTTCTGCAATGACCTGGTGAGCCTGAATCTGATCACCAGTTTTTACCAGATACTTTATCTTTCCATCTACTGTCGCTTTAATGGGAAGTTCCATCTTCATGGATTCCACCATTAGAATAATGTCACCTTTGACTACTGCATCACCGTTTTCTTTGCCTAATTTGAGTACAGTACCGGCGACTGGTGCTTCTAAAGCGGTATAGGTATCAGCAGATACCTTCGATTCTGAGACAGGGGTAGTGGAGGATGATTTGGCAGATTCAGTCACTACCATGGTACCTTCATCACGAACACTAACGGAATAATCCTTTCCATCCACATTTACTACATACTTAGCGGCACTGCCTGATTTAGCGGGGCTGGCCGCAGCCGGGGTTTCCGGTGCAGCTTCAAATTTGACAGGTCCATTGGCTCTGGTCTCAAAAAATTTCAGTGCGACCTGTGGGAAGAGAGCGTAAGTCAGTACATCATCAATGTCGACTTTTTTCACCCCCAGTTTTTCTTTCAGTTCAGCTTCTATCTTTGGTAATTCATTGGGGATATCATCAGCAGGACGATGGTCAATGGCTTTTTCCATACCCAGTTCTTTGAGAGCTCTTTTTACCAGCTCAGGATTGGCAGGTGCGGTTGTCTTGCCGTATTTACCGACCAGGAGATCTTTGGATTCAGCAGTCAGGTTCTGATAACGGCCAAACAGGACGTTAAATACAGCCTGAGTACCTACGATCTGGGAGCTGGGGGTGACCAGAGGAGGATAGCCAAAGTCTTTTTTGACGACAGCCATTTCTTCCAATACAGCATCTATCTTGTCGCCGGCGCCCTGGTCTTTGAGCTGTTTTTCCATGTTGGACAACATACCGCCAGGGATCTGCGCTTCCAGAATACGAGTGTCAGCACCCAAAAAGGATGATTCAAATTGTTTGTATTTTTTACGTACTTCACGGAAATGAGCTGAAATTTCCAGGAGCAGTTTCATATTCAGGCCGGTATCATAGGCAGTGCCTTTGAAAATTTCCACCATAGTCTCTGTGGGTGAGTGGGAAGTACCCATACTCATACTGGAAATTACTGTGTCGATCATATCTGCTCCGGCTTCCACACCTTTTACCAGGGCTGCCACAGACATACCGGTAGTAGCATGGCTGTGCAGGTTTATGGGAATATCCAGCGCTTTTTTCATACCTTTTACCAGGTCGTATGCTTCATACGGTTTAAGTAATGAAGCCATATCTTTGATACAGATAGAATCAGCGCCCATTTCCTGCATCTGCTTGGCCAGTTCAATATATTTTTCAGCGGTATCTACCGGCGATACTGTAAAGGAAATGGTACCCTGAGCATGTTTACCGGCTTTTTTTACTGCTTTGATGCTGGTCATGATATTACGGGGGTCATTCAAAGCGTCGAAAATTCGGAAAACGTCCACACCGTTTACAGCGGCTCTTTCCACAAATTTTTCTACTACATCATCAGCATAATGACGGTATCCCAACAGATTTTGAGCTCTTAACAGCATCTGCATGGGCGTATTGGGCATGGCTTTTTTCAAGGTACGGATTCTTTCCCAGGGGTCTTCGTTCAGGAAACGGATACAGGAGTCGAATGTGGCCCCGCCCCAGGTTTCCAAAGACCAGAATCCGGCTTTATTAAGTTGATCTGCCACAGGCAGCATGTCTGAAGTCAGCATTCGGGTGGCAAACAGGGACTGGTGCCCATCTCTTAGTACCAGGTCGGTAACTTTAACCTTAGCCATCTATATCCTCCGAATTATATTATTGTTTTTTTTCAGCTTTAAACCGGGCAATGGCAGCACCGATTACAGCAATAAGATTACGGTCTTTTACAACAACTTCACCTTCAGTTTCGGGCTTATCCAGCCCCAGGGCATGTATGATATTATGACTGAGGGATACAGTGATGATAAGTATAGTCAGGAAAAGAAATACTACTGAAAGTCCGATTACCATGATGACGGCACTTTGTTCTATCAGAGTTGATACCGGCATAGAATCCTCCCTTTTTAAAAAAGTCCGCAGTTAGTTTAAGGAAGGAAAGATAAATAGTCAAAAATATGCTAAATATAATCAGATTAAAAAAAAATATGCCTAAAAAATAGGCATATTTTTTTTAAAGTAAGTGTTGTTTTTTTTATAATTCACCCTGGACACTTATGAATACACCAATTCCGCCATCCTGAGTATGGGTGAGAGTATAGTAGGGGCCGAACGAATAATGAACACCCACTTTGTACATGAGGTTATTGAGATTGAAATAAGTATAGGCTCCGGCACGGTCGGAAATAGAACTGGCCGAAGCAGGCTGTCCCAGGCTTACCGGATCAGCATAGGTCAGGGTGTTTTCTGCCCCGAAGCCAAAGGCATTAATGATGATTCCCATGCGCAGATAAATATCCAGATCACTGAAACTGCTCTGGGTCACCGTTTCCTGCAGGCCATTATATTCAGACGGCCTCATAAACAGAGTAATCACCTGTTCAAAGGCACCGGTCCGGAGTTTCTCTGTGAAATTCACATATATTTCGTCCGCGGTTGGCAGGGCTGTAAAAGGTGAGTCCGGTAAGTACACGGAAAACAGGAAATTTACCTTGGGGTTTAAAGTCATAAAAGTGATACCTATATGTTTTTGAAGAACAAAACTGGTATCAAAATTAACCCCCAGATAAGCTTCCAGTTTGAGGGTATCTGTTTTGAATTTAATAACTGTATCCGCGTTAAAGTAATTGGTACCGTCTTTTGGTGTGGAGTAAATTAATAAATGAGGTTCAAACATTCTATCCCAGAAAGTTGCGGCTAATTCCAGACCGGTACCATTGATGGTGTGATATCCCTGGTATTCATAACCGGCACGCTGGTGATATTGGAAGCCTATATAGTCCACTCCATCGCGTCCCAGGTACATATTGTTTCCCATAAAAAAGCCAAACTGGAACCACTCCCAGGGGCGGATCATGGTTTTCAATGTCGATAAAGTGATAAAATTAGAATTGAGGGTGGTAACCTGGATGCCTTTAAAGCCCATTTCCAGTTCCACCCCGTATTTCAATCCGGTATCAAACAGCATATTAAAATCATAAGAAGTGGCAAAATTGAACTGATTATTCATTTCTGTATAAAGATTAAAATTGGGGATTTTCACACTGATGGAATACCCGTACATCGAACATAAAATGAGGCTGATAGCCAACAGTGTCTTTTTCATAAAAACCTCCCGGTAGATATGTATTTAATGTAACATCAGCAGGTATTATTATCAAGTAATTTTAATGTGGCACAGTTTCAGGATTGCGCAATTTTTAGATTTATGATAGTATTAGGAAATCAACAGGAGTTAACTGTGAAAAGCGTCATTTATACTTTTTCAGAATCATTTACCAGTCAATTAGCTATAGACTTGATTCCCAAGGGGTTTGAACCCATTGAACTCCAATCAGAAGCAGAAGTTTTAGCATATATCCGGGACATTGGCCAGGTTAAATTATTCATAACCGAGATTATCAACGAAGAATTTCTCAATCATGTGAGAGAGCTGGATAAAGAATTAAAGCTGTTTTTATTATTTCACAGCAGTCTCAAGCCGCAGGATCTGCTTAAACTTTCCAAATTAGGAGTACACGCGCTGATTCCTTACAAGGAAAGCGCGAGGGCAGTAGCCGATGACATAATTGAAAATGTAATTAAAAACCAGGTTATTTCCACTGACCGCCGTATGCATGTCCGTATTCAGCCCAACGATTATGAAAATTTTCAGGCCAGTATTTTCATCAAAGGATTAAACCGGTTTGTTCACGGAAAACTGATCGATATCAGTGCCGGCGGTGCTGCCATTAAACTGAATGACTCCATTGAAGCCAGTATGCTGGAATTGGAAAAGGTGTATTCTCCGGTAGTACTCCATATCAGAGGAATGGAAATAAAGACTTTATCCCGTCTGAAAGGTAAAAGGGAAGACATGGCCGGTTTTAAATTTGAAAACGTTGAGACCAAGGATATTCATAACATCGCCAGTTATATTCATATGCGCCTGGTTGAGACATCTTCCAAGATATTATCAGATTTAATGAAAAAGCGCTGAGCATCCTCTGGTTTTTCAGAGGGAATCTATTTTTTGTCCTGATCCGGCTTTTTCTTCAGATCAAACATATGCCCCATTTTTATCTGCTTGGTTTCCAGATAGTAGTAATTATGAGGATTTGAAGGGATCTCTACGGGGATTCGTTCAGTGACTTCTAAGCCATAGCCCTGTAGTCCTACCAGTTTCTTGGGGTTATTAGTCATAAGCTGGATTTTCTTTAATCCCAGGTCTTTCAGGATCTGAGCGCCAATTCCATAATCTCTCAGGTCGGGAGCAAAACCCAGCTTCACATTGGCTTCTACTGTATCCATCCCCTGGTCCTGGAGGGCATAGGCACGTATCTTATTCACCAGCCCTATACCTCTTCCTTCCTGACGCATATATAGGACTACACCCAGGTCTTTTTTATCAATATATTCCAGAGCGTAATGAAGCTGCTCTCCGCAGTCACAGCGGTATGAGCCCAGAAGGTCTCCGGTGAGACACTCACTATGCACTCTTACCGGGACAGAATCAGCTTTTGTGATGTCCCCTTTAATAATCGCAACGTGGTCTTTATGATCAATGTCATTCCCATAGACTATAATGTGAAAATTACCGTACTTGGAAGGCAGCTCGGCTTCGGCTTCTCTCCATACGTGGATCTCTTCATGGGCCCGGTATTCTATTAATTGCGCCACGGAGATGATGATGAGATTATGCTTCTTGGAAAACTCCACCAGGCGGGGGAGGCGGGCCATGGTACCATCATCATCAAGGATTTCACAGATTACACCAACCGGTTCTAATCCTGCCAGGTTCATAAGATCTACCGCAGCTTCCGTGTGGCCGGCGCGTTTGAGTACTCCACCCGGCTGAGCGATTAGGGGGAATACATGCCCCGGACGTTCAAAGTCTTTCATCTGAGATTCCGGGTTGGCCAGTTTTTTCACAGTATGGCAGCGTTCCGGAGCAGAAATACCCGTGGTGACATCGATGGCATCCACACTGACGGTAAAGGCAGTTCCCCATTTCTCGGTGGATTTTTCCACCATTATATCCAGGCCCAGATTTTTAGCTCTGCTTTCCGGCATGGGTGCGCAGAGCAGACCACGGGCTTCTTTTATAATAAAATTAATCTTTTCAGGGGTAGCCAGCTGAGCGGAAAGAATGATATCACCCTCGTTTTCACGGTCTTCATCATCTACAACTATGATCATCTCGCCCCGTTTTATCGCAGCGACCGCTTCCTCAACAGTATTCAACACACTCTTGGACATATGCACCTCTGTCATTTGATAACTGATATTTTATACTATAGACAGGGAAAAGACAAATCTACTTCTACCAATTTTGACAAGAGACTTCAACAAAGTTAGAATATAATACCTTTGAGGAGTATGCTATGTCTAAAGCCAAAAAATCTTCCTTTGCCTATGAAAGAAAAAATGTCTGGGAAAATACCAATAAATCCTTTCATAATCAGATTGAAGAGTTTTCCAAAGACTATCGCGGGTTTATTGATACTTCTAAAACAGAACGTGAAAGTGTGACATATGTAGAAAATGTCCTCCTTAAAAACGGATTTGTGACACCTGAAAAAGCACAGTTCCGTCCTGGAGAGAGGATTTATTTTAAGAATGAAGAGAAAAATATAGTTCTGGTGGTCTTAGGTAAAAAAGACCTGGAAGAAGGTTTTAACCTCCTGGCTTCACACGTAGATTGCCCCCGTCTGGATCTCAAACCCATGCCGTTGGTAGAGGAGCAGGAAATTGCTCTGCTTAAAACGCATTATTATGGCGGTATCAAAAAATATCAATGGCTTAATATACCTCTGGCCTTGCACGGCACCGTAGTACTGGGTGACGGCAAAAAGATAACCATTAATATAGGTGAAAAACAGGATGACCCTCTGTTCGTAATCCCCGATCTTTTACCCCACCTGGCAAAAAAAGTACAGGGGGAAAAGAAGCTATTTGAAGCCATTGAAGGAGAATCTTTAAATCTACTGGTTGCTTCCATACCGGTGGAGGATAAAGAAGTAAAAAACCGTGTCAAAGAGATGGCCCTGCAAAAACTATATGAACAGTACGGGATCACTGAAGAAGATTTTATCTCCGCGGAATTTGAGATAGTACCTGCTCTGCCCAGCCGGGATGTGGGACTGGACCGTTCTATGCTGGCGGCTTATGGTCATGATGACAGGAGCTGTTCTTATGCCGCTTTCCGGGCCTTGCTGGATCTGCCGGAAGTTCCGGAAAAAACCGCAATCACCTACCTGGTAGACAAAGAAGAAATAGGATCTTTTGGAGTGAGCAGTCTGCAGAGTACATTTTTTGTGGAAGTTATTTCCCAATTACTGGAAATGAGGCCTCAGGGCAGTAAGGAATCTATTCTACGCCGTACTCTACAAAAATCACTATGTATTTCCGGTGACGTCGGCAGCCCGGTCAATCCTATGTACCCTCAGGTTCACGATCTCAACAATGCCGCCCGTATCGGATATGGAGTCATTCTTGAGAAGTATACCGGTTCCGGCGGGAAGTACCATGCCAGTGATGCCTCCGCGGAACTGATGGGTAAAATTAGAAAGATTTTCAATGATAACGGGATATTCTGGCAGCCCGGTTCCCTGGGCAAAGTGGACGAAGGGGGCGGGGGAACGGTGGCAATCTATATAGCCGAGTTGGGAATGAGAGTTGTGGACATCGGCCCCGGTGTCCTGGGTATGCATGCACCCTATGAGATCATCAGCAAAGCTGATTTATATGAGACTTATCGCGCCTATCTGGCCTTCTTCAAGGACAGTAACTAAAGCGCCAAGCGGATTTGACTTTCAGTCAGTTTTCATTTACAATAAGGGTCTGGAGTTAATAATATGCGGTCAGTTTCCTTATTTGTAATTTTATCACTTCTGACTATTTTTTCATCCTGCGTGGTGTCCAATAATTTTGTCCGATTCGGCAATCAGACAGTAGAGATTTCTTATTGGAATAACGGAAACGTAAAACAAGTACGGCCCATATATCAGGGTAAGACTCATGGCCTGGTGGAATCCTATTATGAAAACGGAAACCTGTTGGCTGTAGTGCCCTACCATCTGGGTATACCCCAGGGGACCGTCCGTCTCTATAATCCGGAAGGCAGGCTTACCTCAGAGATATCCTATCTGGCCGGAAAAGTAAACGGACCGGTTATTTCTTTTTATGAAAACGGAAAACCTCGTGAAAAACTCCCATACTACCAGGATCAACTCTATGGTGAAGGTTATGAGTATTATGATACCGGGATGGTATCTGTTTCCACTACTTACAGTAACTGGATTCGGCATGGTGAAGAGATAGTTTACAACCAGAATGGCTGGCCGGTATTTGAGACACCCTATAAGTACGGGGTTGAAATGGGTGTATCCAATATCATCGATTATAAACATACCAAAATGACCACGGTTTATTCACAGGATGATAAAATTCCTTTAAACGAAATTCTTAACTATAAACAAAAGCATAATTTAGGCTGGCCTGTCATGGGTGGGGGCTTGATTACCTACAACTTCGGTATGAGGGTGCATCCGGTTACCGGAGTTTATCAGCTGCACACCGGGGTGGATATTGCAATGACTTTGGGGCAGCCTATCCTGGCGGCCGAAGATGGAATCGTGGTACAGTCCGGCTGGTCGGGGGGATACGGTATCAGTGTCCGCATCGAACATGAGACCAATTTTCAGACCTTATACGGACATATGAACCAGGCTATTGCGCAATTAGGGGATAAAGTCAAAAAAGGACAGATTATCGGCTATATGGGACGCACCGGAAAGGTAACCGGCGTGCATTGTCACTTTGAAGTCCGTATTGCCAATACACCTGTAGATCCCATGCTTTATTTCAGACAGACTGAACAGCTTCTGGTAAAAAAATAATCTGTAAAAATTTCCGCCCTTGGGGTGACTACAGGATCGGATTCCCTCATGGATAATATTTTTGATTCCCTCAATCCACCTCAGCGCAAAGCTGTCGAACACACCCAGGGTGCTCTGTTGGTTCTTGCAGGAGCAGGGTCGGGAAAGACCAGGGTCATCACCCACCGTTTTGCCTATCTTTTAGCACAGCAGAAAATTTCAGTTAACAATATCCTGGCTGTGACTTTTACAAATAAAGCTGCCGGAGAGATGAAGGAACGTATACATCATCTCACTGGTCTGGATACCCGTTTTGCCTGGATACGTACTTTTCACTCCATGGGCATGCAGCTCTTAAGGAGTCATTCCGACCTGATCAGCTATCCCCGTCAATTCGGTATCTATGATGATACCGATTCCAAAGGCCTGGTCAAAACTATTATGAAAGATCTGAATATCTCTCATGAAAGGTTTAATCCCGCCTCGGTTTACCACAGCATATCCCGTTCCAAAGATGACCTGGTAGGCCCGGATGTGTATAAGGAACAAGCCGACTCTGAATTTGATGAGATAGTAGCACGGGTTTTTTCTGAATATCAGGTGCGCCTCATCCGGAATAAAGCGGTGGACTTTTCAGATCTGATTGGCCTGCCTATAAAACTATTCCAGGAGAACCAGACGCTGAAGGATTCCTATCGGGACCTATGGCGCTATGTGATGGTGGATGAATTTCAGGATACAAATACTGCTCAGTATCAGCTCCTCCAGCTGCTCACTAATCAGGATAATAATATCTGTGTAGTAGGGGATGATGATCAGAGCATCTACGGCTGGCGCGGTGCTAATATCAATAATATCTATGATTTTAAAGACCGCTATCAGGCCGCTGTTATACCTCTGGAGCAAAATTACCGCAGTACTTCCGTGATACTGGAAGCGGCCAATCAGATAGTTCAGCATATCCCCGGTCGAATGGAAAAAAAGCTGTGGACTGAGCGGAAATCAGATGAGAAGATCCAACTGGTCGAGGCCAGTCGGGATAGGGAAGAAGCTCAGTATATTGCAGCTTCCATATCAAAAAAACTGGGCGAAGTAGCCTTGAAAGATATCGCTGTGTTTTACCGTACCAATGCCCAATCCCGTCTCCTGGAAGAAGCTCTATTGCAGAAAAACATACCTTATAAAATCTTCGGTGGACAAAAATTCTATGAGCGAAAAGAAATCAAGGATATATTGAGTTATATTAATATCATCTTAAATCCCTGGGATCAGTCTGCATTTGAACGGATAATAAATGTACCCCGCCGCAAGGTCGGTCCGGCATCTGCCCTGAAATTAATCCAGTACAGTAATCTCTACCAAAAAGATTTTATTGAAATCCTTAAAGCCTGCGCGGATATTGAAGGTATTGGACCGGCTCTGGCTAAGAATCTGGCAGATCTGGCTACAATCCTGGCAGAGCTTAACTCCGCCTCAGACCGTATGAGCCCCATGAATTTTGTCAAAGTGCTGCTGGATGCCATTGCCTACAAAGAATACATTCTGGAATATGACGAAGACGGCCTGGATCGCTGGTCCAACGTAGAAGAACTTATCAACTCTATCCGGGTCTTTGAAGAAAACTATCCCGATGGTAAAATCGGAGATTTTCTGGGTGAAGTCAGCTTACAGGCATCTACGGATACTTTAGCGGATGATAAAGTCCGGGATTATGTTTCTCTTATGACTATACACAATGCCAAAGGGCTGGAATATTCTGTGGTTTACCTCTCCGGGGTGGCAGACGGACTGATTCCGCATATTACCTCACTGACATCATCCAAAGAACTGGAAGAAGAACGCCGCTTGTTTTATGTAGCCATTACCCGGGCTAAGGATGAACTCTACATGCTTTTTCCACGCTCCCGCTTAAAATTCGGAGATATTATTTCTACCCGTCCTTCTCCTTTTTTACAGGATATAGACGATGACCTGCTGGAAAAAGAATGGATCGGCCAGGAGGCAGCCACTTCTGTTTCCACATCGGGAAGGTCAGGCACCTATCAAACCGGGTACAGCCACAGCTCACCGGACAGAAAGAAGCAGCCCCTGCCTCGTCCCTGGGTAAAAGAGGAAAAGATTCAGACAGAAAAAAAAGACTTAAAGACAAAAGAGATAGAGAGTCTGGAAAGTTTATCTGTAGGAGATCCAGTCTGGCACCATAGCTTTGGCGAAGGAAAAATAGAATTTATCAGTGAACGAATGATCAAAGTTAATTTTAAAGATTTCGGCATCAAGGTCCTGGGTGGAAATATGACCAGTGCATTGGAAAAGGTGGTTGAAAATGTCTGAAAAAGGAACAACCGGAATTGTAAACTTCTTCCGCCGAATCATCCATAACAAAGTGTTTTTAAGCTCATCATTCATTATGATAGTGAGTTTTTTGGGTGGAGTGATTAATTTTGGCTTTAATATCCTCATGGGCAGAATGCTGGGACAGGAACAATATGGAATAGTTTACCCGCTTATTTCATTATCTATGATAATAGGACTTCCTGCCAAAGCTTTATTATATGTAATGACCAAAGATTTTTCTGAATTAATACATCATGGTAAATCAGAGATATTAAAAAAACTATTGAATAAATTTCTTACATGGATCAATATAGTAACTTTATCTATCATATTAGTTTTATTTCTCTTTTTACCTCAATTAAAGGCTTATTTACATATTGTAGAAAATACCGGGTTTTATTTATTGTTTTTATATATTTTGATATCGACATGGAGTACACCCTATAACAGTTTAATTCAGTCAAGGGAACGTTTTTTCTGGGCAGGTATAGGGCAATTCATGACTGTAGCTGTAAAATTTGTGGTCGGTTTTCTAATAGTTAAACAAACTTTACAATATTATGGTGTGTTATGGGGGATTGTAGGGGGGGCAACATTTACACTTTTGCTTTATTTTTTTGATAGTCTTGGTTTTCAGTCTTTGAATCATGAAAATAAAAATGAAATTAAATCTGATCTCCCAATAGAAATGACACAAAAATATTCCAGTTCTCATATTTTGAGAAGTTTTTTTCTGGCTTTAATTAGTATTGGTTTCTTTCAACTTATCACCTATTTTGATTCAGTTTTGGTAAGACACCTTTTACCCGATCTGTCAGGGGTATATTCAGTGGCCAACCAGATGGGTAAGGCGTCATTCTTCATTGCGACTGGTGTATCCTTTGTACTTCTACCCTTTATGTCCAAAGATAAAAAAGATATCAGAAAAAACAATCTGCGTGGATTACTTTTCCTGCTGGTATTTTTATTGGCATATGTTGCTGTCATCACTTTGGGTAAAGACCTTATTGCCGATAAACTTTTCCAGGGAAAATATCCCGGGTTGGAAGATATTCTGCCTCTTTATACTGTCATGTTTATACCTTATGCGGCAATTTCCTATTTAGTGAATTATTATTTTCTTTCCCAGAAACTATTATATTCTTTTACTATTCTGGGAGGAGCAGTTCTCCAGATCGCCGGTATTTATCTTTTCCATGCCAATCTTTTACAGGTCACACTGGTAGTGGGTGCGACAGGCTACCTGGTATTGCTGGTATTATTGATTGACAGCTTTATTCTCAAAGATACCCGTCATCTTTTGGAAGGGTCACCAGGGACCGGTTCTTCGGATTAAAAATTCATCTTTTCCATTGACAAAGTTATTACCTATTCTATAATGGGTAACAGTTGATGGAAGAGGCCTCATGAAGTTTTACCACTGGATTTTTGTCTTAATTTTTGTTTTTACAGTTCAAATGTCAGGGCAGACAAATCAGCTTCTACTCCAAAAAGAAGCCATGTATACCCGACTTCTGGATTGGCAATACTCCTGGGGGGATGATTTGTCCCAGGCAAAATGGTCTAATATCACCCTTCCCAGTCAGCCCCAGGGTAGAGATAGACAAAACTGGCTATGGGAAAGAGTGATCATACCCCGGCCTATACCACAGGAAGCAGCTATCTTTTTTATGTCTGTTGATCAGATATTTGAAGTCTATGCAGATGGAAAGAAGATCTATAATTTCGG
This sequence comes from uncultured Brevinematales bacterium, assembly GCA_964428015.1. Lineage (GTDB taxonomy): Bacteria > Spirochaetota > Brevinematia > Brevinematales > CAYRWR01 > CAYRWR01. Next base: position 41,480 of record CAYRWR010000018.1, on the reverse strand, counting down.
CGATCTTTCAGTAGCAAAACCCAAATCCTATATTGGATATAGCGGTCATTTAGTTCTTCTACCACCCGATATGAAAGATCCCTGGCTGTATGTCAGGATATATTCCGCATACCCCAGTATAGGTATTTTCAGCGAGGTCTATTATGGCAGCCGGTTTGATCATTTAAAAAAACTGATTCGTAAAGAACTGGATGCTATGGCTTTGGGGTCCTTTTTTCTCATAATCGGTGTTTTTGTACTTCTGCTTTATGTTCTGGGAAATGGAAAAAGTCTGATAGAACAAACCGGTTCTTTCATTACTTTTGGGCTGGTTCAACTGTCTATCGGAGCCATGGTTATTGCCCAATTGCATCTCAAGACAGTGCTTTATTATAATCCGGTTTTCTGGATGTATGTAGACTTGATTTCACTTTTTCTGATACCTGTCTTTGTACATGCCTTTTTTCAAAGTATTATTGCCGCTCCTTTACAAAAATGGGTCAAGTGGCTTTGGATTTCCCATCTGGCTTTCTTTTGCACTGCTTTGGCACTGGATTTATTGAAGATATTACCCCTGCACAGCATGCTTAAACCCTTTGAAATCCTTCTATTGGCAGGGGTATCTGTGATGTTTGTAATGATTATTATCAGTTTTATCAAAGGAAATTCCGACGTACGGATCTTTACTCTGGGAATTTTGCTACTGGTGGCTTTCGGTATATATGATATACTGGGAGATATGAGAATAGTCCACTGGACTCATTCGGTACTGCACTGGGGGATGTTGTTCTTCACTTTTACCCTGCTTACCATTATAATTCGACGCTTCAGAGACATTTCAGGCCGGCTCAGTGCCAATCAGCGTGAGCTGGAAATTGCCCGTCTGGTACAAAAAGAAGTACTGCCCAGTGAACTCAGCCTGGAACAGTTTGCTGAACTGGACATAGTGGTATCCTATCTGCCCCAGAGCGGCAATGTGGGCGGTGACTATTATTCCATTACCCCTTTGCGTGAAGGCCTGGCCAGTGTGGCTATAGCAGATGCTACCGGACATGGCATCCAGGCAGCCCTGTCAACCATGCAGATAGATGTACTGGTCAAAGAAAATATGGATGTGTCTCATCCCCACGAAAAACTGTACAATATCAATTCGGTACTTACCAAGAATATCACCAGTAAGAATTTCTTTACCTGCTTCTTCCTGAATATTTACCCGGACCATATTGAATACAGCAGTGCCGGCCATCCGGAACAGTTGCTCTATCATCGTCAGGAAAAGGTACTCTCCCGTATTCATACCCGGGGTAAGCCTATAGGGGTACTCAGTGAACCGGATCTGGAGATGAAAATTGAGCCTCTGGCCAAGGGTGATTTTATCATCCTGTTCAGCGATGGTGTCTATGAAGAAATAGACGAAAAAGAAAACGAACTGGGTCTGGATGGTTTTTACCAGCTGGTGATGGATGTGTTGCAGGAAGAAAAGAACCTGGTTACCCCCAAAATGGTGGAAAGTGCCATACTGCAGAAAATCCGGCAGTTCAATCAGAATCATGCCCTAAGGGATGACGTTACATTGATAGTAATAAAAGTCAAAGAGTCTTGAAATTTATACCAATTTAAGAGATAATAAATAAATAAAGGAGAATAATATGCAACAGGAAAACCCACGGGCTTCATTAAAAGTAATCTACAGCTGTTTTGATTGTCCTTATTTTCATAACCGGTCTGAACACGTGGATATTGTGAAAGAAAAATACCGCTGTATGGTGGAAAAAAAGGATTTTTCTTTTGAAAAGATGTCACCGGACGGCGTTCCCGGATTCTGCCCTCTGCCTCAGTACAAGGATATCAAGAGCGTAAAGGAATTTTCCTCTTTCCAGGAAGTATTCCGAAAACTGGAGACAAACCGCTAAGACTTCTTCCTGCTTTTCTGATACCAGCGGGAAATATTGATCAACAGATCCGGCAATACCATTTTAGATTTGACGTTTCCACGCTCCAGTAAGGGTATGAGACGGGCAATATTCTGCACCATTTCTTCCACCTCCCCATCGTGGGCATAATCGGCCAAAGTGAGCAGCAGCGGGAGATATAAAGGTAGAATCCATTTGTCTGTAGGTTTACCCTGTATACGTAGTACCCTGAGCAGATTCAGCTGCCTCAGAAATTCCACCATTTCACGTAAAAAAGCCAGGCCGCCTTCTTCACCGGAGCGGTCCGGCAGCTGGTCTATAAATACAAACAAATCCTGTCCATGCTGCACCCGGGGAGCTATATCCCGGAAGAAACTGACGATTTTTTCGCGGCTGTCACTGCTTTTGTGATAGAGTTCCTCCTGCATCACTTCGACACTGGAACGGGCCTTGAGATCCCGGTTACCGAAAAGAGTCCCCAGCACTGCCGGAGTGAATTCCTGGAAGGGAATGATGATAGCCCGGGAGCGTATGGTAGGCAGCAGGCCTTCCGGTTCGGAGGTGGTGAGTAAAAGCAGGGATGTGGCAGGGGGTTCTTCCAGCAGTTTCAGTATCGCGTTCTGGGCTTCGATACTGGCCTGTTCAAAATCAGCCAGGATGCTCACCCGTTGAGTACGGCTGGGTTTCTGCTCATGTTCGGTGATCAGGCTGCGGATAAAGCCGATGGGTAGTTTCTTTTTACTTTCCAGTTCCTGGGACAAGTCGATCACTGATTTGCACACAGAGGATTTTTCGTCCACAAAGGCCTGATCCCAGTCAGGTTGGTGGAGTATTTCACTGATTTCCAGCAGGGATTCCTGAGCCGAAGTTTTTAATTCTCCCAGGCTCACGCCCCGACCCGCCCGGGCCAGTAGGAGCTGAAAATACTCTTTGGCTTGGGGTATAAGGGTTTTCCCACGCAGTCGGGAGATAAACCACTCCGTTTTCAGGCTGAACAGGTCATTACGGTAAAAAGAAAAATCAGGGTCATTAAAGAGATTATCCCCCAGGAGTTCCCGTGACAGGGACAGAGCTGAGGTCATTTTTCCCACACCGCGGGGCCCGGATAAGATATAGCTGCGACCGGTAGAATGGGTGGACAGTATCTCCTGGATCAGAGCCTGCGCCCGGGGTTGTCCCTGAATAGCCGAGAGCCGCATACTTATCGTCCCCGGATATCTGTCAATACCAGACGGGCTTCATCCTGATTCTGGTAGCGGTTGATCTCAGGGCTGGCTACAATATCAAACGACTGGTGTGATTTCATGAGTTCCTGGACTTCTTTGGCCCTTTTCCACACGATGACCGGTTTTTCCGATTTGTCTTTGGCGATAGTCATCAGCATATGACTCTGGTCCTTACCCATAGTGCGGCTGGATACAATTCGGACATCTCTGATCACAAAAACAGGGGTGTGGTTGTGGTGTCCGGTGGGTTCCAGAATATTTTCCAGGTAACGCAGATTGGACAGGCTGATTTCTTCCAGATCGGTGAGCTCCATATCGATATCCAGCTCTTCTTCAAAACTACTGGCATCAAAATCCCGCATATATTTGAGCAGTCCGGCTCTTAACTCGGGGATACGTTCGGTGGGGATGGTAAAACCGCCCGCGGCACGATGCCCGCCGTACTGGTTGAACAGGCCGGTCATGCTTTCCAGCAGACTGAGCACATTGACCTCGGTATTGACCCGGACACTACCGCTGGACTCGCCTTTGATATCACTGGAGATCACGATAGCCGGGATCTGCAGCTGAGTGGAGAGTTTGTTGGACAGGAGGCCGGTTATACCCCGGGGGATGTTGGCGTCATCGATGAGCACAAACTTTTCGCTCATGACATGCTTTTCATCCAGAGTAGACAGGATCTTATCCACATGACTCTGCACCAGTTCTTTACGCTGTTTATCTTTTTCCACCAGCTCTTTGGCCAGTTCTTCGGCTTCTTTGAGATGATTGGCGATGAGCAGCTCTACAGACAGAGAGGCATCGCCCATACGTCCGGGACTGTTGATCAAGGGGGATACGTTCCAGGAGATATCTCTGGCCAGCAGGTTTTCCAGCGGCATGTTGATAGAGCGGAGCAGGGTGATGAGTCCGATGGAGCTGTAGGGCAGGAGCCTGAGTCCGTTGCGTACTATATTGCGGTTTTCATCCTGGAGAGGCATGATATCAGCTATGGTGGAAATCGCCACCAGGGGGAGCAGCTCTTTCTGCATGTCATTGAGACGGGCGGAGCGGCTCAGTACCAGACGGCGGTAGACTTCCGCGGCTACCTTGCTGTCATCCACGGAACGGTGCAGGGTATCGGGGTCTACAAAATAGCCCAGATGCTGGGCAACGGTATTGAGTTTGTAGTCTTTGACCTTTTTAAGCATGACCCGGGCCATCTTGAGGGTATCCTCGGTAGGATTATCCAGCCTGACATTGAGATGCTTTTTGAGGGCATAGTTGATAAAGGGCAGGTCAAATCCCAGTATATTATGGCCGATGAGCTTGGCATCCTGTACAAAATCCACAAATTTCTGCAGGGCTTCTTTTATAGGTATACCGTCTTTTTTTAGCATCTCATTGGTGATGTGGTTGATGGCGGTGATTTCAGCGGAAATAGGCTGATCGGCTTTACACAGGGTCTGGAACTGGTCCAGGACCACTCCGTTTTTTACTTTGATGGCCCCGATTTCTATGATCTCATCGGAGTTGGGGTTGAGTCCCGAAGTCTCCAGGTCAAAAAAGATGAGCTCCTGATTGTAGTATTCGGGCAGGTCCAGCTTTTCCATCATAGCCTGGGCCAGCTTGTAAACTGTGCCGCCTCCGCTCAAAAAGGGGAAGGGATAGGTGTCAGTTTTGACTTTGGGGTTGATGATGGCATAGGCAGGGGGGAGCTGTTCATGGGGTTCATGGTGGTCAGTGATAATCACATCCAGGCCCAGGGTCCGCGCGTATTCCACTTCTTCATTAGCGGTGATGCCGCAGTCCACCGTCACCATGAGGGTGAAGCCCTGATGTACCGCCCAGGCTACTACGTCCCGGGAGATACCGTAATTTTCCATTTTTTCGGGTACCCGATAGGCCAGCTGTTTGGCCCCCAGCTTGTGCAGGAGCTTGTACAGGATGGAGGTAGAGCATACCCCGTCGGCATCTTTATCGCCGAAGATCAGGATGCCTTCGTCCTTTTCAATCGCCAGGATTATCCTGTCCAGAGCCTTGGGCATGTCCTGGAAAAGGAAGGGGGTATGCAGGTTCAGGATATGGGGGGAGCTGAAATTCAGCGCTTTTTCCACGGTATCGATTTCACGGTTGACCAGCAGACGGGCTACCAGGTCAGGTACTTTGAGCGTATCTTTGATGACCCGGATATTCTGTACCCGGGGTTCTCTTACTTTCCACTTGACTGCGGACATTACATTCTCCTTGGGGGGTGTCAGATCTCCAGTGTATAGTTCAGGAGGGCCATACGAATGTAGAGACCGTTATGGGCCTGGCGGAAATACGCCGCCCGGGGGTCATTGTCTACTTCGTAGCGGATCTCATCTACACGGGGCAGTGGGTGCATCACTATCGATTTTTTCGGCAGTATATCCATGAGCTCACTGTCGATGATATAGATGCCCCTGGTCTTTTCATATTCATCTATAGAAGCAAATCTTTCTCTCTGGATACGGGTCTGGTAGATCACATCCACCCGGGGAGCTACTTCCTTCAGGTCGCTGGATTCTTCCCAGTGGACCTTGTGAGTCTCCAGGTATTCCTTGATATCGTCGCGCATCTTCACATTCTGAGGGGACACAAAAGTGATGCGGATATCCTTGTAGCGGGACAGGAGGTAGGCCAGGCTGCGTACAGTACGCCCGTTAGCCAGATCTCCCACCATAGCGATACGCAGGCCGTCGATTTGCCCCAGTTCTTTATTGATAGTGTACATATCCAGGAGGGCCTGGGTAGGGTGCTGGCCGGTACCGTCTCCGGCATTGATCACCGGGATCTGACTGACCAGGCTGGCCCGCCGCGACGAGCCCTCTTCATAATGGCGCAGGACGATCACGTCCCCATAGGCCATCAGGATGCGGATAGTGTCCTCCAGGGTCTCTCCCTTGGAGGCGGAGCTGAAGGTGGCGGCATTTTCAGTAGACATCACACTGCCTCCCAGCCGGATCATAGCCGCTTCAAAGCTGAACCGGGTACGGGTTGAGGGTTCATAGAAAAGAGAGATCATGATTTTGTTCTTGAGTACCTGTTCCTGTTTGGCGACTTCTTCCATCTGACGCGCAGTGCGAAAAAGGTCCTCCAGGATTTCCCGGCTGAACTGCTGAGACTCGATGACGTGCCTGAGCTTCATGGTTTCCCCTCCTGATTTTAACTTGTGAAATTATAAAGGGTAAAGCGGAAAGTGGCAAGTTGATAGGAGGAAGGGAGAAAGGAGAATGGCTGTAATTTTTCAGAATCTGAGGACTGCAGCCGCTACATTCAGTCTGAGCCCCTGCTGTATCATCTCTATGGCCAGGGTGGGGGCGTCTTCCGACGCAGAGGGGTATGGTACCAGTGTGCCCCCTGTTGCGGTTGTCCCTTCTCACGGGGACATGCAGATTGACGGTTTCCTTTTATACCTACAAATAGGCGAAGCCGTACCGTTTCGGCGGTGCCGTTTTTATTAACACCTCCGGTGTCTGCGCTAGACTATCTTTTTAAAAAAATGAGTTTCTCAGGTGATATGAGGGAATCAGGACAGTATCTTGAGGTGATGCAGGGATTCCTTGATACTGCTCACTGCCTGCTCTACAGCCTGGGACTGCTGCAGCACCTGCTGAGAGATACGGTTGAGCTCATCCTGTGCCTGGTAGATGGACCGGGAATTTTCCGACATGTGACCCATACTATCCTCTACTTCATGGAAGTAGTCATCCACGTACTTTACTTCACCGGCGATATTTTTAAAGGAGTCCCCACCTTCTTTACTGAGAGTGGAGGCTTCGTTAAGTTTCTGGTTGGTAGTGGTGATAAACCGGGAGATCTCTTCCACGTGATTGGCGGTATTGGAGGCCAAATTCTTGATCTCATGGGCCACCACGGAAAAGGGCTTGCCGAATTCACCGGCATGAGCTGACTGTATGGATGCATTGATGGACAGGATATTGGTCTTATTGGAAATCTCATCAATGGTGATGATGATTTCTTTCATGCGATGAGCCAGCCCGCCTATGTCTTTCATAGTCTGGTTCAGGTTTTCGATGTGGGTCCCTCCGATCTGAGTCAGCTCTACCAGCTTAACGGTAGCACTTTCTTTCATCTTGGTGACTAACCCCTCTATATAGCCTGCTTCGGTCTGCAGGGCCTGGGAGGTCTGGGATACCATGGCCATCTGGTCATGGGTCAGGGCCACCAGCTGTCGGCTGGTCGCTTCTATATTAACCAGAGCCTGGCCTATCTGGCGAATCTCCAGCTCTATACCCGCCATGATGCTGGTTTTCTGTTCCAGGGTCTGGTTATTTTTAGTTTCAATATAAAAATAACAGTTTTCAGTCTTGTTGAGTCCGTTATGGATGGCGATAGCCATACTTTCACAGGAATTATAGCCGCAGCTGGCGCAGTTTTTGTGATCTTCTTCTTTGACTTTGGACATAGACTGGTATAGGGACTGAAACTGAGCCTGGTCGGGTATTTTTTTGGTATCATTGTCTGAACGTTCAGTATATGCCCGGTTATACAGACCCGGTTTCCAGTATTTATTGATAATGGTCTGCACCCGGCGAATGCGGCCTGGTTTGGCGTCAGTGGTCTTATAGCGGCGCTGCACATCCAGGTTACGCTGTTCCACATGGTGTTCCAGTTCATCCTGGTGCAGGTCTTTACCCCGGGTACCGGTACCTCCGTTACAGCCCTTGTGACAGTTGAGGCAGTCGATCAGGGCGGGGTGGTAGCCTTTACTGATCTGTGCCGGCAATTCTTCCAGATATTCATAGATGATTTCCGGTCCTTCGATCTTACGGGTGACCCGTGAGATACTCTTAGCGTCTCTTTCCGCGGTACGCAGCAACCCCCCCGGCGTGGAAAACAACACAGCTCTTTCCGCGGGGTCATTGTCAAATTCATTTGCAGGGTATTTATTCAGATCCACATGCTGTTCATCCATATAATCCTGCAGGCGGGACATGGTCACATTATAGTCGCCTATGCCCACTTCCATAAATTCTCTTTTTTTGGCGATACAGGGGGAGATCACCGCCATCTTATGATTCCGGTATTGAGGGTAATATTCCCTGACCATTTTCATGGTATGCATCATGGGGCTGTCCGCGGGAGCCAGGTATTTCAACAGTTCCGGTTTATACAATTCGATATAGGTCACGATAGCCGGACAGGGCTGGGAGATGATCAGAGAGGGATTGTTTTGTTTGAGGTGGGTCAGGTAGCTCTTGATAGTCAGCTCCGCGCCAAAGCTCACGTCAAACACCGCTTTGATACCCAGAGATTTGAGCCAGCTGTTGAACTGCAGATATTTCCCGGGGAAATTAGCCGCTATGGAGGGCGCTACTATTGCAATCATGGGCTGTTTCCGGCGCAGATTTTCCAGGAATATATCGGTATCATCCAGGTAGGTGCGAGCATCATGGGTACAGGCCGGCAGACACTGACCACAGGCTATGCACATGTCTTTATTTACTTCGACATGATCGCCGGAGCCGTCATTGCAGTACTTGACAGGGCAGACGGAGATGCATTTATGGCAATTAACACATTTTTCCTGATCGACCGAGATAATTTTTTCCAGGGATTTCAAAATTCTTCTCCATTTACAATGGAATAACTTAGTTTATATTAAAAGAGTATCAAACGCAAAATTTTGAACAGATGCTTAAATCTAAATTCATACTTAAAAGATAGTTAAGTAGAATGTTTCTGGCACCTAAGTTCAACTTTTCCTAAATGTTGACATTCAGACAAAATGTAATGAAAATCATGAATCAAAATAAATCGAAAGGGGAGTTAAATAAGATGGCTACCACCAAAAAATGCCCGCTTAACGGGAGTCTTTGCGACCCACTGAGCCCGGAGCCTGACACCACAGCCAATCTGGACTGCAGTTTTTTTGTGAATGAGATGCTGGGAGCCCGCTGTCTCTATATAGAAGCCATGAAGGCGCTGCCCAAAGTAGCCGAGAATATCACCCGTATCAAGCTGCAGTCCTGATCTTCTACCGAAAAGTAATATTTGCTTTTATATTGATTAGAAAAAGACATCTGTTCATGAAAAATTATTACCTTGATTGTTACTCTCCCGGCAGTCTTCTCACCGCGCCCTTATCAGCCGATTCGGCGAAGAGGGCGTAGGCCTTGAGGGCCCGGGTCACTTCACGCTTACGTCCGCGGGGTTTTATGAGGTTCTGTCTCCTGAAATTTACATCCAATGGTTTTATACCGGACTTGGCTTTACTTGCATTTTTTCTCAGTGTCGTATAATCTAAAGTTATAATTTATATTTTACGAGGTTATTTTAATGTATATAGAAAGGCAGTTGCAGTCAGTTATCCTGGATATGTCTAAGGTTTTTCCGGTAATTCTCCTTACCGGTCCCCGTCAGGTAGGAAAGACAACTTTACTGCAGAAAATTCAGGAAAAAGAAAGAAACTACGTCACTTTGGATGACCCTCTGATCAGGGAATTAGCGGTAAATGAGCCCGGCCTGTTTTTTCAAAGATACCTGCCTCCTTTGATTATTGATGAAATACAATATGCTCCTAATCTGCTTCCCTACATAAAAATACAGGTTGACCGGAATAAAAACAAGGGGCAGTATTGGTTGACCGGGTCGCAGATGTTTCATCTTATGAATAATGTCAGTGAAAGCCTGGCAGGCAGAGTGGGGGTCATTCAGATGTCAGGGCTGTCTCTCAGGGAGATTTCAGGAAAAAAGGCGGAACCCTGGCAGACTTCGGCAGCCTTTCTCCTATCCCGAATGGCAAATTCTTCCCGGCTAAGTCTAAGAGAGATATATGAACATATCATCAAAGGCTCTATGCCTGCCTTGTATGAAACCCCCCAGGAGGTTACCCGCTATTATAGTTCCTATGTTTCTACCTATTTACAAAGAGACATACGGGATTTGGCCCAGGTAGGAGATGAAATGTCCTTTATCCGGTTTATGCAGGCCTGTGCCGTGAGGACCAGTCAGATGTTGAATTACTCAGATTTAGCTAAGGATGTTGGTGTGAGTGCCCCTACCATAAAACACTGGATTTCAATTTTGGTAAGTTCCGGTATCCTTTTTTTATTGGAACCTTACTACAGCAATATTCTAAAGAGGATTGTAAAAACACCTAAAATGTATTTTATGGATACAGGGCTCTGTGCTTACCTCAGCCGTTGGAATTCAGCGGAGAATCTGGAAATATCCTCTATGGCTGGAGCCTTTTTTGAAAATTTTGTGGTGACTGAAATAATAAAATCTTATCTAAACACGGGAAGCAGGCCGCCTGTGTATTATTATCGGGATACTGAAAAAAGAGAAATTGATTTGTTATTGGAAGAGAATGGGACTATTTTTCCCATTGAAATAAAAATGACGGCTAATCCAGGAAAAAAAGATTATAGAAATTTTAATCTGCTCAGTACCAGTGGCTTGAAATTAGGTCCTGGAAATGTGATATGTATGTGCAATGATTTAATACCGGCAGATACAGAGAATACTTATGTTCCCGCCTGGATGGTTTAAACTAAGGCTTTAATTAAAAAAAACAGGGCTGCCCAACGGCAGCCCCTCTTGATATATCATAACTTATTATCTACTCTCCCGGCAGTCTTCTCACCGCGCCTTTGTCAGCCGATTCCGCGAACAGGGCGTAGGCTTTGAGGGCCCGGGTCACTTCACGCTTTCGTCCGCGGGGTTTAAAGGCTTCTTTGCCGTGAGCTTCTTCTTTCTTACGGCGTTCCGCCAGTACGGCCTCTGATACATCCACATTGATGCTGCGTTTGGGAATGTCGATGATGATCTTGTCGCCTTCTTCTATCAGGGCAATAGGGCCGCCTGCTGCCGCCTCCGGAGAGACATGTCCGATGGACAGTCCCGAGGTACCGCCCGAGAAGCGTCCGTCAGTAATAAGGGCGCACAGTTTACCCAGCTTTTTAGACTTGAGGTAGGAAGTGGGGTACAGCATTTCCTGCATACCGGGGCCGCCTTTGGGGCCTTCATAGCGGATGATGACCACATCTCCGGCTACGATTTTATCCCCCAGGATGGCGTCCACTGAGGCCTCCTGGCTGTAAAATACCCGGGCACGTCCTTCAAAATGGAAGTTGCTCTCATCCACGCCGGCAGTCTTGACGATACAGCCGTCGGGAGCGATATTCCCGAACAGGACACCCAGTCCCCCATCGGGATAGTAGGCGTCTTTTACACTACGGATACAACCTTCTTTACGGTCCAGATCCAGTTCTTTATAGGTATTGGACTGGCTGGCAAAAAACAGATTGCGTCCCTTGAAACCGGGAGCGGATTTATACAGCGCGATCGCTTCTTCAGTGGGCGATCCCGCCAGGTCAAATTCCTTGAGGGTATGGGCCAGGCTGGGGGAGTCGACACGTTTCACGGTGGTATCCAGGATGCCGGCACGGTCCAGCTCGGCCAGGATGCCCATGATACCGCCGGCCCGGTTCACGTCTTCGATGTGGTACTTTTGGGTATTGGGGGCCACTTTACAGATACAGGGCACCTTGCGGCTCTGGTGGTCAATGTCGTCCATGGTAAAATCCACCTCTGCTTCGCGGGCGATGGCCAGCAGGTGCAGGACCGTATTGGTCGAACCGCCCATGGCGATATCCAGAGAGATGGAGTTCATAAAAGCAGCCTTGGTGGCGATGCTGCGGGGCAGGACATCTTTATTACCGTCTCTGTAGTACATCTCAGCCAGGTCCACGATGCGGTGAGCAGCTTTTTCAAAGAGCTTCCAGCGGTTCTGGTGTGTGGCTACCACAGTACCGTTGCCGGGCAGGGCCAGGCCCAGAGCTTCATTGAGACAATTCATGGAATTCGCGGTAAACATGCCCGAACAGGATCCGCAGGTGGGGCAGGCGTTTTCTTCAATCACGGCCAGTTCACTATCTGAGACTTCAGGGTCAGCCGCCATCACCATGGCATCAATCAGGTCCAGCTTTTTATCTCCGGCTATACCCGCTTCCATGGGGCCACCGGAAACAAATATCGTAGGTATATTGAGGCGCATGGCAGCCATGAGCATACCCGGAGTGATCTTGTCGCAGTTGGAGATACACACCAGAGCGTCAGCCTGGTGGGCATTTACCATGTATTCTACGGAATCGGCGATGATCTCACGGCTGGGCAGGGAGTAGAGCATACCGCCGTGTCCCATGGCAATCCCGTCATCTATGGCAATAGTATTGAATTCCGCGGCAAAACAGCCTCTGGATTCGATGATCTTTTTGACCTGCTGGCCTACATTCTGCAGATGGACATGCCCCGGTACAAACTGGGTGAAGGAGTTGGCGATGGCGATAATAGGCTTACCGAACTGTTCGTTCTGTACGCCATTAGCCCGCCACAGGGCCCGGGCTCCTGCCATATTGCGACCCGCGGTAGAAGTGGTACTGCGTAAAGGTATCTTGTTCATAAAATACTCCTTGTTATTAATAGAAGATACAAGTCAAATATATTAACTCAAATCCTGAGAAATTTCTATAAATTCAGAGGTAAGTATCTACCCTTGATCTATTATAAGCTGTACTGAGAAACTAGAGAGATGACCTGTCAAAACAGCGCGTAATCTCCCTGCAGATGAATCGTAACGTCGACGGTTATACTGGAAAGGGGGGAGAGACTAAAATTTTTAGCCCCCACCACGATCTGGTCAAAACCTGAGTTCAGGGTGTTCAGGATGTTGCTGGAAGTAGTGGTACCGGAAACACTGTTCTGATCCAGGGGCAGGTGTACATCCAGTATCTTTTCGTCGTTACTGCTTAGGGTATTGTCCACTGTTTGTACTGGGGATACATACAGGGAGACATCCGCGGCAAAGGGGTCTGTTTTAGTCACTGTATAGTACAGCGTGACTTCAGAAAAAGACACTCCGCTTTTTTTAGCTTCGGCCGGGACAGAGATGCCATTTTCCACGTAGATGCCGTAGGTATTGGGCAGTACCAGGCTTACTGAGTCAGAATCCACGCTGAAGGGTACAGCGCAGGATGTGGCCGATAATATGCCTAGTAGAATGAGTGGTAATGCATTATGTTTCACGTCTCCTCCTTATTTTATTAATTTATTACTTTTTTATTCATTCAGCAAATTTTATTTCCGGGCTGATTGACTTGACGGTATCCTGATGGAATGACTATATTTAGCACAAAAAACTACACGTAAAAGGTGAGGAGAATACCATGTCTACCACGGAAACTTTACAGTTCCAGGCTGAATCCAGGCAGCTTTTGGAGCTTATGATTCATTCAGTCTATTCCAACAAGGAGATATTTCTCCGCGAACTTATTTCCAATGCCTCTGACGCTCTGGACAAGCTCCGTCTGGCTGCTATCAAAGACCCGAAATTCCTGAAGAAGGGAGAACAGCTGGAAATCCGTCTGGAAGTCAATAAAGATTCCCGTCAGCTCATCATCAAAGATAACGGTATCGGGATGAGCCGCCAGGAAGTGATCGAGAATATCGGTACCATTGCCAAATCCGGTACCCGTGAACTGCTCCAGCAGATGAAGGAAAAAAAGGATAAAAACAATCTGGACCTCATCGGTCAGTTCGGAGTGGGTTTCTATTCCGTATTCATGGTGGCGGACAAAGTCACCCTGTTGACCCGCAAAGCCGGAGAGAACAGTGCCACCATGTGGGAAAGTGAAGGCAAAGGCGAGTACAGTATCGCCGACGCGGAAAAGCCCGAAAACGGTACTACGATCACCCTCCATCTCAAACCGGCGGATACCGAAGACGGCCTGCAGGACTATACCGCCTATTACCAGATCGAAAATGTGGTAAAAAAATATTCTGATTTCATCAGTTATCCCATTGTACTGCGCGAAGAAATCACCAAAAAAGAGACCGACAAAGACGGTAAAGAAGTAGAAGGCGGGAAAACTACTACGGAGATCAAAGACCGTACTCTGAACTCTATGCAGCCTATCTGGACCCGTCCCGCTAATCAGGTCAAGGATAAAGAGTATCAGGAATTCTATCGCCATATTTCTCACGACTGGAATGACCCTCTCAAGCATATCCCGTTTAAAGCGGAAGGTACCCTGGAATATACCGCCCTGCTGTATCTGCCTTCCAAAGCGCCTTTTGACCTGTATTATCAGGGCTACAAGTCCGGTCTACAGCTCTATGTGCGCCGTGTTCTTATTGAAGAGCATTTTGAAGACCTCCTGCCCCAGTACCTGCGCTTTGTAAAAGGGGTAGTGGAGTCATCGGATCTGCCTCTCAATCTCAGCAGGGAAATGCTTCAGGAAGACCGCAAGATCCAGGTCATGCGTAAAAACATCTCTAAAAAAGTACTTTCCACTTTAGCCGAGATGAAAGAAAAAGATAATAAGAAATATCTGGAATTCTGGAGTAATTTCGGCAATGCCCTCAAAGAAGGGGTCAGTTCCGACTTTGAAAATAAAGATAAGATCACCGAACTGCTCCTCTTCCAGAGTACAGCCCATGAGAGCAAGCTCACCGACCTGGCTGAGTACATTAAGAGGATGAAAAAAGACCAGGAAACGGTCTACTACATCACCGGGGAGAGCCGCAGTCTGCTGGAAAATTCACCCCAGCTGGAAGCCTTCAAAGCCAAAGACATCGAAGTGCTGCTCCTCACAGACCCTATCGATGAGCTGGTCATAGGAGCCATCCCTGAATTCCAGGGCAAAAAGCTGCACAATGTCAGCCAGGGCAAGATCGACCTGGGCAGTGAAGAAGAAAAGACCAAAAAAGAATTGGATCTCAAGGAAAAAGAACAGACCTTTAAAGGTCTGCTGGAAGCTCTCCAGGATAAACTCAAAGACCAGATCAAAGAAGTCCGCCTCTCCAGCCGCCTGGTCAGTGCACCAGCCTGTGTAGTAGGGGATGAAGGTCAGATGTCAGCCCACATGGAACGTATCCTGAAAGCAGCCAATATGGGCGCTAATGTCCCCGGTAGTAAGAGAGTCCTGGAGCTGAATCCCAACCATAGTATCATCACCAAACTTCAGTCACGCTTCGATCAGGATAAAAAAGATCCCCAGATCGGTGAATACGCGGAATTACTATATGGTTACGCCATTCTGGCTGAGGGCAGTGAACTGCCCGACCCCGTCCGCTTTAACCAGCTGATGGTGAAGCTGATGGACCAGGCAGTATAAGAAATTATACTTTCTTTTTATCCCCGGGAATTTATCCCGGGGATTTTTTTATCTTAAATTCTCCTTTATTAAACAGTTCTAAAATATCTGTTTCAATATTTTGAATTTTTTTTATAAACGCAGTATAATTTGGGATTCGCTTTTTTTGCTTTTTAAAAAAATGGAGAAAACCAATGTCTTTAACAGAACAACAAATACAGGACCTACAGGGACTGAGTTCCAAGACTGCTGCTGATAGATTAAAACAAAAGGGTTTTAATGAGTTGCCCTCCGGAAAAAAAAGAGGCCTGCTTCATATTGCCTTTGAGGTGATCAAAGAACCCATGTTTTTACTGCTGGTAGCCTGCGGTATTATTTATCTTTTGGTAGGAGAACCGCAGGATGCCATTTTACTGCTGGGATTTGTCTTTGTCATGATGGGTATTACCATCTATCAGGAAGGTAAGACCGAAAATGCCCTGGATGCCCTGAGAGATCTTTCCAGTCCCCGTGCTCTAGTCATCAGAGATGGAGAGAGGATACGAATTGCCGGGCGTGAGGTAGTAGAGGGTGACATAATCATACTTACCGAAGGGGACAGAGTCCCGGCAGATTCAGTAGTACTGTGGAGCCTTAGTTTGTCTGTGGATGAATCTCTTTTGACCGGTGAATCCGCTGCGGTTCGTAAAAATCCCTGTGATGCGGATTATGAGTCAGTGAGTATGGAACGTCCCGGTGGTGAAGATTCTCCCTTTGTATTTTCAGGTACTCTGATAGTGAGCGGCCAGGGCGTAGCCGTGGTAAAAGGTACAGGGCTGAATACCGAATTAGGACGCATAGGTAAGGCTCTGCAGAGTGTGGCTACAGAAGAGACTCTTTTACAGAAAGAGACAGGAAAACTGGTAAAAGCCATATTTATCATTGCCATTGCCTTATGTGCACTGGTGGTTGTGATCTATGGATTGACCCGAAAAGACTGGCTTCAGGGTTTTCTGGCCGGTATTACTTTAGCCATGGCCATGCTTCCGGAAGAATTTCCGGTAGTACTGACGATTTTTCTGGCCCTGGGTGCCTGGCGGATCTCTCAGAAAAAAGTCCTGACCCGTAAGATGAGCGCGGTGGAGACTCTGGGGGCAGCTACCGTCCTGTGTTCTGACAAGACAGGTACCATCACCCAGAACCGTATGTCTATAAAGAAGATTTTTTCCCGAAATCAGTGTTTTGATGTCTTTATAAATAAAAACAAAGAGCTCCCCGAAGATTTTCATGAATTGGTAGAATTCGGAATTCTGGCCAGCAAAAAAGACCCTTTTGACCCTATGGACAAGGCTTTAAAATCACTGGGAGATAAAAAACTCTACGCGACGGAGCATCTGCATACTGACTGGGAGATGATACATGAATATCCACTTTCACGTGATCTATTGGCCCTGTCACAGGTCTGGAAGTCTCCCGATGGAAAGGAATATATCATAGCAGCCAAAGGGGCACCAGAGGCTATAGCTGATCTTTGCCATTTGAATAAAAAAGAGATTGAAAAACTTGAACAGGATATTTTACTCATGGCCAAAGAAGGCCTGCGGGTATTGGGTGTAGCCAAAGCGGTATTTTCAGAAGCAAAAGAATTACCCCACATTCAGCATGACTTTCATTTCGAATTTCTGGGTCTGATCGGCCTGGAAGACCCTATCAGGCCCACTGTTCCTGATGCCATTCGATTATGTCAGCAGGCCGGTATCCGGGTAGTGATGATAACCGGAGATTATGCTGTTACCGCTCAGAATATAGCACGGCAAATCGGCTTGGAAAATCCTGAAGTCGTCATCACCGGACCGGAGCTGGCCACTATGAATCCGGAAGAACTGGCAGAGAAAGTAAAAACCTGTTCTATATATGCCCGCGTGGTACCTGAGCAAAAACTGTATCTGGTAAACGCCTTTAAGAAGAATGGTGAGATTGTAGCCATGACAGGAGATGGAGTCAATGACGCTCCAGCACTAAAGGCATCTCATATAGGGGTAGCTATGGGCCAGAGAGGTACAGATGTGGCCCGTGAAGCCAGTGACCTGGTCCTGCTGGATGATGATTTTTCGTCTATTGTAGCGGCTGTACAGACGGGTAGAAGGATATTTGCCAATCTGAAAAAAGCCATGGCCTATATTGTGAGTGTCCATATCCCTATTGCCGGGATCTCATTGATACCTGTGCTTTTCCAGTGGAAGGAAATCGTATTGCTGCCTGTCCACATTGTTTTTCTTGAATTGATTATCGATCCTGCCTGCTCTGTAGTTTTTGAAGGGGAGCCGGAAGAAGAAGGTATCATGAACAAGCCCCCCCGGGCATCCAATGAGCCATTGTTTGGAAAGCGCACTTTACTTCTCAGTCTGATACAGGGGCTGTTTTCTTTTGCGGCTGTTTTTGCCGTTTTTCGTTTAGCTATGATATATGGCATGGATGAATCACAGTCCAGGACTCTTTCTTTCATAACATTGATCATTTCTAATCTTTGTTTAATCCTGACCAATCGAAGCTGGTCGAAAACTCTGGTGGGTTTAATGGCAGTTAAGAATAGGGTAGTAAAATGGGTCTTAGGAGGGGCTATTCTTTTTCTGACTCTGGTAGTCTCTATTCCCTTTTTACGGGATATATTCCATTTTTCAGTGCCGTCTGTATGGGCAATCTTAATTGCTATTTCGGCTGGTATAGTATCCATTTTGTGGTTTGAGATTTTAAAAATGATTGCCAGGTCTAAGAAAATTGACCTGTTCCGGGACGCCAGAAAGTAATTTTACTATATTTAAGTATCATTAATGTTTTTTATTTACTTTTAGCTAGAGCACCATATTCCAGCATAATCTGCTTATAATTGATTTCAGGGTTATAGACACTCCACCGGGCTTTTCCCTGATACTTTGCATAATAGCAGGCATAATCAGCATGTTTTTGAGCTTCGTGGTAATGTTCCAATATTTCCTGACTGGCTACAAATGCATCCCCCAGATCCACACTGAAACTATCTATACCGATACTGGCGGAAACCGTTACCTGCCGGCTGTCACAGGAGATTTCCACTGCCTGGATGGCTTTGAGTAGTTTTTCTGCGTAAACCTGTGCTCCTTCCAGTGGAGTAGCCGGTAAGACTATATCAAATTCCTCCCCCCCGAAACGGAACAGATAATCTGTGGGACGGCTGACCTGTTTCATTTTACTGCTGACATCTTTGAGAACAGCATCTCCGATATCATGACCATAGATATTATTGATCGAGGAAAAGTCATCCAGGTCTATCCTCAGGTAAGAAATGTTCATCATACTACGGGATTTTTGGTGCTGGTAGTACCGGCTGGCCGTCTTGACAATATTAACCAAAAAATCTTCGTTATATTTAAGCAATGTAGTCTTATCATCAATATTTACCTTTTCCTGTATGATGATGTATTTTCTAAGTAGATTGTCATATATGAGTTCCAGTTTTCTGAGATTATCAATGATATCTTCATCCACGTTATCCTGCAGGATGAGGCGACCCAATATCTGCAAAGTAGTGAGACTGAATTCAGTTAGTTCTCTTTTGTTTTCTTCTTCATTTTTCATGAATCGGGAATATCCTCACAAAGTATTTTCAATTTCCTTATCATACATCCCTTTTTAGTAGATATCAATAGAGAAATTCAATTAAAAAGGCGAATTTTCAATATTTATTCTATAGCCTGTTGATTTTTATAATTGTATAATAAAAGAATATTCAATTTATTTACTGAAAAAGGGAAAAGTGCTATAATACATGTATTAGATCAAGGAGGGCCATATGCCGCCTAAGTATGATAATGTCAACAGTACCATTGGAGAAGGCTCAGTTTTTCAGGGTAAATTTTACGTTCATGGTTCCTTCCAGGTAGATGGAAAATTCGAAGGAGAGATCCGTACTGAAGATCATCTCATCGTGGGTGAGACCGGAAAAGTTAAGACTGAAGTCATCCGTGCCAAACGTATTACAGTAGCCGGTGTAGTTCTGGGTGATATTGAAGCCCTGGAAGAAGTCAGACTGCAGTCCACCGGTCGCGTGCTGGGTAATGTCACCGCTCCCCAGTTGACCATGGATCCCGGAGTAGTCATCAAAGGAAATATCAATATCACAGCCGGACAGAAGAAAGAAGTGGATAAACTGATCACAGACGCCTTTCATTCCGGTCCCAATATCAATTTTGATACCATGTTTGATGAAGCCAAAAAAGGCCCGGCGGATATCAAGTTTAAGGACGAATAGTCCTGATGATCCAGCTCAAAACCCGCACTGAGATCGAATATATCCGAAAGAGCAATCGAATTATAGCTGAAATTCATGAAAAATTACTGTCGATCATTAAACCTGGTGTCACAACCAGGCAGATCGACAGTTTTGCTGAAGAATATATACTATCCAAGGGAGCTCGTCCCGCCTTCAAAGGTTATACACCGGGTCGTCCGTACCCCCCTTTTCCTTCCGCTACTTGTACCTCCGTCAATGAAGAAGTTATCCATGGAATACCGGGGGACCGTGCACTGGCAGAAGGAGATATAATCAGTGTGGATATCGGGACAGAATTATCCGGATATTACGGAGATGCTTCCTATACCTATCTGGTAGGCAAAGTCTCCCCCCAGGCGGCACGACTAAGTGAAGATACCCGTACCGCTCTGGATAAAGCTATTGAGATTTGCCGATCGGGCACCTATCTCAATGAAATCGGCCGGGTGATAAGCTTTTATCTCCAGCCCCGCGGCTATGGTATTGTACGGGATTATTGCGGGCATGGGGTAGGCAAGGCCATCCATGAAGAGCCGCCTGTAGTTAATTATTATGACCCCCGCCGTAAAGGCCCCCGCCTCAAACCGGGAATGGTACTGGCTATTGAACCCATGATCACCCTGGGTACCCATGAAGTCGATCTGAAAGAAGACCATTGGACTGTTGTCACTCGGGACGGTTCGTTGGCGGTTCACTGGGAACACAGTATAGCTATAACGGACGGTGAACCTATCGTCCTCTCCAGGTTATAAACCCCATGGAATTTGACGCGGTTGTCATTGGCAGTGGAGTATCAGGATCTGTTGCCGCTTTTTACCTGGCTGAGTCCGGTCTCAAAGTAGCCGTTATCAATAAAGAAACCGATCTAAAAGAATCCAATACTTACTATGCCCAGGGCGGCATTTCCTATCAGGGTCCCGGAGATTCCCCGGAAAAGCGTTATGATGACATTATGCAGGCAGGAGCAGGTGTATGTCTTCCTGACGCGGTAAAAGTAGTGGCAGAACAGGGTCCGGCTATGATTGATGAAGTCCTGGTCAGAGATTTTCATGTAGCCTTTACTAAAACTACGGATGCTCAATTTCATCTTACGGAAGAAGGGGCGCATACCATCCGCCGTATTCTACACAGTGAAGATGTCACCGGCCGCACCATAGAAAAAGCCTGCGTATCCATGATAAAAGAACAAAAGAATATAAAAATGCTGGCCGGATATACGGTAGTGGATATCATTACCTGGGATCACCATGCTCAGGATGACCTGCGTATGTACCGTCCTCCCACAGCCCTGGGAGTCTATGCCCTGGATAATGCCACCGGCCAGGTACACACCATCCTGGCAAAGACTGTCATTTTAGCTTCCGGAGGAATGGGGCAGGTTTATCTCCATACCACTAATCCCCAGTCAGCCACCGGTGATGGTTACGCTATGGCCAGCCGAGCCGGGGCACGTCTTATCAATATGGAATACACTCAGTTTCATCCCACCACTCTATATCATCCCCAGGGAAATTCTTTCCTGGTGAGTGAAGCGGTGCGGGGTGAGGGTGCCGTGATAGTTGACCGCAAGGGCAATGCCTTTATGGAAAAATATCATGAGCAAAAAGATCTGGCACCCCGTGATATTGTGACCCGTTCCATTCTGTCTGAGCTCCTGGAAAGCGGTGATAAGCATGTGTTTCTGGATGCCACCCGCATCGGCAAGGCTAAAATTACCGGACATTTTCCCAATATTTATAAGACTTTGTTTGAACTGGGTATCGATATGACATCTGAACCTATTCCTATTGTTCCCGCATTTCATTTTTCCTGCGGAGGTATAGCCACTAATCTGGTGGGACGTACTTCAGTTAAGAGACTGTTTGCGGTGGGAGAAGCAGCCTGTACCGGTCTGCATGGAGCCAATCGTCTGGCTTCTACTTCACTGCTGGAGGGACTGGTATTCGGCAAGAGGATAGCCGATTATATCAGCTCCAACTGGGATAAATTCCTGGGACTGGATTATCCCCCCATACCGGACTGGGTCTATACCGGGACAGAACAGCCAGACCCCGCGCTGTTAAAACAGGATTGGGGCCATCTTCAGACTACTATGTGGTATTATGTAGGGGCAGTACGCAGCCAAAAACGTCTGCAAAGGGCTATGGTGGATCTGAAAAACCTAAATGAAGAAGTGGAATCTTTTTACCGCGATGCGCGCATCACCCGAGGTATAGTGGAGCTGCGTAATGCTATTCAGACCGGGCTTATTATTGCAGATCATGCCTGGGCTCAGAAAAAAAGTCTGGGCACACACTATCGTATCGATTAAAAAAGTCTTCTGTTATCAGTATTCAACCAATATCATCAGATTGACTTTATCTTTGAGAAAACCTT
This sequence comes from uncultured Brevinematales bacterium, assembly GCA_964428015.1. Taxonomy (GTDB): domain Bacteria; phylum Spirochaetota; class Brevinematia; order Brevinematales; family CAYRWR01; genus CAYRWR01. Next base: position 19,573 of record CAYRWR010000018.1, on the reverse strand, counting down.
TTAACAAGTTAAAGACCAGGGAGAGTGAGCTCTTGGCCTGATCTGCTTTCATGGCACCACTCTTAGTCAGCTCTTTTAACAAGCCTTTTTCCATGTTGCTGAAAGTGGAATCCAGATTTTTATTGTTGAGAGCGTATAATTTACCCTTCAACTGAACTTTATCATTGGCATGATAGCTGCCTTTTTTCAAAGTCACAACCATGAGGCTGCCCGTGGAATCGTAGATATCCATCACGTCCAGCGGGACCAGAGGCAGGGAAGTTATTTTCAGAACAGAGCCTTTGATACTGATCTCTTTGTCATGAAATTTATCTGGTGATTTCTGTATACTTTCAATGCTGGCAGTACAAGCTCCTAATAATAATACCAGGATCAACAGGGAGATTTTTTTCATTTCAAACTCCTTTATAGTATTGAAAATACCTGCTGAGGACCAGCAGGGTCTTTCCGTCTTTGAGGGTGTTGGATTCCAGCAATTCACGGATGTGATTTTCAGTAAAAGGCCGTGGAGAAATAAATTCATCATCATCCGGGGTGCCTTCAGCTTCTGTCAGGCCGGCAGCAGCAAAAGCGTGGATTTTTTCACTGGAGTAACCCACGGCTGGATAGTAGGTGAAAAGATACCTGATATCCTGACAGGCATAGCCGGTTTCTTCCAGGAGTTCGCGTCGGGCGGCCTGAGCACGGTCTGTCTCACCAGGTTCCATTTTTCCAGCGGGCAGTTCCAGCAGGATTTCACCCAGGGAATGTCGGTATTGCTCAATCAGGATGATGCTGCCGTCATCAAGCACGGGAAGAATCACTACAGCTTCAGGATAATCTACATAATCCCTCTGGGCGGTTTTGCCATTGGGCAAACGAACCTGGTCACTGACAAATGAAAAACTTTTTCCCTGATGGATCAGGGTACTAGAAATTGTCTCTTCCCGTGAAGCTTCTCTGTTTGATGTCATCTTCAAATCCGCCTTTGGAGAATTTATTGATAGTAGTCGGATAATTACCGTCGAAACATGCCCGGCAGAAAAGACCTTGATCTACATTTTTTCCCTGGAAGAGGCCATCCACACTGAGATAACCAATACTATCCGCGCCGATATAACGTGCTATTTCTTCCATGGAAGGATATTTATTAGCCAGCAGTTCTTCCCGGGTTGAAAAATCGATGCCATAATAACAGGGATTGACCACAGGGGGAGAAGAGACCCGCATGTGTATCTCAGTTGCACCAAACTGCCGTATCATTTTAACGATTTTTTGAGAAGTAGTACCCCGTACCACAGAGTCATCGATTAATATTATGCGTCTACCTTCAATAATATCTCTCACCGGGATAAATTTCATCTTGACGCCGAAGTCCCGAATCTTCTGGCTGGGCTCAATAAAAGTACGTCCCGCGTAGTGACTGCGGATGAGACCCAACGCCATAGGTATACCGGACTCCTGGCTATAACCCAGGGCGGAAACTATCCCACTGTCCGGTACAGGTACGACAAAGTCTGCTTCCACAGGGTGTTCCCGTGCCAGAGTACGGCCTACTTCAAAACGGTACTCATACACGCTTTTATTAAATATTTTGGAACTGGGTTTGGCAAAATATATCAGTTCAAACACACACTGTTTAGTTTCCGGTTTCTTTTCTTTTACACTGCGTGATTCGATTCCATCTGCGCTGATGATGACCATTTCATTGGGCTCTATTTCCCGTATACGATGGGCTTCTATGATGGAGAATGCACTGTCTTCACTGGCCAGGACCATAGTGCCCATTACACCTTCAAAGGTGTCTTCCAGTTGACCCAGCACCAAAGGTCGGAAACCCATAGGGTCACGCATGCCGATCATAATATCTCTGCTCATTATGACAGTGGTAAAGGCTCCTTCCAGCTGGCTCAGGGCCCATTGGACAGCGTCAGGCAGGTTTTGCTGGGGTGCTTCGGCGATGAGGTGAAGGATAACTTCAGAGTCTGAAGTGGAGTGGAATATTTTACCGGCTTTTACCAGTTTTTCCCGTATCATATTGGCATTGGTAATATTTCCGTTGTGGGCTACAGCCAAGGCACCTTTGGAGGTGGACGCAGTAATGGGCTGGGCATTAACCAGGGTAGGGCTGCCCGTTGTGGAATAACGGACATGTCCCACAGCACGGAAACCTTTCAGATATTCGATTTTTCTTTCGTCAAAGAATTCGTTTACTTTTCCCAGTCCGACTTGCTTATAGAGACTTTCACCGTCTGTTGATACGATACCGCAGCTTTCCTGACCACGATGCTGTAGAAAATTCAGGCCCAGACTGACGTACTTGGCTGCTTCGTTGATGCCGTATACGGCAAAGATCCCGCATTCTTCCTTGGGTTTGTCCCCTGTCTTCATCTGGACCTCTCTTTAGGAAAATGAGACATATTTTACCTTATCATAAGCAATTAAGCAACAGTTTTTTTATGGAAATCTGAAATGGAGATATTTACCAGTTCATAAAATAAGTAGTGGATAAACCGCCCCGGCTGCGGATGGGTTTAGCCTGATCTATACGCACCTGAACATTTCTGGTATCACAAAATCCAAAATGGCATATAGTTCCATAGATAATACCCCGGTCAAATTCATCAGGGTAGGGATTATCACACACCATAGTGCCTTCCTGTTCCCCGGTACGGGTATAAAGATAGTGACCTATTCTCCCACCCTGATGATTCATCTGGAAGGCCTGGTCGATACTGGACAAAGAGGAATGGACGTCATGGATATCCTGAGGCCATAAAGCTGTTTCCACTACTCTTAATCCTATGTTAAAAAGGGCCTGGTTACCCACACGGTTTGCAATTTCTGAAAAAGCATTTAACCAGGATTGCTGAAAATACCATTCTCCTTTCTGAGGTTCAGGGATACCGTTTTCTTGAAGAATTTCCAGTCCTAAAAGTCTTTGATCACCCAGGACATCCAAAAAGGATAGTACGGCTTCACCCCTGACCTTGACAGCAGGATCAAACGCCCTGAAAATCATTAGACACTGCCTTTCATTGGAATTTCTTCAAATCGGCTCTGGTTATTATCACTATTCACAAATTCCTGTATACTTAGGCGGATAAAATCCCGGATTTCACGGGTTTTTTTCAATTTATCTTCAAAACTCCCCTCCAAGGTGGAAGGATCAGCAAATTCATAATGCAGTCTGCGGCTCTGCCCCGGGAAAAAAGGACAAGCTTCTCCACGTACTTTATCACACACGGTCACAACTATATCGTAATTTCTCTTGGCAGCCAACATCTCCTGAACGGTTTTGGTACGATGATGAGAAATGTCGATCCCGTCTTCTTTCATAACTTCTACCACCAGTGGATTTAAAGTACCCGCCTCCAGACCGGCGCTTTCTGCCAAAAAGCGTCCCTTACCTAAAAGGTTGAGATAGGCTTCGGCCATCTGTGACCGGGCAGAGTTATGTATGCAAACAAAAAGTACTTTTTGTATCATGTGTCCCCCTTGCGAAGATTCTTTTCCAGAACCAATAGTAATGTGAGAAGATGGAGATTGCAAGTATCAGTCAGGGTGAGTAATGACTCAGAATGTCAGAGCCCGACTATATTCCGAAACACCCATTTACAGACTTGAATCTGGTCAATACCCGTGATCATGAGCCGCCCCGCGCGAAACAGCATACAGGATAAACCCTGCAGATCAAATTCCAGGAAAAAGGGGCTGATCCTTTTTATTTCCACCAGGGAGGATATACGTTCCGCGTAGGCTGATAGGTCCAGTTTTAATTCCTGAATAGGGGTAATGGAGACTGTATTTTCTCCGCCGCAAGCTACCGAATGGGCATTATTCATTTGGCCTTTCAGCCATCGATCATCCTGAATTTCCGCGCTCAATTTTGTCCAGCTTCCGGTGAGTAAATCCAGTTTATGGACGGGATGAAGATTTGAGATTTCATTTTTCAGGATATTCTGCCAGCCCTGAGGCGGGGAAATAACTTCGCAGGGGAGCGGGGGTTGTGTATAGGGCAGACAGTTCCCCAGGCTAACTTCAGGGGTGGTGCCGCTGTCAAACAGATACCATTTATCCAGGAAGAGTATAGTCATGTAACGTAGGTTGTGACGCGCCGCCAGGGCTGAATATAGATATTTGGTCCGAGTGTTTTCACTGACTTCCACTATGAGATCATATCCGGTCAGGTCAACCTCACTGTCTTCATCTAAAAATTCCGGTCTATGGGTGACGCTCTCCATTTGAAGGGGAGAGAATCCCATGATTTCAGGATCAAATTTTCCGCCCCATAAGGTCAAATCAGTTTGTTTCAGATCGGAGAGTTCCCGGCATAGGAGATCTTCTCCGCCCAGTCCACCTCCGATCAGAATCTTCATGAGGAGAAGCCCACCTTGTTGGTACCGCCGCCCAGCTGGGCATTTTTCTCAGCCCGGATTGCTTCCTGGAAATCTTTCTGGGTGACCATGCGCTTTTTCCCGGCTCGCAGAGCCGCTTTTCTAGCGGCATTGTACACCACATTGGCGATCTGTCCTCCGGCTAATTCTGTTTCAGCCAGTTTTTTAATATCGACATCGGGAGCCAGAGGAAGTTTGTCAGAGATATGCAGTTCCCACAGTTTGAGACGGGTGGAGAAAGTGGGGATGTCAAATTTGATTTTGATGGTAAATCGGCGGTTCCAGGCGGTATCAAACAGGTCTATGAGGTTAGTAGTCGCCAGAAATACTCCGTCGAAATTTTCCAGTTCTTCCAGCAGGATATTCTGCATCTGGTTGTATTCCTTATCCGCGGCCTGCACTACTGCGCCGCGAGCTGAGAGGAGCTGGTCCGCTTCGTTGAAGAACATGAAAACTCTTTTTTTGGAAGTCTCTGAATATTTATAAAATTCTTTGAATACTTTTTTTACGTTTTTGGCGGACTCTCCTACCCATGAAGTGACCAGATTGGAAGCATCGACCTTGAACAATTCAGCATCAGCCTGACCGGCTAAAGCTTCAGCGGTAATAGTCTTTCCCGTTCCGCTTGGACCATAAAATAGTATCTTGATGGAATTAAAACTTTTACTGGACAGAGTGGGTTTTACACCCCATTTCTGCATGGTGTCAATAGTCTTGGTCATATCTACCGCGCCCAGTAAGTCTTTTTCTACAGCCTGGTCCAGAATCACGTTTTTCAGTGTTACACGTGGGATTAAAATCTCATACAATCCCATGTTGCGTATCTTATCCTTGCCGTTGCTGCTTTTATCCAGGTCAGCCAGACTGTCCTGGTTTTCCAGCTTCTGGGTCACAGGCCCGGATTCAGTCATACCATCAGTGAAGATAAGACGATATATTCTTTCCTTAGAGATAGAGATAGCGTTAAAGTCATAGGGGGAAAAATCAAAGCCTTCCCTCTCCATCATCTCTTCAAATTCTTCCATTTCCTCAGGGTCTTTGACCGGACTGAAAAAGTCTGCGGCATCGATAATTCCTTCTGCCACAAACAGGCTATCCTTGGAGAAAGAGTGGAGGATGGCACGGGTCTGACTGGGGATAAAACAGAGATCGGTGAGCAGTTCTTCGATGTTATTGACTATCATCTCTTTGGCTATCACCACCTTGTGTACCAGATAGATCAGGAACACAAATTCGATGGGACTGAGATCCACCCGGTTCATAAAGGAAACCAGCTCTATATCCAGCTGACTGGCCTTAAGTGCTTTCTGAAAGGCTTTTATAGAAAGGGAAAAATCCCCTTCGTTATAAATATCTTCATCATAAGTCATTTTGGCTGTGCCCATGACCCTGTAGAAATTACCCAGATAGAAGAGATAACGCATAAAATCGGAGATGTCAGACAGGAGCTGGTCCACATTTTTGTAGGATTTTTGGGGGCGGAAAGTCGGCACTCCCTGGAATTCCGCGCCGGTACTTTGTTCAAAAATCCGAGCCAGTAAGACCGGAGACAGGTAGATCTTGCGGTTGTTATAGTAATTGGTCAGCTCATCCAGGGTCAGATTGACGCGGGAAAAGTCCGTCTCTTCCAGCAATACCAGTTTGTTTTTGATAAGCGGACTTTTCATACTGAGTACCCGGCTGATAAACTGCATGGCATCACGGGGGTCACTGTGGAAAAAGCTGGCTATATGCCAGACATAGACACCGTTTTTTTGGTACAGGCTGGTTCCGAAAAGCAGAAATAACAGCTTCTTTTCTTCGTAGGTCAGGGCCGTGCCTTTGAGCTTGAATTCTTTGAGGAAATCGCGGTACTCGCGCAGGCTGTGATGGTGCAGGGTAAACCAGTCTTCAGGCAGTGTAGTGATTTCACTCCGGTCCACAAAGCGGTGTTCGAATAAAAACGCCATGTACTTGCGTGCCAGGTTTAGTGAAAAATCCAGAATTATATCTCTATCTCGCATTTTTTGTCCTTGTATAAATATAGCTCATTATTATAAAGAAAGTCGAGTATTAATTCAAATATAACCGGCACTTTCTGAGCTTAAGGCTAACCGGAGTGGTTAATTTTAAAATTATTTGCAATTCTGTTTATTATTATCTAAGATGGGTGATAATAATTCTTTCCCGGGAGGTTATAATGCTAAGAAAAGTTCTTTTGATTTTTTCCGTGGTATTTTTTGCTGCCTGTGGGTTGATTTCATCCTACAAATTAACTGACGCACTGGTGCAGTCTTATATTAAGGCTTATGCTTCTCTAAAAGCCATGGGCGTCACACAGGGCCCTCAGGGTATCCAACAGCTGCAGGGTACTCAGGGCTTTGGTAAAATGGAAAAAATTGTGAAAGAAGCCGGATTTAAAGATTTTCGGGAATTCCTGCTGGTCAATTTTGAAATAGGCAAGGTAATGAGCCTCCTGCAGAGTAATGAATACATCACACAGATGCAGCAGATGAGCAGCGAGGATAATCCTGCCTATAAATCCATACTGGAAGATCCGGATGTACCGGAATCCTCCAAGGAAGAAGTCAGGAAACAGCTGGCTGCAAGCCGGGAAGAGTTTAATAAACAGAAGACAGGCTATGCTGATCCGGTGCTGAATGTAGTCAAACGGTTTACCAGCAAAGAAAATTACGAAGTAGTAGTAAAATATCAGAAAGAACTGCTGCGCATCTACACCGGGATATAAACAGCAAGCCGATCTGGCTTGCCTTTAATCTTTGTCCGGTTTATGCTTATGGCCTTTGACACCAGCAGCACCGCCGCCCCCGCCAAAAAACAGGGATACTCCGATCAGGAAGCCGAAGTTATACCAGCCTCCATTATTGGGGTAGGCATAGATTCTCCAGTCGGTAAAAAAGCTGCTGATAAAACTGAACAGGATGATAAATCCATGCAGGAGACCTTTCAGAAAACCGGGAAGGACCGCAGGGGGTTCATTACTCTGGGTTGCACAGGATGCCAGTGTCATTACGCCGGCCAGTATCAGGAAAAGTAAAAGTCTTTTCCATTTGATTTTTCTCAGCATGCTTTCCTCCGAGTATTATAATCTTAAAGATTATACACAATTTTTTATTTCTTTGAAAGAAAACAGAAAGTGAAAAAGCATTCATTTCCACAAATTGACGTAGTTTGCAGTATCATATACACTTACTAAATGATAGAAAGTGGGAGGAAAGAGTGCAACTCCATGCCAAATCCAGTGAAGAAATTCGGGCTGCTTTTGATCAGGATGGTTATAATGTAGTTCAGGAGATCAGTTTCCGGGAGAACCGGGGATTCCTGGCGGAGAGTAAGAGTGTTACCAACTACGTCACAGGGAAAGCCCGTCAGGTTCTGTACGTGGAGGGAGATTCTTTTTCCATGGGTTATCTCATCGGTAGACTCATGCCCCAGCAAGTCCACACCATGGCCACCTCTTTTGTCAATAACATTATCCCGGCTTTTATCCATCCCGCGGCTGATCCTGATAAGTCAAAAATACTTAAAGAGATTCTGGGCTTTATAGTCAGGGTTTATTGCCGACTGATCTACTGGATCCCGGGGAATATGCGCCACATACCCTGGTCTTTCCGTCGGGAGATGAGGGGCATGGTCAGGGGCTGCCGTGATTCAAAGAAAGTCCCCAGAGTACCCTATGGCGCTTTATTCGCGCTCAATGTGGGTATTGATTGCCTGTTATCTGCCATTTACAGCGGATTTGGCCTGGAGGTAGTCCTCAATCTGATGAACCACCGAAAAATCAATGAAAAACACTTTCCGGACCGCCCCTTCAGGAAAAAAGATATGCGTGACCTGATCTATGATCGGGGGCGTCCTCTATTCCGTATACCGGTAGGATGTAATGCTCTGTATCTTTCCCCTGAAGCCACAGAAACAGGCCATGCCTACCTGGGTCGGGACTTTATGTTCCCTACCGCTGGTATATTCCAGGATACGGCTTGTATGACAATATATAATCCGGTGCAGAGGGGCAGACGGCCGCGCCGGCCCCTGGTCAGCGTCACGGCACCCGGTTTTGTGGGTAGTATAACAGCGCTCAATATTGAAGGCCTAGGTATGGGTGTGGACATGGTCAGTTCGGTACTGTGCTCCATGCTGAGGCCAGGACTGAATTCGCTGCTGCTGGTACGCCGTACCGCGGAACGAGCTGCTGACGCGGAATCTGCAGTAGAGCATATTGTTAGGGCCCCCCGGGGTGTCACCTGGCTCTATCCGCTAGGCGATAAATCGGGCCGGGCAGCAATTGTGGAAGCAGGTAAAAAACAAAATCACCCTGATTATAAATCCCTGGCTCCGGAGTGGGTACAGGAACTACTCCCCATAGACAGCTATCAGCCATCCCGCAAGGGAGTATATGCCCGCTGGAATGATTATGTTCCCTCCCACAGATTCGAGGACATCAATGAAGAGCTATACCGGGCCTTTAACCTGCATACTGGTAAGGATCTGAACTACCCGGAACTGGCCTTTAATGATCCCGAAGGAATGATCAACCCGGACTGGAAGACTAGTAAAATACCGGAATCTTATTATTTTGCCCCGCAACGTGAAGTTTTAAAGCAAATTCTTTTAGCCGGGAACCATTTTCTGGTGCCGGAGATGCGCCTGAGCGGCATGGCGGGATGGACCAACTGGGTCACCGGCAGCCATCTGGATGACTTTCAGTGGCGTTATGATGAGCTGAACCGGCTCACACTTCAGGCGGGAGGCTACAGAAACGGTAATCTGACCCGTAAGATAAGCCGGTCCAAAGCCCGTGACCTCATTGATTTTTTGTCCCCTCAGGTCTCGACCCTGGGATATTATGACAACAACCCCACCAGTCCTGATGGAAAGGAAAAAATCATAGAAGGAACAGTGTCTCTGCTGGATCTGGAGGAACGCTCCCTGACCACGCATTACGGCTATTACTGCGACGGATGGCTGAACCTGAATCTGTCCCGTTATATCTGAATGTTACCTTTTAAATAACTATGCGTAGGACAGAGGAATGAATTTGAGGGAAGTGAGGTAGCAGATATGAAAAGAAAACCGGTACAATTATTTTCCGTAAAAAAGGAACGCAGAAATGTTTCAAGGGGATTATTGCCTGCTGCGGGAATGATTTCCATGGTTTTATCCCTCCTGTCCTGCCAGAATAATCATCGGCTAAAGGGAGAGATAGCGGTAAATCCCAATACTCAGCAAATCGATACTCAGGAAATTAAAAGGCTGCCCGGAGAAGTCCAGGCTGATCCTGTGACGAACTGTACTCCTACAAATGATGCCACTATGCATCTGCGGGGGGATTATCCTGTTGACCAGGTCAATGTGGAGTAGGCCGATGATCAGAAGAAAAGCAGTAGCACCCATTGGAAAAGGTGTATTAAGCAAGTTACTTAGTCGCGGCGCACTACTAGTGGTTTCAGCTGTTCTGATATCCTGCCAATCCGGGAATTCAAATCTAAAGAACTCCACCAATACTGAAAACCCTGATATGTATCGGCTGGACGGAGAACCTCCCATGGATGTTGTCTGCGACACCAATCAGACTATTACCAATTCTACTAAAGAGCAGCACCCCAAACTCCCCGGGGTTATGCCTTTCCATCCCGAAGAATAACCAGGCGGAGATTTAAAAAATGGAGCTGACTTTGATTGCTACCCGGGACTGCAACCTGCGCTGCGCCTATTGCTACACCGGAGAAAAAGTCTACGCCGCTATGGATTTTGAAACCGCCCGACAGGGTATGGATCTGGTATTTAACGCTCATCAGGGCGACTCCATGCAGGGACTGCATTTTTTTGGAGGGGAACCTCTGCTCAACTGGGACCTGATGGTGCAGGCTGACGAGTACTTCACCGGAAACTGGGGCGGGGGTGTGGTACGAAAGTCTGTGACCACCAATGGTACTCTGCTTACCCCGGAACGGGCTGACTGGCTGGCCAGCCGCGGTTATTATATCGGTCTCTCTATGGACGGCGCAGAGGCTTCTCATGACAGATTCCGATCCTTTGCAGACGGCAGAGGTTCTTTTCAGACTATTCTGAATCACGGACTCTATATGATACAGAAAAAATACAAGTTCAAAACTATAATTGTGGTTAATCCGGAAAACCTGGGAAGGTTATACCGGGATGTCATTTTTTTATACCGGCAGGGTTTTACTGAACTCAGTCTCAATCTGAACACTGCTGCCCACTGGAATCAATTCAGACTGGGACGACTGAGAAGAGTCTATCGGCGTATCCTGGGTTTTTATTTGACGGAAAGGCGGAAAGGAAACTATTTTTATATCAATGTCTTTGACGGAAAAATGGCCGTTTTAAAAGCGGGCGGCTATCAGGCCAAAGACCACTGCCAGATGGGGCACAAAGAAGTGACCTTATCCCCCAGCGGAAAGTTTTATCCCTGCGAACGTTTTGTGGGACAGGATGACAATGAGGATGTCCAGATTGGAGATATTATCACTGGTTTAGACCCGGAAAGGATCAGCTATTTCCGGCATCCTAAAAAACTGGAAGAGTGTGAGGTCTGTGAGTACCGGCCTTATTGTGTGAACTGGTGCGGCTGTACTAATTATACCACCACAGGGGTGTGGGACGAGGTCTCCGGGGTACAGTGCCGCTATGAGCAGATGCTGATAAACCTGACTGCCGGGATGATTATCAAACAAAGTAAAACTATGAACTTTAAAAAATAAACTTTGAAATTCTTCCCAATCTGACATTTAAGAGGACCTATGCCCATACTACAGGAGTTCTCACTGGATCTCCCTTTTGTCCCCAATCAATGGTTACTGCAGAGCATCTCAGAACAGAGAGGCTGTACCCTTCACGAAGCTTCGGTGTCTGTATATCGTGAGACCTGGAAGGATAAACGTCTGGGATTTATCCGCCAGTCCCGCTGTGTCTGTACGCATTACGAGCGCTATTTTGAGAGATTCCCGGCAGAATTCTGGAAAATTAATGTGGAGTGTGTGAAGGAACCACTTGAGAAAATCACGCTGGAAGAAGGGGTGTGCAGTGTTCAGCAGAAATTTGACTATGAACAGTATCTCACACTGGATGAATATCAGCGAAAAAAAGCTCTGCTGGAAGTACTGTACCGGGGTATAATGGTAATTGCTCAAAAATATGATTTTGACCTGGAGAAATTTGATACACCGCGGGATAAGATTATCCAAGATGATTACCAAAATATCTGGCTGTGGAAAACCCCAGTGTCCAGTCCTTCCGGCAGATATCAGGCACAGCTGCGGCTGGAACATACTATGGAAAAAATCGAGTGTTTTCTGTGTATTTACGAAGAGGGTACACAGATAAAACAAGAGAGACTCTTTTCTGAATTGCCCGACGAATGGGATTACGCACCTCACCTGGGCCAGCTGGTCTGGGTCTCCGATGCCAGGATAGTCCTGCACAACCAAAAACACGACCGGGAATGGAGTTTTTCAATATGAAGCAAGGTCATCAAATCAACGGGACTCTGTATGTTTCTGACCTGGACGGTACATTGTTAACCCCGGAGCATACGATCTCCCCATATAGTCTGGAAGTAATCAACAGTTTAATAGACCAGGGAGTTCTATTTACTTTTGCTACTGCCCGTTCCCTGGCATCCGCTCTTCCCGTCACACAGGGTTTAAATATTAAAATGCCTGTCATTGTATACAATGGGGTGTTTATCATGGACCTTAGTAGCGGGGAAAAGCTATTTTCGAACTATTTTACCACATCTCAAACTTATACCCTAAAAGATATATTTACTAAAATAGGAATATCACCTATGGTCTACTCTTTCCATACCGGGATAGAAAAGGTCACCTGGCGGCAAAGCTATGAAAATGACGGCATCCGCCATTATCTCACCAATCGAAAAGGAGATAAAAGGTTACATCCCCTTTCCGACCAGGAAGATATTTATAAGGGAGATATTTTTACTTTTGTCTGTATCGGAACAAGGGAAGAATTATTTCCCGTCTATGAGATTTTGAAAGATCATCCTGAATACCACTGTTATTTTCAGCAGGAATTATACCGGCAGGAATATTGGTGTGAAATTATCCCGAAAACCGCCGGAAAAGCCAATGCTTTACTCCACCTGAAATCGATACTGGGAGTAAAAAAGGTAGTCTCCTTTGGGGATGCTGTAAATGATATCCCGCTATTTGCTGTGTCTGATGAGTGCTACGCGGTGTCCAATGCTGTGGATTCTCTAAAGCAGAAGTCAACCGGCATCATAGGCGGAAATAATAACGATGGTGTAGCTCGATGGCTGTTATCGAACGCTCTGAAGGGGGATTAACAGATGACATTTCCTCAGATCATTCTCCTGAACGGAGCATCCAGTTCCGGTAAAAGTACACTATGCCGCGAACTCAGAACAGCTTTACCTCAACCTTATCTTTATTTAAGCTCTGATTTATTAGTCGAAGGCGGTATGTTGCCGAAGGTAAATAGAATACAGCATGATACCCCCTGGTCCTGGAATACCATACGTCCCCATTTTTTTGAAGGATTTCACAGGTCGATAAGGGCATTTGCGGAAGCGGGTAATTGTCTGCTGATAGAACATATTGTGGAAAAAAAGGAATGGCTGGAAGAATTGGTCCTGTTACTTCAGCCTTTTTCTGTATTTTATATAGGGGTCTTTTGTCCACTGGAAGAACTGGAAAAAAGAGAACAACAGAGAGGAGACAGATTTATCGGTGAAGGCCGTTCCCACCTGGAAGATGGCATACATGACTGGAGCGGTTATGATTTGGTGGTTGATACATATCAACATACAGCCAGGGAGAATACGGAAAACATTCTTATAGCTCTAGAAAAAGCACAGAAAAGTCAGAGTGAATTTCATATTTTGTATAGCAAGTTTTATATTAATCAGAAGGGGAAAAACTGTTGAAAACAAAGGCTCAGGAACTCAAAAGCATCACCCTGGATTTTTATTCCCGGTACTCCGGTCTGGATGACCAAATAGCCTCAGTAAACCTGTCGGCGGACAAATGGTCTCTCAAACAGATCATCGGCCATCTCATCGACTCAGCCTCCAATAACCACCAGCGTTTTGTACGCCTGCAGCTGGCTGATGATGTAAAATTTGCTGATTATGACAAGGACCAGTGGCTGCATGTCGAAAAACATAATCTTGTCCTATTTACTGATCTTTTCACCCTGTTTTTATATTTAAACCGCCTTTTGGCCCACCTGATCGAAAATATGGACCCAAAAGTCCTGGCTCATAAGTGGATCGTGAATTGGGATGAAAATACTAAATTCATGACCCTGGAAAGCCTTATAGACCATTATATCGAGCATCTGATGTACCATGTAAGGCATTTTGAGGAAAGATTAGAAGAAGTTAGAAAACAGAATAGTCAGATCTGACAATAATTCCTGAAGTTTCCCAATTCTTATGAATTCCGCGCCATTCGGTGTATCCAAGTCACTTTACCGCAAACTTATTCTCTGTTTTTCTGTGTTGAAATTTTCTAAAAATACACTAAATCATTACTGTCTGTGCGCCCTCTGCGTCCTCAGCGGTGAAACCCTGCCTCACACTCCGGGATCAACCTGATAGATCTGTACCTGATTCTGTTTGCCTTTTATGGGAACAGTTTCCAGTGGTTGGATTGCGTAGTCCTGTTTCAGAGCATCACGGGTGGCCTGAGAAATGATTATGGATGTGCCGAACTGTTTATTCAGAGTCTCCAGGCGAGAAGCTGTATTTACTGTATCTCCTATAACGGTGTATTCCATTCGTCGGGCTGTACCTACATTACCCACCACTACTTCGCCGGTGTGAATACCCACACCTATCCGGATAGGTTCCTGGCCCTGAATCTCCCTTAGGCCATTAAATGCCTGAATTTTCCGGATCATATCAATGGCTGTGCTGACCGCGTGGTCGGCGTCATTACCGGTAGAGAAGGGTACTCCGAAGATCGCCATCATGCCGTCTCCCATGGTTTTGTCCAGGGTGCCGTTATAGCGGAACAGGATCTCGATCATATCGTTGAAGTAACTGTTAAGAAAATTGATGACTTCTTCCGGGTCCTGGTTTTCAGACATGGCTGTAAAGTTTCTGATATCAGAAAACAGTATGGTGACCTGCTGTTTGCTGCCGCCCAAACTAATCTCTTTGTTACCGTTCAAGATATCATTGACAATAGTTTCAGGGAGAAAGCGGGACAGTTGTTCCTGTTTTTTGTTTTTAACCAGGATTGCCCACACGTTTTTATTCAGGATTGTACTCAGAATAGAAAGACTGACAATGACCCAGAAAGTGATTTCAAAGGCCATATTATAGCTACCCTGATAAATCACCAATTCCAAAAGGTTCTGATAATGATTCATATAAAAGCTCAATCCTACAAAGCACAACACACTTACTACACCCAAATATATACTGGCAATTTTACTATACCGGAAAATCGTAGTCACGAATAAAATGGTGTCAAACCCCAGAAATACCAGTGACATTCCCCAGGGATTTTGCTGACCCTGAGGGGTAGTGGAGATCAGGAAATAGGTAAGTAGTCCCACTATGAATGTATCTACTAGAATGATAAAATATTTGAAAAGACGGGTAAAAAAATGGTAATACCGTTTGGAGCCGAAAATTATTGTATCCAACATCATCAGTAAAGAAAAAACCAATAATCCGCTGAACACAGGAACAATTTTCAGTGTAGAGTGCTCTTTAGTGATCAGTCCTACTAATAGCATCTCCAGGAGTATAATGGCCAGCAGGATCACCCTGATGACACTAATAAACCTTTCTGCCTTATATTCTTCTTTGAGCAGAATTTTTTCTATTTCGGTTTTCTCAACTGGAAATAATTTATCCCAATTTATTTTTTTCATGTCCTCTTCCTCGTTTTTTAATATCCTCGGAATAATGCATTTTTTGGTTTGCCGGACTTGGCACCATACCTGATCAGCAGATCTACCACATCCTGATAACTGTTTTTTGAATTGCGGTATAGGGCTATATCCAGAGGTGTATATCCGGCACTATACACAGTACCGCCTTCACATTCATCCGGGATATCAAAGGATGTAGTCCGCATATTGAGATTGGGATTCTTTTTTAGTACGGGTTCAATGACATTGGTGGGTCTGACAGTCAAAACCAGCCAGTGCAGCAGGGTCCAGCCCTGAGGTTTTTCAATATTCACCAGGGAGGCATTCATTGTCATATAGTCCAGCAGATCCTGCGGGATATGACGGGAGAAGGAGCTGCTTTGCCGGGAATAGTAGGACTGGACCACCCATTCCGCGAATTTATCGGAACAGGATTTCTTTAATCTGTTTTGAATGGCCAATTTATATATATTGGTAAATAAAGAAAACATATCATTTTCACCTGAATACCCCCGGCTACCGTAAAATAGGCAGGAATTGAGACTCTGTATAAAAAACTCCGGTTTTTGGCTTAGGTCTTTTTTCTCTTTGCTGTATAAATAATAGAATAGAGGGAACTGCATATCGGGATTTCCGGCGCATTGTGCCAGACCATAAGCTGGTCCATCTCCGGCTAAATTCATCCGCATACCATGATCCGCGGCAAACCGGATCATATTGGTATCATACTGGGAAATAAGATTCAAATAGGTAGTACGAAAAGGTTTGTCGTAAGGATAATAGACCAGTACATGATTCAAATCCACGTTGTTACTGATAAACACGGAAACCAGGTTAGTATCACGTGATAGCAGGGCGTAATAAAGGGGACTGTCTGTCTTACCTTTGTTACACAAATGAGGATCTGCTTTGTTTTTGAGTAAAAAATCCACCAGCTTATATTGTCCTGTAGCGGTTATTTCTTTGCAGGCAATCTGGAGTATGGCATACCCCTGAGGATTGCTATTGTAGCTGTAGTTTGGCGACTTAGGAAAATACATTTTGTTGACATCAGCCCCGTATTTTACCAAAAGTTTCAGCTGATCAAAGTTATTTCTTTCGTAAGCCAGGTGAATGGGAGCCAGACCGAATTGATTGGTGGAATTAGGGTCAGCCCCTTTTTGCAGCAGCAGCTCCTGTATCTCAGGGGATGCTGTCTGTAATGACCAGTGAAACGCGGAGCGGGTCTCTTTGGGAGGGATGAGGTTTAAATTTTTACTGATCAGAAATTTGGGTCCCCGGGTCAGGATTTTTACCTGATTCAGGTCATTTTTTTTGACCGCCAGGATGAGCTGCTCCGGACTACCGCAGCTGGAAAATAATCCTAATATCAGACAGGCTGATAAAATAGAAAATCTAAACTTCATACTATCTCCTGGAATTGTACTGGAATATTCCTGAGTAATTCATATTTTAATTTGTTAATAATAACACAATGCAGTGAAAAAATATAATATAGTTTATGATTTAAAAAACATTAATGTTGCAATTGAAGACAGCTTTCTTATAATAAAGTGTATCATTATAATCTTGAAATAAAATCCCGGAGGAATAGATGAGAACTTGGCTGCCGGTCATCTTTTTTATATTGCTAACTATGATTTCCTGTTCAAAACAGGAAATGAAATTTTATAAAATGAAGAGCATACCTCCTCAAGGAATAGATATCGAATCCAAAAAGCTGATACGTTTGAAACCAAAATATAATCGGGTGATTGGAACCTATACATACAATGAATCAGGTGGCCCCAGCGGCTATTACCATTCCGGTAGGAAAAAATTTCTTTCCTATCAGACTATGATATTACCTGACCTCATGCGCTTTATAGACGGGACTAAAAACTATAGAATCCTGGCCTTATCACCGGATTACACCAGATATATTTATTTCAAAGCCTATGATAATTCTGATGACTATTTTAATCACAGGATGTACGACGACAGTGACGGAGACTATTATTACGCGGATGATGCCAAAGGTATCACCAGAGGGCCATTTAAAAACGTCAGATTGGCAATGTTTTTCACCAATAGTCAGGATTGGCTGATCACTACTTTTGATGATAGCCAGGCCTATATCATAGAGAACGGTATGGTCAGTAATGGTCCCTATGCTGCCGTTCAGGAAATCTATCCCGGGAACGGAAAAAGTTCCTGGGTCGCTTTGGTTCGTGATTATCAGAATAAATATACTGTTATAGTAAAGGGTAAAAAAATCATGGAGGACATAGGAAGCTATGACCATTTTCAGATAACCCCTCAGACTGACAAATGGATTTTTCACTTCAAAAAAGACGGGCAGAATTTTATAGCTTGCAGTGTAGACAATAAAGTAATAATTTCTGATCCCATCTCCACCAATCAATACAGCGGGATTTCTCAGGTGTTTCAGAATCCATTTTCCGGGAAATATTTTTATCTGGGGTACAAATCCCTTTCTTCTTATCGTGGAGAAAGTTATCTGGTGACGGATAAAGCAACTATGGGACCTCTGAATTATATAAATTCTCTGCATTTCATAAACGCGGAAAACTGGTATGCCTCCGTTAGAAAGGAAAATCAGGAATTCCTGATTGTGAATGGCCGGGAATATGGCCCGGTAGAGTCACAGATTCAGGTCATAGTCAATCCAAAAAATAATGATTATTTTTTTTATTTTGAGGGAAAAATCTATCTGAACAATGAGGTATGGCTGGAAAATGTGGCGGGTTTACAAAGCGTCTATTTTTCCTCTGACCCTGCTAAATGGCGTCTGGTATGTAAAAAAACTGCCAATGCCATAGCTGTCATAGATCAGGACAGAGAAGAAGTCGGGCCTTTTTCTTCGGTATTGAGAGAGTCAACCGGATTTTATTCCTTTAACAATGCAAAATCCAACGATATATTTTTGTTGGGAGTTAATAAAAAAGGTAGTTTTATAGATGAATCCTATCTGATCGCGGGTAATAAAAGCTACGGTCCCTATGAAAAAGTCATGGATTATGGAGTACTGGATGATAACGGATGGTGGGCGGAAGTTAAAAGTGAGAGAGGTTATCTCATAGAAAATGGTGAATTCCCTGAGTTTGAGTCCCAGAATTATAATATTTACTTTCCACTGGATATGAAATATGAAGACAATGTCAAATACCGTTATTCCTACTGGCATTCAGACAGTCCGGACTTTAATTATTCTTATCTAATGGATAGATCTAAGTCGATTTATACTATATTTGATACAAAAGATAAATCCCGTTTTGTGATCAAAGACCGGACCGGAAAAAAATATGGTCCCTTTCACCAGATTCCGGAAAACTCCAGGTTTAACATAGAATTTTATGACAAAGGTAATAAATGGTGCGCGGCAGTGAATTACAAAAATCAAAATTATATCATGGATTCAGACTACAATATGTATGGGCCTTTTCAGAGTATCCGGGATTTTAATAACGCGGGAAAGTCAGGTGACTATCAGAGCTGGAGAAACGAGTCAAGCCGGCAGCTCCAGAATGAAACCCAATTGTTAATGCAGCAGGCAGAATTCAGAGATAAAAATCCCCGCATTGTGATTGAAAGCGGCGGGGATGAATATATATTCAGCGGAAATGAAACTGTACTGGGCCCCTTTAACAAAGTACTGGGGTGCTTTATCAATCCTTATACCAGGGACTGGTTTTACGTATACACTGTAAATAGTATGCTACGTGTGATGATTGAAAACCGTAAGCTCCTGGAAATCCCTGAACTATATTCACGTGATATAAAATCAGTAACCATGGACTATATAGATAGAAAAGGAAATTTTGTTCTTAATTTCAATAATGGCGCCAGGAGTGTCATCAATGGAACGGCAATTATAGAAATGGAAGCACCCATTAATACCCGGTATTATACTGTGGGAAAGAAGCTGGTGGCTATCTGGGATTATCATGCTCCTTCCAGCGAAAGAACTTATATCGGTGATGAATCCTGGACTGTACATACCACCTGGACCTGGACAGACAGCCTGTAATAATTAATGGATTTGATTGACAGACAATAATATCGTATCTATACTCAATTTAACAGGAGGAAAATATGTTAAAAAAAGCATTGTCTACTTTTTCTTTGTTATTTTTAGCTGCCTCGATGGTATCGGCTCAACCCGGTGCCTGGAAGCAGATCGGCAATTCCGGTGACTGGAAAGGCACCATAGCCGGTGTCGGTCTGGACGGTAAACTCTATACTATCGAAAGCTCCGGCGCGCTCTATGTCACTGATATATCCAGCGGCGCCTGGAAGAAGATCGG
>CAYRWR010000017.1:0-71459 GCA_964428015.1 uncultured Brevinematales bacterium | reverse complement strand
AATATATAATAATATGATAATATAAATAAGGAGACATAAGTGATTGTAGTCAATGAAAGTACCTGTCCCAAGAATCATTTTTGCCCCGTGATGCGGCTTTGTCCGGTGGGAGCCATTACCCAGGACGGCCCTTTCAGCGCCCCTCAGATAAACCAGGCACGCTGTATCCAATGCCGCAAATGTGTCCTGGCCTGCGGGACCTTTCAGGAACAGGAAAGCCCTGTGATGAGTCAATAACCCAAGACCCAATTCCATGATCATAGGCTGATGGAGAGCCCTCCCTGATTCCTCCCTTTCCGGGTAGTGGAGGCCCCTGCGCGGGGCGTTGCCTGGTCCCAGCTGCGCCTGGGGTGGCGGTTATCCCTTGCCGGGGAGTCCTGGGCCGAGCATGCAGGTCGGTGTGAGGAGGGGGCGCCCGGCAGACCGGGTCGGCGGTGCCGTTATCGGTCCACGCCTCCGGCAGAATTTCCCCGGAGTACTCTTTGGACCGTAAAAAGTAAATGCCCCTTTTTAACAAGGGGCATTTATTTTTTTTCAGAGAGAAAGGTTACAGGTTTTGCTGGTACTCAAATAAAACCGTGTCCGATGACCAGGCGGTACTGTAGATACCCAGTCGGTCTACTATACCGTGGAAATACCGGTCACCCGGGATGGAACGGCGTCCTATTTCCACATCGGTATCAGAAACCTGTATAAATCCACTGGCAGGCAGGGTCCCCTCCAGGGTCCCGTTTACATACAGCAGGATATTGCTGCCGTCGTATACCGCGGCTACATGATACCAGGTAGCTATGGCCGGCTGGGTGGTGCCGCTGACTACAAAATTACCGGCTGTAGTCTGCAGCGTAAACTGGAATTTGCGGTTGTTGCGGCCATGACCCACCTGCCACTGACCATCTCCGTTTTTACTGATGATATTGGCATAGTCATTGTTACTTTTAGCCCAGTTAAAGGGGTCAGTGTCCCAGTATACCCACAGGCTGATAGTGAGTGTATCGCCGGAGAAATTAACCGCAGGCTGGTTGCTCATCACGGCATAGGCACTGCCGTTGAGATATAGGGCTGAGCTGGTTTTACCATTGGTCAGGACAGCCCCCACCAGGGTCACCTGATTGGTATCCCCAAAGTCAACTGGTTCCGCATTTGTCATGGTATAAAAGTTGGTGATGATGACCAGGTTAGTCAGGGTGTAGTAATTGGTCAGCTGACTGAAATTAGTCTGGAAATTGGTGAGGTAGCTGATATTACTGAGCTGGGTCAGATTAGTCACAGAGAGCACATTGGTCTGCAGTGTCCAGTTGGTTAATTCTGTATAATTGGTACTGAAATTTGTAGTCCAGTTATAATTGGTAGTCACCAGCAGGTTAGTGATACTGAAGATGTTGGTGTAAAAATTGGTAAGTGACCAAATATTGGTCATAGAGGAATAATTGGTGGACAGATAGGTGTTGGTCAGCAGATTAGTCTGGGTGATCACATTAGTCATATAGATAAAATTGGTCTCGATTATTATTACCGTCTGGGTGGCATCATTGCCCGAGGGAGCGGTAGAACAACCTATGATAGTGCTCATAGAAATAGCCAGAATCATCCCCAATAAAATCCTTTTTCTCTTCAATGTATTACTCCTATCAAACTACAATAAAATCACAAGAACAAGGTATAAAAAGCATACAGACATTTTTATCAGGTAAAATGTTTTTCATTCGGGTAATAAAAGGAATTTGCTCACTGGAATGGATTCCTGTAATGAATCCTACTTTTTTCATTCGATATATTATAACATCGGAAACAGTTGTTTACAAGTGAAACATTGTTTTAAAAATAATTATGAAAAATGGCAGCGTCAAGCCCTTTTTGTAAAATAGTTGAATAATGGCTGCAAAATAGTTATATTCATACCTGAATAATTGATTTTAAATATTTTTCGTAAAAATCCAGGCGGTTTTTTTCATGTTTAAACATTATAAAACCCTTGTCCCCTATCTAAAAGAACACTGGCACCGCTACCTGTTCGGCTTGTTTTTTCTGATCCTGACTGACGGGGGACAGCTCTTCATCCCCCAGCTCATCAAGAATGCGGTGAATCTGATCTCAGGGGGGAGCTATCAGAATGCGGCTATTGCCCGGATAGGCATATATATCGTTATCATAGCTATATTTATTGCGGTAGGCCGATTCGGCTGGAGATATTTTATACACGGGGCCTCCCGCCGCATTGAACTCAAGCTTAGGGACCGGTTTTTTGAGCACCTGCTCAGCATGGACTCAGCCTATTTCAAGAAGAATAAGACCGGGGACTTTATGGCCCGGGCCATCAATGATATGAATGCCATCCGTATGGCAACCGGGATGGCTTTTATCGCTTTTATTGATGGTTTGTTTTTTACCATTACCATCCTGATTGTGTTGTTCACCCAATATCCCCGATTGACCTTGTATACTATCATACCCCTGCCTGTCATCACTGTTCTGATCATATTTACCGGCCCCCTGATCATGAAGCTGTTTAAAGGGGTACAGGAGAGCTTTTCCCGTATGTCGGACCGGGCGCAGGAGAGCGTCTCCGGGGTGCGAATCATCAAATCTTTTGTCCAGGAACAACATACCCACAACCAGTTTGAAAAAGACAACGAAGACTATAAGCAGCACAATCTGAAGCTGATCAAGCTGTTCGGGCTGTTTTTTCCCATCGTTATGTTCATCAGTGGTGTCACTCAGCTGGTCCTGATAAGGGTGGGCGCGGTAGCCGTGATCGAGGGCCCCTTCAGTCTGGGCGACCTGACTGCTTTTCTGCAGTACCTGGGCATGCTGATCTGGCCTATGATGGGAGCAGGTTTTACCATAAATCTCCTGCAGAGAGGCGCCGCTTCCATGGAACGCATCAATGAAGTCCTGTTTGCAGAGCCGTCTATTCAAAATCCGGAAAAGCCCTTGGCTACGCAGGGCTCACTGGATATAAAAGTGGACCTGCCCGCCTTCAGTTATGAACAGGACCGGTCTCCCCAGTTAAGTGATATTCATCTCACCATCCCCGCCGGGACCACCCTGGGCATTATTGGACGCACCGGGTCAGGCAAATCCACACTGCTGCGTCTGCTGGCCCGTATTGAGGATACTCCCCGCAACAGCGTGTTTATTGGGGGAGTAGACATCCATGACCTGGACCTGGGGTTGCTGCGCTCTTTGTTTGCCTATGTACCTCAGGATACTTTTCTGTTTTCCGATACCATCACCCGTAATATTTTGTTTGGACGGGGTGACGAGGCCGGACCGGAGCTGGCCCGAGAGATGGCTGAGATTTCCACCATCAGCCGGGATCTGGGGACCTTTCCCCTGGGCCTGGAAACGGAGATCGGAGAGAGGGGGATCACCCTGTCGGGTGGCCAAAAACAGCGGGTCTCTATATCCCGGGCTCTGGCTGTGGGAGCACCCATTCTGATTTTTGATGACGCTCTGTCTTCGGTTGACACCCAGACTGAAGAGCTTATCTTGTCACGCACCTTCGCCCGGAGAAAAGGTATGACCAATATCATCGTGTCTCACCGCATCTCCACTCTGAAACATGCCGACACCATTGTAGTACTGGACCAGGGCAATCTGATCCAGCAGGGCAGCCATAGCGAGCTCATGGCCCAGGAGGGCTTTTATTCTGAAATAGCGGCCATCCAGCAGTCCGGTCAGGGGAAGAAACTATGAGTGAAAAGAATATAAACAGCCGGGTATTGTTGGGTAAATTATGGGCTTATGTCAGGCCATACCGGTGGATACTGGCCTTTTCTCTGCTGGCCCTCATTGCGGCTACCGGTGCCGAACTCCTCATGCCTATAGTCGTACAGCGGACCGTGGACCAGGCTATCATTCCCCACTACCTTAAACTGGATCAGGCGGACGCTGCTTTAACCAATAGTAAAATTGCCTCTCTGCAAACCGGGACGGGGATCTATTTCAGCAAAGATGTCATCAATAACCAGAAACACGGCCCCCTGGGTTTGACCAATAACGTGGATACCAACCGCAACTACCTGGTCTTGGCGGTTACTCCTACCAAGACTGCTGCCCTGACCGGTAAAGATCTGCAGTATGAAGTCTCACTGGACGGCAAATTTTATATCTTTGAGGTGGAATACTTTAATACTCTGGATAAAAGCCTGAAAAAAACACTGCGGTCGGAACACATTGCCATCATTATCCGTAATACCTGGATATTCGCGGCACTTCTGGTCCTGACTTTGGTGTTCACCTTTTTCCAGATCTATCTGATGTCGGTGACGGGCCAGAATGTGATGAAGGACCTGCGCATGAAGCTGTTTGATCACATGATGAACCAGTCTCTGGCCCATCTGGATGAATTTCCGGCCGGCAAACTGGTCAACCGGGTCACCAATGATGTAGAGACCATCAATGAATTGTTTACCAATGTCCTGACCGCTCTGGTCAAGGATTTTATACTGATGGCCGGGGTTATCGGTTTTCTGTTTATCCTCAATCCCCGTCTGGCCTGGATTATACTGGCTACTTTACCTCCCATAGTGTTTCTGACCCTGTACTTCCGGGGAAAGTCCCTTACCGCCTACAGAGGTATCCGGGAATGGACCTCCCGGATCAATGCCTTTTTATCAGAATATATCTCCGGTATCAGTGTAGTCCAACTCTTCAACCGTCAGGAAAAGGCCGCCAGAGAGTTCCGCGAGGGAGACCAGGAACTGTTCCGCATGAATATGAAGGAAGTAATGGTCTTCGCGGTATTCCGTCCCCTCATTGATCTGTTATCATCAGTGACCATAGCCGTCACTATTTTTGCGGGCGCGGTGATGTTCAACTGGCATTTACTGACCCTGGGTGTGCTGATCGCGGCAATAAATCTCATCCAGAAGTTTTACCAGCCGGTACAGGATATCTCGGAAAAATTCACTATTGTACAGTCCGCCATGGCAGGTAGTGAACGGATCTTTGAATTTCTGGATGTGGACCGGCCCATACCTGATCAGGGTAGCGGGCATCTCCCTGTCAATGTCGCAGGAGAGATCGAGTTTAAAAAAGTCTGTTTTGAATACAAACCGGGTGAACCGGTACTGCGTGACCTGTCCTTTAAAGTAAAAGCCGGGGAGATGGTGGCCATTGTGGGCTATACCGGAGCGGGCAAGACCACTATTATCAATCTGCTGACCCGGATGTGGGATATCCAGTCCGGTCAGATTCTGCTGGACGGCAGGGATATCACTACTATACCCCTGGACGAGCTGCGCCGGACGGTGATACCGGTATTACAGGATGTCTTCCTGTTTTCAGGCAGTATAGCCGACAATATCCGCCTGGGTACGGCCATCACTGACCGGAAAGTGGAAGAGTCAGCCCGTTTTGTACAGGCGCATGACTTCATCCAGGCTATGCCCGGAGGTTATCAGGCAGAGCTGCAGGAGAGGGGGGCTAATCTCTCCACCGGCCAGCGCCAGCTCTTGTCTTTTGCCCGGGTCATCGCCCATGATCCCGCGGTGATAGTACTGGATGAGGCTACCGGGAATATCGATACCGAGACGGAAAAACTCATAGAAAAGGCCCTGACCCGCATGTTTGAGGGACGCACCTCTCTGGTCATCGCGCACCGGCTGTCCACCATCCGTCATGCCGACCGTATCCTGGTCCTGAGCGAGGGCCGCCTGGCAGAAGAAGGCAACCACGACGCATTGATCCGGAAGAAAGGGCTGTACTACAACCTGGTAAAACTGCAGTATCAGGAAGAGTAAAAACCTCCCATACTTTACTAAAACCTCTGTTGAAACTAAACTGATACATCAATTTTCCGGGAAATTCCATGAAAAAAGTTCTTTTGTTTTGGGTTTTCAGTGTCCTTGGCCTGATGGGTTGCGGACAGGGTGTTCTCCTCAACGACACACAGATTTCAGACCTGCAGGTACCATCACCGGACTGGAGAGACCAGGTCATCTACTTTATCCTGACCGACCGTTTCAATGACGGAGATCCCAGGAACAATAACCCCGGGCATATAGAATACGACCCCCGCTACAATTCCCATTATTCCGGGGGTGATATCAGGGGCATCCAGGACAAGCTGGAATATATTCAGGGACTGGGGGTCACCGCTCTTTGGATCACTCCGCCGGTGGCAAATCAGTGGTGGGACCCCTGGAATCATTACAGCGGTTACCATGGGTACTGGGCGGAGGATTTCTCCCAGGTAGACCGTCATTATGGTACCTTGGCCGACTATCAGAGACTTTCCTGGGAGCTCCATCAGCGTCAGATGTACCTGATACAGGATATAGTAGTAAACCATACCGGTAATTTTTTCCGATACACCAATTCCTACGACCCCCTTAATGTCTCGAAAAATTTCCAGATCAATACCGGGTCTGTACCGGTCAGTGCTCCCCGACAATATCCCTTCAGCATGAATGACCCCCGGGACCCGCAACAACGCCAGGCTGCTGTCTATCACTGGACTCCGGATATAGACAGCTACCAGGACACCGACCAGATCCTGAGCTGGCAGATGAGCGGTCTGGACGACCTGAATACCGGCAATCCGGTGGTGAGGAATGCCCTCAAAGACAGTTTTAATTTCTGGATAGACAAGGCCGGGGTGGACGGCTTCCGGATCGATACCGCCATCTATGTGGAGCATGACTTCTGGCATGATTTCATCCATTCCCCGGACCCCGCTCACCCCGGGGTATCCAATTATGCGGCTGCTTTGGGTAAGAAAAACTTTATTACCTTCGGCGAGACCTGGGTCAATGTCAGCCCTTATGATGCCAGGGGAGATAAAGTAGCTGCCAGTTACCTGGGTACTAAAGAAAAGCCGGAGATGTCCTCTGTCTTGAATTTCCCTCTGCATATCACACTGCAGTCGGTATTCGGGGAGGGGCGTCCTACCGCAGAGCTCAGCTATCGGCTCCAAAATGCTTTGCGTATCTACTCTGACCCCTATACTCTGGTTAATTTCGTGGACAACCATGACATGAACCGCTTCCTGGCGGCCAGCACCCCCCAGGCATTGAAACAGGCTCTGATGTTTATCCTGACCATCCCCGGTATCCCGGTGATCTATTACGGTACCGAGCAGTATTTTACCCTGTCCCGGGCTGCCATGTTCAAAAAAGGCTATGGCTCAGGGGGAAAGGACCATTTTGATACCCGCAGTGAGGGATACCTCTTTATCAGTAATCTGATCCGTCTCAGAAAGGATAACCCGCTGTTCAGCCGGGGTACTCCCCGGATTTTGGCAGACAATAATAACAGCCCCGGTGTATTGGCATATACTATGAGCTGGGAAGGCCAGACGGCCCTGGTACTCTTTAATACCAGTCAGGAAATGTCCCTGCTCCCGGAGGTTGATACCGGACTCCCGGCTGGTACCAGGCTGAAACTATTGCTGGGCCTCTATCCCGGAGATGAGGATGTGACCACGGCAGAGAAGGGCCGCTTGTCTCTGGTACTGCCTCCCCGGGCGGGCATGATCTTCCTGGCGGAAAAGGGAAGCTCTGAGATTAAAAAACATAGTGGAAAGATCACGATCCGGGGATTTAATGATAAGATCCTGTATACTAAAAATATCACCCTGCAGGGTGATTCCACGGGGCTTAAAGTGCTGCGCCTGGTGATAGACGGCAATGTGTCCCGGGCGGCAAAATTTACCACGGACTCCCAGGGACGCTGGTCGGTCCTTCTCCCGGTAGAGACCCTGGGCAATGGCAGTCATTCTCTGGCCATCTATGGCAAGGATGAAGAACGAAATATTATTTTATCCGGGGTTTATAGCTTCAAGGTGGATATTCCTTTTGTCCTGAAAGCGGAGCAGGATGACCCGGTAGGGGACGATACCGGCCCCGGGGGAAAATATCTATATGCTAGCCATGAGTCCTTTCAGCATCAGATGGATATAGAAAAGGTAAAAGTCTACCAGGCCGGAAATAATCTGAAAATCTCAGTCCGAATGGCCCAGCCGATATCCACTGTATGGAATCCGAAATACGGCTTTGACCATGTCTCCCTGGCGGTCTATATCGACCTACCCGGCCGGAAAGGCAGTATTGTCATGCCTTTCCAGAACAGCGATCTGCCGGCTGGAATGGAGTGGGATTACCTGTGCTTTGCCACAGGGTGGATCTCCGCTTTGTATGAGCAGACTTCAGCTGCCGCCCGAAACTGGGGCAGCCCTGCCTCTCCCGCACCCTCACTGATCGTGGATAAAGACAATCAGACCATCAGTATCCTGGTCTATGGTGCCGGCCTGTCTAATCCTCCCAGCCTTTCGGGTGTCCGTATATACATTGCCACCTGGGACTATGATGGGCTGGAGAGTTCTTACCGCCTGCTGCAGCCTGCCCCACAGGCCTATATCATGGGTGGGGGTAATGAGACCGATGCGCTGATCATGGATGACACCGGGATAATAACTATTCATTAAATCAATGGTGACAATCTAAAATAAGTTCAGATACATTACGCATAAATTCTATTGACATATAGTGTCTATTGTTCTCTTAACCACGGGGATTTATCGCATCACTCAATTCCAAACCAGGCTACTCCGTTGTAGTTCTTTTCAGACTCGGGAGCGGCGTAGATGGTGGCGGTGTACAGTCCCTGAGGCGGTTTTTTAAAGGTCAGGGTATAGACCTGGCCATCCTGGGACTGAGTGTAATTGTCCTTCAGTTTGTTGCCGGCCGCGTCTTTGATGTTGATGGTCAGCTTGACACCCTGGGGAGTTTTGACCTTCAACACCGCCTGCCCCTTCTTTATATCCGCGGGGTCACCCGAGAGCA
The DNA here is from genome assembly GCA_964428015.1 of uncultured Brevinematales bacterium. Taxonomy (GTDB): domain Bacteria; phylum Spirochaetota; class Brevinematia; order Brevinematales; family CAYRWR01; genus CAYRWR01. The sequence goes on along the minus strand of CAYRWR010000017.1, from coordinate 62,670 downwards.
GAACCAGCCCCATGTCCTGAAATCTTTTGTATAAGATGAGCCGATAAGGGGGAACAGCCCCCTGGAATTTTTTCTGCACTCCCCGCATCCCGAAACGGAACAGCTGGTGATTGAAACGCTCCTCTGTGGCGGGGTATTTAAAATACATGAGGCAGTCATAGTAGGAAGAATCCGGGGGAATCACATAGAAAACCCGTTCGGTTCCGTTGTAGGACTGCGTCACACTGCCTTTGACGTATTGCCCGTCATCCCCGTACAGAGACAGCCACAGGTCCTTGTCTGCTGTTTCCCGGAAATGGAATTCGTAAAACCCGTCCTGCTGCGCAGTGTCCAAGTTCTGATCCAGGAGGCTGACCCCGGAGCTGAACCATTCATTGAGCAGATACAGTTGTCCGGGGACCGGGATCTCCGGCCCGCCCTTACCCTCTGATTGGAGGTTGAAGTATACTACTGTGTTATATTCACCTTTGCTGTTGATGTGGAAAATTTTAGCGCTATAAATGCCTTTTTTTGCAGGAATAGAAAAATTGAAGGTGTAGATATCATCTCCGAAATGATATGCATAGTGTCGGGACACGTTTTTATTATCCGCGTCTTTGAGGGCACAGGATAGCATGGTCCCTGCCGGTACTTTAATCCGGAGAGTGTAGACTCCGGCGGGGTTTTCCACTATTGAGCCGTCCGGCAGGTTGAGTTCGTTGTCATAAAATCGGGCATAGCGGATCAGAGCCAGGTGAGGGGGAAACACAGGAGTGGTATTACCTTTCCAGTCTACTGACACCCAGGCTGACTTTTGGTGTGACTCATTGGTCGCGGCCAGGGGCCTGATATAGAGGGGGAGCTGGTACCAGCCTTTGGCGGGCAGACGGTAATAATAGGTAGTATTGGAATAGCCGTAGTCTTTAATGACTGCGTCCTTGAGATCCTGTCCTGATCCATCCCCCGGTAAAGAATACAGGCTGTAAACCGGCGGGTGGCTCCAGGTGAGCCGGACATAGCCGTCTTTGTTCATAGTATCCAGATTATCACTAATAAGCCGGAATCCGCTAAAAGGGATGCGGTTGTTTACCTGCATAGTGCCGGGAGGCGGCAGCAGGGGCCCGGCACCATTTTCAGAGGATACCCTGAAATGGTACAGTGTATGGGCAGTATCAGGCCGGTCCAGATACAGCGCCCTAATGGAAGCTTTCCAGACTCCTTTGCCGGGAGCGGAAAAGACACAGTAGACCTTTCCCTTAACAGAATAAGCCGTATGGTGGGTGTCGAAGCGTTTACCGGATTCATCGTAGAGAGAGGTGGTAATCAGGATATTCTCCGGACAATCCAGTTCGATGACTTTGGTCGTCTTAGCGCAGTCCAGGGAATCGTAGAAACGGATCTGTTTGCCGCCTTCTTTTACTTCCTGGTACTTGGTCATCACATCGGACAGATTCTTAAATTTCACTCCATTATAGTCCAGGATATTCATGTCCAGAAGGGGTAGTTTCAGAAATTCCTGAGCGGTGAGTGTGGTATCACACAGCAGATTTTCCTTTTTATCAGGATAGTTGTCCATTAATTTGGCCTGCGGTGTGATGAAGAGATTATCATCCTTATAACCGCTTTTCTCAGAGAAAACTTTTTTAAAGTAACCATACCGGTTGTCAGCTGTACTGTCTACTATATACCATTTACCTTTGATCCTGACCGCGTTCCAGGCATGACCGGAGGGACTGCCGTCCGGACCCTGGTAATTCCGGGAAATCCCTGAGATATAGAGGACTTCGATACCGCTTAAACGGCACATCTCTTCCAGAAGATGGGAGTAGCCTCCGCAGGTAGTTCGGCCGTCTTTGACCAGCTCGTAGGGGGAGTGACTGCACTTACCCAGGCCGTAAAAAGAATCGGTGTCATAGGCGATATTATCAGTGATCCAGTCGTGCAGGCGCTTCACCACATGAAAATCATTATCCGCCCCTTTTTGCAGAAACTGGACCAGTAGGGGCAGATATTTCTCTGGATCAGTCTTGATTCCATTACGGATGGTTGCCGGGATTTTCTCTATAATGGGGTCGATAATACCGTTGCGGTAAAAAGAGGCAGCATTATCTCCGCAGATATTGTCGGGGCGGACCACAGGCACTGCCGCCCGCACAGTGAGCAGAGTGCCGAAAAGCAGGACCAGGGAAAGCCATAATCGTTTCATGTAAACCCCCTATGCAGCCACATTATACAATGAAGTCTGCGAATTTCAATGGAATTTTTTAAGTAAAATTCAGGTAAAATAACTGTACCTGATCGTCAGTTTGTGACAGGGGTATGCTGCAGCTGGGGTTCAGGATGGTTGCCCAGTATAATTTGCTGTATTAATGGTATTTGATCCAGAGACTCCCGGGCATTAATCATGGTATAGGTATAATCCCCCTGGGATGGATAAAGGAACAGCACCCGGCTTTCTTCCACTGGAAAAGCTTTATCTTCACAGTAACTATCCAGGATATAAGATTCAGTGATGCCTCTGCACTCATAGAGTTTACTGATGCTGATGGTACGGTTTTCATCGGCCTGCCTGACGGTAATTACCGCCTGGTTGGTGAGTCCGGGGTAGGTGCCGCGCAGGACCTGTTCAATCACGAATTTTTCACGGTACAATTCCAATGTGGTCTGTTTTAAGATGCTGCAGCGGATCTTAACTTTTTTGATTACGGTAAAAGGTTTTACCGGACGGGCGGTGACTATCACAGGAGATTGACGGATCAAATCCTGTAAGGCGATCTTCTGGTAAAATAACTGGGAAGCAAACAGACTGGTACTGAAAAACAAAACTGTGATCAGGTATAACTTACGCATGACCGCCTCCCGGTACTTGTAATGAAAAACAAAGCATAAATTGACAGGTTCACTCTATTATTCTAATATCAGTTTGAATTTACTCAAACTTTTTAGATATTAATTTAAGGAAGGTGCCGGATGAAGAGGTGGATGGAGAAAGGAGTGACTGTTTTCGTAGTAATGTTCTGTATGATAAACCTGCCGCTATGGGCCGTTTCCAAGCCCGGGACAGCTCCCAGCGGCAGTAAAAAAAGCCCCACTAAAATCGTCAGTGACGGGCCCGCCACTTCCAAGCAACCCCAGAAGGTCCAGGAAGACACGCAGCCGGTACCTGCCACTACCCAAAAGGCCCCGGTGTTTACTCACACCGTTCCGGCATTTTTTAGCAAAGGTCAGTCTCTCACTCTTACTATCAGCGCCGAAGGCCTGCCTGCTAATGCTCAGGGCTATATACATTTCAAAGCTCCGGTCAATGACCAGGAAAACAAATTGCGTTTAGCAAAAAACGGGAATGTCTATACCATGGTCCTGCGTCCTGATATCCTGGCCAATGGGCCCCTGCTGTATTTCTTCACTTTTAGCGTTAACCAGGATGGCATATCCCAGAATCACTCCTATGGAAATGGTAAAGAGCTCTATTTCACAGTAAACGGAAAAGGCAAAGACTATGTTGTCCCGGTGGATCCTAATAAGCCCCAGACGGAAAAAGACATCCAGGCTGAGATGGCTATGCTTCAGCCGGGCAGCAAGGACTTTCCCCGTCTGGACCTCTCGGTGGGGGCCTGGATAGATGCCTCTGTGACCACTAAAAAACCCATGCCGGGCTGGTACTTCTACCTGGCCACTAAAACTCCCTCATCGGGCGGTATAGTGTACCATGACCTTTACCGCATCAACAGCACCCAGAATAGTGATGTGATAAACTGGGTGGATATCCTGAGTCCCGGGAGCAGCTATTATTTTATAGCCCAGAAGGAGTGGAACGGGAAAAACTATACGGTTGAGATGAAGGATACCAATACTTACCGCATCCAGGTCAGCCCGGTGAAGCGGAATCAGGATAACTCTATCGTGGAGGAAGAGAAGCCCAAAGTCAGTAAACTCAAAGACTGGTCTTCTATTGTGGAACCGGTATTTCCAAAGTCCTATTCCTGGAGTGGACCCCTGGACCTGGGGGCCCGGCTCAAAGCCCGGGGCAAGGCGGTCTTCCTGACGGTGTATGTAAGGCGTCAGGGGGAATTACAGTTTACTCCCGTTGTGATTGATATGACGGATAACTCCAGTCTGCAGAAAATAACACTTCCGGACACCCTCACTCTTTGTGACTCCATAGAATACTATTACGAGGTGTCGGTCATGAAAAATATGAATTCCCGGGATAAAAGCACTGCCGTGATAGATAACAAGGGCAAGCCCTGGAAGATCAAAGCCAAAGACGCTCCACCCCTGGGGCCCTCTGTTAAAGCCAATAATATAGTAGACTATTTCCAGGGCGGACGTACCCTGCAGGAAGTACCCTTCCGGCTGGTGACTAAAAGCCTGCCCTCAGGCTACCAGGCCTATGTGGTGGTGAATGAGCACCCTTTTTTAGGCATCGCATACCTCATGAAATCCAGTGGAAACGGCGTATTTGAATACCAACATGCCGTCAAGGGTATCACCTGGGGCCAGACTCAGCAATTTTATTATATCATCAAGGATGAAAATGGACGTCAGATGTATTCTTCAGTGGATTCCATTGGGGGTAATTTTGAGTACAAGCTGGTCCAGAGGCTCCTGCCCTTCCAGCCCTGAAATATTTACTGGGGATAGGCATAGATATGGACCTCATAAGCCCCGAAATGATCAGTAAAAGAACCGCCGGCAACTGTAAGCTGGCGGTTTTCATTTAATACAGATACAGTGCCTCCGGTGACACTACCTACCGTGAATACCCCATCCACTTCCGCTCCCCTGGTGTAGGCCGCGTTGCCGTTGGCCTGGCAGAAGAGGTAGTTAGTGCCGTTCCAGTTCTTAGCCAGTACTATAATATCCACTGGTCCTGTCACTAAAACAGTCGGCGGGGTGAGGGTAGGAGACTGGAGTACTGCGGCATAGCGCTGGACAGAAGCATCAGCCTCCGCCATAGCCTGGGGCATCCCCGGCTCGTACAGGCAGCCGGACTGGCTGTCGGCATTGGGCTGATAAAAATCATGACAGAAGTAAACGATACCCTCGGCACCCTGGATGACCATATTCCAGATTATGGGTTGGATCAAAGCTGCCGGCATGCGTATCGCCATCTGGTAGGCGGAAGTACTGCTCCAGGGCGCCGAACATTCCAGGAATCCCCACACCGGCCGGCCTCCGCTCACCGAGCGGGTCAGTTGTACCGCCCGTCCGTAGGTCCAGATGCCGTGGTTGGTGGGTTGTTCATAGGGATCGGTGATACCGTAAAAATCACTGGAAAGTACACTAAGCGGGGCCACATAGTTGGAAAAATCCTGGGCTCGGCTAGAGCCGGGTTGGGGAGTGTAATTTCCCCCTTTGGAAAAAGGTTTGCCAAAATTAGCATAAAATTCCCGTCCCGAATCCAGATGGTTCAGATTGGTGCCGTTGGTCAGCCAGACCTGAGGCAGCGCCCACAGATATTCAGGGTGGTTTACCGGGTCGTAATTGAATGACAGCATGTCCGGCTCGTCGCCTAACATATAACCGGGAAAGTTAGAGGCAAATTCCGGATGATCCTGGTTCCATTGTACCGCGGCAGGAGAGTTTCCGGCATAGGCTTTCATACCATAAGTTTGCAGGTATCCGGCAGTGACCAGATTGTAGCCTACGTACATACCGCTTTCATCCGGCCACTTCCACAATCCCACAAAGGTATTTATTCCGATATTACGGTAATTGAGTCCATTGGGTTTTCCATTAAAAAGCCGGCCGGGGGACTGCATCCACACCCCAATGGGAAACTCACCGGACATATCCAGGCCGGCACGTACACTTAGTGTAGCATAGTCGGATTGGATATTACCATTGGTGCTGCTGATGAACACGGAATATCGCTGACCTGTCTGGTTGACTGAAGTGGCAACCGGGGTGGTATATGCGGCATTGGTGGCACCCGGCACATCCACATCATCACATTTCCACTGATAGGTTACCCTCACCGGGGAGCTGACAGACACGCTGAAGGTGCCGGTCTGACTTATATCTATGGAGAGGGGTTGGGGCTGCTGTATGATTTGGGGCGGTATCCGGTCTGGAAAAAGGGAGGAGAGGACTGTACACCCTGGTAAAAATATTAATATAAAAAATGAAAATACAACAGACATTCTTTCTTCTCTTCTAAGCATGTTAAATGCCTCCCTGACACCCGGCAAATATTCTAGTGTAAAATAAGTTTTTTCACAATGTAACTTTAGTAATAATTTTCAGTATATTATATGACTCATTTTGACGTGTAAGGCAAAGTAAAGTATGCTTTGTAAGTTTAATAATAAGGAGATATTATGCCCTGGTTTAAAGTAAAACCCGAAAAGATCCGCTACCTGGATCCTGGTCAGCTCGATAAGAATTATACTGAAAAGATGAACAAGGAATATGACTGGATGTCCAGGATTTACGGGGTTTTTCTGTTTTTCTTTCCTGTGTGGAAAAAATGGATCAAAAAAGTCCTGCCCCACATCCAGGGTAAAAAAGTTCTGGAAGTATCCTTCGGAAACGGCTATCTGATGAGCCGTTATGCCGGAAATCCTGAGTTGGAAGTGACCGGCATAGACTACAATCAAAACATGGTAGAAGTAACCAGCCAGCGTTTAGCTAAAAAAAATCTCCGGGCAGAGCTGCTCCAGGCCAACGTGGAAAAGCTGCCCTTTCCCGACAAGAGCTTTGACACCATCATTAATACTATGGCTTTTACCGGCTATCCCGACGGGGATAAAGCCCTGGCTGAAATCAGGCGGGTTCTCAAAGACGATGGCCGACTGTTACTGGTAGATTTTGACTATCCGGCTGACCGCAATATCTGGGGATATTCTTTTGTCAGGCTATGGGAAAAAATGGGTGATTTCATCAAGGATATCCCCGCCCATCTGGCCAGGAACGGATTTGATTTTGAAGACAGGAGTGTGGGAGGCTGGGGCAGCGTCCACCTCTACCTCTGTACCAGAAAAAAAGCCCGATAGTCAAACCGGTGTCTTACCCTCGACTAAAATGGTCTCGCTGACGGTCGACTCAAGTCGCAGATGTGCTATCCCGGTATATGCCTGGGAAGAAAAACAGGCTGTATAACTATCCTGATCGGGAAAGGAAATAATCACCACCCGGTCAGGCTGGAAGCTGTCGGATGACTGAAGCATCGCATCGGATTGCAGGATATATTGACCCCCAAAGGAACGGACCACTGGCCCTGCTTTTTGGATGTATTCCTGGTATTTATGCGGGTCCTGTACCCGGATCCGGGCTATAAAATAAACAGGCAAAGTGTAATTTATCCTTTCTTTATCAGAAAAAGATAGACACCTGACAGGATATAGGTCAGCCAGGGTGAAATCCGGTGCGTGGTCAGGAAAAAGCCCTGAGTCACTTTGTTTCCGCTCAGTACCGCCCCGCTGGCAATGGATAAAAGGGCGGTCACAGCCGCGCCTATGAGCAGCGACCATTGCAGGGTGTTCATGGATTTTTGTCTGACCAGGGGCAGGGTGAGTACTACCAGGAATACGATCATGACCAGGGTCAGGATCTTGTGGACGGCAGTCAGGCCCTGGGGGTAGGGACTGCCCTTGACAGTCAGGATGATACCGGTCACCAGGGATAATACCCCGCTCGCGATTGTAATTACCAGCTTCAGGGTGTCGTTATTCATGATCTCCTCCTGTCATGATTGTAGAAGAAAAGACCCGCTCCGTCAAAAAAATAACCTGAGTAAAGACACGGAGTGTTCACAAAAACGGCACCGCCCTGTCCTCGGTAAAACGCACCATCCTGAATAGATGAATAGAAACTAGTCTCCAGACTCCTGTGAGAAGGGACAACCGCACCCCCCAGCTCCGCCGGGAATACCGGATACGGCGGGAGCCGCACCACAGAGGCCCCAAGTGGAATCCCCCCAGGCTGGAAAACAGGCCAGGCTGTATTTGCATGGACTCCACTGCCCCATTATAACCCACTTTACTTCCCCCCATCTCCCTTGACGACTATACGTGCAAAAGCCCCTCCCGGGTCGGGGGAAGGGCTCATGCTACAGAAGGAGAAGTGTTCGTGTTTTGTCCTATATATAGTACCTGACTAAGCCCAAAAAAGTGAAATCTGCCTGAAAATAGTTTTTTGCGGGGGGCTGTTATTTTGACTTATCGGGGGTCTGGAATTAAAATATTTCTCATTATTTTATCGGGAGGACGCTATGTCTGGAAAAGTCGTGGCCGTAGTAGGGGCCAGTGGTGCTGTGGGCAGGGAAATGATCCGTACCCTGGAACGCCGTAATTTTCCTGTAAAGGACATTCGTTTTTTTGCCAGTGAACGCTCGGCCGGGGGAAAGCTCTCCTATAAAGGCCAGGAAGTCAAGATAGAATTGCTCACCGAGACCGCCTTTAACGGTCAGGGTATCGATATCGCGCTGTTTTCAGCGGGTGGCGGTACTTCTACCCGCTTCGCGCCCTTTGTGGCCAAAGCCGGTACAGTGGTGATCGATAACTCCAGCGCCTGGCGTATGGATCCCGAGGTCCCCCTGGTGGTACCTGAGGTCAATCCCGAGGATGTTAAAAAGCACAAAGGCATCATAGCCAACCCTAACTGTTCTACCATACAGATGGTGGTAGCCCTGAAGCCTCTGCATGACTACGGCACTATCAAAAAAGTCATCGTGTCGACCTACCAGGCAGTGAGCGGCGCGGGCCAGGTAGGCATCAACGAGCTCACCGCCCAGATGGAGAAACTGGTCAAGGGCCAGCCCATCGACAAACCCGCCAAGTTCAGCCGGCAGATCGCCTATAATGTGATCCCCCATATCGATGTCTTCCTGGACAACGGCTTCACCAAAGAAGAGATGAAGATGGTGCATGAGACCGTGAAGATCATGCACTCTGAAAACATCAAAGTTACCGCTACCTGTGTGCGGGTACCGGTGCTGCGCGGGCATTCGGAGAGCATCTACATCGAAACCGAGAAGAAGATCTCCCGGGCCAAAGCCGGTGAACTGATGGGGAATTTCTCTGATATGCTGGTAGTACAGGATGACCTGGCCAACAACGGTTATCCCACTCCCCTGGAATGTGAGGACAAGTTTGAAACATTTGTGGGACGTATCCGTGAAGACCTCCATACCGAGAACGGACTCAACTTCTGGTGTGTGTCAGACAACCTGCTCAAGGGTGCCGCTTCCAACGCGGTACAGATCGCTGAGATTCTGTAATTTACCAAGATTTCAATTGCCCGCTTGTTCACCAGGCGGGTTTTTTTATGCTTTATGGCTTGAGCTTTCCTGCACTTCTGATATAATGGTAGAGATGAAAAAATTTGTTTTAAATCGTTTTTTACTGATCCTGTCTACTGTGATCGTCCTGTTTCTGTCCGGCTGCGGTGCCCCGGGGATACCTCCTATCCAGGGGGGGCAGGCTGATTTATCACACTGGGACAGGGTCAAAACCCCTATTCTGGCTCTCAACGGTGAATGGGAAGTGTACTGGAACCACCTGTACACACCTGCCGATTTTAAACAGGGAAGTGTAGCCCAGCCGATTGTGGTGCGGTTTCCCAGTATGTTTGCCAGTCCGCAAGATAAAGCTCAGGGTCTGAGCGGCCAAGGCTATGCTACCTTTCATCTCCATCTCACCGGCCTGGATACCAATCAGCAGTGGGGTCTCATGGTCCCTAATCATAGTACCACCTATGATCTCTGGGTCAACGGGCAATTTTTCTCGGGCGGGGGCCGGGTCGCTACCAATAAAGCTGGTTATTATCCCAAAGTCAGGCCCCAGCTGGTGTTTTTCCAGGCGACCAGCCCCACAGTAGATATTGTAGTGCAATGGGCAAATTTTGACTACAAATACGGCGGAATGGTCGAAAAGTATCTCCTGGGTACCGCCTCTGATATTACACGCTATCAGCAAAGACAACTGGGTGTTGACCTCATTCTCATTGGTATCCTGTTTATTATGGGTATCTATCATCTGGCCATGTTTTTATTCCGCAGGCGGGAACCTTCTTCGTTATACTTTGCCATTCTATGTACAGTGATTGCTTTAAGATCTGGATTGGTAGGTCAGTATTTCTTTTCTCAGCTTTTTCCGTCTATAGACTGGTATGTACAGACCAGACTGGCCTATATTCTGTCTTACCTCATGCTGCCCGCTTTGACCGGCTTTCTGGCTCATCTGTACCCCCAGGAGATCCACCCCAAGCTGGCGAGGGTCATAATACTGGCTCATATCCCAATGGTATTGATACCGGTAATACTTCCAGCAACTATTTACAGTCAGACTCTACTGCCCTATCAGATATTAGCGGTATTAAGCGTGATATATCTAGCCTGGTGTCTGATCCAGGCTATTAGGCATCACCGTGAGGGGGCACAGATACTGGTAGTGGTGTTCCTGCTTTTTATGGCTACTGTCATTAATGATATCCTGGTCAGTAACGGTGTGCTGTTCACTCCTCAGCTGATGGCCCTGGGTTTTGTGATCATGATCTTTGGCCAGTCGCTGGTACTGCTGAGGCGCCTGACCCATGCCTTTGAAGATACGGAAATCGGCAGTCTGGATCTGGAGATCGAGGTCTACAAACGCACTCAGGAACTGGAGGCGGAAAGGAACAAGCTCAGAGCTCAGAATGATCAAATGCTGAATGAGTTGGCTATTGCGCGTAAGATTCAGAGTCAGATCATACCTTCTTCCGGGCCGGATAACATCGCCTTCTTTTACCGCTCGATGGAACTGGTGGGTGGTGACTTTTTTGATTTTCTATCCCTGTCAGGGGGGAAGCTGGGGCTGTTTATCTCCGATGTCAGCGGCCATGGAGTACCCGCGGCATTTATTACCACTATGATCAAGAGTTATTCCATGCAGTTTTCCGGTATTATAGACAATCCGGCAGAGTTCCTGCATTTTCTCAATATGACTTTGTTTGACCAGTCCGGGGGGAATTTTGTCACTGCTTTTTACGGCATCTATGACCCTGTAACCAGGGAATTGCACTATGCCAATGCCGGGCATACCATCCCCTATGTGATCACAGCTCAGGGTATTCAACATCTGGCCCGGGGCAAAGGTAATATGCCGCTGCTCATTCTCAAGAACCATGAAATGCAGGATAACGGTATCATGTATCAAAATCATCAGATCACCCTGGAACCGGGCAGTAAGTTGTTTCTATATACTGACGGATTGACCGAAGCGGTCCGCATCTCGGATCAGGCCCGTCAGGAAAGACAGGAAGTGGTGGATTTTGAATCAGCCCGGCTGATGGATATCCTCAGGTGGGGTCAGGATCATAAACCCCTGGATCTGGTACATGAAATGCAAATCCAATTAAATGATTTTCGGGGTACGGATCAGTTTGAGGATGATGTGTGCTTTATCGTAATGGAAGCACGCTAAATCAGCTGTCTCTGTCGTCTTCTCTCAAGACATCTTCTTCCATCTGTTCCCTCTGTCTTATAATCTGTTCCTTGATGTCATCCGGGACTTCGACCACCACAGAGGCGGAAATAAAGTCATGAATGCGCTGCCGGTAAACAGGCTGAAGGACAAATAAAAGCGGGGCATAAAAAATTATCTGTGAGGCCAAAAGACCGGAATATCGCAGCATGCTCTGCAGAATATTCAGGGGGCGGCTCCTGACGTCAATCACGGCAATCCGCAGGATACGGTTACCCAGGGTCTGGCCCCAGCCGGCCCACATGATGATAAAATACACGGCATAGACAATCAGGTTAATAACCGAGATCAGGTTCCGATTGTGGAGTATGATGGAAAACATGGCTTTCTGACGCACATCCATTTTCTCATAGAGTGGCTTAAAAGCATCCTGGTAGCTCTGGGGAAATACTGACCATTCCACCTGGGGGTCACTAACGGCAGCGGCCTGGCGGCTGAAAGACTGCACATAGAGTAGAGATAGTATGGTCATAAGTATAGTCACATCGATTACATAGCTGAGTATCCTCTTCCAGGCAGGCGCAAATTTAAGCAGGATGGGCTTGATCTCTGTGGCTTCCATATAATTCCTATAATTTGTCGATGATCGACTTTATCTGCAGGTACTTATCACGCGTCTTCATAATAATATCCTCAGGCAGGCGGGGCGCGGGGGGCGTCTTGTCCCATACCTGGGCGGAGGCATAATCCCGCACGAACTGCTTGTCGTAGCTCTGAGGGCTGGAACCTACAGCGTAGGTAGAGCCGTCCCAGTAGCGGGAGGAGTCTGGGGTCAAAATCTCATCAATCAGGATGAGCTGTCCCTGGTCATCCAGCCCGAATTCGAACTTGGTGTCGGCTAGGATGATGCCATGAGCGGCCATTCTGTCCCGGGCTTCACTATAGAGGCGCATTGAAGTCTGATAGGTCTTTTCTCCCAGTTCTTTTCCGATGATGTTGACCATCTGGTCGTAATTAATATTTTCATCGTGGCCGGTGTCATTCTTGGCAGCAGGAGTAAAGATAGGCTCAGGCAGAATCTCCGCCATCTGCAATCCGGCGGGCAGGGGATTGCCCCCCGCGGTCTGATGCTTCTGGTATTCATTGAACACACTACCGAAGAGATAGCCCCTGATCACAAACTCCACATCCAGGCGCTGGACTTTGCGGACGATGATACTGCGTTCCGCCAGGCCGGGGTAGTTTTTGAGGAAAGGCAGCTCCTTCTCAGGTGTGGTAGAGAGCAGGTGGTTGTCGATAAAGGTCATACGTTTAAACCAGGAGTTGGAGATATGGTTCAGTACCATGCCTTTGTCTGGAATGGCGTCAGGGAAAACTACGTCAAAAGCGGATAAACGGTCGGTAGTGACCATCAGCCAGCGTTCATCATCGATAGTATATATATCGCGCACTTTACCCTGGTAGGCTTTTTTCAGTTCCTTTATATCGGTAAACTGGATAGCAGGATTCATGGCATTTCTCCCTGTATTGTTGACATAAAGTTTAACATATATGGGGGGGAAAGGCAATTGAAACAGCTGAAAGTTAAAAAAGTAGAAAAGCACCTCCGGAGCTGCAGGATTGACAGTATCCAGTGAGAAGGATAATATTATGATTGAAAAACAGGTATTTACTTAAAATCCCATTTTTGTGTGAATATGGAAATTATTTGAGATAGCTGGGAGAAAAATGTATGAAATGGAAAATTTTGGTCCTGATATTTATTCTTATCCAGGTATATATAACCCCACTGTTTGCTGATATACATAAAGCGGGTACCGTTTACCGATGGAACGGCGTATTTGGTGAGATAGCACTGAAAGTCCCTCCGGGTTATATGCAGAACACACACTTTACCGAGGGTTATCACCGGGATTTTCTGGTGTTTCCTGTCAAGTCCGAAAAGTTCCTGGATTATTATGTAGACGCCAAGGTACTGCCTATGCCTGCTGGGGTCACCAACCTGACCCTTTATTTTATGGATACCGGCGTCGCCTATTTTCAATCGGAGAATCCTCTCCTGGCAGTTACCGAGATCCCTGCTAAAATTAATTATCCCGGTATAGTTTTCACACGGACTTCGCTGCTGGAATACCACGATCAGAAGGATGGCTCCCGCCAGCTGCAGTTCCTGGGAGAAATGGAAAAAGGTCTGCTGTTGATAACCCTGCACGGGATTGATGAGAAAAATCTGAATAAAGGTAAGACCGGGTTTTATAAGGTGATCGGGTCAATCAGACATTCTATTGTTACCAATTCCATACAGAAGAATTAAAGGTCATCACTTCAGGATCATCCTAGATCTGGAGATTATGCGGTAACCGAAGACCTTAGAAAAAAACACACTGTGACCGGCCTCAAAGTCCTGAAATCCAGGTGCAAAGGCCAGGATAAGCTGTTAGTATGCCGGAAGGGCTGGATACACGGGAAATTAAAATTACTTTCGGATATTGACACAGCACAAAACGATATGTATACTTACTATATACACATTGGAGGCCGTAAATGAAAACCAACGTAGTCAATCTGCGCAGTAAGATGAACGAGATCATCCAGGCCCTGGACCGGAATGAGAATGTGACCCTGTTGTACCATGGGAAGGAAAAGGCAGCCATCATTCCCCTGAATGGGAAAAAGAGTAATTGTAAAGTTTCAGAGCATCCATTTTTTTCCATGTATCAATCTGAGACGGAAAAAAGCGTGGGTGAAATGATGCAAGACCTCAGGGGCGGACGCTATAATGTTGATTGATACCGATGTCCTGATCTGGGTACAGCGGGGGAATGCTCGTGCGGCGGAATTAATCGAAAACCTGGAATCCCGGGCGGTTTCAGTGCAGACCTATATGGAACTTCTGCAATGTGCCGAAAATAAAGAGCAGCACAGGATAATCCAACGGTTTATTCAGGACCTGGATATCAAGGTCCTGCCGTTGACGGAGAATATCGGCCACCGTGCTTTGATCTATGTGGAAGAATTCACTTTATCTAACGGCCTGAGAGCGGGAGACGCGATCATCGCGGCTACGGCAATGGAAAACGGCCTGACTTTGTGTACTGCCAATGAAAAGCATTTTAGGGTCATCCCGGATCTGGAGCTTCTGCTATTCAAACCAAAGCCCTGAAAATCAGTATACTGGAAGTGATGAGTGACTCAACTGTATGTTAAACTTATTTAATATACAATAATTAGAAAAAGGGGAGCGGAAATGAACAAATTTACTATCCTGATCCTATTTTTGGTATTAAGCGGATGTATTTCTACGCTAAAGCCCGCTTCTCCTGAATCTGTGGTCCAGCAAACCGAAAAAAAGCTCACCTCTTTGTATGCCCGCAGTGAAGGTAAACCTGAATTGTTTTATCATCTGGCTATGATAGACAGCCTGGTCCATTCCCAGGACGCCGCGGTGGTCTGGATGGCGGGGAAGTTGCTGTCTGATCTTCCCAGAGTTATAGACAGAATGCATAACGAGTACCAGAATTTTTTCAGCGGGAAATTGATGAATGCCAGTTATCTCTTAAGTCTATATCATACCCCCTATATATTTATGAATAACGGGGATTCAGTTTTACTGGTAAAAAGGATCTCCCCGAAAATCCCACCTCAACAGGACAGCTATCTTAAGTTTATGTATAAGACTTTGCACCAGAAAGTGGAGATGGCATATAAGGAATTGACGATTTCTAGCAATCAAAATTTTCCATTTGATCTTCAATTAGTCCGAAAATCTATTACGGATAAAAACGGTAATCTGGGATATGATTCCCAGAAACTGGATCCCTTTGTATGGGGGATGATGAATGGCTTCATACCGGCTTTTTTTGAACGTCCTGGGTCTTACAACCGGATTTCTTCTGACTATTTCGATATCGACCAGAGATATATTACCTCAACCTGGATTTATCATCAGATGCTGGATTTGGAAATGACAGTCCAGTTGATCACCGGGGGAGTTTTTGTGGATAAATTCCAGGATTTTCGTCCTTCCCTGGAGGAAAGACAATATAAAGGTCTGGTCCGCTCCCTGGACTATGGGTTCATAGATACCGCTACAGCTATGGCTTGCCGGTTATGGCTGCAAGCCTCAATATTGATTTCGCTATCTCGTGAAGAGGTGCTAGCTCTGCATAGTCACCCCGAATGGGGCCGGGTTTTTGATCTCAAGGTATTCAATATCCTAAAGCTGGAACTAAGGCTGAGGGCAATTTACCGGAAAATCCTGGAGAGTACTGATCAGAATAACACCCAAGGCTGTCTGATTTCGAATGCATATTTCCTGCCGTTTGTCAGAAAATACCTGTCTACACCGACAGTCTGGCCGGATTATTACCGTGAGATATATCCTGGTTGGGATTTTACCACACCTCATATTTCCCGGGAGGAAATCCAAACTTTGGATCCAAATAACCTGGAATTGAAGCTTTTTTTTGATTACTAAAATATCTTCTTTCCGACTCAGGACTTTCGACTTTTGACTAACTTCTATACCCATTGGTAATGGGCATGCGCCTATCCCGTCCAAAGGCCCGGGGGGAGATCTTCACTCCGGGAGGGGCCTGACGCCGTTTGTACTCATTGAGATCAATGAGACGGACTACGCGCTGGACCAGTTCCGGGTCACCCACATTTTCCATGAGCTCCTGCAGGGGGATATCTTCCTCTACGTATTCACGGATGATGCGGTCCAGCACATCATAGGGGGGCAGGGAGTCGGTATCCTTCTGATCAGGTCTGAGTTCAGCCGAGGGGGGTCGGTCGATGATACGGCGGGGGATGATCTCATGTTCCCGGTTGACATACTCACTAAGGGCGTAGACCTGGGTCTTGAGCACATCCTTGATCACCGCGAAACCTCCCGCCATGTCGCCGTAAAGGGTGGCGTAGCCGGTGGACATTTCGCTTTTGTTGCCGGTGGTGAGCACCAGGTAGTTGAATTTATTGGACAGGGCCATCACGATATTGCCCCGGATACGGGACTGCAGGTTTTCTTCCGCGGTGTTGAAGGGCAGGTCTTTAAAAACAGGCTGAAACTTAGCCAGGTACTGTTCGAACAAGTCCTGGATGGACAGGTTGAGCAGGGGTATACCCAGGTTGTCACATAGTCCCTGTGCGTCTGTACCGGAGATATCCGCGGAGTAGCGGGTGGGCATATAGATGCCCCTCACCCGGTCTTTGCCCAGGGCGTCCACCGCGATGGCGGCTACCAGGGCGCTGTCGATGCCCCCTGAGATGGCGATGATGACTTCTTTGAAACCGTTTTTATTGACATAGTCGGCTGTACCCAGTACCAGCGCCCGGTACATGCTTTCCACGGGGTCGGGGAGGGGGTGTATCTGTGGAGTCCTAAAGGGTGTGGCCGGCAGGGCTTTTTCTTCTGTGGGTATCTCTATATGGCGGAGGCCGAAGGGGCATTCAGTATGCAGTATATTTTCCCGGCGGCGGATGTCCTTGAGACGGTGACGGAATACCGCGCTCACATTAAGGTCAAATACCTGGAAATCACGGGCAAAAGCCGCCAGTCTGCCGATGAGACGGCCCTGGCTGTCATATACCGTGGAGCAGCCGTCAAACACCAGCTCGTCCTGTCCGCCCACCAGATTACAGTTGACTAAGAGGGCCAGGTCATCCCCGGAGCGGGCGCTGTACATACGCTCCCGGTAGTCCTGTTTCCCCAGATGGTAAGGGGAGGCGCTGATATTGAGGATGAGCTCGGCACCCCCGGCAATGGCCTGGAAATGCCCCGGGCCGTTGGGATACCAGATATCCTCGCAGATGTTCACGCCGATCTTCACGCCCTTATAGGTGTAGACCGGGACGCTGTCACCCGATTGGAAGTAGCGCTTCTCATCAAATACCCCGTAGTTGGGGAGGAAGATTTTGTGATAGATATCGATGACCTGTCCCCGGTGCAGCAGGGCCACGGCATTGTAAATATCCTCATCCCGGTGGATGAAGCCCACCAGGGACAGGATATCCAGCTCTTGGGTAGCTTCACGGATCTCCTGCAGGGCCAGGCGGTTCTCCTCCAGAAAGCGTGGTTTGTAAACCAGGTCTTCGGGGGGGTAGCCGGTGAGGGCCAGCTCCGGTAAAAGGACGATGTCGGCCTGTTCCGAGGCGGCCCGGCGGATACCGTCGATGATGCGCTGTTTATTGCCAGGGATATCTCCCACCTTGAAGTTTTCCTGGACCAGGGCTATCCGTAAGCGTCTCATACCAGCCTCTTCTGTTTTGATACTTATAATTGTAGAAAGAAGCAGGATTTCTCACAAGAAATGATGGAAAGGAGATGATAATTTTCATCTCATAATGGAAGATATAAATATATTGCATTTTCCGACAGGTTGTGCTATACTACTTGTGAAAAAAATCACTAGAAAGTTTTAATTGTAACTAGTTATAAAAATGCACCATTGTTAGTCTAGTGAAACACGTCAATATCTGCCGTCAGGAGGCAAATATGTTCAGTACCAAAGAACAGGAAGTCCAGTTTTCTCCCGCTCTCCAGGAATACATAAAGCAGTGGAAGGAAAAAGAGGGCAACCTCATCATGATCCTGCATAGGGTGCAGGAGGAATATGGCTATCTTCCTCGGGAAGTAGCGCTGGAACTCTCCCGCCAGCTTAAGACACCTCTGGCTAAGATTTATGGGGTGCTGACCTTTTATCACCTGTTTAAACTCAAAGAACCCGGAAAGCACCGTATTTCTGTGTGTATGGGTACAGCCTGCTACCTCAAAGGTGGGGAAGATATCATCCAGGGTCTGGAAGAATTACTGGACCTCCCGGTGAACGGTATCACCAAGGATAAGCAGTTTTCTCTGGAAGCGGTACGCTGTGTTGGGTGCTGCGGACTGGCTCCGGTTATGACCATTAATGGCGAGGTTTACGGCCGGCTCACTAAAAAAGAACTGGCAGGAATAATCGCCAAGTATCAGGGTAACTGATGCATCACAGCCTGGCGGATTATCTTCTGGACGCGGTTCAGAATTCGATAGAAGCAGGTGCGACCAACGTGACCGTGGATATCAGACAGAAAGACGGCCGGCTGGATGTTTACATAGGAGATGACGGAAAGGGGATGGATGAGGCAGAACTGGCCAAGGCTCTGGACCCCTTTTACAGCGATGGTAAGAAGCATAGTCAACGTAAAGTAGGTCTGGGTCTGCCTTTTTTTAAACAGGCGGCAGAAGCCGGCGGGGGAATGTTTGAGATCAGTTCTGAGAAAGACTTCGGAACTTCAATACATGCTTCCTTTGACAGTTCTCATTGGGACTGCCCGCCACTGGGAGATATACCCGGTACCGTCCTGGCTCTTATGCTGCATGAAGCTGACTATGAGCTGAAATTCAGCCATGCCAAAGACCAGGGATATTATTCCGTAACAAAAAGTGACCTGCTGGATAATCTGGGAGATCTGGACAGCGGTGATTCGCTGAGCCTGGCCCGGCAATATTTACGTTCTCTGGAAGAGGACCTTTGAAAAAGGGAGGATATACATGCCAAAGATGACATTGGAAGAACTGAGAAAATTAAGAGATACAAAACGTACCGAGATACAGAAGCGGGAAAGCGAAGGCAAGACCGTGGAAATCGTAGTGGGTATGTCCACCTGCGGTATCGCGGCCGGTGCCAAGGAAGCCCTGGACGCTTTTTTGGATTCTGTGGAAAAACATCATTTGTCTAACGTGGTGATCAAGCAGACCAGCTGTATGGGTCTGTGTGCGGTAGAGCCCACAGTCAGGGTCACTGTACCCGGAATGCCGGTCACTCTCTACGGAAAAGTAGACCGTGAAACTGCCAAAGCCATCATGGAACAACATGTCCTGGAAAAACGTCTCATCAATGAACATGTATATGATGAACCCAGCGTAGACATGCTGGGTCAAACAGAGGGGAAGTAACATGGCATATAAGAATTACATACTGGTATGCGGCGGGACCGCCTGCGAATCCAGTAAGTCTGAGGAAATCTACAGCGGCCTGAAACAGGAGCTGGCTAAACGGGGTATGGAACAGGACGTACAGATCGTCAAGACCGGCTGTTTCGGCTTTTGTGAGCAGGGACCTATTGTCAAGATCATGCCCGAGGAAGCATTCTATGTAAAGGTGTCTCCTACCGATGTACAGGAGATTATCAGCGAGCATGTGGTAAAAGGCCGTACAGTCAACCGGCTGCTCTATAAACAGGAAGAAGACCAGGGCCGCGTTTCTGTGGAAGACATGAAATTCTACCAGAAACAGTACCGTATCGTGCTGCGAAATTCCGGTATCATAGACCCTGACAATATAGAAGAGTATATAGCCCGTGAAGGCTATGCCGCGCTGGAAAAATCCCTGTTCGAACTGGGCCGGGACGGTGTACTGGAAGAAATGAAAAAAGCCAATATCAGAGGGCGCGGCGGTGCCGGATATCCCACCTGGAAGAAATGGATGTTTACCAAAGATGTGGAATCCGACGTCAAATACATGGTATGTAATGCTGATGAAGGCGACCCCGGTGCCTATATGGACCGTTCCACGGCTGAAGGCGATCCTCACTCCATTCTGGAAGCTATGACTATTGGTGCCTTTTGTACCGGTGCGCACCAGGGATTCATCTACATCCGTGCTGAGTATCCCCTGGCCATCAAACGCCTGGAAAACGCAATCGCACAGGCCCGGGAATACGGCCTCCTGGGTACAGATATCCTGGGCAGCGGATTCTCTTTTGATATAGACATTCGCCTGGGCGCGGGAGCATTTGTGTGTGGTGAAGAAACCGCTCTCTTAACCTCTATCGAAGGTAACCGCGGGATGCCCCGTCCCCGTCCTCCCTTCCCCGCGGTAAAAGGTCTATGGGGTAAACCCACTGTGATCAATAACGTGGAGACCCTGGCTAATATCCCCATGATCATCCTCAAGGGCGGCGAATGGTTTTCCAAGATCGGCACCTCCACATCCACCGGTACCAAAGTCTTTGCTCTCACCGGAAAGATCAATAACTCCGGGTTGATCGAAGTACCTATGGGTACCACCCTCCGCGAGATCATCTTTGATATCGGGGGAGGAATCAAAGATGGTAAGAAATTTAAAGCCGCTCAGACCGGCGGGCCTTCCGGTGGAGTAATTCCCCCTGAATTTCTGGATGTCCCCATTGATTATGAAAACCTGGGAAAACTAGGCTCTATTATGGGATCAGGCGGTCTGATCGTCATGGATGAAGATGACTGTATGGTCGATATCGCTAAATTCTACCTGGAATTCAGTGTGGATGAATCCTGCGGAAAGTGCGCACCCTGCCGCATCGGAGGCAAACAGCTCCACGGCATTCTGGATGACATCTCCAAAGGCAAGGGTAAAATGGAAGACCTGGACCGTATCGCCCAGATCGGAGAAGCCATGAACCGGGCCAGTCTGTGCGGACTGGGCCAGACTGCTCCCAATCCGGCTATCTCCACCATTAAGTATTTTAAAGAAGAGTACATCGAACATATTGAGAAGGGTCAGTGTCAGTCCGGTAAATGTAAAGATCTGGTCACCTATTCCGTAATCACTGAAAACTGTATCGGTTGTACCCTGTGTGCCCGCCGCTGCCCGGTCAGCTGTATTTCCGGAGAACGCCGCCAGCCTCACCTGATTGACGCGTCCAAGTGTATCAAGTGCGGCGAATGTTATGAAGCTTGTAAATTCAATGCTATCAAACGGGCCTAGGAGGATAACATGAAAACAGTAAAACTGAAGATAAATAATGTAGAAGTAGAGATAGAAGAAGGCAAGTCAGTACTGGACGCCGCCAAAAAACTCCAGGTAAATGTCCCCACCTTGTGTAAACACCCCGACCTGGAAGCCTGGGGTGCCTGCGGACTGTGTGTGGTCAAGGTCAAAGGTTCACCCAAGATGATCCGGGCCTGTGCCACTCCGGCTCAGGACGGTATGGATATCATTACCCATGATGCTGAAATCGTCAAGGTACGCCGCACAGTGCTGCAGCTGATACTGTCTACTCACCCCAATGACTGTCTGCGCTGTCTGCGTAATCAGAACTGTGAACTGCAGAGACTGACCGCGGAATTCGGTATCAGAGAAGTACCCTTTGAGATGCGCTTAAAAGACATTACTCCTGACGAAAGTACACCCTCTATCGTGCTTAACCCTGAAAAATGTGTATTATGCGGCCGCTGTGCCAGTGTCTGTCAGAATATGCAGAATGTATGGGCCCTGGAATTTATTGGCCGCGGTCTGGATACCGTCATAGCCCCGGCTGCCCAGGTAGAATTAAACGATTCACCCTGTGTGAAATGCGGTCAGTGTTCGGCCCATTGTCCGGTGGGAGCCATCCATGAAAAAGATGAGACCCAGGTAGTATGGGAAGCCCTTCTCCACCAGGAAGAAAACCAGACCCATACCGTGGTACAGATCGCTCCCGCGGTCCGTGTGGCATTGGGCGAAGCCTTCGGCTATGAGCCCGGGACTGTTGTGACCGGAAAGATCTATACAGCGCTGCGTCACTTGGGATTTGATACTATTTTTGATACCAATTTTGGTGCAGACCTCACTATTATGGAAGAAGGTACAGAATTTATTGAAAGATTCGTGCATAAAAAAGGCGCTCTGCCTCTGGTCACCAGCTGCTGTCCCGCCTGGGTAGACTACATGGAAAAATACTACCCCGACCTCATTGAGCATTTCTCCAGTGCAAAATCTCCCCATGAGATGGTGGGTACAATGACCAAGACCTATTATGCTGAAAAAATGGGTATTGACCCTGACAAAATCTTTATGGTATCAATCATGCCCTGTACTGCTAAGAAATACGAAATAACCCGCACAGATGAAATGTTTGCCTCCGGGCATCAGGATATCGACGTATCCCTGACCACACGGGAACTGGCCCGCATGATCAAACAGGCGGGGATAGACTTCCGGAATCTGCCTGATGAAGACGCGGATCCCCTGCTGGGTATCTATGCCGGAGCGGGTACCATCTTTGGTAACACCGGAGGTGTGATGGAAGCAGCCCTGCGTACCGCTCATCATCTGGTCACCGGAAAAAATCTGGCCAAGGTCGAATTCGAGACCACCCGGGGACTGGAAGGGGTCAAGGAATCCACTATAGACATAGAAGGCACAAAGGTACGCATTGCCGTAGCGCATGAACTGGGAAATGTAGGAAAAGTAATGGATAAAATCCGTGAAGCCAAAAAGACCGGTGCGCCTATGCCCTATGACTTTATCGAAGTTATGGCATGTCGGGGTGGATGTATCGGGGGCGGCGGACAGCCCTATGGAGCTACCGATGAGATTCGTAAAAAACGTACTGCGGGAATCTACAAAGATGACGAACAGTCCACAGTGCGCTGTTCCCATGAAAATCCGGCTATCCAGCAGATCTACAAGGAATTTCTGGGTAAACCCCTTAGTGAAAAGTCCCATAAACTGCTCCATACCAAGTACCAGCCCAGGGATTTATACAACCATTAAACACATACATCACAATACCCCGGGAAACCGGGGTTTTTTTATTGAAATGTAACCTATTAAGGTATATACTAATCTATGATTGTAATAAAATAAAGGATAATATAATGCATAGATATTTTTCTTTTCTGATATTTATTTCTATAGTAACTACGGGTTGTAATTTATCGAATAGTCAGGCATATTCGGAAGTGAAAACTGGAAATTATCGTCCATTGGGAGCAGATTTTAATCCATTTTCCACTAATAATAGCCATGTAAACCTGGTCTTTTATATCAGTGTGAACCGTGCAGTTATGGATACAACAGTAGATAGTCCGACACCCAGTCTGACAGTACCGGCAGTGCAATATACACCCTGTACCCTGATTGTATCCAACTGTGATGACGGCAAAATACATAAAGTTAGTGATACACAGATCAGATATAAAGGAAATACTACCTTTGACAAACCCAAACCTCAATTTCGGATAAAATTCCCTGATAACAATGAATTTTATGGTTACCGAAGAATCAATCTACACTCTGAGTGGAAAGATGCAACCCTGATGCATGAAAAACTGGTCTATGATTTCATGCAGTACGCGGGAGTGCGGGCGCCCAAGGCTAATCATGTAAGAGTCTATGTGGATGCAAATGGTGATGGAATAGGATATAGTTATTATGGCCTCTATACTATGATTGAAGGGGAAGATAAAATATTTTTGAAAAACACTTTCGGTAGTGTGTCAAATACCGGAAATTTTTATAAGATGTATTATGGCGTCAAGGGTAGCCATGGCAATGGGTTTGCCGATCTGCAGAAACTGGGCAGCGGCACGGGAGCAGATTATAGAGGGGGTAATGGATTTGCCAAACAAAATAGTGCCCGGGCATATCGTCTTCGTACCAATGAAGACCTTTATATGGAAGACTATTCTGATTTGGCCAATCTGATCAATAAAATTAATAGTACCAGTACAGGGACCACTTATAAAAATCAGCTTAGTGCAGTTTTGGATGTGGAGGGTTTCCTCAACTGGCTGGCAGTCAATACGTTGGTGGGCGGATGGGATAATTACTGGCTAAACGCTCAGAATTATTACCTGTATAATCTAAACAATTCCGGTTACTGGTTTTGGATGGCCTGGGATTATGATAATAGTATGGGGAATAATTTTCAGGATCATAACGGCTTCCATATCCAGTCCGAGGATATCTATTATTCGGGATTTCCTCAGAATATATTGGTACAAAAAGTGTTGGCAATACCCGAATGGAAAACCTGGTACACCAACCGTCTTCAGGAACTCATCACCGGGTATTTTAATAGTACGGCAATGAATGCCCGTATTGACGCGCTGAAGACACTGATTCAGCCCTATGCCCAGGCTGATACCATGAAACAGTATAATAATACAGAATGGTCAGGGAATATCAACTCAACTATTATAACCCATTCGGATGAAGATGGGGTATTCGGCAATCAGGCCCGTCATCTGGGGATAAAAGATTATATTTCCCAGAGGGTCAGCAGCGTGCAGGGTCAATTGGGTGGAGTAAGTCCCAGTTCCACGGTTGTTATTTTTACCTTTGATCCCCTGGGTACTCCTACTTCAGTGGGTTTAAGAGGGGCTCCCCCTCTTTCCTGGTCCAGTGATTTAGGAATGGTTGATGATGGGACTTTGGGGGATGCATCTTCCGGTGATGGTATTTTTACTGTAGCCTATACTTTTAGTTCTGCTGTCAATGGTGCATTTGAATTTAAATTCTATAAGGACAGTAATTGGGTGCCTTCCTCGGGAACCAATCTGATGTTTGTAATTGATAATCTTCAACTCACTCAAAACGTATCCTTATATTCTGAATGAACTGAAATTGTTAAATGGAACCACTTTATTAATAAAGTGGTTCTTTTTTTGGTCAAGAACTTTGTTTGAAAATATATTATTTTTCAGTTAGCATTATATTCATGGTTCAAATTAAGTGAAGATGAAGTATCTTTTCAAAGGGTGAATTATACCTAGTTGATCTACATCTCTAAGAACTATTCTCCAACGGAAAGAAAATGTACATCTAACTGGTAATTAAACTCTAAGAAAAAGTCTAAATTAAGGCAGATATCTTTTATGGAAAAATTCTTTATTTCCCCCTATAATAAAGCAAGTGATTAAGGGAGGGGTTATGCGTGTCGTGGAATCTGCTGCTGATCTGAACAGTACAATTTCGGCATTAAAAAAAGAAGGCAAGACTGTCGGTTTTGTACCCACTATGGGAGCGCTTCATGCCGGTCATATCAGCCTGGTAGAAGCCAGCGTCAGGGAAAATCAGATCACGGTAGTATCGATATTTGTGAACCCTACTCAGTTCGGGCCAAAGGAAGATTTGTCCCGATATCCCCGTAATATTGAAAAGGATAAAGCACTGCTGGAAGCAGCGGGTTGCGACATACTGTTTCTCCCCAGCGTGGATGAAATGTACCCTGCCGGTGCGGCCACCTGGGTCACCGTAGATCATTTGCCGGAGCATTTGTGCGGCTTATCCCGCCCTGGACATTTTCGGGGTGTGACCACTGTAGTGGCTAAACTGTTCAATATTGTCAGACCGGATAAAGCTTATTTTGGGCAGAAAGACTACCAGCAGGCCAGAATCCTGGAAAAAATGAATGAGGACCTCAACTTTTACATAGAGATGAGAGTGATGCCCATCGTGCGGGAAAAGGATGGTCTGGCTATGAGCTCTCGCAATCAGTACCTGAATCCGGAACAGAGGAAAAAAGCCCTGATTCTATACCGTTGCCTGGAGTTGGCAAAAAAGGCGGGTTATGACTACCGCACCAGTCCGGTAGGCCTGACCTCCATGCTCAAGGCTTTTGTTAAATCTGAGGTACCGGATGCCCGGATAGATTATATCTCTCTGGTGGACCCCCATACTCTGGAAGATGCCATTAATCTGCAAAACCCGACTTTGCTGGCTCTGGCTATTTACATCGGGGATACCCGGCTGATTGATAATACTATTATTGATATTTGTGAAAAGGTGTAACCTTTGTCACAAACAGGAAGTCTATATTTTACTACAGGCAGGGATGTGTGATGAGTGAGGCCCATGCAAATTGGGTGGCTCTGGCCAAACAAGGAGATCTGAAAGCATTTGAAAAACTAGTAGAGAGCTATAAAAGGCAGATTTATTCCCTGTGTATCATGAAAACCCGCAAAAAAGCAGATGCGGAAGATTTGGTACAGGACATCTTTTGGAAGGCATATGAAAAATTGTACACACTAAAAGATGACGGGAAGTTTTTCAGCTGGCTCTATACTATCGGCATCAATACTGTACGGAGCTTTTTGAGAACCAATGCGCGTAAAAAGACGGAGAGTGATGAGGACTATCAGGAGTGCCTCACTTGGAGTGATCAGGGGGGATTGTCCACCGAGGACAGGATGACCCTGTTTAACGCTATGGATAAACTGAAAGAAGAAGAAAGGCTTCTTTTACAATGGAAATACCTGGAAGACTGGTCTCTAAAGGAGATCGGAGAAATGCTGGAAATTACAGAGAATAACGCGAAAGTAAAATTGTTCCGGGCCAGAGAGAGATTGGCCCAGATTATCAGGGGAGGTGAATGATGGCTGAAAAAGACATCCTCCGGTTTATTGAAACGAATGAGAAGTGGGCCACTGTACAGGACCCGCAAAGCGACATCATGTCCTACATAAAAAAAGGCATACAGAATCGGCCGGCTCAGCTATTGCAGAAGATGCTGTTCTTCCGCAGACTGAGTATGGGACTGGCCGCGGTATTAGTGGTGACGGTGGGGCTGATTATAGCAATCCCCCACAGGCACCCTACTGAATCCAAAGTCATAGTACTCTATCCCGCTGTGGGTAATGAAAAAGAAGTAAAAGTAACAGCCGGAAAAAAAACTTCAGTCATGCACTACCAGGCTGATAACCAGTTATATATCACTGAACTCAATGGCCAGATGCTCACCTATAAAGACCTGAAAATAAATATTGTGCGTGATGAAGCCAAAGGTGAGATTCCTTATGAAAGAAATATTCAGCCGGAAGAAAAGCAAGTCATGATTGCGAAAATGGACCATGATGATAACCCTGCTGCCAATAACCAGGAAAATGAATTGGATGGGCTTTATGTGCCGGGACTGGGTTCTGACCTTTTGGCCAGCGCAAAACTGGAATTCTGATTCGGAGAAAGGATGAAATTAAGAAAGTTCATTGGAATCTTCCTGCTGGGATGTATTAGTACAGCAGCCGGCTGGAGCGAAGACTATGCCAGCTGGAAACTGGAGCTGAGTATTGAAGTAGAAGGACTTCAGCCTGATGCTATCCAGTGGGCCCTCTATGAAAAAGATCCTCAAAGCTATTTTTTAAAAGGCATGCAGGCTAAGATTGATACACTCAACAACAAAATGTCCAAAGAGCTGGATCCTACTACCAAGATCGCGATGCGAAATCAATTTATTATATTGAACTGGGAAAAGATATTCGCGGAAGTGACGGGAGATCAGGTCTATTTACTACCCGGCAAGGAAAAGGTAGTTTATCAGTTTAAATCAAAAAGTCTCAACACCCGAAAATGGGTTACCACAAAAATGGTGGTAGTCAAAGGTCAGGTCTTGTGCTGGAGGATAGGGGTCAAACCCCAGGAAGGTCAAACCAGTAAAATTGTTCTGACCCGGGAAAATGCCTACCAGTTTAAAAATGTGTGGCCGGTCAGTCAACTTATCCGTGATTTCGCAGGGGAAAGCCTTATTCAGGCTATCCAACAGGATAAATTGGATCTAATCGAAGGACTGATCCAGCAGGGGGCCTCAGTCAACGCCAAGGATGATAACGAGATTTCAGTCCTGCAGTGGACCGCCTATAAAGATAATCTAGAACTTTTCCGCCGCTTTATAAAACAGGGAGCGGATTTAGATTATAGAAATCACATGGGTTTCGATATCAGAGACATTGTTGTACTCATGGGTAGTAGGAAAATATTCGAGTACATGGTAGATGAATTACATTTTAACCCGGTTGAATCCAATTCATGGGGGATTCCCCCATTACATCTGGCAGCTTTAACCGGCGAACTCAATATGGTAAAACTTCTGGTTGAAAAGTATAACATGGATGTTAATGGTACGGACTCACGGGGTTTTACACCTCTGCACTATGCCAGCGCGGGTCAGGATGATCTGGTTATGCGCTATCTACTGGAAAAAGGAGCCCTGGTAAATAAAGCCAATGAGCGAGGATTGACTCCTCTCATGGTGTACGCTCAACCCAATCTCATTAATGATGGTCTCATGAAAATCTTGTTTTACCATATTTATATTAACTCCAGAGGGAACATTGAATATTACAATTTTAATGATTCCTTTAATGTAAATAAAAAATATCTGCTTCATGTCTTATTGAACGCGGGGGCAGATATTAACGCGCAGGATAAAAAAGGCTGGACTGTTCTACACTATGGTGTGGGTTTCTTTGACCAATATTGGGTAAAATACCTACTGGAAAAAGGAGCAGATAAAAATATCAAGTCCACAGGCAGCAGGGGCAGTATCCCTGCTAAATCCCGCCCTTATGATGCTCTGAAAAAATATATTGAAATCATGGAAGAGAAAAAAGCTCCCCAATTCCTTTTAGATAAAGCACAGGAAACATTGTCCCTGGTCAAGTAACTTCTGTAGAGATGACAGAACTCCCATTTCCTGCTATAATATTCTCATCACAGTAGGGGAGAGGGGAATGGAACTGAACGAAGAATTTATCGCGTCACTTGCTCTGGACGCGGATCTGGTCATTAAAAAAATAAGCCAGGATCTGGAGATTTCCGAACACCAGGTCAGAGCCACAGTCAGTCTGTTCAAAGAAGGGGATACTATACCCTTCATTTCCAGATACCGTAAGGAAGTTACTGGTTCGCTGGATGAAGTGCAGGTCCGGGAAATCTCTCATAAATTAGCCTATCATGAAAATATGGAAACACGCCGTATTGAAGTCATCCGGTCGATATTTTCTCAGGAAAAACTCACAGAAGACCTCTATAAAAATATCTTGAAATGCCAGACGCTGAGTGAGCTGGAATCCCTCTACGCCCCCTATAAAAAGAAGAAAAAGACCAGAGCCATGATCGCCATTGAAAAAGGATTGGGGCCGCTGTCGGAAGAAATGCTGAAACTATCTGCCTCAGAATTGGAAAAAGAGGCGTTGAAATATATTGACCCAGAAAAGGGAGTCAATGATAAAGATGAAGCTCTGCAGGGTGCCATGGATATTGTGGCAGAACAGGTGTCTCAGGATATGGACCAGCGTACCAAGCTCAAGACCTGGCTCATCAAAACCGCCAAACTGGTGGTCAATGGAGAAGGTACAGGTGAAACCAGTGTCTATAAGATGTACTATGATTTTGCGCAGCCGATCGGACAGCTTAAACCGCATATGGTCCTGGCTATCAACCGTGGAGAAAAGGAAGGAGAACTCAAGTCGCGTATTGAGTTTGACTGGGAAGAGGCCAATGCAATGTTGGAAGCTTCCGCAAAAATTCATAATTTTTATCACAAAGCGGCAATCTCGGATGGATTGAAAAGGCTGCTGGTACCTTCATTGGAGAGGGAAATCCGATCTGACCTGCATGACCAGTCTGATAAACACGGCATCAATGTTTTTTCTACCAATCTGCGGGATTTGCTGATGTCTCCTCCTATCAAAGGGACCAGGGTCATGGGAATCGACCCCGGTATACGTACCGGTACCAAAATAGTCTGTCTCAGTGAAACCGGCCAGTTTCTCCATTATTTCATGATTTATCAGCATAAAGAAGATGAGTCAGCGCAGAAGATTGCCGAGTTTGCAAAAAAATATAATGTGGAACTGATTGCGGTGGGTAATGGTACAGGCAGCCATGAAGTCCAGCAGGTGGTAGCCAAAGCTATCCAGGAACATGGACTGAATCTGCAGTATACCGTAGTGGCAGAGGATGGAGCCAGTGTCTATTCCGCATCGGAAATAGCCCGTGAGGAATTTCCTGACCTGGATCTGACTGTACGGGGAGCCATCTCCATCGGCCGCAGACTACAGGATCCTCTATCAGAATTGGTCAAGATTGATCCTCAAAGTATCGGAGTGGGACTATACCAGCATGACCTCAATCAGAAAGCACTGGGAGAATCCCTGGATGAAGTCGTGGAATCTGTAGTGAACAAAGTAGGCGTCAATTTGAACACAGCTTCATTTTCTCTTTTAAAATATGTATCAGGTATTTCTACCAGCATTGCCAAGAATATTGTGCAGTTTCGTGACCAGCATGGAGTGATTGCGGACCGGGCCAGTCTCAATAAAATCAGCGGTATGGGCCCTAAAAGTTTTGAACAGTGTGCCGGATTTTTGAAAATCCCGGAAAGCAAAGATATTTTAGACAACACCTGGGTCCACCCCGAAAACTATCCTATTGCCAGAGAAATACTCCAGGCCATGCAGGAGGGTGGAATCCTCACTAAAGATTCAAAATCTGCATTAATGGAAAAATATAAGGTCAGTGCCATTACCATTGATGATATTGTAGCTGAATTGAAGAAGCCCAACCGTGACCCTCGTGAGGATTATCCTCTGCCTATATTACAGAAAGGTGTGGTGGAATTCAAAGATTTAAAAGTAGGTATGAAAGTCACCGGAAAGGTGAAAAATGTAGTGGATTTTGGGGCTTTTGTGGATATCGGAATCAAGGAAACCGCTCTGGTGCATGTTTCTGAACTGTCGGATACCTTTGTCAAGAATCCTATGGATGTGATAAAAGTGGGAGATGTGAAAGAATTCGTCATTCTGGAAATGGATGAAGTCCGAAAAAGAATAGGCCTGTCTCTCAAGACCGCCAAGGGACCTACCCCTCCCCGTCCCAAGCTGGAAATAAAGAAACCGGCTGAAAAGAAGGAAGTGAAGCGGGAAAAAGATGTGTCTCCAGCCAGCTATGCCCCCAAAGCTGATAATTTCAGCTACAACCCCTTTAAAGACCTGCTGGGTAAGTAATGTCTATTAAAGCAGGGTTGCCGGATTTTACCATCATAGGTGTGGTTGCTGGACTGGCCGGTGCTATCTTAAAAATAGCACAATTCAGCATCTTGCCCGGGCCTCAACTGATCCCTTCTGAGACACATACACATTTTATTTCTGTACTTCCCTATATGATAGTGATCGACCTGATTTGCTTTGGCTGTTTTCTGGCCTGGGCACTGGGTCTGCTCTGGCACCATAAGAAACAACCTTGGGGCTGGGTGTTTCTGGTAACAGTGTTTTTTGCTATGATGCCTCTGTCCTGGATCTGGACCTTTGCCTGGCAGGGACAGAGTATATGGCAGAGAATTCAGCATCATATGCCCTGGATAAACCTGGTTCAGGGTATGGCACAGTTATGTTTGCCTTTCTTTTTTTATATCTGGGCCAGACGACGATGGGGCAGGCATACCCTGGTCAACCAATCATTAATGGGTGCTGCGGTATGGGGTGTTTTAATCCTGGTGACTTGGCTAGGACAGCATTTTATGAAGTTAGGACCTTATTCTCTATTATTAACTGTGAAGGCTATGTTGTTGTATTTGTGGTTTGTGTTTTTCAGCCTGCAGCTGCTACGCAATCCCCATCTGCTTAAAGAATCGTAAAACGACTTATATACTACCCGCTCTCATAAAAACCACACATTTTCAAAAAAATTGTTTAATCATAGGAAAAAGTGTATACTAATTACTCTAACGAACGTTCGATAGACAAAGTGTGGAGGTAGTATTACCATGAGATCCTATGAGGGAATACCAGAAACTGAAAATCCTGAGACCCGGGATACGGTATTTTACACCGCTCTGGATCTGTTTTCTCTGCATGGCTATAACGGGATTTCCATCCGCAGGATTTGTATTTCCACCGGTATTACTGTAGGTACTTTTTATTATTACTTTAAAAATAAAGAAGCCCTGTTTCTTAAAATCCTGGAATATTTTCAAAATCAGTCCCGTACAAACCACAGTCTGGATCAGCAGGAAATAGATAACTTGTTCAGGGAAAAATCAGCATCTCAAATAATATCCCGTCTGGTGGAGAATTACGAAACCATCAACACAACACCTGAGATGCTGAAATTATGGCGCATTGTTTTCATGGAACAATACCGCAGTGATCTTGCCGCGCATATTATCCTGGAAGAATCAGCCCGTATGGTGCAACAAACCCTGGCATTACTTATCCGGCTTAAAGAATTAAGTAAAATTAATACCCAAGAAGATTTAAGGCAATTGGCTTACCAATTCTCATATGGACTGCATGCCTGGCATCAGGAATTACTACTGAAAAAAGCATGGGGATGGGACGGCCAGGAATCTGAAAACCAGAAAAAACTATTTATAAAAAAATTTTGTGAGCAAATAGAAAAATAAATCTGCAGTTAATGTGGAAGAACAGGAGCGTAAAATGAAAGGAAGCTGGCTGATTTTTAGTATCCTGGCAGGGGTTTTACTGTATGTGGTTACGGTTATCCTGGGCGGAGTGATAACGCCAGGCTACAACCACCTCAGGCAGGCTATCAGTGAGCTGATCCAGAGCGGCGCGGTACACAAAACCATTCTGGAGGTGATGTTTGATATCTATAACGGCCTGCTGGCTCTGGGTTGTCTGGTGATACTTTTCCGGAATAAAGGCAGATTACCCAAGGTGGTCAAGATAGGTCTGGTATTGATTTCAGTAGGGAGTATCTTGGGTATATTAATGGGAGTCTTCCCTATGGATCCCCTGGGCAGTCCTATGACCTTTAAAGGCCTGATGCATATCATTCTGGCGGCTCTATCCTCACTGGGATCGATGGCTGCCATGCTCATGATAGGGGTTGGTTTAAAAAAACAGCCGGGCTGGGA
The DNA here is from genome assembly GCA_964428015.1 of uncultured Brevinematales bacterium. Lineage (GTDB taxonomy): Bacteria > Spirochaetota > Brevinematia > Brevinematales > CAYRWR01 > CAYRWR01. The sequence continues at coordinate 29,905 of CAYRWR010000017.1, read as the reverse complement.
CAAGTTTTTTGTGTATACCTTGCTTTCATTTGGAGTGGTCTTTATCAGTGGAGGGTTGACCCCGCTTTTAATGGCTAAGAATATCCCCTTTATGGGGCTGCTGGAGAGGATCACTATAGGGGGCTATCTGCAGTGGCTGGTGACCCTAGCCATAAAATTCTATAAATGGCAGCCTGAAAAGGCCTGAAATAAAAAAGCCCGGCTTTAACAGCCGGGCTTTTTTAGATTAAAAAAAGACTAGATATCCTTGTCCATGACGGTTTTCCGTTTTGCGGCGGCAGCAGCAGCTACAGCGCTATCCAGGATAGCACGGATCTTGTCAGACAGGGCCTCAGAGACAGATGCGGCGGTGTTCATTCCTTTGGCTTTTACGTATGCTTTTACCTTGGACATTACTGCCAGTACTTCTTTGTCACTCATGTTGGACTCCTTTAGATATTTTTAAGGGATTAACTAACTAATAGAAAAGTATAGGTCAAAAAAGGTAAAATTGCAAAAATCAGTCTATGAAAATCCTATTTAAAGCCACCCTCGAATACAGATACCTGAGTCTGTCCAGGCCCTGGCCTTATGAAGACGGCCTGCAGGCAGAAACAGAAACAGTCAGTCACCTGCCTGTGGGGAAGAAGCTGCCTCAGACTAAGGCGGGAGCCCCTACCGCCGCCCCGGGGGCACATCTCAGGGATACCCGGATGCCGCCCTGAGGAAGGGCGGACACCACTGTCAGGATATCCGGGTAAAAATAAGCCGGAGAGGGAATATATTCAGTACTACTATTACCAAGAGAAAAAGTCTGCGGCACGGTCCGGGTATGGACCTTTTCCCCAAAAAAATACCCCGCCGAAGCGGGGTAGTAAAATCAGTAACGGGCGTCGGCAAACTCGACCCAGCCTCCGGCTTCTACCAGGGCATTTTCAAAACCGCCCAGGCTGAAACGGTAGGTCTGCTTCTTGGTGCCGTTGTCCAGGGTCAGGGACTGGGCTGACAGGTCAAAAGTAGCCTGTGCCGGAGTCCCGGCGAAGTCTCTGAATATGGCGTCGATGTCGGACGCGGACAATTCAATAGCCAGCATCCCGCAGTTGTACATATTCTGGCGGAAGATGCGGGCAAAATTTTCTGCTACTACCGCGTGTATGCCGTTGACCTCCAGAGCCCAGGGAGCGTGTTCACGGGAGGAACCGCAGCCGAAATTAGCCCGGGTCACGATCACGGACTTGCCCCTGGTGTCTGCGGGGGAAAAGCCGCTCAGCTTGAGATCCTCCAGCAGGTAGGGCTGGAGAGCCTCTTTGGTGATCTCGGTCAGGTATTTAGCGGGGATGATCTCATCGGTATTTATATCCGAACGGTCCAGAAACAGGACCTTGCCTCCGAATTTTTTCATAGTATCCTCCTAATTCAGGTAGTCGCGGGGGTCAGCTATACAGCCCGCGATGGCAGTAGCGGCAGCAGTAGCCGGGCTCATCAGATGTACCATACCGCCTTTGCCCATGCGCCCGTTGAAATTGCGGTTGGTGGTGGAGGCGGCTACTTCTCCCTCGGCCAATACTCCGTTGGACATACCCAGACAGGCGCCGCAGGTGGGATTGGTGATGGAAAAACCAGCGTCAAAGAAGGTCTTGATATAGCCGCGTTCCAGGGCCTGGCCGTAGATCTGGGGAGTAGCCGGGGCTAAAATGGCACGTACGTCTTTGTGGATACGTTTGCCCTTCAGGATGGCGGCGGCGACCTCCAGGTCCTCGATGCGGCCGTTGGTACAGCTGCCGATATAGATCTGGTCTACATGACCGCCGGCCAGCTCTTTTACGGTCTTGACCTGGTCGGGCTTGTAGCCGTGGGTCATGACCGGTTCCAGATCGGACAGGTCGTATTCCAGGATCTGCTCATAGTGCGCGTCCGGGTCCGGCAGCCACTTGCGGTATTCCGCCAGGGCGGCCTCTTTGGAAGCAAACTCCTTCTGGATAAAGGGCCACAGGTAATCCACTGTGACCTGGTCAGGATAACAGATGCCGCTGGTCCCGCCGGCCTCAATGGCCATATTGGACAGGGTCATACGGCTCTCCATGGACATAGCGTCAACCAGGGGGCCGGTGAATTCCATGACATGGTCGGTAGCGCCGTTCACTCCAATCCGGGAGATGATGTACAGGATGACGTCCTTGGCATAGACTCCTTTCTTCAGCTTACCTTTTAATACAAATTTGATAGTCTTGGGGTAACGGAAGGAGCAGACACCTTTGAGGATGCCGACCTCCAGGTCGGTAGTACCCACACCGGCGGCAAAGGCCCCGAAAGCGCCGTGGGTACAGGTGTGGCTGTCACCCATGATGATGGTGTAGCCGGGCCGCACGAATCCCTTCTCAGGGAAAAGGGCATGGCAGACTCCGTTTTGTCCCACATCGAAAAAGTCGGGGATGTCATGGCGTCGTGCCCACTCTCGCAGGATCTTGTGCTGCATGGCGGTCTTGCTGTCCTTGGCCGGTGTGACATGGTCGATCACAGCCTTGATGCGCTGTGGATCATAGACCCTGTCCTTGCCCCGATACTGGAGGTCAGCCAGGGCTACCGGGGTGGTGATCTCGTGACAGAACACCGCGTCCAGCTTCAGTACATTCACGCCCTCGAACGGCTGGTCGACCAGATGGGCGTCAAAAATCTTTTCGGCAATTGTTTTTCCCATATTGCCCTCCTTATCAGGTATTCTGGAACATACGCGGGGGCGTGATGATCCAGATGCTTTTTACAGTTTTGTCCCCCTGGTTCACCAGGCGGTGGGGGATGGTGGACTGGTAGGAGATACTGTCTCCCGCTTCCAGCTGGGTGACTTCGCTGCCGTAGTAGAAGGTAGCGGTACCCTCCAGAATAATACCCATCTCCTGTCCCATATGTCCGTACTCGGTGCTGCCCCGTTCCTGGCCGGGCGGCAGCTCCATAAAATAAGCCTCAATGCCGTGCTCGGGGTCCTGGTGGTCCAGGCTGGAGAACAACTCATAGCGGACCTGCTCCATGGTGTAGACCCTGCGTTCTTCACGGCGCACGACGTGTACATCCAGGGGACGTTTGTAGTCCCGGAAGATATACTCCATATCTATCTCCAGCACATCCAGGATGCGCAGGAGGGTCTCGATGGCGGGACTCACCTGATCCCGTTCGATCTGGGACAGCAGGGAGTCGGAAATTTCCGCCCGGGCGGCGGTCTCCTTGAGCGTCATCTTGCGTCGCTCGCGTACTTCCCTGATCTTGTATCCAAAGGCATATTTCATATAAAAATCCAGTATTTATAAAGTAAATATAGTATAGTTAAATATTCACGACGTGTCAACTTTCTGTAAATATTTACTGGAATTATTGACCGATATATTTTTGAGGGATATACTGTAATTCATGGAGAATCTTTTTCTATTGTTTTAATTAGGATGTGGTAAATGAAGAAAAGAGTGTCACCGCTCTATTACCGCAGTTTTCTGATCATTCTGCTTTTTATAGTATTCAGCATTTTTCTTTTTCTCATCCCGTACAGAATGCTGCGATCCATGACCATCCGGTCTATAAACGAACAGAATATGTTATTAGCTAAACAAACCGCGCTGAGTCTGTCTGAATTTTTTAATTTTTATCATACTTTGCTGCAGAGGCTGGTGACAGATCCGGATGTAGCAAAAATCAATAAAGAAGGAAAAGAAAAGATCAATGACTTTTACACATTTTACAGTAATAATCTGCAGGCTATCACTCGAATCAACCCGCAGGGCATAATAGTCTATACCTATCCTTATTCACAATCCATAATTGGTATAGATGTTTCGCAAAGACAGCATCATCAAATCATGCTCAGGACCATGGAACCAGTGGTAAGTGATGTTTTTATGGCATACAGAGGATATAATACAGTTACCTATACCATTCCGGTATTTGATGAAAGAAAAGAGTATCAGGGTTGGATTAATGCTTTAATACCCTTTGATATTATCGCTGAACGGTACCTCAATAACCTGAAAATTGAGAAGAACAGTCAATTCTGGCTGATATCCGGGAGCGGCTCTGTCATACACAGCAGTCATAAAGAACATATCGGAGAATCAATATTCACCGCGCACAGTAATGAACAGTCCCTGTTAAAAATGGCCATCTTAATGACCAACGGACAGACAGATTGCTGTTTAGTATATGGAGAAAAAAAAGAACCGATGCACGCGGTTCTTTTTCCTATTAAGCTGCCCCATAATCAATGGTCACTTGCCATTTCAATACCTGAAAAAGAGATATTGAAGGACGTACGAAGGTTTGGTGTGTGGTGGGTCATCCTGTTCCTGGTTTTTGACAGCCTTTTATTCTTTATTGTTATCCGCTGGGTGAGGAAATATACTATTGCCATTGAAGAAAAGAAACGACTGGAAACTGAGCATCGCCTGAGGGAGACGGAAGTCCTGCTCAGTCAGTTCATTCATAACGCCCCCATACCTATTCTGATGGCCCGCATGGATGGTACCATAGAGTTTATCAACCGCCAGTTTCAGGAGAATTTCGGATATCATCTGGAGGATTTAAGCACTTTCCAGAACTTTTTCAGGGATGCTTTTCCCGATGATTGCAGGGAAGAAGACATTGTTCACTTCTGGGAGAAGGAATTGAAGAATATTCTGGGCACACTTTTATCTCATAAACTGAAAGAAAAAAAGATGCGGAGTCTGCAGGGTGAACAGAGAGAGGTGGTACTGACCTTTACAGCTATAGAAGACAGGATCGTGGTTTCTTTTGATGACAGGACAGTACAAAATGAATTAAACAGACGGGAACAGGATTTTCTTTCCCGGCAAAACCGCTCCCGTAAAATGGAAGCTATCGGACTCATGGCCGGGGGTGTAGCTCATGATCTGAACAATATACTCTCAGGAATTGTATCCTACCCTGATCTTCTATTGATGAAACTACCCCCGGACAGCGATTTGCGGAAACCTATGGAAGTGATAAGGGAGTCTGGAATGAGAGCAGCCAGCGTGGTGTCGGATCTTCTGACTGTAGCCCGGGGTGTGACCAGCGCCAGAGAGTTTCTGGATGTGCATGAAGTCATTGGTGAATACCTGGATTCCCCCGAATTCAAAATTCTGAAATCAGACCATCCGGAAGTAAAAATTGAAACTGATATGGATAAAGAAGATCAAAAAATACAGATTTTTGCTTCTAAAGTCCATGTGCGCAAGAGTCTGATGAATCTGGTCAATAATGCTGTAGAAGCTATCCCTACAACGGGTAAAGTGATGATCAGGACAGGGATTCAGCTGCTGTCAAAAGAGGAAGCTGACCTTTACAAAATTCCGTCCGGCAGGTACTGCTATCTGGAAGTACAGGACACTGGAACCGGGATTTCTCCGGAGGACAGAGAACATATCTTTGAGCCATTTTATACCAAGAAAAAAATGGGGAAAAGCGGCACAGGGTTGGGACTTTCTATAGTCTGGAATACAGCCCAGGATAATGGCGGTACGGTGATAATGAGCAGTGATGAAAGCGGCACGGTCTTTCGGATGTACCTGCCGGAAATAAAGGGAGAGACAACAGGCAGGAATCAGGATGCCGAACTGGAAGACTTGAAGGGAAACAAAGAGCTGATACTGGTAGTAGATGACGAAGAAATGCAGGCCAGTGTGGCTGAGAAGATTCTTTTAGAATTTAACTACAAAGTAGTAAGAGCCTTCTCAGGGGAAGAAGCTCTGGAAAAATTCCGTCAGTCAAAAGTAGACCTGGTGCTTCTGGATATGATCATGGGCAACGGAATGAATGGAAAAGAGACATACCAGGAAATGGTTAAAATCCAACCCCGTCAAAAAGCAATTATTGTGAGCGGATATTCCCATAATTCAGAAGTGGATGACGCAATCCGAATGGGAGTAAACAGTTATCTTTCAAAACCCTATACCATCGAACAGCTCATAAAGACTGTCAGAAAAGTACTGGATCAAAAACACTAAAGTAGATGTCTGTAACAGAAAACACGCTTATTATTTAATATTGTTAACTTGAAAATTCAGTAAACAAGGTACTATAATCTATTTAATAAAAAACAGGAGTAAAAGAATGAGAAAATGGGTTATTTTGAGCCTGGTTTTATTCATGTCACGATGCGGGGTCACACCTCCTCCGGGCAATGGGAGCAGCAGTGAATATCTTATCATTGATCACAGCGCGGTGGATCAGTATGCTCAGATTCCGGATGTATATATTCAGAAAATCAAGACAATGTGGCTGGGTATTGCCGGCGAGTCACATTCTATGGGGTACAGAATTGGAGGAGCATTACTTACCAATCTGGACAGCCGTTTTGCCGTCATTGTTCAGGAAGATGACTACAACCCTTCCAATTATATTACTAATGCGCTTAGAGTAAACCGCGCGGTAAGAACGATTTATGGGAGCTGGAGCTACGGCTATGGCGAAGCCAATTGTTATACCAGTCCCGATGCCATCTCCAATACCCTGTTTCATCTAGCCTTTGTCGGTACAAATAATTTTGGACCCTATGTGTTTGGATTCGGCTGGTGCTGGGATATGAGCTGGCAAAATGATCCTGACGGCGGTACCAATACCACCTGGGGTGTACGCTGGGCGGGGAGTTCAGAAGGAGGGCCGGATGGCAGTCTCCGCTGGGGGCTGGATGATAGTGACTTTTCCCTCACCGGTAACCATGTCTCTCTACAGAATTACCTTAAAGCCATTGATGTCTATAGAGATTTTTGTGCAGCACAGGGATATGATATCACAGTCGTATTTACTACTGGCCCTGTAGACCGCTGGAATGATGATGAGACCATGTATCAGGCTTTTATCAAACAACAGGCCATCCAGGATTATGTCAGGATACAAAAAGGCGGCCGTATCCTTTTTGACTACGCGGATATCTTGTCCTGGAGTGATGGAGGGCAGCAATATACCCTGGACTGGATCAATTTCAATAACCAGCTGGTATCCTACCAGCAGATTCATCCTTCCAATACAACTAACCGGGACGGCAGCGGCACTGAAGACGGAGATCATATCGGAGAGGTAGGTACTATCCGGCTGGCCAAGGCCTACTGGGTCATGCTGGCTCGAATTGCAGGATGGGTACCCGAATAGATAAATTATCCCTAATATAATCCACTCTGTTTTTTTGTACAAAATTTGATTATTTTAAATCCTAAACTAAAATAATACCGAACGTACGGTATGTTTATGGGGGCGTGATGCGAAAAGGAGATTTATCCCGAGAACAGATCCTGAGAGCAGCTCTGCAGGTATTTATTAAAAAAGGGTATCATGGTACCAGTATCACAGATCTATGTGAGGCTACCGGATTTACCAGAGGAGCTCTGTACCATCACTTTAAAGATAAGGATGAGCTTTATCACCAGTCGTTGGGACTCTTTTTTGAAGAAGCCCGCATTCCGGAATGGATCGAGAATGAATTTTTAGGGTTTTCGGAAAGACTGGAAAGGAGCTTCACTGATATAGAAGCCTCGCGCTCCAGGATACAGGATAAGGTAGGGGTAGAGTCGGATGATGCCATATTGCTTTTTTATACTTTTTTATATGAAGCTACCCGTCGTTACCCGGAGTATCAGGCGGCTATTGACCACTATGATGATCAAAAACAGGAGCAACTGGGCCGCGTGATCATGCAGGCTCAGGAGAAAGGGGAGATAAGAGCAGACCAGGACCCTTTTCTGCTGGCTATTGAGCTGGATGCACTCCTTCAGCAGCTGACCTATCTGCGCTTTGTTAATCCCCGTATAAATCAAAACCCCTCTATTCTGCACAAAATCATGGAGAATTACCGCAAAAGACTGATCCTGCCTGGAAAGGAGAACTAGTATTATGTGGAATAAGGTAAAAAGCTGGCTGGAGAGATCCATCTCCGGTCCCTTTATCCAGACCGGTGCCAAAGAAGAGTTGTCTCTCAATCGCGAGGTAGACGTCCCCCCTGCCGCAGGAAATGATCTGGTCACCAGAAAGGGTAGAAGGAAAGTGATGTTTATTATTGCACTACCCATTATTTTCCAGAATATCGTACAACATCTCCAGATGGTCATCGACCGCGCCTTTCTGGGGAAACTGGATCCTGGTTATCTCAGCGCACTGGGAAATGTGATGACACCCTATAATGCTTTGTCTTTGTTTTTGATAGCCAGCTCTACCGGACTTACCATACTGGTGGCTAATCATATCGGCGCTGGAAAACCGGAGAAAGCCCGGAACTTGGCGGAAAGTAGTTTTATCTATGCTTCCCTGTTTTCATTTCTTATCTTTTTATTCTGGCACTTCGGCTCGGATCAGGTCTTTACACTTTTGGGTACGGGGGGGGAAGTAAAAAAGCACGCTGTACAGTATGTAAAAATCATGGCGATTTCCCTGCTGTTTATGGGAGCGGATACTACCGCGGCAGCTACCCTGCAGGGAGTGGGTGTTACTCTCCCCATATTGATCACTGGTGTAATAAAAAATATACTCAACATTATCCTGGACTGGCTTTTAATATACGGGAATCTGGGATTTCCCGCTATGGGTATGCAGGGGGCTGCAATTGCTACCCTGATATCTAATGCTGTGGGTTCAGTCTTCCTGGTGGTCTATGTGCTGGTCACTAAAAAACTACCCTTTCATTTCACGCTTCAGGCGCTCATCCATCCCAGATTCAAACAGTACTGGAAGACGATGCGATTGGGTCTGCCTACAGGACTGGAAAGCCTGCTGTGGTTTGTGGGACAATTATTTTTAACCCGTATGGTCAATATATTGAACCCCCTGGCTATGGGGACAGTATCTCTGGTGCAGGGTATCTACATGCTGGGACTGTTTATCTACCTGGGATTTGCCAGAGCAGCCACTACCATAGTGGGGCAGCTGGACGGCTCCGGTCGACAGGATCAGGTGCGGCCTGCCGGCTTTCAGGCACAGTGGATCAGTCTGGCCGTGAGTATGACCTGGTCATTGGTCCTGCTGATTTTCCCCGGCTGGCTGGCGGCATTTTTTACAAAAGACAGCACCACTCTGAGAGAGTCCATACAATTATTGAGGATAGCTGCCGTTTTTATTAATTTCCAGGCTGTCAACGTCATCATGGGACATGCCATTCGGGGTACGGGGGATACCAAATGGATGCTCTATACCCAGATAGGGGGGACGCTGTTTGTGCTGGGCTTCAGCTATCTGGTCATGTTTCAACTGGGGATGGGCTTAACCGGGCTATTTATTACTCTGATGCTGGATGAATTTTTGCGGGGAGCCATCAATACCTGGCGTTTCTGGAAGGGGAGGAATCCATTTTCCCGAAATACGGTATCCGACAAAGGATTCACTAAAAAATTACATCGAACAAATTAAAACCAACCTTTCTTTCAAAAAATTCTCATCCAGAAATGTGGATAATTTTAGACAGATTATTCTTTTTGTGATAAATTGAGGTTGTGGAGATCAATTTTCTCTGAAGTAGGATGAGGTATATTGTACTTCAGTTTTTTTACTTTTGTTTTTTAACATCAATGGAGTTGATTGGAGGTGTAGTGTGGTAAAGTCAATTGTGTCTTTTCTTGCAGTGTTAATTCTTTTTTTAGCTGGACCTGTGTACTCGTTAAATGGCAAAATATTATCAGAAATGCTTCAGTCAGAATTCAGTAAAAGGCATGCCTTCAACCTGATTGAAAGACGTAAATTGGATCAGGTAATGAAGGAACAGTCACTGGAGATGGCAGGGATCATCGATAATCAGGCGTCCAAACTGGGCCAGCTGGTGGGCGCAGATAAAATTATAACGGGCTCACTCATGAAGGTGGATAATAAATATGTACTCCTGGTAAAAATGGTAGATGTCACCACCGGTCAGGTTGATATGACGGAAGGAATTAAAGTCAACGATGAGTCTAAACTGGAGAAAGGTATCAGATCCATTGTTACCAGAATTGTGAAACAAGGTCAATCACGCTGGGGTAGCGGACTAGCCAGTAAAAATGTCGCGATCAGCGAACTGGAAGATATGAGAGAAGAAAATAAACCGGAATACCAGAATTATATTATCAAGGTAAATCCTACCATCCAGAAAATGCCGGAATCCTACCGAGCCAGTCTTATCCTTTCGGTGGATGTTCTTTCTCTATTTGCCAAAGGTTTATTCCTGGATTACGAATTCGCGTTTAATAAATTCGGTGTTGGTCTGCTTTTAAATTTGAGCATTCCTGTTCCCGGGAGTTTTTTGGTTTCTTTTGGGATGGATATGAAATATTACCCCTTTAAAGTGGGACGTATTCTGAATCCCTATTTGGGATTGGGATATATGTTTACTTTTGCACCCTATACTATGCCAGTACTGGGCAGTGCGGGGATTAGAATCCATCCTATTCCGGGATTTGATAAAATATTTATTGACGCGGGGGGCGGAGTCATGGTGGATGTACTGACTCCATTATTAGGCTCAATTTTAGGCAGCAGCGGGGATGGAGTAAAATTCCTGCCCTATATCACAGCCAAAGTCGGCTGGAAGTTCTAGGAGTCGAAAATGAAAAAATATATATTATTCCTGGCAGTGATACTGTCTTTTCTGAGTACTGCTTCCTGTGATTTTGTGGCTTTGAGCCTTTCTTCCCAACTCACCAAAATAGCCTATCCCGCGGACAAATATTTTTCACTGGATAAACAGATCTTCGAGTTTGATGCACCTTATGATACTTTTTATGTCTTTAATCAGCAGGACTCCCTGATATACTTATTGATGATATCAGATTATAGCTCTTATTTGGGACAAGGAGATTTTAAACTGTATACTATGAACCAGGAAGGCTATCTCCTGTCCGTAAAGTATTTGACCAATATGGGCACTTTTGCAAAACCGCTGGCCTTTACTGTGACTGCGGATTATACCGGCACTAAACAGTTCACCATTAAAAATGGTTATCTCTATTTTTTCAATAACACCTTTCTGGTCCAGTACAACTTGTCCAATGACACCCAGACCAGAAAAATGACCGGTCTAAACAGCTGTTATATTTATAATAATAGCGATATTTATATCCTTTCCAACCAGACCGGTTTCTTTCATTTTTCAGCTGATGCCGGTATGACTTTGCAGCATCAATGGCCGGTCCCAGCTTCAACACTGGGTGGTAATATTATGTCTGTTATCGGGAATAGTACAGATATCTATATAGCCCGGCACTATACTGAAATTACCCGTTCGGAATGTAAGTCCTATTCCATGACCGGGGTTGAACAATTCACATCTGATGAAATTGACCTGGTATATGATTTTATTCAGGGAGACCCTGTACAGTATTACGGCTCTGGGCTCTTTAAATCTTTTAATTCCCGATTTGTGTTTGGACCGGTTTATGGATTTGCCTCGGATAAGGTAGATGGTTTTACCCTGGAAAGATTTAACTGTACTTTTCCTACGGGAGGTACTACACTCTATGTGACGGCGCACCAGACTATCGGGGACAAAGTCAGAATCTACCGCTATACTATCCCGCAATAAGACTACTGTACACCGGTACTGGCTGTCTCCATAAAATATTTTTTTATAAAACGGCTGTAGTTAAAAAACAGCCGTTTTTTATTTTTTATGCAGCCAAATATCTTGAAATAAAAAGTATTTCAACCGGAGAGAATACCATAGTTCAGGAGTGACAGATTGCAGATTGATAATCCGGCCGGTTTTATAATCGGTTTCTTTGTTTTATCCTTTATTCCTTCATTGGCGCTAATGGTATATTTTCACAACCGGAAGAGCCGGATAAATATTAGTTTGTCCCTTTATCTTTTATTTCTGGGAGTGTGGGCTATTATCGGCGGCATTTATATGTATATACCCATGGATTTGCCCCGGATGGTCGCACTTCAGATGATATTTGGAGTATTTGCAGGTCCTTTTTTTCTCCAGTTCAGCCTGGCAATAACTTATGAAGCCCGTCCTTTTCAAAAATGGTTAATAGTATCGTACCTCCCCGCTGTTGTTGTGCTGATCATTTGTGCACTCAGAATGTTCGTCCCCGCCTTTTATCTGACTTCAGATGCTCAATTACAGATCATTGATCATAAGCTGATAAGAAAATCAGATGTCGTGTATTTGCTTTATTCACTCAGTATAATTTTATTACATGTGTTGGGACTCATAATAATACTAACCGGTATACCAAGGCAGGAAAACCGCCAGCAGAAAAACCGCTTGTGGATTATCTTTTTTTCCATACTGGCGGGGGTCTCTATGAATACCATTTATAATATTCTGTGCACTTATTTAAGTATTGAGATCAATCCCAATAATACAGTCATTATGCTGGTAATCGCCATGTCTCTTATCGCCATAACAGTGATGCGACATAAGGCCTGGAAGATAGAATCCTTGCTGGAGATCATCAGAAAAAACGAGGAAGAATTAGCGGAGCGGAATCAGAATATCGAATCAGAACTGGATCTGGCACGACTTATCCAGAAGAAGCTTTTACCCGCTCAGTCCCCCTGTTTACCGGGAATAAATGTCTCTGCTTTTTATTACCCTATGGACAAAGTAGGCGGAGATTTTTATGACTACACGCTGGATGGTGATAAGTTGGGTATCATTTTGGCAGACGTGTCCGGCCACGGTATACCCGGTGCCTTTCTGGGAACTGTTTCCAAGATGGGTTTTCAATATTATTCCGGCAATTCCATGAAAGGGTCTGATTTGATGCAGTATCTGAATAGACTGATAGCAGACCGGGCCGTCAAGTCGATGTTTGTGACCGCGCTATTTGTTTGGTTTGATCCTGCGTCCCGGTCTATGAAAGTCACAAACTGCGGGCATTGCGCTCCCCTGGTTTTCGGACCTCAGCGCGGGGAGGTACTATCCACCTCGGTAAAAGGACGCCCCTTGGGGGTCAGTTTCGGTCTGGTCCCCAAGGAACAGACTATCCAACTCAAATCCAGAGACCGGATTTTATTGTATACCGACGGAATTGTAGAGAGTCTGAATGAAAAAGACGAAGAATTCGGAGAAGAAAGGCTGATTGACTTTCTACGCAGCAATTATAATAGTACACCTGATGTTTTTTCCGGTAATTTATTTGATTCACTCACCTTGTTTTCCGGAAAAGAGGAACGCTTGGATGATATGTCATTGATAATTGTGGATTTGACATAAAAAAATAAGTTTTCGGGATGTATACTGTGAAAATTGATAAGGGTTAGAAGTTATATACGCGTCAAATAAGGCATTGCCTGGTAAATCATATTAAATTGTAATTAACAGAGAGAAGTTGTATACAAAAAGCCGCCCCTGAGGGCGGCCTTAAATTCTGATTTTGTAGTGTGTTTGTTATTTCATATATTTGCTCATATCAAAACCCGGCATCTCGAATTTCTGGTAACCATCGGGGAGTGATACTTCTTGATCAGAGACTGGAGAAGTATCCAGAGAGGTGATCTCTACGGTGGTGGAAACTTTTCCGGCTTTATCATAGGTGATTATCTTTAAAGGAAAAAGGTCTTCCTTGAGATCAAAAGCCGGAAAAGTCGGGTTAGCTTTCCTGAAATTGGGGAAGATTCCTATGCCTTTGGCCATATACATTTCTGATGTGGAATACTTACTATCCGATTCAAAAGTATAGATATATTCTTCACAGGTCTTGTTAAGAATGGTTTCAGTTTTGCTCCCTTTTTTAAAGCTTCCCTTTTTCTCTTTGTTATCTCCGGAGTCGGAATTAGTCAATGAGCTTTCCATGTACATCTTCTGGTCTGCCATGATAATGTACATCTTCTTTTCTTTCATGTCAAAGAGGGAAAGGTTTCCTTTGGACACAGGTTTACCCTTGGCATCCTTGATGCCGGTGATCTTCATTTTAGCACCTTTGATGGTATAAGCTATAAATGAAGTTTTCCCTTCGGAAATAATCTTCATTTCTACTTTTCCTTCAAAATCTTTGCTATAACCTTTTGGTGATAGGGCGCAAAGTATGGTCATCACCAGAACCGCTAATATCTGTTTCATATTTCCTCCTGTTTAAAATAGTATAAAATAGAAAATATTTTTCATCCAGTTGTCGAGGGTTAAAACCTAGAAAAAATATAGGTAAAAAGACCAGTATTGAAGAAGTCCCTGTGGATCAGAAGTATTTTCCTGGAGTTTACCTTTTCACTCTGTCCGGTAGACGGTCGAGGATCTTTCCTATTCCGATTAGGACCAGGACTCCGCCATACAATGCCACCGGTATGAAAGTCACTTCATAAATATGATTGAAACCCCTTACCAGGGCGTAGACCAGGATCACGGAAACCAGAAAGGCACCTAAAAGGGTCCATTTTAACCAGACGGGCATTTTCCAGGTATGCATTTGAGTAAGAAAGAACATCACCGCAAAGCCGAACAGGAACATGGGCCACACCGGGTTGTCTTTGTAGACTGTGATTAGGGTACCGTGGATAGCCACAAAGCTCTCCAGAAGCACTATCCAGCCCCGGTTAAAATGGAGTCTGGTGTCAAACAAACTGAGCTGTATAAACAAAAGAAACATGTAAATAAAACCGCTCATCAGTCCCCAGTTACCGTCCATGGGGTGGAACCAGAAGGTATAGACTATAGCCCAGGAAATATAGATGCCATGCCAACTGCGGATAAAATCATTCAGTCTCCGGGGGGGCTGGAAGGATTTGCCCCAGAAAAGTCCGCGGCGGGGCAGCTCCATATACAGGATGAGAACCAGCATGACTATCACTGAGCCCTGGCTGGTCCAGATAGGTACATCCCGGGCCAGGCCGTCATACCATAACTGCGTCTGAACCAGGTGCAGTATCACAAATAAGAGATTTATTCCCAGGACCCAAAGGTTCAGCCGCGAAATGCCCCCTGTCTTAGGCTGGGGATTGCGCCTTACCTGGAATAACAGGGCCCATAATACCAATTGATGTACCGCATAACCTGTCCAGTAGGTGATACGGGTCAGAGTAGTGGCAGAAGGCAGCTGCCAGAAATACCATGCCGGGCCTTTGTCGGGTAAAAGCGGATAAAAACGGGCTACCAGAGACGGTTCCAGCAGAATCGTCGCTACAGAAATCAGCGCAAATACGATCAGAGAAAATATCAGGATAGCATTTTCACTGAAAGGGGTGATTTGATATAATTTATTGTTTTCATTTCGGCTCATTTCACAAAACTCCCGGGTATAGAATTTATAAGTAAAAACACAGATTTATTCCGCTTTTTTCAGCTTTTTTTCTCCGAATACTTCTGACAAAGTCTTGTATCCCGGTTTGGTCAGTTTGAGTTTGCCCAGGCTGCTGCATTTTCCGGAGAGCAGGAGAGGTTTACTGTTTATTCTCAAAGGGCAGTAATAATATCCGATCCATTTTCCGATGCGAAGATCGGAACGGTAATTACCCGCGGATTCGTTTTGCTGTACACGCCCCCGTATAGCTAACAGTTTATCTGAATAGAGATATTGTTCATGAAAATTAGTGACCCAGCTGTTATTAGTGGAGGGGGCCCGGGTGATGAGCCAGAAAACGTAATTGGTATAGATCTTTTTGTCCCATTCAAACAGTTCAGTCTTATTGGACAAAATCGACAGAACGTAACCACCGGTACCGGTATATTCCCCCAGGGTATATTGGTTATTCTGACTCCGGTTGGTATAGGTGTAGGTATTGGTTGTACATTTCAGCTGGTCGATATCTGAAGAAACTTCGAAGACTTTTTCCTCATAGAGTTTCATGGCAGTGGACAATTCCTTAGAGGTTTGTATCAGGGGCAGATAATAACCGTCATTTTCAGCGGTATAGGCCAGGATGCTGACCTGGGAATCACGCTTTACATCCAGACGGAAGGTCTGGCCATTGGTAGCCTGTATGCGGGTGGTACCCCGGTAATCCAGGCCTTCGGCCAGGAGGGTCACCGGGAGAGGTTTTGCTGTACCTTCTATTTCCAGCTTACCTTCCAGACAGGTGTGCTCAGTGATGGGTGCATCGATATTCCAGTAGCTAAAGTGCCCCATTTTCAGGGTAAAATATTGCTTACCCCCTTTTTTCAGGACACGTACATCGGATTCATACACCCATTTCTGACTGGATTCATCAAAGCTGTAAGCCTTCATGGACTTGACTTCTGAGGTGGACAGAGATTTGTCTACAGGATAGGTGAGCTCTACGCTGCTGCCCTCCATAAGACGCAGCTCTTCTCCTTCGGAAGATACCAGATTGATATCGAACAATCCCCCTGATTGGAATATTCCGGTGGTACCGCTTTCGTTAAAACGGAAGTCCAGGCCGGAAAAAGCGTATTGATCAGAGGCAAATTCTATAGCCTGAACCGTAAATTGAGACACCTTACCCCGGGGGCCCAAAACCACCGCGTTTCTAAAATCCAGACTGGCCTGAGCCAGTGGGACTACGGTGGAGCGGTTGATATCGACATTTCGATGAATCACCAGGTGATCCGGCTGCAGCCAGGCGGGCAGCTGACGGTAATGCAGCATACGGGGATCATTTTCAAACATGGCAATGCGCATGAACTCCTTGTCCTCAGGTGGACCAAAGGAAAAGAGAAACGATGGAATCATACTGGCCAGCAGAACTGCATTGCGAAATTTCATAAATCCCCCCTTAATTACACTGTCAGGTTCAGTACCAGCATTTTACTTTCTATGCTGTAAAAATATATCTCAGAACTATTATTTTGTCTAAAAAAATCCTGTTTGTATAGTATTACGCCGCCAAAAATTTAGACAAAAACCTCTATATAAGCTAAATTATATACCTGAATGTAGAGCTCCATGGGTACTAGTGTGGGGCTTTAATAAATCAATAACAAGGTGGCAAATCATGCGCGGTATACTTTATTTACTGTTTATTACTTTACTGACGGTTACTTTTCCGGTATCTTTTTTTGGCGGATCAGACAAGTCATATCCCGTACTGAATCTGAAGCCGTCCAAAGGGATAGTAATAAATACCGCGAACTGTCTCCAGGGTTTCCAGGTCAGCGCGGATGGCAAGACCATCCTGTTTGTGTTCTATCCACCCATATTTGAACAGGAAAAGGTCCAGCAGGTGACAGTAGCAGGTTCCTTTACCCGTTGGAAAGAACTACCGGAATGGGATCTGAAGAAAAACGGCCGTACCGGTCTGTGGCTCCTGGAAGTACCCCTGGAATCCATACAGATACCGGGAAATTCAGGCCAGCCTGAATTCAAATTTGTAGTACGAAATGGAAAAGCAGCCGGGGTATGGCTGAGCAGTCTCTCACCCTTTCAGTTAGCCGCCAATAATCTGGTGGTTCTGCCCGGTGATGACACCAATACCCTGCTCAGTAATATGGTAATTGCTGATACTCAAAAGACCATGGATGATTTTAACCTGAATGATCCGGAAAGCGAAGCCATCCTGGCAAATTTCCGACAGGTGCCGGGGACACCCCAGTTGTACCGCTCCTATCACCCCTATAAGATTTCCAAAACCCAGCTGAAAACAGAAAAGCCGCGCATCGAAACTGTGAAAAAACTGATGAAACAGAAAGCTATCCGTTCCATAATCTGCCTGTCGGGTAACGAAACTGCTTTTGCCACTTCTTCCGAGTCTATTTCTGACTACCAGCAGAAGATTATTGATAGTAAGCACGAATTATTCGAAACGGTAAATTACAATATGATGTATTTTGCCTCACGGGACCAGGAATTTGGACAGCTTTTCCAGAGGATTGTGCAGTTTATCACCGATTCAGCCCACCCAGGACCCTATCTGGTTCACTGCCGGCTGGGTACCGACCGCACGGGAGTAGTGGTGGCTGTACTGGCGGGCCTATGCGGTACCCCCTGGTCTCAGATTAGGGCGGATTACCAGAAAAGTAATGCCATGGGTACCAAGGAATTCCGGGATTATAAACTGCTTCAGTACTCACTGGAACAGATCATCGGCAAAAAGCTGACCGATGACCTGGATCTGAAAGCGGAGTTATCAGCTTATTTTATCCAGTCCGGCTATTTGACTGGGGAGCAGATCGAGGCTCTGACCCTAAAATTGAAACAGACCAAGTGATGAAGTAGGCTGCGGATTTATTTTCAGGCTTAATTCACATAATTTTTGTTTTCTTAATAGTACTAATTTTCAGTTTCACAGCACGTTCTGGAGTATTTAATGAAACACTTAGGTTTATGGATTTTTCGAATTCTTGAAACAGTTTTTTTATTCATATTTAGCTTTTCAATTAAGCATAATGGTAATACTTTTACCTTTCTTTCAGTACATTTTTCTTTTCAATTTACACAACATCCAGGAGTTGCTTCTATTAGTACCAATTGGTTTGGATTTCTACTCTCTTTAATTGGCACTTTGGCTTTTGCCAGGATCAGCGGTTATCGATTCAAGGTAATTTCTATTTTCCTTGCTACTGCAGGTTTATTTAGCTATACATTGGAGATATTTCGCTTTCTGAATATTATAGATCAGCAAATACTGATAGATTTAGGAACTTTATTGCTGATATTAGATTGGGTTTCTCTCTATTTTGTTTATAAAGATGCTAAGAATAATAGTTTTATAGAGGATATGATTGCAGAAAAGACTGCAAAATTTAAAGATCAGGATAAAACCAATTCCCAGTGAGATACAAAAAAATGAAAGATAAATATCAAATAACTATAGCATAACAGCAATCGAAGCAACCCAAGCAAAAAGAAATGTTGAAGGACGGATTTGATAATTTCAATTCCTGCCTGGGGCATCCATCTAATATTTTTACATAAGTTGCGGAAAAAATTATTTTTTTATTTCAAACACAATCCATTCTGCCACATTTTTTTACATAAAATAAATTTCGCAAGAATTGAATATTTTTTATTCCTCCTGTCTGTTAATATATCTGCATAACATTTTCTGTGTCGCTTTTACTCATCTGAATGGGTTCCAGAAATTTCAGTGAGTGTGGTTAAAAAAGAAAACATTAATAAATCAGGAGGAATAAAAAATGGTACTGATGAACTGTAAAGGATGTCGGCTCAGGAGATCACCTGTCACAGATCCCGGCTGGAAAATGTCTACTCAGGGAGGATACAATGAATAAAAAGATGTTGGTTTCTCTGTTGTTTATAAGCGTCTTGGGTTCCTGTACCCTGACTCGTAATATTGAAGAAGGGACACAAATCAGATTGCTACCCGGTTCACGTAACTCTGACTGCGTAAGTACACTTATCGCCGATGGTTCAGGACAGTTTAACTGGGACTCTTCTACCAACCGTACCGATATACCCTATTTTGTGATGTCGGAAATTTCTCTTGGACAGACATTACTGGTCAAAGACCAG
Source organism: uncultured Brevinematales bacterium (assembly GCA_964428015.1). Taxonomy (GTDB): domain Bacteria; phylum Spirochaetota; class Brevinematia; order Brevinematales; family CAYRWR01; genus CAYRWR01. The sequence continues at coordinate 10,616 of CAYRWR010000017.1, read as the reverse complement.
ACAGGTAAAATCACCTATGCTGTCCCGGTTTTTTACAATGATATCCAAAGACTTTATCAAAGCCACTATCTTTATTTGAACAAGGGTATGAATCGGCTGGAATATAGTGATGAACCTTACTCGAATTTTACAATCTCCCTGGACCACTCTGACGCGAACTCCGGTTCCAATTTTCCCCTGGAGCCTGGTAATCCTAATTTTGGAATGGTCCTCTATTATGAGGCTTATATACTTTCACTGGGAGGCTATCAATACCTGGGATGGTACCAGACCCAGCCTAATTCTGTTACTATGGATAAAGCCGATATCCAATATAATTTCTGGATGGACCTGCTCTGTGACCGCAAAGTCGAAGGTGCTACAGGTTTAAAAATATTTATCACCGAGGGCCCGGTGTGGCTCCGCGGACAGTGGTTTGATGCTACCTATGAAGGGATGACCGAAAAATACTATAGATACGGTATAGATATCCGTAACGGTGCCGGTTCTGAGTCCATCACCTATCAGAATAATCAGGCAGTAGTTACTTCTTCACGACCTCGCATTGCATTTGAATTGTGGTTGGGGGATTCTTACTACTTAACTAATGTTACTTATGATATTGTAGCTGATGTGAAACAAAATACAACAGCACACCCCATAAATAGCAAAGACTCAAAATATTATGGAGTGGGGCAGGGAGGATTAAGCTGGGAATATGTAGGTGCCAGCGGGGGAAACTCCATTTATTACGACAAGCAGAATTTTGTGGGCGGACGATATGGTGCTAAGACTTTTCTTTCCTATCCAGCCCGCGATATTATTCATGAGTTCAAGGACTATTATTGGAAACCGCGTACTGGCACCCCTCAGAAGTTCATGGGCCCTCTACGAGTTGTATCTCACCACACCCCCATCCTGTATAGCTTAAGTCCTGCTTCCAATACAATTTATGATCAAAGAAACCAGGCTATAAACTTCACTATTGGATATGAAGTACAGGGAGTTACTTTGGGAGATCATGTATCCATTGAGTCTTTAGATAGTAATACTTTTGCCTTATTTGATGGTACAAATTTAATACCTGGTAACTATTCGGTCAATGGGCGCACAGCTTCGTTTCATCCACTTAGTGGTCAAATCCAATACGGTAAAAAATACAAAGTGGTGATAACAACAGGTGTAAAGGATACAGAAGGCTTGAACCTGAAACAAGGTACGGAATATTATGTAACTGCTAAAGACATCTGGCCGACTCCAAAAAACCTTCGACTGAGCAGTTATGATAATCTGAATGCTAAAGCCGTGATTAATTGGGACCCGGTTCTGGGTGCTTCACAATATCAGATTTACGAAGATGGAAGTCCGCTCTTTACCGTGACCGGCACTAGCTTTACCAGAAATTTCTATCTCCATTATGGCCAGAAACCCAGCTATAACTATCAGGTCAAAGCTATGGGAGGCAACCGTTACGACAGTGAAAAAAGTGATGTACTCAATGTACAAGGCCCAAAACGCCAACCGGTCTCAGCCAGATTAAAAGCCGAAAATTTTGGTTGTTATTATCAACCTTACATAGATAACACCCACTTTATTATTAGTACCCTGGATGGAAGCACAGTATTTTCTGGAGAAGTCCTGAACCAGTTTGGCGGAATCAATGAATTTGACTATCCTTATGGAGTTGATCCTGAAATACAAACTTCTTATACTAAATATCCCATGTTTACATGGACCTATGATCCTAACCAGGAAGAAAGTGTCAGGGTCTCTTTCCAGGCCTGGCAAGTCTATGCAGGTAGCAGGACAGGAAATCTGGTAGTAAATAAATCGGCAACCTACACCATAGAAGCTCAAAACCCCAAATTGAAAAAGGTAGAACTCAGTGCTTCGAAGTCTTTCATAAAAGCTGATGGTATTGATTCCAGTCTACTTCAGATTTATACTCGAGACCAGTTTGGCAATTTATTTGATTCAACTCAGGATATTTCGATTTGGATAAAAAAATTCATGTCAACAATCCCTGATTTCTCTCAAGCATCCAGTAGTTCTATGCTGGAATACAACTTCAAATCTAAGTTAGATGGAATATATTATATCACAGCTCGTTGTGAAAATCTTTCCAATCAGATAACTGTATATGCTGAAACTCCCCCAGCTCCCGCAAATTTCCAGGTTTCCTACATTATTCAATCCAGTAGTCAAGCAGTAGTAACGTTTAGTTGGGGAGCGGTCACTGGATGTGATTATTATTCCTGGTTTTCCGATGACAACAATAAACGCTGGGATACTACTACAGGGACATCTTACTCCTATATCACCACCCGTCCTTCAGGTGCTGAGAGTTCCACTTATACCTATTCAGTCCATGGAAATGTGGGCTGTAACCGTGGAAACATCTTTGGAATAGGTGAAGAAAAAGATGTTACTCAGACTTTTACATCAGAAAAGACATTGACAATTATCTGGCCCAAGAATTAATATTTGACGGAAGAAAAAGGAAAAAGAAAAGGGGCCGGTTATATTAACCGGCCCCTTTTTACTGAAAATATTCAATTAAGACTTATAGTGTCTTTGCTTCAGGGTTGGACAAAATGCTTTCATTTGTGCTCTTTGTCTCATTGGTCTGAATGACGGGTACCTTGGTATACTCCAGCTTGTCAGTTACAACTATCTCGATGCGGCGATTCTGGGCCCGGCCTTCAGGGGTATCATTGCTGGCTACAGGCCGGAATTCAGAGTATCCCACAGCGGAAAGATTGCCGGGATCAATACCTACCTTGTCCTGGAAGTAACGCACTACATTCACCGCACGGTCAGCGGAGAGCTCCCAGTTGGAGGGATACTTACTCTGCAGTTTTTTGCTGATCTTCTTGTTATCGGTATGGCCTTCCACACGGATATTTTTATTGGACATGGTGAGTAGAATTTCCCCGATACGGTTGAGCACATCCAGGGAGTTGGTCTTGAGTTCAGCAGAGCCGGAGTCAAAGAATACCGTCTCCGCCACACTGATAGTCAGAGCACCGGCCAATTGTTTAACCTGGATCTGGAGCTTATCGATCTCATTGCTCAGACTTTCGTTCAGGGCGGAGTACGCTTCTGTGACCTGGATATCGTTAGTATCCGGTGTTACTATAGTGGTGGGCACAGGCTTGTTGGTACAGCTGGTAGCCAATGCTATACCGAAAACCAGGAAAAAAAAGTTTTTTTTCATGCTCTTACTCCTTTGATATTATTAAAGAAATTTAATTCATTATTTTAAAATGATCTACTGCTCTTTTTTTCTAGACCTGCCGCTCACCAGTCCGGTCAGCCATAATCTCACACGCACCGGTAAGATACTAACCAGGGTCATCAGCTTGTTTCTGAAACCGGGAACATAGACGACCTTGCCCCGCAGAGCCGCTTTCCAGCCCAGTTCTGCTACCCTGACTGCCGGCATCCAGTTGCGTGACCACCGGGTCTTGTCTGATTCTGTCATGCCCATTTTGGCATGAAAATCGGTATGGGTAAAACCGGGACAGAGCGCGCTGATCCTGATCCCTGAGCCCCTCAGATTGAGGGACAAGGCTTCACTGAACCGTACCAGATAGGCCTTGGTGGCATTGTAGCTCACTGAACCTCCGGTGGCGATGAGCCCGGCAATGGAGGAGACATTGATAATGACCCCCTGTCCCGCCTCCCGCATATATGGGATGGAAGCGTGGGTCAGGCGGATGGTGGCTTCTACATGTACTTTGAGCATATTGATATGATAACTGATATCACTGTCTTCAAATACAATATCGTCACCATAGCCGGCGTTGTTGATCAATACAGCTGGTCGATATTTTTGGATAGCCTTCTCCAGACTGGAAATACCCGCTTCAGTGGTCAGCTCTGCCAGCTGGATCACACAGTTGATGCCCCACTTTTTATTCAGCTCTTCTCCCAGTGCTTCCAGCTGGGGTCTGCGGCGGCCGTGTAAGACCAGATCATAGCCTTCCCCGGCCAGAATGCGGGCAAAGGCTGCGCCGATACCGGAACTGGCTCCGGTGATGAGGGCTGTCTTTTTATCAGACATGATCTCTCCTTCGGTTTTATCAAAACTTAATCAGTAATGTCACCTGCTATTTTCCGACGATTTTCCCGCATCCAATAGACGGGGGGCTGACCAGGCTATGGCAATGCTGCCCAGGGGGGCAGTTACCACTATGGCCAGGACTGCCAAAGCCAGTATGATCTCACCGCCTGCTACTCCCTGGCTGAGAGGAATAGCCCCAATCGCCGCCTGCACGGTAGCTTTGGGAGTATAGGCGATCATACAGAATAGCCTTTCTTTTCTATCCAGGGGAGAGCCCAGCAGGCTCAGCCACACTCCGGCTGAACGGGCCACCAGACCCAGTCCGATCAGGGCCAGACCAATTAGTCCTGCGCCCCACATACGGCTGATGTCAACCTGGGCACCGATGAGTACAAACAGAAATAGTTCTGCTATCACCCAGAGTTTATTAAATTTACCAGCCAGGGCGTGGGCCAGTTTTTCCTCCATTTCCAGAATCACAAATCCCATACTCATGATACCCAGAAGTGAGGCCACCGGGACATGATTGCCCAGTTCATAAAATAAGATAGAAACTACGAGAAATACCAGGGCCTGGCGGGTAGTCCGGATATGAAACCTGCGGAACAGCTGCACCAGGAGCCAGCCCAGGAGCAGCCCCCCCCCTATACCCAGTACAATTCCCAGAGGTATAGTGGCCAGTAGATTACCGATCCTGGCACCTTCCCCTTTGTGCATAGCCAGAAAAGCACCGAACAGAGTGATAGCAAATACATCATCCGCTGATGCTCCGGCCAGGATCAGGGTAGGTACCTCCCGGTGGGCGGCGTAGCCTTTGTCCCTGAGGTCCAGCATCTGAGGTACTACCACAGCCGGGCTTACTGCGGCGATAATGAAACCCAGCATACCCGATTCCAACCAGCCCAATCCCAGCAGAAAATGGGCGGATACCAGGATAGCTCCCGCTTCCAGCAGGCCGGGAATAAAACTCAGTTTGACAGCAGAAGGGCCGACTTTATTAAGGGTAGCCCGGCTGATGCCCAGTCCGGCACGGATCAGAATGATGATAAGAGCTACGGAACGCAGCTCGATGGAATATTCCATGATTCGGTTATCAATAAAGTTCAGGACCTGGGGTCCCAATAACACGCCCGCCAGTATCATGCCCAGCAAACCGGGCAACCGCAGTTTTTCGATCAGGATACTTAAAAATAACGCGGCAGCCAAAACTACCGCGAAGTTTGTCATTACCATCATGAGGCTATTTTTCCTCTTTATCCCCTTTTTCGGGTTTTTCGCTGACCTTAGCTTTGGCGTGCTTCAGAGCCGCCTGGATAAAGGAGGCGAACAAGGGTGAAGGATCAGTAGGAGCTGAGTTAAATTCAGGGTGATACTGCACTCCTATAAACCAGGGGTGTTTTTTGTACTCGATGATCTCTACCAAGCCGTTTTCGGCATTACCGCTAACGGTGAGACCCTGCTTAACCAGGGTATCCACATATTCGGGATTCACTTCGTAACGGTGGCGGTGACGCTCGGTGATTTCCTCTTTTTTATAGATAGAAAATGCCTGTGTTCCTTTTTTGACCAGGGTCTTGGAGCCGCCCCGGCGCATGGTACCACCCAGGTATTTGACGCCTTTGAGATTAGCCAGGAGTTCCACCACGGGAAAGGGGGTCTCACTGTTAAACTCACTGGAGTTGGCGTCCTTGAGGCCGCATTCCTCACGGGCAAAACCTATCACCATACACTGCAGTCCCAGACAGATTCCCAGGATGGGAATATTATGCTTGCGGGCGTAGATGGTGGCTTTGATCTTACCCTCAATGCCCCGGCTGCCAAAGCCTCCCGGGATGAGTATTCCGCCGATATCGGGGGGTAATTTGTATTCAGGATGGTCAAAAGCCTCAGCATCAATCTTAATAATGTTGACTTTGGCTTTGTTGGCCAGCCCGCCATGACGCAGGGCTTCGTCTACACTCTTGTAAGCATCATCCAGGTTGATGTATTTTCCTACAAAGGCGATATTGACCTGGTAGGAAGGTTTACGCACGATATTGACCACATTCTGCCATTTGGACAGGTCAGGATTGCGGTAGGGTAGTCCCAGCTCGGCCAGGATGATCTTATCAGCTTCCTGCTGGTGGAATTCCAGGGGTACGGCGTAGATGGTGTCCAGGTCCACCGCGGAAAAGATATGATTAGTCTCTACATTACAAAAATTAGCTATCTTCTGGCGCAGGTCTTCAGGGACTTCGACCTCACAGCGGCAGAACAGAAAGTCGGGCTGTATACCCATAGACATCATGGCTTTGACGCTGTGCTGGGTGGGTTTAGTCTTGAGCTCTCCTGATCCCTGTATACGGGGTACCAGAGTGAGGTGGGCAAACTTGACGTTTTTCTTACCCTCGTCGATGGCGAACTGACGGATGGCTTCCAAGAAGGGGATGCCCTCAATGTCGCCTACGGTACCGCCCAGCTCTATGATAATAATATGCGCGTCGTCATTGCCGTCGCAGACCCGAATACGTCTCTTGATCTCATCTGTAATATGGGGGATGACCTGCACCGTCTGGCCCAGGTATTCACCCTTGCGCTCAGCATCGATCACCCGCTGGTAGATCTGCCCGGTGGTGATGGAGCTGGACAGGCTGGTCTGTATACGCACGAAGCGCTCATAATTTCCCAGGTCCAGATCGGTCTCCGCGCCGTCGTCAGTCACGAACACTTCACCGTGTTCATAGGGGCGCATAGTCCCGGCATCCACATTGAGATAGGGGTCGATCTTCATCATGTTGATATTGTAGCCTGCCGCGGACAGCAGTGTGCCGATAGAAGAGGCGGCTATGCCCTTGCCCAGAGAGGAGCTCACTCCTCCGGTGACGAAGATATATTTCTTGCCTTCCATGCCGGCCCCCTGAAAATTGATTTAATATTATACCCCAAATCGACGGTATACGCAAAATTGTCAGGTAGTCAGGCAGGACTCACCACTGAGGATACAGAGATCGGGGAGGATGCTTAAAGGGAAAAGGACATATCTCAAAATAAGATTAGTGAATAAATAATACCTGGCGGGTTAAATAGGGGATATTGAAATACTGGAGAATTATCTCACTGATAAATACAATAAAGTAGACATCTAAGTGACACAGTTCCAGTTATTTACTTTCAGGGAGGTATCTATGAGTTCCAATGAAAACACAATTAATGCCCCGGAACTGCCAAAGCTTCGGGAATTTGGAAAAGACCTCTGGGTGGTGGAAGGTCCCCGAGTCCGCGATATGGGGATACTTTTTACCACACGGATGACTATTGCCAGATTAAAGAATGGAGCACTGTGGGTGAGCTCTCCAGTGACTGTCCCTTTTAAAACCCTACAGATGCTGGATGAACTGGGTCCGGTGAAATACCTTATCGCCGGAACACCTCGTCATGTGTGGAGGTTGGATAGCTGGCATAGTTTATTTCCTCAGGCTGAGTTATGGAGCACCCATAGGACACTTTTTACTTTGAAAAAAAGTGATTTGCCCTTTACAGGTATACTGGGAGATCAGCCTGAAGCCGATTGGGCTGATGACCTGGATCAGATGGAATTCCTGGGCAGTCCATCGCTGGGTGAGATTATGTTTCTACACAAAAAATCCCGGACTTTGATCCTGGATGATATTATCCAGGTACACACTCCCGAACCGGGCAAGCTGTTAAAAAACCTATTTATGAAGTTGGAAGGTATCACCGCCCCACAGGGCGGGGTAGCAGTTGATATAAGACTTTCATTTACCCGGCGACAGGCAGCCCACCAATCTCTGGAAAAACTCCTCTCCTGGGATTTTGACAGACTGATCATGGCTCACGGCCCTTGTCTGGAAAAAGATGCGAAATCCTTTGTGGCACACGCTTTCCGTTGGTTGTCAGGAAAGACTGGAAAAAAGCGGATGTGATTAAAAATTGAGGAATAGTAAGGTTTTCTATAGAATTAATTAACTTTCCTGAATTGATGTAAAAAATATATAAGTGAGGTCTTGATGTCTATAGAAAAAAAACCATACCTGGCCCTTATCAGTCCACTGGTGATTCTGGGGTTGCTTTATCTTACTGCCCGGCTGATCCGGGTCATTCCCGGACCCTGGGTTTGGGTGATTTTTATCCTGGTGTACTGGCTGCTCTTATTCGGTGCTATAATGCTGCTTTCCGGTCCCAGGGTATTTCTGGAAATCTTTAAAAAACCTGAAGGTAAAAGCTACTGGAGTATTCTGGCCATCGTACTCAGCCTGGGCGGCATCAGCCTGGTTATAAAAAACATAGAATATTATAAGGTAATACCATTTGTAATTTCCGGTGTATTCTTTTCCCTGATAAATCCGATTCTTGAAGAGGTGTTCTGGAGAAAGGTATTGATAGATAATGTTCAGGGAAAATGGCTGATATATATTCTTTATTTTAATCTGCTATTCTCTTTGATGCATTATTTTACTTTGGGGCTTATTTCCAGTCCCAACCAAGAACTGATTATACTCCCTATTACTTTTGCGGCAGGCTTTTTGTGGAGTACAGTCTATTACAAGACCAAGAGTATAAAGTATGTTATCATAGGACACCTGATCATGGATCTTTGCGGTTTCACAGCTTTATTTATCCGGTAAAAAATAGCTTGGTTTGTAGTATATTCTATTGGAGTTAATTTTGAGCAAACACTCCCGGTAATATTAAAGATGGAAAAAAGGATATGAGAGACCAGCGCTTTGTCACAGAACATCGCGGAGGCACTCTGCAGCCGGAACAGCACCGTCAGTTGATGGCCTGGGCCCGGGCCTGTTCGGAACATGTGATTCCTCTGCTGGGAACTAAAATGGACGACAGGCTGTCTCATGCTTTAACAGTGTCTCAAGCTTGGGAAAATGGAGAGGCGCGCACCGGATCTTGTATGAAAGCGGCACAGCAGGCACATGCCGCGGCCCGGGAATACACCGACCCGGTCTATGTCGCAGTAGCCCGTTCCATAGGGCAGGGGGTAGCCACAGCCCATATGGCCGACCATTCCCTGGGAGCTGCCCTGTATGCCCTGCGTGCCGTGAAACTGGCCGGTGGATCGGTAGAAGAGGAACGGGCTTGGCAGACCTCTTGCCTTGAGACAGCAATCAGAGAGATGGTCCTGTCTGCGCTTCAGGAAAAGGAAAGACATTTTCGTCTGAATTAACCGGGAAAAGTTATTCCGGCATCGCAATCATATGCTTTTTTCTCTTGACCCTGGAAAAAATGTGTTTAATTTTAACCAGGAAAATGAAAAATCCGGATATATCAGAGATGAATAGTTTGATTAAATCCCGGCCCGGTTTTAAAATTTATTCCAATGAAAATCAGGAGATCCGGATGAACCTTTTAAAAAACAAAGCCTGTCTCACAACAGCGGTTTTGCTCATTATTTCTCTGATGGCGGGATGTTCCACTATGCGCCAGGTCAAACCTCTGGCCTTGGGAGAGCATAAAGCCTCCCTAAGCCTGGGCGGCCCTTTATTTGACTCTCTGGGCGTGCCCATCCCGATCCCGGTCATCTCGGTGGACTATCAATACGGCTTGACCCCTGATCTGACAGTGGGGGGAGCTTTTCATATCACTCCTCTTCTGTTTAAACTTTTCGGGATGTGGGAGCTGGACGCTCTCTATGGCCTGCTCCGTCAGAATGGAGCCATCCCCGGAGTTTCCCTGTTCCTGAATGGGATATTTTACAGTGATTTTTCCACCTCCTTCTTTGCCTTACCTGAAATAGGGGCCATACCCTACTGGGATCTTAGCAAGAATATCCGTATTTATACCGGTCTCAGTGCATTGATCAATCTCTATCCAAAGACTGCCGGTCTGCCTCATGATGCCTATGTCATCCCTGTCCTCCTCCTGGGGACAGAGTTTGTCCTGGGCCATTTTGAGATCACAGTGGAGTGCAAATACATCCATCCGGGAGCACCCAATTTAGGGAAAGCCATACATTTTGTGGGTTTGGGGGATTACGGCTCCCTTGCACCCTATCTTGCTTTTTCTTATCGTTTTGGAGGTGAAAAATGAAGAAAATATTATTTCTATCCCTGATTTTGGGACTTTCTGTAGTCTCCGGCTGTATGGACTTAAATGTATTCATTACACCTTCAATTTTTTACCCGGTAGCTATTGCTCCCGCTGATAACTACCAGCTAGGCAATAGTACCAATGGAGAATTTTCCATGGAATTTATCTCCCGTCCGGAGTGGTCGGACGCGGTACTTTTCGACAATATCACCAATACCAACTCCCAGCAGGTATTCCTGAGCGGTACCAACCAGATCTATGGTTATTATCTCCAACACCTCATAGGAGGCAGCGGCAGGACGGTACTCTACCTGCACGGAAATACCATGAATATTGACCGCTATTGGCCCCGTGCTAAGCTGCTGTTTAATACCGGGGCTGATGTGTTCATAATTGACTACCGCGGTTTCGGTAAAAGCCAGGGTGAACCCTCGGAAGCAGGTATGCTCGCTGATAGTGAGGCAGCACTGGATTACCTCACCAACACACTGGGGGTAGCCAAGTCTGATATTCTGATCTATGGGTATTC